>JAZUGQ010000001.1:0-27859 GCA_045641285.1 Lachnospiraceae bacterium
GATAAGCTCGATGTTCTTGAATGCTTTGAAGATGAAAAGCATTCACTTAGAATCGGAGAAATGCTTAACAAGCAGGCTGAAATATATGAGGCTCTCGGAGTAAAGGCACCAACCTCGTCATGTTAATCCGAGAATCCAGGATAAATGCCTGCGCCCGGCGGCTGCCGGTGGAGGACGACGGAATCCCGTTAGGTACGAAATGAAAATGCCTGCGCCCGGCGGTTACCGGTGGAGGACGACGGAATCCCGTTAGGTACGAAATGAAAATGCCTGCGCCCGGCGGTTACCAGTTGAGGACCGTGAACTCCTGCTCGCGCAGTTCCTTGCGCAGGGCGTCGTAATCGGGCAGGAAGCGAGCCACCGTGTCCCAAAACGCGGTGCTGTGATTCATTTCAAAGCGATGGCAGAGCTCATGAACGATGACGTAATCGCGGAGCCGTTCCGGAAGCATAAGCAATTTCCAGTGCAGGTTGATATTTCCTTCGGCACTGCAGCTGCCCCATCGGGATTTGGTTTCCTTGATCGTGACGTTGTTATAGGAAACACCGATGACTTCGGCCCATTGACGAACCCGTTCGCGCAAAATGTCCCCCGCATACCGGCGTCCCCATTTGCTGACCAGCTTGCGGCAGGTTTCCGGAGAAAGCGATGCGCCGCGAAGCACGAGCTCCGGACCGGTTTCCCCGTTTCGCAAAAGTATGGTATAATTGCGGGCGGAGGAGTCCTCCTGAAGCCGCAGCGTAAGATGGCCGCTGCCGAACGGGAACAGCGCGCCGTCAAAATAATGATCTTCCGGACCGCCCAGATCGGACATGGCACGAAACAGTTCCGCCTGTTTGCTGAGAATCCAGTCGATATTTTTCAAAAGAACGTCATTGATTTCCGAGGACGAACTGAAAAACGGAGCCCGGACGACCACTTCGCCGGTCCGTTTCAGCTGAATGCCGATGGTCTTGCGGTTGCTGCGATACAGCGTATATACGAAATTACCGAGTGAAACGGTTTCTTTTTTTGTAAAATGAAGGAAATTCACGGATGACCTCCCAAAACGGTTCTGCCCGCCGTTCGGACAATGACGGGCGCATCCTTATTATAACGAATCCGGAGCAAAACCACAAGGGAATCCGATTCGTCGGTGAAAGAATGCGAAACGACGGGAGCATCATTTGCAGGAAAAGGATTGGATGAACGGTTGGAACGGTTGGACGGAATGACCGGGAAAATGATTGGAGGAACGGTTGGACGGAATGACCGGGAAAATGTTTGATGAATGGCCGGACGGAATGACCGGACGGAATGGAAATCCGGCTCTGTTTGTGGTATGATGGCAGCAGAATAATGAAAAACAGGACATTTATTAATGTACTTTTAATCTTTCGTTCCTTTTTATTTAAGCTTGACGGGATATGATAAACACGTAATGAAGAACGCGGGACCGAAGCTTCGGAACAGTCACAGCGTTGACGATACGGAATACGGACGGAGCAAAACTCCGTTCCCAATGAGAAAATGCCGCCGAACGGGCGGCAGAAGGGAAAAATATGGAACATAAAGAAAAAGTAGCTAAGATTTGTGAGAAAATGGAAGTGGATGAATTTGAGGCGGATGCAGCGCTTCGTGCATGCGGAGACGACATTTTGGATGCGGCACTGTATCTGGAGGCACTCGGCAAGGTAAAGAGACCGGCCGGCGGCTATTACACCGAAATCCCGGAGAATGTTCGGGCAACGGAAAAGGCTGCTCCTCAGCGTTATGCAAGCGAGTCGTTCGGAGAGTTTGTAAAGCGGCTGCTGCAGAAATTTGTGAATTTGGTAAAGCTCGGCATGCATAATTATTTGCAGGTTCGGAAAAACGGAGAGTCAAAGCTGGAAGTTCCGATTACGATTTTCGTAATTCTTCTGCTTCTGCCGAGCTGCCCGATTGTTCTTGCGCTGATGCTGATCAGTCTGTTCTGCGATTATTCGTACCGGTTTGTCGGTGAGAATCTGAATCAGGACAACAGCGGAAACCGAATTTCGGAATCCTGCTCCCGATTCGCGGAATCCGTTCGCAAGGACTGGAACGAGAGCAAGCAGGCGCAGAATACCGGAAATGACGAAACGAACGCCTGACGGGTGATGATATTTAGGAGGTAGCATGGCAAATTCGGTCTTGATTGTGGAAGACGAGGAAAAAATCGCACGGTTTGTGGCACTGGAGCTGGCCCATGAAGGGTACGAAACCGCATGGGCAGACAACGGCCGGGATGGACTGGCTAAGGCGGAAAGCGGCGAGTACAGCATCATTTTGCTGGATATTATGCTGCCGGAGCTGAACGGCCTGGAAGTCCTTCGGCGGCTGCGGAAAACCTCGCAGGTTCCGGTCATTTTGCTGACGGCAAGAGATTCGGTAATGGACAAGGTGTCCGGACTGGATATCGGAGCCGATGATTACGTGACCAAGCCGTTTGCCATAGAAGAACTTCTGGCACGGATCCGGGTTGCGCTGAAGAAACGAAGCGTTCCGGAACCGTCGGAAGAAACGAAGCTTGTTTGGGGAAAACTGGTCGTCGACAAGGCGGCCTATTCCGCGCGGTATGACGGAACCGAAATCGAACTGTCCAAGCGGGAATTTGATTTGCTCTCGCTTTTGCTGACCAACCGCAACATCGTACTGAACCGGGAAACACTGCTTCAGAAGGTGTGCGGTTACGATTATGTCGGAGAAACCAACGTGATCGATGTGTATGTCCGGTATTTGCGGACCAAGATCGACGAACGGTTCGGGGTTCACATGGTTCAGACGGTACGCGGAGTCGGTTATGTGATTAAAGATGAGTAAACGGAACATGAGGATGTAAGAATAGTATGGGAAATGAAGAAAAAAGGCGAACCGGCTCGATTGCCGGGAAACTGCATTGGATGTTTGTCCGGCGGATTTTATTTGGTTTTCTGATACTGGATCTGGCGATTGCGGCGGCTGCGATTATCGGATTTCTCGGGTATTCCCTGGAACGGAAGGGGGGGCACCTGAGCGAGCTGAAGTTCAATAAGGAGTTTGCCGTGGAAGCGGAGGCGGACGGTCTGCATGTGACCGTGCCGACGAAACAGGGAACCCGGTCGGTTATTGCGGAACGGCCGCTGATGGATGCGGCACACAACATTGCCGTTGTGATTGCGGCGGTGGAATTACTGATTCTTTTGCGGGTTGTTCTGTTTGACCGCTTCCCGATTCGGAGAAAACTGAAACCGCTGCGGGAAATGGCCACCAATGCCCGGAATATCAGCAATATGAACTGGAATGAAGAAAAACTGCAGAATCTGACGTATGCCATCAGCCATGTGGATGCGGAATCACCGTCCGATCACGTTCGGACCAACGATGCCGAGCTGGACGGAATCGAGCGTGCGTTAAATGATTTGCTGGACCGTATGAGGGATGCGGCACGCGAACAGACCCGGTTTGTCAGCGACGCATCGCATGAACTTCGTACCCCGATAGCCGTCATTAAGGGCTATGCGGATATGCTGGACCGCTGGGGCAAGGAAGACAAGGTGGTTTTGGAGGAGGCGATTGCCGCAATCCGGACCGAGTCGGATCATATGAATACGCTCGTGGAGCAGCTGCTGTTCCTGGCACGCGGAGACAGCGGACGGACCAAGTTGTGTCATGAACAGACGTCATTGACGGCGCTGATGAGCGAGGTTTTCGAGGAATCGGAAATGATCGATCCGAAACACAAATATGAATTCGAAAAGCAGGGCGGCGAGGTGATTTGTTACGGAGATGCCGCAATGTTAAAGCAGTCGATGCGCATTTTGGTGGACAATGCGGCAAAATATTCGCAGGAGGGGGACACCATTACGCTGCGCGTCGGAGTCAGCAAGGAATACCGTCCGTTTTTCTCGGTACAGGACAACGGCGTCGGAATGAACGCGTCGGATGTGGAGCACATTTTCGAGCGGTTTTACCGTTCGGATACGGCACGAAACAGCAAAACCGGAGGAACCGGACTCGGACTGGCCATTGCAAAATGGATTATCAACCGTCACCACGGAACCATACAGGTGCAGAGCCGGCCGGAAATCGGAACCCGGTTTACCGTATATTTGCATGCGCAGCAGGAATCTTTTGAAAATGCTGTCGTAATTACGGAATAATGACAGAAGTCTGGTCAAAAAGAGACACTCTTAAATTTCACGAAAGAGTGTTTCTTTTTTTTGCCTCAAGGTGTATAATGATATGTACAACATTGTTGAGCCTTCGTTCGGAAATGCCCGAGCGGAGGATTACAGATTATCGGAAAGGAATTATTAAGATGAAAGCAAAGAAAATCTTAGCTTTGATTCTTTCTTTGGCGATGGTTCTCTCCATGACGGCATGTAAGAAAGATGATAAGAAAAACGAGACCAATAATACGACCAATCCGACACCGACATCCGGAACACAGGATCCGGGCAATACGACCCCGTCTCCTACCGCCGGACCTGTCGAGCCGGAAGTTCCCGAAGGAACATTTACACAGAAGCTGTATGATACGGCTTTGGGAACCAACTGGAACCCTCATACATGGGAGATGAATTCGGACGATGCGATTCTGAGCTATCTGTCCACTCCTCTTGTAAACCTGACCATAAAGGATTCCGAAGAAGGTGTATATCAGTGGATTTACGAAATGGCAACATCGGTTACCGACGTTACCAAGGACCACAAGGATGATATTACCAAGTATGGGGCAACGCTTCCGACCGGAAAGACCGTTGATGACGTGGATAACGGTTATGTATTCGAAATCAAGCTTCGCGAAGGTGTGAAGTGGGAAGACGGAACTCCGATCAATGCGGATTCCTACATTTATTCCATGAAGGCCCTTCTCGATCCCAAGATGAAGAACTACCGTGCCAACAATTACTGGGGCGGTGAGTCTGCAGTTGCCGGAGGAGAAGCGTATTTCAACGCCGGTTCCATTGCTCAGGTCGAGAACTTTGACGGTGCCGCTATGAAGTATGACTCGCTGGAAGCACTGACCAAGAATGCGGACGGCGTATACTGCAACGAAGAGGGACTTTCGGTTTCGATCGCAGTCGGAGCTCCTTTGAATAACTGGCTTCAGGGAGATTCCCTGAAGGATTACGTGGAAGCATACGGCGATGCTTATTTCGGTACAGCAACATGGGAACAGCTGATTGCCCTGATGGATCCGAAAACCGGTCTTGTTCCGTTGACGGATGAGTCCTATGCGCTCTTTGTTCCGGTTACCACATCGGTTGCCGACTGGGGTGAGTCCGAGGCCGACGTTCCGGCGTACTGGACATACGGCAAGAAGTATGACGATTGCACCTATGAAGAAACCGTAGGTTGCTACAAGGTCGACGATTATACCATTCGCTATGTCAATGCAACTCATATCGATATCAATTATTTCCTGACCTCTCTGACCAGCAACTGGCTTGTTCATGAGAAGATGTACGAATCCTGCAAGAAGCAGGACGGCGAACTGATTGTATCCAACTACGGTACCTCGATGGAGACAACCGTTTCCTACGGTCCTTACAAGCTGGAATCCCTGCAGAAGGATAAGCAGGTTGTATTTGTACAGAACGAAAACTGGTTCGGTTACAAGAAGAACAGCAAGGGCAACCTTGTTTCCTTTACCTCCTATGAGGATTTCATGGTTGACGGTAAGGACGTTCAGCAGTACCAGACCACCAAGGTTGTTATCGACGTTATGGAAGATGCTGCCGCAAAGCAGGCATTCCTGAAGGGTGAACTGAGCAGCTGGTCTCCGGAACCCGAAGAGCTTGTAAAATACGCAACATCCGATCAGCTGTACAAAGTCGATGAGACCTATACACAGAGATTCTTCTTCAACACCGATTTGGATGCATTGAAGTCCATGGATGCTTCCAAGGGAAATGCGAACTCGGTTGTTATGTCCAACGTAAATTTCCGTAAGGCATTCTCTCTTGCTCTGAACAGAGCGGAATTTGTAACGGCAACACCCGGTTACAAGCCGGCTTGCTTCATTTTGAACGGACTGTATTATTACAATGTATATGACGATCCGGAATCCATTTACAGAAACTCCGATGAGGCTATGCAGGCAATCTGCAACCTGTACGGTGTTGAGTATGGCGAAGGCAAGGCATATGAGACTCTGAAGGACGCTTACAAGTCCATCAACGGTTACAACGTTACTCTTGCAAAAGAGTACTTCAAGAAGGCTTGTGAAGAACTGGTTGAAGCAGGCCTGTACAAGGAAGGCGAAGACATCAACATCCGTATCGGTTGGGCTAAGGGATCTCTTCAGTCTGCCGATCAGCTGCAGGTTGCTCTGGTCAACAAGCAGGTGAACGCAGCATTGGAAGGAACCGGCTTCGGCAAGATTACCTTCGAAGCAATCGGCAATATCGCAGACCGTTATTCGGACGTTCCGAACGGTGAATTTGCAATCGGCTACGGCGCATGGGGCGGTGCGGCATTCTATCCGTTTACCATGTTCCAGGTATATTGCGATCCGGATTATGCAGCAATTCACGAAGCCGGATGCTGGGATCCGTCCACGACCAATCTGACTCTGAAGGTAAACGGCGAAGACGTTACCATGACATGGCAGCAGTGGTCCGGATGCATGAGCGGAAACGGTAAGTTTGCAGAAGCAGACTTTGCAACGAAGCTTAAGATTCTGGCTGATTTGGAAGAGAATTACCTGAACCTGTACTACTGCGTACCGCTTTGCACGACAACCGCATGCGAGCTGTTGTCCTACCAGACGAACTACTATACCGAAGATTACAATATCATGTACGATTTCGGCGGACTTCGTCTGATGAATTTCAACTACAATGATGAAGAGTGGGCGAAATACATTGAAGAGCAGGGAGGAGTTCTGTCCTACGAATAAATGACAGACTCTCCGGGCGGCCGGAACGGGCCGCGGATGCGGGCTCATTTGAAAATTGCATGACGCTTTGGGCGTGTGAGAAAGAAAAACTTTTTCACACGCCCATTTTTACGTCAGAAATCAATATTTTATCGTAACATCAGACAATTTTCAGGAAAAAATAGTGATAAATTTTCAAATTAGTGTTATACTATATTGACTATTCCCGTATATCGGTATAAGGAGTTATTGTTATGCTGAAGTATGTCTTAAAACGACTTGCGCTGATGTTTGTAACGCTGTTTATCATTGTTACCATCAGCTTCTTCCTGATTAAGCTGCTTCCGTGGGAGCTTCCCAATGAGGCAAGGCAAAAGGAAGCCATGATGCTGCGGCTGGAAGCGCAGGGCTATAATAAGCCGCTGCTGGTGCAGTATGGCATTTATCTGAAAAATATTGTGACCAAATGGGATTTCGGTACTTCCTGGAAAATTGATTTCGCAAAGCCGGTATGGTCGGTATTTACGGAACGGTTCCTTCCTACGGTGCTGATTAATCTCTATTCCATGCTGATTGCGACACCGATCGGTATTTTGCTGGGAATCTATGCCGCCATACGGAAGAACAAATGGCAGGATCAGGTAATCAGTACGGCCGTAATGATTTTTGTATCGGTGCCGAGCTATATCTATGCCTTCTTACTTCAGTATTTTCTGTTTTTCAAATTGGATCTGCTTCCGCAGACCGTATATTCCCTTGCGGATGCCGGCGGTTCGTGGTTCACATGGAAAATGTTCGTCAGCATGATCATGCCTATTCTGGCGCTGAGTTTCGGTGAAATCGCCGGACTGTGCCGGTTTACGAGAGCCGAACTGACGGAGACCCTGACGTCGGACTATATGCTTCTGGCACGAACCAAAGGTCTGACACAGGCGCAGGCGACGTCACGGCATGCCTTGAAAAATGCCATGGTTCCGATTTTTCCCGACATTCTGGCCGGGTTTATCAGTATCATGAGCGGTTCTTTTGTCATTGAGCAGATTTTCTCCGTACCCGGAGTCGGACAGCTGTTCCTGCGCTCCATTTCCCTGCTGGATTACGATGTGTTCATGATGGATACGGTATTCTATACCTTTATCGGATTGCTGAGCGGCATCGTTGTTGACCTCAGCTACGGATTTATCGATCCGAGAATCAGAATGGGGGAGAAATAGTATGAAAGAAAAATACGATATCAATCAGATCCCCGCGGAAAAATTTCGGTTTGTCAATATCGGAGAGCGTCTCGAGGACAGTAAATTCGAGGACAAGCCGATCGGTTATTTAAAGGATGCCTGGAACCGGTTCTGCAAGAACCGCGGCTCCATTGTGGCAGCCGTCATTATCATGATTATTTTGCTGTTTGCGTTTCTGACACCGGTATTTTTCCGGAAATACGATTCGACCTTCCTCGATGTGTATTACGCCAAGAAACCGCCGAGAAACATGTTTTTGAGAGATACCTTCGGAATTGCGGGAGGCACACAGACCCGTGATTTCCAGGAAAAGGGTATGATTATCGACCTGGCGATCGGTATCGGCGCCGAAGATCATGAAGGAACCGGTAAAGTGACGCTGGAAGAAGGTATGGCCAGCAAATACCAGCCGATTCAGAAAATCGGCGAGGGCGTTGTCACCAAGGGCGCAAAGGGCAAGGAAGACAAGGTCATTTACAACTGTTCGCTGGACGTGTATCTGGAAGTCGGATTCCTGTACATGGACGTGGAGCAGAGTGAGTACGACAATATCGTAAAATGGCAGGAATCCACCGGAATTCAGGTTCTGTATCCGCTGATTGAGGACAATGAATGGACCATGGACCCGACCAATGCCAATTACTGGTACAAAATGAAGAAAAAGGGCGGTGCTCCGGTGCGCCTGAACAAGAACGGCAAGGGCAAGGAAATCGCGTATGAGCCGGGTATGGTGCTGGAGGACAACTACGTTCGGGACGGCAAGGGCAATCCGGTTTACCGGATGTTCACCGGCGGCGGAGACATCAATACCGCACAGTACAAAATCCGTGTGCTGTATTACAACTATTACATTTACAAAAACGGGTTTGAGCCGGAGTATATGTTCGGAACGGACAGCCAGGGCTACGATCTGATGCTGCGTCTGGCGTCCGGTATCAAGCTGAGTATCCTGCTCGCCATTGCGGTATCCGCCATCAATCTGGTAATCGGTGCGGTTTACGGAGCGATTGAAGGATATTACGGCGGCACCGTCGATTTGGTGATGGAACGTATTTCGGATATTTTGAGCAACGTGCCGTTTATCATTGTGGCGACTCTGTTCCAGATGCATCTGGCAACCAAGGTCGGCGCAATTCCGAGTCTTTTGTTTGCCTTTATCACGACCGGCTGGATCGGAATGGCCTATATGGTTCGTACCCAGTTCTACCGTTTCAAAAATCAGGAATATGTTATGGCGGCAAGAACGCTTGGCGCAAGAGACCGGAGAATTATCTGGAAGCATATTTTCCCGAACTCGCTCGGTACGATTATCACAAGCTGCGTACTGGTGATTCCGAGCTTCATTTTCAGTGAAAGTATGCTGAGTTATCTCGGTATCGTAAAACTCGGAAATGAGACTACCACGTCGCTCGGTACCCTGTTGTCCGATGCGAGCTCCATTTGGACCAACTACCCGCATCTGATGATTTTCCCGGCGCTGGTCATTTCCCTGATGATGATTTGTTTCAATCTGTTCGGCAACGGTTTGAGGGATGCATTTAACCCGTCGCTGCGAGGCGTGGAGGAATAACATGGATACTATTTTGGAAGTGAATAATTTGAAAATAGCGTTCCGAACCACCGGCGGCGCACTGAAGGCGGTACGGAACATTTCCCTGAAGCTGGAACGCGGCAAGACGCTGGCAATCGTCGGCGAGTCCGGCTCCGGCAAATCCGTCACATCCCGTGCGATTCTCGGCATTCTGGCCGGAAATTCGATGGTGGAAGGCGGCGAAATCATTTACGACGGCAAGGATTTGCTGAAAATTTCCGAAGAGGATATGTGCAAAATCCGCGGGGACAAGATTTCCATGATTTTCCAGGACCCGCTGTCGTCCCTGAATCCGATTGTCAAAATCGGACGCCAGATTACGGAAGCGATGCTGTTGAAAAATAAGGGCAACCGAACACGTGCCAGGAAGGAATTCAACGATCTTCTGGAAAAACTCCGCCGGTGCATGATTGACGCAAATGAGCAGAAGTCGGAAGAAATTACCGGCATGACAAAGCAGTTCAACAACTACTATCTGGAGGCGCTGAAAGCGGAATCTTCCTTTAACGAGGCATTTTCCTATGCGGACGAACTGCATGAAAATATCGGTGATCTGCTGTTTATGCTGGAGAAGAAGCAGGAGGTCAGCCTGAAGAGCGAACTGAAGACCATGACGGGAACCCTGAAGAAGGTGAAGAACCCGTATCTGACCGGTCATACGGAGGGCGCCGATGCGAAAATCGACTCATTGTGCGGAAAGCTGGAATCCGAAACCGCAAATCTGCCGGGAAAGGGAACCGGCGAGAATGTGTCGGATGTGACGGAAACCCTCGGAGCCGTTCGGGACTTCATGCAGGAACTGATGGATACGGAAAAGCCGGATTTCCTCGGAATCGGCTATATGAAGACGGTGCATCAGGATTCCATGGACGAACTGTCCGTGCCGGAAATGAACCGAAAGTCCGTAGCGCTGATGAACAGCGAATTTATGGACCGGTTTACCGGGTATGCCGTGGAAGGACTTCGGCATTCGTATAACACGGCCAATACGAAGAAACAGGCGGTGCTGAAGGAACTGGAGGATGCCGTTGCGTATTTTAACGGAACGTATACGAAATCCGCGGCAACGGCCTATGCGAAGAAACTGGCCAAACAGGTGGAAGAGTCCATCGATCCGATGGAAATCAAAAAGGACGGAATTGCGTACACCTTCCGAAGCAGTATGATACACGGAATCGAACATTATTTTCAGTATGTGAAGCAGAATCCGAAGGAGGAAGCGAGATATGCCCGCCAGACGGTGAAGCGGGATCGCCTGATTGCCCGGGGCAATAAGGTGGACTGGAAAGTCGTTCCGATGAACACGCTCGATCTGGACGAACTGAAGGATGTTCCCGTCAAAACGCTGACGGCCCTTCGGGAACGGTACACGGAGAAGCTTGACAACCCCGAGGGGGAGCCGGAATTCCGTCGGAGAACCGCGGAAATGATGGAGCATTTCCGTGAATTGGCATCCGAAGCGGTTCATAAGGTCAGCAAATCGATGGCCAAGGAAAAAGCCATCAAACTGATGAAAGAAGTCGGAATACCTGAGCCGAGAGTCCGTTATTACCAGTATCCGTTTGAATTTTCCGGCGGTATGAGACAGCGTATTGTCATTGCCATTGCGCTGGCGGCCGACCCGGACATTCTGATTTGCGACGAGCCGACAACGGCACTGGACGTTACGATTCAGGCGCAGATTCTGGAGCTGATTAACAAGCTGAAGGCAGAGCGGCATCTGTCCGTCATTTTCATTACGCATGACCTTGGCGTGGTTGCCAATATGGCAGATGACATTGCGGTTATGTATGCCGGCAAAATCGTGGAGTACGGTACGGCGGAGGATATCTTCTACGATCCCCGTCATCCGTATACGTGGGCGCTGCTCTCGTCCATGCCGGATTTGGATACGAAGGATAAACTGGATGCGATTCCGGGTACCCCTCCGAATATGATTTATCCTCCGCAGGGGGATGCGTTTGCGGCGCGAAACAAATACGCAATGCAAATCGATTTCGAGGAACAGCCGCCGGAATTCCGCATTTCCGATACGCATTGGGCGGCAACATGGCTGCTGCATCCCGATGCGCCGAAGGTGGAAACACCGAAAACCATTACCGACCGAATCGAACGGATGAAGAGGAAGGGAGAACAGACAAATGGCTGAAGAGAACAGAGAAGTGCTGCTGCGGGTGGAGCATCTGACGCAGTGCTTTAAGATGGGAAGCGGGGAACTGAAGGCGGTCGACGACGTCAGCTTTGATGTCAAAAAAGGAGAAGTATTCGGACTGGTTGGAGAATCCGGATGCGGCAAGACCACAACCGGACGTTCGATTATCCGCTTATATGACATTACGGGCGGAAGCATTTATTTCAAGGGACGCCGGATTTGCGCCGGCACCCGGACGTATCGGGACGCCATTAAGGCGGCGCGTGCGGAGCTGAAGACCTGTACGGACGAAAAACGCAAACGGGAGCTGGCGGACATCATTGAGAAAAACCGTGAGGAAATCCGGTCTGCCCGTTTCGATCACAAATATCAGGACCGCGAATACGCCAAGCAGTGCGTTGCCGATTTGAAGGCAAAGTACGAGGCGGATTTGGCCAAGGCCGGTACGGAGGAGGCCAAAAACGAATTGCGTAAGCAGTACCGGAAGGATGTCAAAATCGCATCGAAAAACCGGCTGATTACGAAAATCCAGATGATTTTCCAGGATCCGATTGCGTCTCTCGACCCGCGTATGACGGTGCGTGAGATTATTTCCGAAGGGATGATTATCAACGGAATCAAGGACCGCCGGTACATTGACGAACGCGTATACGAGATTCTGGAGCGCGTCGGGCTGGTGCGGGAACATGCAGGACGGTATCCGCATGAATTTTCCGGCGGACAGAGACAGCGAATCGGAATCGCGAGAAGCGTTGTCATGCATCCGGAAATGATTATTGCCGACGAGCCGGTTTCGGCACTGGACGTTTCGATTCAGGCTCAGGTCATCAACCTGCTGAACGAGCTGCGGGAAGAGTTCGGTCTGACCATCATTTTCATTGCGCATGATCTGTCGGTTGTCAAGTATTTCTCGGACCGGATCGGCGTTATGTATTTCGGTAAAATGGTGGAAATGACGACTTCGGACGAGATGTTTGCGCATCCGCTGCATCCGTACACCAAATCGCTGCTTTCGGCGATTCCGCTGCCGGACCCGAAATCCGAGAAAACGCGAACGAGAATCGTGTACAATGCGCTTGCCGAGCATGATTATTCGACCGATAAACCGTCGATGCGGGAGGTCGCTCCGGGACACTTTGTGTACTGTAACGATGCGGAGGAAGCGAAGTATAAGAAGGAGCTTGGAATCGAATGAAGCATCGGGGACAATGGATCGGCGGGGCTGTGACGGCGGTTTTGGGCGGTCTGACGGCATGGGGAATTCTGGCCGGACGGCATTTGTCGGAACTGACGGACCCGGCGGAGCGCTGCCGCGCGTGGTGCGATGCATTTACGGTGCCCGGCGTGATTATTCTGATGTTTGCGCTTTTGACGTTTGTTGCCGGCGAAGGAACATTAAATGGGGTGACCTGGATTCTGAAACGTGCGGTTCGGATGCTGATTCCGGGGAAAGGGCTGAAACAACAGTCGTATCGGGAATATCTTGCGGAACGGAGTGAACGAAAGAAGGACGGCCGTCCCTACCTGTTTTTGTATGTGGTGGGGGGCGCGTTTCTGCTGGTGGGAATCATTTTCCTGATTCTGTTTTACCGGTAGGAAAGCAACCGAAATCCGGAAACGGAATGAGGCGCCGGTCGGCTTTCTGACGAAACGATTATGATTTGGATACTGTGTGTGCTTCTGTACGGGACCTTTAAGGGCGTGCGGGAGATTTTCAAGAAAATGGCAATGGAGAAAAATACGGTGCTGGAGGTTTTGGTCAGCTACACGGTATTTTCCTGCATTCTTGTGGTCATATCATCCGGAGTGGAAATTGCGCTGGAAACGGCGACCGCGACGGAGTATCTGTCGGGCCTGAGGGAGTATCTGTTCGGCTTGCGGGCGGAACAGTATCTGGCCATTGCGCTTAAATCCTTTGTCATTTTTGTGGCATGGATGTGCGGATTTTATGCATTAAAGAAAATGCCGGTCAGTGTGTACGGCATCCTGGATATGGCGAGAGTCATTTTTGCGGCACTGCTCGGGATTCTGGTTTTGCGGGAATCGCCGACGGGAACCCAGGGAGTCGGCATTTTGCTGGTTTGTACCGGACTGTTTCTGCTTCGGTTTGTTAAGGAACCGGCGGAGGAACCGGGCACCGGCGCGGAGCCGGTTGCTGCGGGCACCGGGACGAAACCGGAAGCTGCGGAGCCGGCGATTGCGGGCACCGGGAAGACGGGCGGAATCCGGCAAAGCACGGCATTTTGCATCATTTTGTCGATGATTTCCTGCTTTCTGAATGCCGTCAGCGGGACGATGGACAAAGTATTGATGAAGTCGGACTCCTTACGAAGCGGGCAGCTGCAGCTTTGGTACATGATTTTCCTGGTGCTGTTTTACGTGCTGTTCATCGGAATCCGGAAAATCCGACTGAATCGCAAAGTATGGCGGAATCCATGGGTGATCGGCCTGAGCATTTTGTTTGTCATTGCGGACCGGCTTCTGTTTATCGCGAACGGGGACCCGAACAGCAAGGTGCTTGTTATGACGGTGCTGAAACAGGCGTGCTCCATCGTTACCATTTTGGGCGGCTGGCTTGTTTTCAAAGAAAAGAAAATCGCGCAGAAACTGGTATGCGCCGGAATTGTAATCTGCGGAATTGTGATATCGGTTTTGTAGCAAACGAAAAAAAACTTTAATTTGACACATTTTTATGATATGATATCACAAGCCGGTGACGGAACTCCGAAATCCGTGGGTCCGAGAACCGGAAGGAGAGAACAAAGGAGACTGAACTCTTATGAAGAAAGTGTTAAGCATTTGTCTGATTCTTGTAATGTGCCTGTCGCTGACGGCGTGCAAGGACGAGAAGCTGACAAAGGAAGATTATATGAAACTGGCCGAAAGCAAAGCGAAGAGCAATGCCAAGACCGTTGTCATGAAGATCACAAAGGGAGATGTCACATATGACGTAACACTCGATATGATGACCTACTTCCTTGCATATAACGAGAAGACCGGAAATGATCTGTACGAGCAGAACAAAGAAATGTACAGCAATATCTATAGCGAAAATGTCAGCTTCTGGGAAATCCCGTCCGACAATAATATTCCGATGGCCGAAGAATATAAGAAGGCGGTATTTTCCACGGCGGTATATTCGTTTCTGATGTATTATGAAGCAAAAGAATCCAATATTTCTCTGACGAAGGAACGGCAGGAGAAGCTTGATTTTACCACGGACAAGTTTTTGAGCAAATATACCGATGAAGAGAAGGCACGCTGCGGTATGACCAAAGAGGTCATCCGGGGCTGCTATGAGAAACTGTTCCTGGCGGATCAGTATAACGAAATTCTTTCCGGCGCGGTAACCGTGGACAAGGACAAGGTGAAGGCTTCGGTGGATAAGGAAATGTACCGCATTTACGAAACCGAGTACCTGTTTGTGTCGAAGAACCGTCGGGATGCGGACATGAATATCATCGAAATGACCGAACAGGAAAAGGAAGAACAGCGCAGGATGGTCAACGAAACCTTCGAAAAGGCAAAATCCGGTACGGACTTTGTGGAACTTCAGAAGGAGCACAATGATGTGATGACGTATTCGACACGGGACTTCCAGAAGTCGGGAACGGCTTCCTTTGATCCGGAATACGTGAACAAAATACTGGATATGAACGTGAACGAAATTCAGCTGCTGGAGCTGGATTACGGATATTATATTATGAAAGTGGATTCCAATGACAAGATTTACGGCTACGAAGATGCCGTTACGGAAGCATTGGACAAGGCGACGAGCGAAGCCATTTCCGATATTTACGTACAAATCGAGAAGAAATATAATGTGGAAACCACGGAGGCATGGGACAAGATTGAGATGGGTACCGTGCTGAAGGCAAAGAAATCCAAGTAATCGGAACCGAGTAACGGACCCCAATCAGTCAAGAACACAAACAAGAACAAAAATCTCCCGGAAAACCGTATCGACAGCGGCTTTCCGGGAGTTCCTTTTTTTGCAACGGTAAAAAATCAAAAGGAAATTCGTTAGGATGAAATTCCGGGCATCAGTTCCAGTTTTCGGTCGGTACGGGAACCTTTGCCAAAATGTCTTTCATAATCGGCAGCGTCTGGGACGTGCTGTGAGAAGCACCGCGTCCGATGCAGAGACGGTGAGCAAGAACCGGACATGCCAAATGAACGATGTCTTCGGGGGTAACATAGCTTCGTCCCTGAATGAAGGCGTAGGCCTTGGAAACGTTCTGCAAAGCCAGAGAAGCACGGGGGCTGGCACCGATCGGCACCTTCGGATTGCTTCTGGTAGCGGCAACGATATCCAGAATGTATTTCTGAAGAATCGGATGGATGGTAACCTTGACATAGGCCTGCTGCATTGCGACGATGTCCTCCTGCGAATAGACGGGAGTCAGCGAATCCAGCGGGTTGGCACCCTTAAACCGGTTCAAAATGGTCATTTCCTCTTCCTGAGTCGGATATCCCATCGGAAGCCGCATCAGGAAACGGTCCAGCTGAGCTTCGGGCAGCGGGAACGTGCCGGCTGTTTCAATCGGGTTCTCGGTCGCAATAACGAAGAACGGAGCGGCAAGAGAGTACGTTACACCGTCGATGGTAACCTGCTTTTCTTCCATGCACTCCAGCAGAGCGGACTGGGTACGGGGCGTCGCACGGTTCAGCTCGTCGGCAAGCAGAATGTTGGTAAATACGGGTCCGTAACGCAGCACGAAATCATCCTTTTTTCGGTTGAAATAATTGATGCCGGTAATATCGGACGGAAGCAGGTCCGGAGTGAACTGAATCCGGGCAAATGCGCCGGAAATGGATGCGGCCAGTGCTTTTGCGAGCGTGGTTTTACCGGTTCCGGGAACATCCTCAATCAAAACGTGACCCCCTACCAGCATGGCAGCAAACATCTCGTCAATAATGTCGTCTTTTCCGATAATAACTTTCTGAATGTTGTTTTTGAGAGCGTTTAGCGGTTTACTCATGAGATACCTCCGTCGTTTGTATTATTTATTGGTTGTCTGATTCGCGAAGCATTTCGCAAAGTTTCTCTGCAGCCGGTGTGAGCGGCCATTTTTCATCATAGGCAAGCAGCAGTTTCCGCTCCGGAAGAGGTTCCCGAATGGAGAGCGGCTTCAAATCCGTGGTACCGGACAGGCAATAGTCCGGGACACAGGCAATTCCGAGACCGATTTGCGCAAGGTCGAGAAGAAGATCGTTGCTGTTCAGCTCAATCTCGGGCGCAAGGTCCAGAGAATGACGTTGGAACTGTTCGTGCAGAAACTCGCTTGTGGCAGACCGTTTGCTGAGCATCATCAGCGGATATTCCAGAAGCTCGGCCAGAGACAGCGTGCGCGGCTTTTTGCCGGCATCGTAAAAACAGGCCGGGAAGGATTTCGGGTTGCCGACGAAAACATCGTGAAAGGTTCGGATTTCCGTCACCTGTTTGTTGTCATTCAGCGCGGCGTTCGGAGAATTGGTGACAATCAGGTCCACTTCCCCGGATTCCAGCATGCGTGCGCATTGCGGGGACGTTCCGTTGATGATATTGATGTGCACCTCCGGCAGCAGTTCGTGAAGCCGTTTGAAATACGGAACCAGCACGTAACGGCAGATGGTGTCGCTGGCGCCGATTCGCAGCTGCGAGGAATTGCAGCCGGAATTGATAACCTGCTGTTCTCCCCGGAGAATCAGCTGAACGGCCGGTTCGATGTGCTTAAACAGCATTTCGCCTTCTTTGGTCAGCGTTACTTTTTTCGTCTTTCGCACGAACAGTGTCTGACCGAGCCGCTTTTCCAGGGTCCGGATGGACTGACTGACCGCGGACTGGGAAATGTAAAGTTTCGTTCCCGCTTCCGAAAAACTTCGCGACGTGGCAACGTAGTAAAACACTTTATAGAGTTCGTAGCTGATGTCCATGAAGCCTCCTTGTTGATTTCGGTTCCTGTGAAAATTACAGCGTAATCAAAATTCTGAGAACAAAAATGTAAATGATGGCAAGTGCCAGCTGAAGCAGAACAAAACGGATTACCACCTGCGTATCGGACCAGCCGAGATTTTTGCGGCAGTGGTCGTGCAGAGGCGTCCGTACCGATTTTAAAATGTGAATTTTGACGGAACGGAGCAGGGCCAGCTTCAGCAGTCCGAGGCCGCCGTCAAAAATAAATACGATACACAGAACCAGATAGGAAAGCGGGTTGCGGGACAACAGGGCAAGCATGGCAAGGAAAAATCCGAGCGCACGGGAACCGGCATCTCCCATCAGCATGGAACTCGGCTTGGCGTTGTACCAGAGATACGGAACCAGACACAGAATCATGCCGACCGAGAGGACGGTAATCAGACTGTGACTTCCGATCAGAATCGTCTGCCGTAAAAAAAGACCGAGCAGGGCAAAGGCGCTGACGGACACAATGGAAATCGATGCACAAAGCCCGTCCACACCGTCGGTGCAGTTGACCACGTTGATGGAGCCCCAAATCAGTCCGGCAGCCAGCAGAACGTACAGCCATGCCGGAACGGTAAAGGAAATCGATTCGGCGAGATAGCATTCGGAACCGATATAACGGTATGCGAAATATCCTCCCGCAAGCGAAATGGCAAGATCGAGAAGTCCCTTTTTCAATCCGCCCCACGGGATGGTGCTGGCGTCATCAAAATATCCCGTCAGCATAGTCAGCAGAAGCAGCCCGAGCATCACGCCCAAAATCGGACGCCAGGGAACAAACAAAAGGGTTGCCGCAATATATCCGAGAACAAACAAAAGACCGACGCCGCGAAGCTTTCCGCGGGACAATTCCCCGTTTACGGCAAATGCCCGTCCCTGATCGACCGGCATGTGAGGTCCGGCAATCCGGAACAAAACCACCGTGAATACGATGCAGGAAACAAAATAAAGAGACAGATAAAGTAAGCCGTGACACTGTGAAAGACCGCTGAACGCTTCGGTAAGCATGTCGAAATTCCTCCGAACCGGCAATCGGAAACCGGACCCGCCGAGCGGATCGCTTCCGTGCTTCGTAGTCATAACCGGGCGGAACTGCCGGCCGCCCCGATTTCGGTGCGTTTTTTTCGGACATTTTCCGGCTTGCCTGTATTATGCGCAAACAGTATAGCATAATCGGAAAATAAAAACAATAAGTTATACTTATAAAATCAATGATAGATATTCATTTTATTTATGTTTACAAGGGTGCTATAATTGGGGTAATTTCGAAAATAAGGCCGTTGGGCCGGGTATGGAGGCACTTATGAGCATGGTCAGAAGAATCTATGTTGAAAAGAAAGCACCTTTCGCTGTTCGCGCAAAGGAACTGAAGAGTGAAATCCGTGAGTATCTCGGACTGAAGACGCTTACCGATGTTCGCGTATTTGTCCGCTATGACGTTGAGAATATCAGCGAGGAAACCTATCGGAAAGCTTTGGGAACCGTATTTTCCGAGCCGCCGATTGATGACGTATATGAAGAAACGCTGCCGTCGGAAGCCGGAGACCGCGTATTTTCCGTGGAATACCTGCCCGGACAGTTCGACCAGAGAGCCGATTCCGCAGAGCAGTGTGTGAAGCTTCTGAGCGATGCGGAGGAACCGATTATCCGCAGTGCCACTACCTATATTTTAAAGGGCGAAATGACCGACGAGGAGTTTGCCGGTATTCAGAGCTACTGCATTAACCCCGTGGACTCCCGCAAAACGGATGAAACCAAGCCCGAAACCCTGGTAACGGAATTTGCCGTACCGGAGGATGTCCGCATTTTCGATGGCTTTACAACAATGGCCGAGAGCGATTTGAAGGAACTGTACAACTCGCTCAATTTGGCAATGACCTTCCGGGATTTCCTGTTCATTCAGGATTATTTCCGCGATGAGGAGAAGAGAAATCCGTCCATGACGGAAATCCGCGTGCTGGATACGTACTGGTCCGACCACTGCCGTCATACCACCTTCCAGACCGAACTGACGGAGGTTACGTTTGAAGACGGTGACTACAAGACTCCGATCAGCCGCGCATTTGACGATTACAAGGCTGCAAGAACCGTACTGTACAAGGATCGCAGCGACAAATACATTTGCCTGATGGATGTTGCGCTTCTCGGTATGAAGAAGCTGCGCGCCGAAGGAAAACTGCAGGACATGGAAGTGTCCGACGAAATCAATGCCTGCTCCGTTGTGGTTCCGGTAACGATTGAGAAGGCAGAGGGCCCCGTAACCGAGGAATGGCTTGTCTTCTTTAAAAACGAAACGCACAATCACCCGACCGAAATCGAGCCGTTCGGTGGTGCTGCCACCTGTCTCGGCGGTGCCATTCGTGACCCGTTGTCCGGCCGTGGCTACGTATATCAGGCAATGCGTGTAACCGGTGCTGCCGATCCGACCGCATCCCTGAAGGATACTCTGACCGGAAAGCTTCCTCAGAGAAAGCTGACCACCGGTGCCGCAAAGGGCTACAGCTCATACGGTAACCAGATTGGTCTGGCGACCGGCCTTGTCGATGAAATTTATCATCCGAACTATGTTGCAAAACGTATGGAAATCGGTGCCGTTATGGGTGCCGCTCCGAGAAAGAACGTAATCCGTGAGAACAGCGATCCCGGCGATATCATCATTTTGATGGGCGGTCGTACCGGACGTGACGGCTGCGGCGGTGCAACCGGTTCGTCCAAAAAGCATACAACCGAATCCCTGCACACATGCGGTGCCGAGGTTCAGAAGGGAAATGCGCCGACCGAACGGAAGCTGCAGAGACTGTTCCGCCGTGAGGAAGTCAGCCATATGATCAAGAAATGCAACGACTTCGGTGCGGGCGGTGTTTCCGTTGCCATCGGTGAGCTGGCTGCCGGCCTTCGCATCAATCTGGACAAGGTTCCGAAGAAGTATGCGGGTCTGGACGGTACGGAACTTGCGATTTCCGAATCGCAGGAACGTATGGCCATCGTTGTGGACAAGAACGATGTCGATCGGATGCTTGCATATGCCGAGGAGGAAAATCTGGAGGCGGTTGTTGTTGCGGAGGTTACCGAGGAACCCCGTCTGGTACTGACCTGGAGAGGCAAGGAAGTTGTCAATATTTCCCGTGCGTTCCTGGATACCAACGGCGCTCATCAGGAAACCAAGGCGGTTGTTACGATTCCGTCCGCTAAGGATTCGTATTTCAAGAAGGAAAATGCTTACGTTGCCCATGAAACCGACAAGAAGGGCGGCTTCGGCCAGGCCGGCGATACCAAGGAAGGCCGGAAGGCTGCATGGCTGTCGATGCTGTCGGATTTGAATATCTGTTCCAAGAAGGGTCTTGTGGAAATGTTTGACTCCTCCATCGGTGCGGCTTCCGTGACAATGCCGTACGGCGGTGTTTATCAGGCAACTCCGACGCAGACCATGATCGCAAAGCTTCCGGTTCTGGACGGTGCCTGCGATACCGTTACGATGATGAGCTACGGCTTTGATCCGTACCTGTCTTCCTGGAGCCCGTTCCACGGTTCCGCATATTCCGTCATCAGTTCGGTTGCCAAGATTGTGGCAGCAGGCGGTGACTATAAGAAGATTCGTTTTACGTTCCAGGAATACTTCCGTCGGCTCGGTGAGGATCCGAAGCGCTGGGGCGAGCCGCTGGCCGCACTGCTGGGCGCTTACGATGCGCAGACGAAGCTCGGTCTTCCGTCCATCGGCGGTAAGGACTCCATGTCCGGTTCGTTCAACGAAATCGACGTTCCTCCGACTCTGGTATCCTTTGCCGTAGATACCGCAAAACTGTCGGATGTGGTAACCAATGAATTCAAGAAGGCGGGAAGCCGCGTCGTTGTATTCGATATGGCAAGAGATGAGTACGATCTTCCCGATTACAAGCAGGCAATGGCAATGTACGATGCCATTCACGAGCTGTCCGGCAAGGGCATTTTCAATGCGATGTATGCGCTCGGAAAGAACGGTATTGCGGAAGCAATGAGCAAAATGGCATTCGGTAACGGCTTCGGCATCAAAGTCTGCGGCAAGGTTTCGTATGAAGAGGCATTTGCTCCGGCATACGGCAGCATTTTGGCGGAAATCGATGAGGACAAGCTGGATGTTCTGGACCGCGCCGGTCTGACCTATCGCAAGGTCGGCAAGGTTACGGATGACGGTATGTTCCGCTGGAAGCTGAACAGCGCCTGCTGCGAGACCGACGGAAACTGCGGCGCAGACTTTATGGAAATTCCGGCAGCGGAGGCTCTGAAGGCATATACCCAGACTCTGGAGAAGGTCTTCCCGACCCGTTCCAACATGGCGGATTCGATTGAAGGAACCGAGGTTCCGAAGGCAATGTACGACGCGAAGACGATTTATGTTGCCAAGAACCGGGTAGCGGTTCCGAAGGTATTTATTCCGGTATTCCCGGGAACCAACTGCGAATATGACTCCAAGCTGGCATTTGAACGTGCCGGTGCCGAGGTCAATACGGTTGTATTCCGGAACATGACCGGTCAGAACATTCAGGATTCCGTAGACGCATTTGTCAAGGCAATCGAGGATGCTCAGATTCTGATGTTCCCCGGCGGATTCTCGGCCGGCGATGAACCTGACGGTTCCGGTAAATTCATTGCGACGGCATTCCGCAATCCGAAGATCAGCGATGCCGTTAACAGACTATTGAAGGAGCGCGACGGACTGGCACTCGGTATTTGCAACGGTTTCCAGGCACTGATTAAGCTCGGTCTGGTTCCGTACGGCGAAATCACTCCGCAGACGGCCGACAGCCCGACTTTGGCGATGAACAATATCGGACGCCATATCAGCAAGAGTGTTTACACCAAGGTTGTAACGAACAAGAGCCCTTGGCTTATGAAGGCAACGCTTGGCGGTGTATACAGCATTCCGGCATCTCACGGCGAAGGACGTTTTGTTGCAAATGATGCATGGCTCAAGAAGCTGTGGGAGAACGGTCAGATTGCCACGCAGTACGTGGATGCGGACGGAAATCCGACCATGGTTGAGCAGTACAATCCGAATGGTTCGTATTGGGCAATCGAAGGAATTACCTCTCCGGACGGACACGTTCTCGGCAAGATGGCTCATTCCGAACGTCGCGGTACCGGTGTGGCAATGAACATCACCGGAGAACAGAACCAGCTGATTTTCGAGAGCGGTGTTGCATATTTCAAATAATTACTCACGGAAACGTTCGCATCTGCGGGCGTTTCTGTTTTTTCCGTCGAAGTATCGCAGAGGAACGGTTATGGAGAAAACTGCAAGGGACGGGAACTGCGGAGAAACGATCCCGGAGAAAAATGCAGAGAACGGGAACTGCAGAGGAAACAATCATGGAGAAAAATAAAAAACAGGGAATTTGTTATATTATCGGTGCCGGATTTTTCTTCGCACTGATGACCTTTTTTGTTCGCAAATCGGGCAATCTGCCGACCATGCAGAAGGCATTTTTCCGAAATGTGGTTGCGGCGGTCGTGGCCGTGGTACTGCTCCTGCGAAGCGAGCAGGGATTTCGAATCCGGAAGGAGAGCATTCCGGGCCTGTTGGCGCGCAGCGTGTTCGGCACCATCGGGATTTTCTGCAATTTTTACGCGGCGGATCATTTGAACATCGCGGATGCCAGCATGCTGAACAAACTGTCGCCGTTCTTCGCAATCGCCATCTCCTATGTCATTTTGAAGGAGAAGGCAAATGCCGTGGAATGGCTTTCGGTGGTGCTGGCCATGGTCGGTGCGGTGTTTGTCATCAAACCGTCGTTTCGGATTACGTCGCTGTACGGACTGGTCGGGGCGCTCGGCGGTCTGGCGGCCGGGTTCGGCTACACCTTTATCCGGTACCTGGGACGAAAAGGAGAGCGCGGACCGGTCATTGTGCTCTTTTTCTCGCTGTTTTCCTGCCTTGTGACGGCACCGGCGCTGGTGTTCGATTACCATCCGATGAGCGGAACGCAGCTTCTGTTTCTGCTTTGCACGGGAGCCGCGGCGACCGGAGGACAGCTTTGCATAACGAAGGCGTATACAAAGGCGGCGGCCAAGGAGATTTCCGTATTTGACTATTCGCAGGTGATTTTCGCGGCAATTCTCGGATTTTTCCTGCTCGACCAGATTCCCGACGTGTACAGCTGGATCGGATACCTGATTATTATCGGGACGGCAGTTGCAAAATGGCGATACATGCTGGCCCGGGACCGGAAGGATTCGACGGCTCCGGCAAAATGAGCGGCGGCCGGAAGCCGCCCGGAAAGGACTGCGGAGAGGAACGGCTCCGGCAAAATGAGCGCCGACCGGAAGCGCCCGGAAAGGACTGCGGAGAGGAACGGCTGCAGAACGTGCAAAGGACTCATTTTCGTTTGACTTCGTTTTCGGATTATTGTATGATAGAGAAACCGACGGGGTGGAAACAGGTCGGAAGGGAGGAATCCGAAATTTGCAAAAAAAGATGACAAAAGAGGAATTTTTGAGATATAAGAAGAAACAGAAGAAAAGACGGAAACGTCTGCTTCGATGGATTCTTGTGCTGTTGGCGGCAGTGCTGGTTCTGGCGATTGTGGATTACGGCATAAACCGGTCGGGCCGAAAGACCGGCGGTGGTGCCGGAAAGAACGGAACGGTACCGACTCCGCCGGCTGTGGCTACACCGAGTCCGAGTCCGAGCCCGAGTCCGAGTCCGACGCCGACCCCGAGTCCGACGCCGACCCCGACGCCGACTCCGAATGTGGTCAGCATGGTCGCGGTCGGAGATAATCTGTACGACTGGTATATGCTGGAGGACGGCTATCATAAAGAGGACGGAAGTTTTGATTTTACCGGCAATTACGATCCGATATCCAAATACCTGCAGATGGCTGACTGGGCAGTGGTCAATCAGGAGACTCCGCTCGGCGGCGACGAAGGCTATGTCGGTTCGTCCGTGGAGATGGACTATATCAAGAGCAGAACACGCTGGGGTTCCTACCACGGATATTCCACGTTCAATACGCCAAATGAGGTGGCCCTGGAACTGATGCGCGCAGGCTTTAACGTCGTGACTTCGGCAACCAACCATTCGTCCGATTACGGGTGGAAGGCAGTCCGGAATACGCTGGAATTCTGGGCCAACTATCCGGACATCACGGTACTCGGAATACATGACAGTCAGGAATCGCAGGACACGATTTCGGTTTTGGAAAAATACGGAATCCGGATTGCCTGCCTGAATTATACATACGGTCTGAATCTGAGTTCGGCGACCGATGAGGCACCGTACAGCATTGACCGGCTGTCCGAACAGAGAGTCCGCTCCGATGTTGCGCGGGCGAAGGAAATGGCGGATTTTGTCGTTGTATTTGTCCATTGGGGCGAAGAATACCAAATGTCCTCCAACAGTTATCAGAAACGGTACCGGAATCTGTTCCTGGAAGTGGGCGTGGACGCGGTAATCGGAGCGCATCCGCATATCGTGCAGCCGATGGAATGGGTGGAACGCGAGGACGGACACCGGATGGTTGTATACTATTCGCTGGGCAACTTCATTTCCATGTTTAAGAATTACAAATGCGAGCTCGAAGGCATGGCATATCTGGAATTCTACAAGGGAGAAGACGGAACCTACATTAAGGAAGGCACGATGATTCCGCTGGTCAACCATTGGGAATACGATGCCGGTGTGTTCGGAAAACGCAAAAACTTTACGGTGTACGCATTGCAGGATTATACGGAGGAACTCGGCAAGACGCACGGTTGCCTGCATTTCGGGGAGGGTACTTCGTTCAGCTATAAGGCAATGCAGGATTTGGCTGTGAAAATGTGGGGCGACCACATCAAGACGGTATCGGAGGAGGAATTCGTTGAAAATGAGCGCTTCCAACGGGAAAATGCCGAACCATAAAGCAGTGAACCGCAAAACAGTATAAAAGAATACAAACAGTATAAGATAAAACATTTACATAACGAATTATGCTTAATATCATATCATCACATATTTTGGGTGCCGTCATTTTCGGATGATTTTCGGGCACCGACGGATAAGAATTGAGTGAGAAGGCATTTTCATTCGGAAAATGCGTCTATGTGGTGGATAAATGAAACGTAAGAGGTAACGGATCGGGGTACGAATTATTTCGTGCCCGCTTGTCTGTTACCTTTTTTTGTTGCAAACAGACAGAGAAACGATGGAGTTACACGGAATTTCAAACACGCGAGTAATATTAGGAGAAGATTGGAGGAAATTCGATGAAACAGAGTAACATCAAACGTAGGATAGCCGTACTGCTTTGTATTGTGATGGTTGTTACGATGGCGGAAATCAATGTTCCCGCAAAAGCAGCCGAAGCATCGAAATCAAGCAGCAGTTTACAGGCGATTCGGTCCGGTGTCGGCACAGTGCTTACCAATTCGATATCACTGTCAACGACGTCTGTATGGAATGTTGGATATAGCGGTGGAACGCGATCCGTTACGGTGACGTCCACAATTGCGATTAAGCAGGTTTCAACGCCGTCCTGGGTGAGCTATACCAAAAGCGGAAACGTATACACATTTAAGGCCAGCGCGAATGCCGGTGGGGCAAGAAGCGGTTCCATCAGCTTTTATGACGGGGGATCCGGAGCATCGTTCCAGGTATCCCAGGCAGGAAAGCCTGCGACCAGTACGCCGAAGCCTCCGACCAACACACCGAAGCCTCCGACCAACACGCCGAAGCCTCCGACCAATACCCCGGTTCCGATTCGAATCAGTCTGAACAGTTCCTCGGTTGATTTTGCCTGCGGAAGCGGTAGCAAGTCGGTCGGAATTTCGACAAACGGAGCCATTTCCACAAGTGTGAACCGGTCTCAAAACTGGATTCATCCGTCCATCAGCGGAAATTCGGTTGTTATTAGCGTGGATGCCAATTATTACAGTTCGAAACGGTCCGGCACCGTTACGGTGTATACGACATCGGGAGCATCGGCATCCCTGACCGTAACACAGAACGGAAATTCACTGGGCGTTTCCAAGCCGGCCAATACGACGCTGTCCTGTTCCGGCGGAACTCTGTATGTCAATGCATGGACCGGAATCGGCTCCGTTTCGGCGAGCTCTTCCTCGTCCTGGGCATCCGCATATTACGATTCGACCAATAAACGTGCGGTGATTTCCTATGGTGAGAACAATACCGGCACGAACCGTGCTACGACGATTACCATCAGCGCATATGATATGTCTCAGTCGTTCACGCTGGTTCAGCTGTCACACAGTCTGTCGGTAAATGCAACGTCCATCAGTCTCGGAGCAGGCGGCGGGGCAAAGAACCTGGGGGTTACGGCCGACTGTTCGTATTCCTACGGAAAGGATGCGACATGGATTACCGTGAGCGCAATTTCCGGCGGCTATGCCATTTCCGCGCAGGCTAATACGGGAAGCGGTTCGAGAACCGGTCATGTGACCGTATCCGGCGGCGGAATTCAGAGAACCGTAACGGTTACGCAGAGCGGCAATTCCCTGTCCGTTACCGGTCCGTCCGGAACGCTCGGCTATGCGGCCGGCAAGGCAACGGCAACCGTATCGCTGACAACCGGTAATGCGGCAACGGTCAGCTCCAATGCGACCTGGGCCACACCGACCTACAGTTCATCCGACAAAAAGATTACGATAGCATATACCGAGAACAACTCGGGAGCATCCCGTTCGGCAACGATTACCGTGACCGCATACGGGATGAGCAAATCATTTACGATTACTCAGGCGTCCCACTCCCTGACGGTTGCTGCGACTTCCGTCAGTCTGGATGCAACCGGAAGCGCAAAGAACCTGGGGGTTACGGCCGATTGTTCGTATTCCTACGGAAAGGATGCGACATGGATTACCGTGAGCGCAATTTCCGGCGGCTATGCGATTTCCGCGCAGGCCAATACCTCGGGTGAGGCAAGAACCGGTCATGTAACCGTATCCGGCGGTGGAATCAAGAGAACCGTAACGGTTACGCAGAAGGGAAATGTGCTGTCCGTTACCGGCCCGTCCGGAACGCTCGGCTATGCGTCCGGCAAGGCAACGGCAACCGTATCTCTGACAACCGGAAATGCGGCAACGGTCAGCTCCAATGCGA
>JAZUGQ010000002.1:0-67548 GCA_045641285.1 Lachnospiraceae bacterium
CCTGTTTTCTTTAGTCGCTCCACCAGAAATTTATTCTTCTCAACCGGATCACAAAAATCCCCGAGACATATGCAGAAATCCGGCTGATTTTCCTTAATAGCCCGGATAATTCTTTCCAGACGTTCATCACCGTCTTTCATCCGGTCATAATGTAAATCTGTAAACGCAAGAAATCTAATGCCCTTTTTCAAAATTCATCCTCCAAGATATTGACATACTCATAAATGATAATCACTTTTGTTTTTTGCACTCATTTTAATGACTCTACTATTTATGATACGCCCTACCGTATCATTTATGGTACGGTTCTCCGCTGCTGATTCGATAAGCCCGATAAATCTGTTCCAGCAAAATGACCCGCATCAGCTGGTGTGGAAATGTCATTTTGGAAAAGCTCAGCAAATAATCCGCGCTTTTCAGGACTTCCGGCGACAGTCCGAGCGAACCGCCGATAATCAGTTGGATATGGCTCACTCCGGCCACACCGAGCGCATCGATTTTGTGCGACAGTTCGACGGAGTCCAGCATTTTCCCTTCGATGGCCAGCGCGATTGTATACGCATCCTTTTTCATGGCTTTCAGAAGACGTTCGCCTTCCGTCCGGCGGATTTTGTCCTCGATGGCCGGCGATGCGTCGTCCGGTGTTTTCTCATCCGGCACCTCGACAATTTTCAGCTGCACATATCGGGACAACCGTTTCGAATATTCTTTGATCGCATCGTTAAAAAACGCTTCTTTAATCTTTCCTACCGTCAGTATCGTTATGTTCATCCGACTCCGATTCCTTCTTCGTAATCCGAACATTGGAAATTCTCCGTCCCTCACAGCCGAGTATCTCAAATTTCCAGTCTCCGTAAGAAACCACACCGGTTTCTCCGTCGTTCGGTATATGTCCGAGACAATTAATCAAAATGCCGTTCAGCGTCTCGAAATTTTCCTCATCCTCTTTGGTAAATTCAATCGGGATCAGCTCCTTCAGTTCATCCACGGAAATGCTTCCGGATACCGTAAGCACTTCTCCGGATTTCTGGGCCTCTTCCGTTTCCTCATCGTATTCATCCAGAATATCGCCGACGATTTCTTCGAGAATATCTTCCATTGCCACAATTCCCGCGGTCTGTCCGTATTCGTCGATGACAACCGCCATGTGTATCTTCTTGTCCTGCATTTCTTCAAACAGAGTATCAATCGGCATGGTTTCCGGTACATTGAACGGTTCCCTCGCGACCTTGGTCAGAGGCGCCTGCCGGTCTCCCTCCAGATACTCGATCATGACATCCTTCAGATACAGTATTCCGACGATGTTGTCGAGGTTATCCTCATACAGCGGATATCTGGAAAAATTCGAATGAAGCATAATATGAAGCACATTTTCAAGCGTTTCTTCCACGGAAAATGCTTCGATTTTCATTCGATTTGTCATAATATCTTTGGCCTGGGTCTCGGAAAATTCCATGATATTGGTAATCATTTCCGCTTCATCCTCTTCCAAAGCGCCCTGGTCTTTGTAATCATTCACGAGGGTTATGATTTCCTCGTCACAATCCTCTTCGTTTCGTTTTCCCCACCGTTTCCGAAGTCTTTCCCACAAACTGTGGCTACCGTTATCGGCATCTTCCATGTCTGTCATTCCAATCCTTTCTCATCCGTCAGTGTTTTCAATGTTTCCGGAATTCCTTCCGCGATATCTCCGGACATCAGGCTTCTCGTTCCCAGCTTCTCCGCCATTCGGTCGCCGGCCGTTCCGTGTATCGAAACCGCCGCTGCGGCCGCTTCCGCTGCCGTCATCGTGCCGTCCGTCACCGTCTTCCCGAGTGCCCCGCAAATGCCCGCCAGCACATCTCCGCTTCCCGCGGTTCCCATGCCGTCATTGCCGGTCTGATTCAAATAAATCGTTCCGTCTCCGACAATCAGCGTACAGGCATCCTTCATAATCAGCGTGATTTGCGACACTCCGTTCCAAAGTTCCGCCGTTTGCCATGTATGCCCCGACAGTTCCTTCGTCGGCTGTCCGAGCAGGCGGCCCAGTTCACCGATATGCGGAGTCAGAATACTGTTTACAGGCAGTTTCCGTGACAGCTCCGCAATCCGTTCCGTCGGGGTTTCGGATGTCAGTGACGCCGCCAGAATCGTCAGCGCATCGGCATCCCATATAATCGTTTTATCGTTATATCGCAATACCGTTTCGACCAGTTTTTCGGATTCTTCGGTCAACCCAAGGCCGGGACCTATGACAACGGTTTCAAACCCTTTTCCGGCCTCTTCCGGATTGTCCAGAAAAGCCTGCCGCGTCATGGACAGTGCCTCCGGAACAATCGCCGTCAGGTCACGAAGCACCTGTTCCGTTCCGACCGCCTTGCAAATACCCGCACCGCAGCGGTAGCAAGCCTTCGCCGCCAAAACCGAAGCACCTGTCATTCCGTCGTATCCGGCAATCAATAAGGTTCTTCCGAATACACCTTTATGCCCGTCTGCCGGCCGCTTCGGAAGCATCTGCAGCCCCGTCAGTACCGGATATCCCGTTTCCTTGTCCCACGCCGATTCCGGAATCCCGATCGGTCTCGTGATGCAAATGCCGGCATAGGTACGTCCCGGATACAGAACCAGTCCCGTTTTCGGTTTGGAAAAGGTGACGGTATAATCCGCACGGACTGCCGTCCCGAGAATTTCACCCGTCGTGGCATCGATTCCCGACGGAATATCCACCGAAATTACTTTTGTTTCCGGATGCCGGCTCCGATATTCGTTCAGCATTTCGATTTGTTCCCGATACAGGCCCTGAATTTCCCGGTTCAGCCCGATTCCGAACAGACCGTCAATCAGAATGTCATACGGCTCGTCCTGCCGGTTCATAACGGTTTCCGATAACCGGATTTCCGGATAGGCACCCGCAATCCGTATCTGCTCTTTCATGGCTTCGGTTCGCCGTCCGTCCCCGACAATTTCGATGCTGACACAATATCCGTATCCTGCCAGCAGACGTCCTGCGGCAACCGCATCCGCACCGTTGTTTCCGGTTCCCGCAAGCACCTTCACGCGACACGGTTCGGTGATGTTCCGAATCTCCTCCGAAACGGCTGTCGCCGCATGTTCCATGAGAAGCATCTGCGGAATCCCCAGCTGTTCCATGGCAACCGACTCCGCCTGCATGACCGAGCTCTTCGTATATGCCGTTGTTCTGTTTCGAGTATCCATGAATTCCTTTCCGAAAACCTGTATTTTCTCCGTAGTACACACGAATTCATTATACTTCCGACTTTTTTCCTTGTCAATGAAGCAGACTTGCAATTTTCCGTGTTCCATAGTATATTGAATGGTATCATGCAGAAAGAGGTTATTTATGATTTTATCAGTTTCCGGCGTCGGCAAGGCATTTGGCGAAGATGTCGTTTTGTCCGACATTACCTTTCATATAAATGAACACGAAAAAGCCGCCTTAATCGGTCGAAACGGTACCGGTAAGACGACTCTGTTTAAAATTATCACGGGCGAAATGACTGCCGATTCCGGCACCGTTGCCCTCTCCCATTACACCAAAATCGGATATCTCGCGCAGCACCAGGACATGAACAGCGAACGGACCGTGTATGATGAAATCCTCGACATGAAGGCAGACGTATTTGCCATGGAGGAACGGATGCGGGAGTTGGAAAATGCCATGAAAACCGTGGATGGCGACGCGCTTGACCGGATGTACCGGGAATACAATACCCTCTCACACAATTTTGAATTGCAGAACGGGTATGCGGCACGTTCCGAAGCGGTCGGAGTCCTGAAAGGACTCGGATTTGACGAGGAAACCTGGCAAAAGCCCGTCAATGTTCTGTCCGGCGGTCAGAAGACCCGGGTTGCCCTGGCCAAGCTGCTGGTTTCGTCTCCGGACATCATTTTGCTGGACGAACCGACCAACCACCTTGACATCGCCAGCATTTCCTGGCTGGAAGGCTTTTTGTCCAACTACCGGGGTGCTGTTCTGGTCGTATCCCATGACCGGTATTTCCTCAACAAAATCGTCTCCAAGGTCATTGAAATCGAAGACGGCAAGTCCCTTATGTATCTCGGCGATTATGACGCATTTGCACAGAAGAAAGCAATGCTTCGGGATGCTCAGCGAAAAGCCTACGAGAATCAGCAGGCCTATATCCAGCATCAGGAAGCCGTCATTGAAAAACTGCAAAGCTTTAACCGGGAGAAGTCCATCAAACGGGCGGAAAGCCGAATCAAAGCACTGGACAAAATCGAACGGCTGGACAAGCCTCACGAAGACGAACGCCCGATGACGCTGAAGCTGACACCCTGCGTGGAAAGCGGTAAGGATGTCCTGACGCTGACCGGGTTGTCCAAGGCATTTCCGGGGCAGGACCTGTTCCATGATATCGGTTTTTTGATTAAAAAAGGAGAAAAAGTTGCTCTGCTCGGTGATAACGGCACCGGCAAAACAACTATGCTGAAAATCATACAGGGGCTTCTGCCTGCAGACAGCGGTGAAATCCGGTACGGTGCGCAGGTATTCGTCGGTTATTACGATCAGGAGCAGCAGAATTTCAACGAGGCCAACACGGTATTTGGCGAGATTTCCGATGCCCATCCGAACATGGACAACACCCAGATTCGCAACACCCTGGCCGCATTTCTCTTTACCGGAGACGATGTATTCAAACCGATTTCCAGCTTGAGCGGTGGGGAACGCGGCCGCCTGTCTCTGGCGAAGCTGATGCTCAGCGACGCAAATTTTCTTCTGCTCGACGAGCCGACCAACCATTTGGATATCGCCAGCAAGGAAATCCTCGAAGAAGCCATTAACGCCTATACCGGCACGGTACTTTATGTGTCGCACGACCGGTATTTTGTCAACAAAACAGCGACGCGGGTATTGGAACTGACGCACAATACCGTTCTCTCCTACGAAGGCGATTACGATAATTATCTTGTCATGAAGGAACGGAAAGAAACCGTTGCGTTCGGAACTCCGTCGTCCTCATCCGGTTCCTCCGCTTCGACCGCTCCCGTTGAAAATGAGACCAAACTCGACTGGATGGAGCAAAAGGAACGCGAAGCCAAAAAGCGAAAACTGGCAAACCGGATTGCCGCTCTCGAAAAAACCATCGAGGACTGCGAAGCGGCAATCGCAAAGCTGGACAAAGAGCTGGAAAATCCGGACATTTGCACCAATTCGTATGAGTTAAACCGCATCGGCACCGAAAAGGAAGCCCTTGAGGAGCGGCTGTTTGACGCCATGACCGAATGGGACGAACTGTCCAATTCCCAATAAACAAACTGCGGTACCGCATCATCGTTTCCCCGGATTTTCCGGTCGAAACACCGACGCGATACCGCTTTTCATTTTCCGTATTCTTCTGCCGTTTTCGGCTTACTGTTCCGCTTCCGTATTCTTCTGCCGTTTTCGGCTTACTGTTCCACTTTAGCCAAATTATGGCTGTTGATATTGTAAATCGTCTGAATAATGTGCTCGTGAGCCAGTTTCTCTGCATTGTCCGCATCCCGGTTCCGGATTGCCTCCAGAATTGCTCCGTGCTCCCGGTTGGAATTCTCCGCACGTGCCGGATCGGACAGCGTAATCTTACGAATACTGTGTACATACTGATGATAGTCCCGCAGCAAATGACCGAGAATCTTGCTTCCGCAGGATGCATACAACAGTTCATGGAACTTGGTATCCAGTTCCACAATCTGGTCAAAATGCTGTTTCTTCACATGAAATTCCGACAGATAAATCACTTCTTCAATGGCATCAATCTGTTCTTCCGTAATCGTTTCGCAGGCCCATCTTGCACACAGTCCCTCCAGATACGAACGGATCATATAAATGTCATGAACATCCTTGTTGCTGATTCCGGCAACATATGCGCCCTTATTCGGAATGATTTTCACAAGGCCTTCGAGTTCCAGCTGACGCAGTGCTTCCCGCACCGGCGTACGGGATACCCCGAGTTCCTGTCCGATGGTAATCTCTTTTAATTCTTCATTTTCCGCATATTTTCCGGACAAAATATCTTCCCGGATTTTGCCGAATACCATACCCCTCAAAGAATATTTGTCTGTATTTTCTCCGTTAAATACATTCTCTTCCATACTGCAGCGGTTCCTCTCCGTAATCGTATTGTATTTTGAAATAACAGTACAGGCGAAAAGCTGTCGATGGTCCGGCATTTTCCGTCTGTACTATTGTATACATCTTCAAAATGAATGTCAACCGTTACTTCGTCACGACGTTTCGCTGCTCGCCGCGAAGCCACGATTCGATATTGGCGGTCACCTCGTCCACACAGCGTTTTCGTGCCTCCACGGTCGCCCATGCAATATGAGGCGTAATCACCAGTTTCCCGGAATCCTTTATGGCAAGCAGCGGATTATTCGGATTCATCGGTTCCTCGCACAGAACATCCAGGCCCGCACCTCCGATTGCATCGGCCGCAAGCGCTTCCGCCAGGGCCGCCTCGTCAATAATCGGACCGCGGCCGAGATTCAGAAGAATTGCCGTCCGCTTCATTTTCGCCAATTCCTCTGCGCCGATCAGGCGTTCCGTCGTTTTCGTCAGCGGACAGTGAATGGAAATCACATCCGATTGCCGAAGCAGTTCGTGAAGCGATACTTCCGGGAACCGGTCCGTGTGATGGGCACCGGACGTACTGTAATACAATACCCGGCAGCCGAACATTTCCGCCAGTTCTCCGACTCTTGTTCCGATTGCACCGAGCCCGATAATCCCCCAGGTTTTTCCGTGAAGTTCATGGAACGGTACCGTAAAATGGCTGAAAATATCGCTTGCCGCATAGTTTCCGCTCTTGACAAACGTATCGTAGTAATTCATTTTTTCATACAGATAAAACAACAGCGAAAATGTGTGCTGAACAACGCTTTCCGTGGAATACCCCTTCACGTTGCACACGGTGATACCGCGCTCATTGGTATAGTCGAAGTCCACATTATTGGTTCCGGTTGCCGTAAGACAAATCAGCTTTACCGACTTTGCCCCTTCGAGCAGCTCGCAGTTCATTTTTATTTTGTTGACGATCAATACATCGGCATCCTGAATCCTCTCCCGATTCCGGTCCGGGTCCGACAAAGGATAACATACCACCTCGCCAAACCGGTTCCATTCCTCAAGAGACACATCATCTCCCAGTGTATTTCGTTCCATCACTACTGTTTTCATATCGATTCCTCTCTTTCGATTCTTTCGGAACAGCCTGCTTTGCAGGCATTGAACGTATCGGCTTCAACGCTCGGCCTTTTGCGGATTTCCGGTCTTTTGCCGCAGCCCCGGCATATTCCGTTTGGTCCTCCGGACGTCCGGCTGCGTGCACATCTGTTTCCATTGTATCATCAAAACAGGCATTCATGCAAGAATTATCACAAGGAGCGCCCGTTGTGCGTCAATGGGAGGATTCCTTATAATCTGCACACCGAATTTTGAACGGTGCTTTTTGTTCTCCCTCCGTTTCTGCCATTGCTATCAAATAATAAGATATTTTCTTTTTATGTATTTTCAACGCCGGAAAAATGAAGTATAATAACTGCTGTTCGAAATTTGTACGCATTTTGATTCATAGGAGTATTTTTATGGAACTGATTACCAGCTTTACCGTTGACCATACCGTTTTGCTTCCCGGTATTTATGTATCCCGAAAAGATAAGGCCGGAGATACCGTGATTACGACATTTGACATCCGCATGACGGCTCCGAACCGTCAGCCGGTTATGAATACCGCGGAAATTCATACGATTGAGCACCTCGGTGCAACCTTTTTGAGAAATCACAAAGACTGGAAAGACAAAGTCCTGTATTTCGGACCGATGGGCTGCCGGACCGGATTTTACCTTCTGCTGACCGGTGATTACTCTCCGCTTGATATTCTCGCTCTGATGCGCGAGTGCTTCACGTTTATCGCCGAATGGCACAGCGATGTTCCCGGTGCCAAGCCGGAATGCTGCGGCAATTATCTCGATATGAACCTTCCGATGGCCAATCTTTTGGCGAAACGTTTTCTGGAAGATACCCTGATGCATTTCTCCGAGGAACATTACACATATACTCCGCTGTAATACCGTCGGCATTTTGCGAAATGATGCCTTCCTTAGGAAAAAACAATCGATTTCGCATCATTTTTCCTGCAGACCGACAATCCGTGTCCGGCTGCCGGAACTTCCGAAAAACCATATGACAAATAAATCGGCTGTGGCTGATGTGCTCCGTATCATCCGGAACCCATCCCGTCACAGCCGATATTGTTATTTCAAAACGTTTTTTATCGCAACGATTCGGTTATCTCGCAACGTTTTTGTTATTTCACAACGATATTGTAGATTCTGCCTTTGACATAAATCTCTTTGACAACCGTCTTTCCTTCCAGGAACTTCGCTACAGCCGCATTTCCGTCAACCTTTTCCTTGACTGCGTCCTGTGCATCATCCTTTCCGACCAAAATGGTTGCCTTTACCTTGCCGTTTACCTGAACCGCGATTTCAACCTCATCCTCTACGGTCTTCGCCTCATCATATACCGGCCAGGACTCATATGCAATCGTATTGTCATGTCCGAGCAGGCTCCACATTTCCTCACCGATATGCGGGCAAATGCAGGACAGCATCTTGACGATTCCTTCCGCATACGCCTTCGGGCATTTTCCTTCCTTGTACACGGCATTGACAAAAATCATGATCTGACTGATTGCCGTATTAAATGCCAGCTTCTCGAAATCTCCGGTAACTTTCTTAATGGTCTGGTGATATACCTTGCAAAGCGACGGAACGTCCTCGTCCACGATATTTTCCGGTGTCGTAAAGAAATTCCAAACACGGTTCAGGAACTTTCTTGCACCTTCCACACCGGTATCGCTCCATGGCTTGCTGACTTCCAACGGTCCCATGAACATTTCGTACAAACGAAGCGTATCCGCGCCGTAATCACGAACGATATCGCTCGGATTGACAACATATTTCGGGAATCTCTTGCCCATCTTGATACCGTTCGAGCCGAGAATCATTCCCTGATGAACCAGTTTGCGGAACGGTTCCTTGGTCGGTGCCAGGCCGTTATCATACAGGAAACGGTTCCAGATTCGGCTGTACATCAAATGACCGACGGCATGTTCCGGACCGCCGATATACAAATCGACCGGCATCCAGTGTTTCAGAAGTTCCTGATTTGCAAATTCATTGTCATTGTCGGGATCGATATAACGCAGGAAATACCAGGATGATCCGGCGCTTCCGGGCATGGTTGCGGTCTCTCTGACACCCTTCACACCATTCCTGTCATACTGCTTCCATTCGACTGCGTTTTCCAACGGTGCCTTGCCGTTCTTGCCCTTGTAATCATCCAGTTCCGGAAGTACCAGCGGCAGTTCTTCGTCATCGAGCACATGAATTCCGCCGTCTTCGGTATGAACTACCGGTACCGGTTCTCCCCAATAACGCTGACGGGCAAAAATCCATTCCCGGAAATGATAGTTGACGGTCCGCTTTGCAACGCCCATTGCTTCCAGTTTGCAGGTGATTGCCTCTTTTGCTTCTTCGACCGTCATTCCGGTAAATTCTTCCGAATTGATCAGGCGGTATCCCTTACCGAGATAATCATATTTTTCCAATGCCTTCTCGGCTACGGAAATGTGTCCGTCCTTTTCGTTTCCGTCAATAACCTGAATTACGGGGATATTGTGTTCTTGGGAATATTCAAAGTCACGCTGATCATGTGCCGGAACCGCCATAACCGCACCGGTTCCGTAATTGGCCAGAACAAAATCTCCGATAAACAGCTCGGCTTCCTTGCCGTTCACCGGATTGATGCAGGTAACGCCTTCCAGTCTGCAGCCGGTCTTGCCCTTGTTCAGTTCGGTCCGGTCCATATCATTTTTCTTCTTGGTCTCTTCGATATAGGCCTTGACCTCGTCCTGGTTCTTAATACGCGGCATCAGATCCTGTACCAGCTGTCCGTCGGGCGCCAGCACCATAAAGGTAATACCGTAAATCGTCTCAATACAGGTCGTGAAAATGGAGAACTCTCCGCCGCCGACAATCTGAAATTTGCATTCCACACCTTCGGATTTACCGATCCAGTTCTGCTGCATCAGCTTCGTGGACTCCGGCCAGTCGACCTCGTTCAGACCTTCCAGCAGTTTCTCCGCAAATGCGGGCTGGTTGATAACCCACTGCTTCATGTTCTTTCGTACAACCGGATAACCGCCGCGTTCGGATTTTCCGTCAATGACCTCATCATTTGACAATACGGTTCCGAGTTCTTCGCACCAGTTTACCGGCATATCGATATATTGTGCATATCCCGCTTCATACAGCTTCTTGAAAATCCACTGAGTCCATTTGTAAAACTTCGGATCGGACGTCGCGATCATCTTGGACCAGTCGTAGTCAAAGCCCAATTCCATCAGCTGCTTGGAAAATGTCTTGATGTTCTCCTGCGTAAATCCGTTCGGATGATTTCCGGTTGTTACGGCATACTGCTCCGCGGGAAGACCAAAGGAATCATATCCCATCGGATGAAGAACATTGTATCCCTGCATTCGCTTCATACGCGACATGATATCGGTTGCGGTATATCCTTCCGGATGTCCTGCATGAAGACCGACACCGGACGGATACGGGAACATATCCAAAACATAATATTTCGGCTTACTGAAATCCCATACATCGGTTTTAAATGTGTTGTTGTTCTGCCAATAGCTTTGCCATTTCGGCTCAATCTTGGCGGGATCATAATTACTCATGATACACTCTCCTTATGTTTCGTCGGCAGATTCTGCCAGGCGATGCTCTATATTGAAATCCTTTCGGAATTCTATTCTACGAAATAAAGTACTAACCTATCCTGAAAATGTCAAGCGTTTTCGGGATTTCGCGCCGTTATTTTCCGAAAACGGCACCGTTGATGTCCACAATCATGTCGATGACGGCCTGACGGGATGCATCCGCGAAATTCACCGGTGCAAAGGTCTGCGAATAGCGGTCCTGCTTGTATGCCGCAATGATTCCGCGGGACGAATTGACAATTGCTCCAAGACCGTCCTTATTGAAATACGGAGCCAGATCCTGCGCTTTTCCGCCCTGAGCGCCGTAGCCGGGAACCAAAATGTACGACTTCGGCATGATTTGTCTCAGAATTTTGCCCATTTCCGGATATGTCGCGCCGACCACCGCACCGACGTTGCTGTACGCTCCGTCCATGCTTGTTTCTCCCCATTCGGCAACCTTTTCGCCAACCCATTCATACAGCGGCCGTCCGTCGATAACGCGGTCCTGGAACTCTCCGCTTGACGGATTCGATGTCTTTACCAGAAGGAAAATGCCCTTATTTTCCCGGTTGCAGACATCCAAAAACGGCTTTACGCCGTCGATTCCGAAATACGGATTGACCGTTGCGATATCCTCGTCAAATGCCGCATAGGAATTCTTGCCGATAACCGTCTTGCCGATGTGTGCAACCGCATACGCGCCGCTGGTGGAACCGATATCGCCTCGTTTTACGTCACCGATGACAACCAGTCCCTTCGAATGACAGTAGTCCACCGTTTTCCGATATGCGGCAAGTCCCGGGATACCGAACTGCTCATACATAGCAATCTGCGGCTTGACGCAGGGAATCAAATCATAAATCGCGTCGACAATCGCCTTATTGTACTGCCATACCGCTTCCGCAGCCCCTTCCATGGTTTCTCCGTACTGCTCAAACGCCGCCTTGGTAATATGCTCCGGGATATACGAAAGCATCGGATCGAGGCCCACCACAATGGGCGCATCGGTTTTCTGAATTTTGTCAATTAATGTCTGAATCATGTCATTTGTCCTCCTGAATTACTTATTTATAAACGGTTTTCCCCGTCTGATCACTCATTTTATAAACGGTTTTTCCGTCTGATTACTCATTTTTATAAACGGTCTTTCCGTCCGTAATCGTATATTTTACAACCCCGTACACGCTCTTTCCGTGAAACGGTGTGTTGGTTCCCTTGGAATAAAAACGGTTTGCGTCGATCACGGTCTCTTCCGTGGAAACAATCGCAATATCCGCCGGTGCACCGACCTTCAGGCTTCCGCCCGTATGTCCGATAATCCGTGACGGATTGGTGCTCATCATTCGAATCAAATCGGAAAAGCTCAGATAGCCTCCGCGCACCAGAGTCGTATAACTCAGCGCAAATGCGGTCTCCGACCCGACAATCCCGAACGGAGCCTTTTCAAATCCTCTGCTCTTTTCTTCCGTCGTATGCGGTGCATGATCCGTGGAAATGCAGTCGAACACTCCGTTTCGAACGGCCTCCCGCAGTGCTTCCATATCCCGTCTGCTCCGTAACGGCGGGTTCATTTTATAATTGGCATCATCGCAGGGAATCTCTTCGTCACACATGGCAAAATGATGCGGGCACACTTCTCCGCTGACCGGATAGCCCTTCTCTTTCGCCAGCCGTAAAAGATCCGCACTGAATTCCGTGGAACAGTGGCACAAATGAACATGGCATCCTGTTTCCGCCGCCAATATCAGATCCCGAGCCGTAATCACATCTTCCACGCTGTTCGTGATTCCTCTGAGCCCAAGACGTTCCGCCGCCGGACCCGCGTTGATGACACCGCCGTTCACCAGACTCTTGTCCTCACAGTGGGCAAGCATCGGAACGCCGAGTTCCGCAGCCGCTTTCAGCTGCTCCCGGTACAGCAAAATGTCCATCACGGATTTTCCGTCCTCCGACATGGCCATGGCACCGGCCTTCACGACTCCGGTCAAATCCACCGGCTCGCTTCCTGCCTGATCCTTGGTAACGGCCGTAACCGGAAGAATTTTCACAATACATTCGTCAGCGGCACGTTTCCGAAGCTTCGTAATTTTCTCCGGGGTGTCCGTCGCCGGTGTCGTATTCGGCATCGGACAGATTGCCGTATATCCTCCCGCTGCCGCTGCCGCTGCTCCGGTCGCCAGAGTTTCCTTTGCCGTCTGGCCGGGATCCCGCAAATGAACATGCAAATCCACAAATCCGGGAACCACATAGAGTCCGTCCGCCCGGATTTCCTCTTCTCCGTCTCCGGGAATTGCGTGTCCGAGCTCCGCAATCCGCCCGTCACAAATCCGCACATCCATAACGGATGAAATGCCATTTGCCGGGTCAATCACATGACCGTTTCGTATAATCATGCCTGTCCCTCCTCATTTTTTAATAGATTCTTTCTTGACAAGTCCTAAAAAATCTGCTATATTCCGTCACATAAAACAAATAACGTTCGCTAGGGGTGCTTTGCTGAGATGAACCGTTCGGTTCGATCCCTCATAACTTGATCCGGTTAATACCGGCGGAAGGAAGCGTATTCTCTCTGAACCTGCATGCAGGAAATCAACAAAGCCCTCCGGTCAATACCAGGAGGTTTTTTTATGTCCGAACACAATCGTATCAAACGTACCGTTTGCTGTGCCATCTGCATTGCACTGGCCTTCGTAACATCATTTATCAAACTCTTCCAGCTTCCGTTCGGAGGCTCGGTAACCCTCTTCAGTATGCTGTTTATCACTCTGACCGGGTACCTCTTCGGCCTGCGTGCCGGTCTGATGTCGGCCTCGGTCTATTCGATTCTCCAGCTCGTAACCGGAAGCGGTCTCCTGTCCCTTTGGCAGGCTCTGCTGGACTATGTGTTTGCTTATGTTTCGCTCGGATTGTCCGGCCTTCTCCGCAAGCATCTGATTCCCGGCTATCTGCTCGCCATTTTCTGCCGTGCGGCATTCAGCAGTCTTGCCGGTTATCTGTTCTATATGGAATACATGCCGGATAATTTTCCGAAGCAGATATCCTTCCTGTACCCCGTTGTGTATAATTACGGGTTCATCTTTGCCGAAGGAATCATGACCGTTATTCTCCTGTGCATTCCTCCCGTCCGCAAGCAGATTGCCAAAATCAGGTTAAGCTGCGACAAAAATTAATTGAGCTGCGGCCAAAATCCGCTTAACCCGATTGTCAAAATCAGATTACGATACCGCTAAAATGATACCCTGTCATTGCGATTTGCAGCGTCTCCCGATTGTTGAAACTGTTCCGTTCGGGGAAATACAGGATATCCAGTAAAATATTACCGTATCCGGAAAATGCTTCGTCCACGGCATCTTCGCCGTAAACGGAAACCATTTCATCCACGAATTCTCCGGCATTTCCGAAATAAACACAGCGGATTTCGGTCTGTTCCAAATCCTTCATGGTGAAGGACAGATACTGACTGTTCTTCCCCAAATATCCGACATGGACGATTTGAACGTTTTTCTGGGCAAAGACCGGTTTGGGATTTCCCGTTCCGAACGGTTCCATCAACGCCAATTCGTCCAGCAGGGTTCCGGTAATATATCGGAACGGCATCACCAGATCAATGGCATACTTACGGACAACCGAAGCATTCTGCGCCTGAAACGACCGGCATAACGACTCGCGGAATGCGGGCATCCGGTCACGTTTCATCGTTGCTCCGGCAGCCATGGCATGTCCTCCGAATTTCACGAACAGATCTTTGCATTCCATCATGGCCTCAAACATGGAAAACCCTTCGATGCTTCGGCCCGACCCTTTGACGCAATCCGGTTCCGTAATACTGTCCACCAGCACAAAGGTCGGTCGGTTGAATTCTTCCCGGATTCGTCCGGCAACAATTCCCGCCAGACTTTCATGACAGTCCGGAAGATATACCACAAGCACGGTATCTCCCTGCTGTTCGGAAATCATCCGCTTTGCTTCCTGCCTGCCCTGTTCCGTGAAAAACACGGTCTGTTTCTTTCGTTCGGCATTGACATCCACCATTTTCTGCGAATATTCGTGCAGCATCGAACTGTCCTTCGATAATAACAGTTCCACTCCGTAATCTGCGGTTTCCAGCCGTCCGAGCGCGTTAATGCACGGCCCCAAAACAAACCCAAGCTGATAACACAGTACTTCCTTGAGCTGATTGGCATATGCCAAATGCTTCAATCCTTCGTTCCATTTCGGTAACGGCTTTTTCAGGCCCTGTCGTACCAGCGACCGGGTTGCTCCGTTTAACGGCATAACGTCGCATACCGAAGCAAGTGCCATTATTTCCGAATTCTCTTTCCAATATCCGTCCATTCCGTAGGATTCCAGCAGCCGATCCGCCAAATATCCGGCAATTACCGCGCCGCACAGATTCTCAACTCTCCGCTCTCCTTCGGAGCATTTGGGGTCCACAATGCAAACAGCCTGCGGAAGCCGTTCCTGCGGTTCATGGTGATCGGTCACGAAGACCTTCATTCCGAGTTGATTGGCCAAATCAATCTGTTCTATGGCGGCAATTCCGTTGTCCACAGTAATCAGAACATCGATGCCGTCTTCTGCGGCACACCGAACCATCTCCATGCTGATTCCGTATCCGTCGGCAATCCGGTCCGGAATCCGATAATCCGCATCCGCTCCGAGTGTCCTCAGCGCACGCACCATCAGATACGTTGCGGTAACTCCGTCCACATCATAATCTCCGATTACGCGGAATTTCTTTGCGGAATCGATTTCCTTCCGGATTGCGGTTACCCATTCCTCCGCATGTTCCGGCTCCGGAATGACCGTATTGTCATCGGGAAATAAAAATTCTTTGATATCCGAATCATTCTGGTATCCGCGATTCCACAGAATTCTTGCGAATACGTCGCTGATTCCAAACCGTTTCATAATATCGGAAACATTTCCCGGTTTGTGAATGACAACCCACTTTTCTTCATATTGCTTCATGCAATCTCTCCGATTCGTATAAAGCAACTGCCGGACAAACTGTCCGGCAGCCGGTTTATAAACGTTACATGGTTACTGCTTTTTTCTTATCTGCTCTTGTCTTAAAGAAGTACCACAGGGTACCTGCAATACATACGGAAGAATATCCGCCGCAAATGATACCTACTGTCATGGGAATTGCAAAAATACGAACGGAGTCAACACCGAAGATAATCAGCATAACAACCGTAAACAGCGTTGTGATTGACGTGTTGATGCTTCGTGTAAACGTCTCGCTGATGCTTCGATTGACAACATCTGCGAGTTTTTCGTTCTTTCTGGGTTCCGCAAGATTTTCACGCAAACGATCAAAAATAACGATGGTTGCATTAATACTGTAACCGACAATGGTCAGCATACATGCGATAAAGTTTGTATCGACGGTAATTCTTGCCACTGCATATACACCTAAAACAACCAAAGCGTCATGAGCCAGCGCAAGTACGGAGCTTCCCGCAAATGCGATATTTTTGAATCGAATCAGGATATACAGAAGCATGCAAACCAACGCTACGGAAACCGCAATAATTGCGGACCGTTTCATTTCACCGGAAATGGTTCCGCTGATGGTCTCCGTTTCGATATCGGATTCGCTCATCCCGTATTTTTCTATAAACTTGTTCTTCAGGTTCTGGAGTTCCGTGCTCTCATCCAGCTGAAGTCTGGTCTTTATAATCAGTGCATTGCTGCCCTTTACGGCATTGACACTGATGTTGCTGTCTTTGGTAATATCCTTGACAAACTCCTCGATTTCGGCATTCGCGGGCGGATCATCGGGGAAGGTAACCTGAACTGACGTACCTCCGACAAAGTCAAGGCCGAAATTCAAGGCGCTTCCGTTACTGATTCGATTGACAACCAACATAACAATACCGATTCCGATTAAGGTTCCGGAAATGATGACATACTTCTTCCAGTTCTGAATTACATTCAATGTCTTCGTATGAGATTCTCTGCCGTACCGCTTCTCGTTCTGAACACCTGCTCCGTACAGTGCTTTCATGATCCAGTAGGTCGTTACCAGTCCCGTAAACATGGAAACCATAATACCGATACCGAGCGTAATGGCAAAGCCCTTAACGACACCGGATCCAAGGAAATACAGTACCAGAGCGGCAATCAATGTGGTTACGTTACCGTCCACAATTGCGGATACCGCCTTGGAATATCCTTCCTTAATGGATGTACGAACCGTTTTACCCTTAGCGATTTCTTCGCGAATACGGGTGAAAATAATGACATTGGCATCGACCGCCATACCGATTGACAGGATAATACCTGCAATACCGGGCAGCGTCAGCGTAATATCAAATGCCAGGATAATTCCCAGTTCGATTCCGATATAGAAAATCAAGCTGATGCAGGCTGCAATGCCGGGAACACGATAGAAAATAATCATGAAAATGCAAACCAGCAGAATACCGATAGCACCTGCCAACAAACTGGTCTTCAATGCATTGGAACCAAGGGATGCACCGACGATGTTGGACCGGATACTCTCGAGTTCCGTCGGCAAAGCACCGATACGGATTACCGTTGCAAGATTGTCCGCTTCTTCCATCGTTTTGCTTCCGCTGATGGTAGCCTCTCCGCTCTCGATGACATCCTGTACACCGGGTGCACTGAAAACCTTTCCGTCATATACAATGGCAATGATGTTTCCAAGATCACCTTGCAGATAATTCATGGCATTCTTTGTCGCCTCACGGAACTTTTCCGTTCCCTGATCGTTCAGACTCAGCAATACGACATACGAAATCATTTTGGTCTGCTGATCTTCGATAGCTCTTGCTTTTGCATCGGCAACGTCGTTACCGGACAAAATCAGACTGTAACCGTCGCCGATAATCTCATCAATCGGTTTGGTCAGAACATACTCACCGTCAGCGCCTCTTTCGATATTGGCATTTCCGTCCTTGTCCTGTCCGGTGATAAAATAGATATATCCGGCATTTCCGAGTGATTTCAATACTTCTTCCGCATTGTCAACACCGGGAATGTCTACATTAATACGATTGCTTCCTTCTTTATAAACCTGTGCTTCGGTGCTGAACTGTTCCGCACGCAGCTGCAGCTTCGTCAAGGTATCATCCATGGCTTCGCCGGACACCTTGTCATCTACAGCCTGGTATGTGATGCTGACACCACCTGCCAGGTCCAAACCAAGGTGAATCTTGTTCACACCGTTGATTTTGTTGCCGGCGCTCAATGCAAACCATACAATAATGCCTGCGGCCAGCAGCGCAATTACGAAGAGTCCGAAAAACGCCTTTCCCTTATTCTTACGACTCATGATTTTTACCATCCTAACATATCAGATTTGCAGCCTTACGAAACAAACTTTCATTTAGGCATACATACGAACAAGATTATATCATATGTTCCTGAAAATGAAAACAAAAACCTTTAAAAATAACACCAAAATATGTGTTTTTTTCATTGTTCTCTCTTCTTCGGTCTCATTTTCTTCCGGTTCCTTCATAATCAGATCGAATACCCGGCATAAATTTATAAAATATTCACTTGAAAAACAAGATTTACAATGCTATAATATCGATGTGGTTTTGAAAACCACATCATAAGTTTTTCGTTTATACTGAATTTGTTTTCGATAACGACCTTGCATACGGCAGTTTATTTCAATACCGGCAATGCAGCCTTCAGGAGGAACAATATGTCCGAATTTATCATTTCAACCGATTCCACATGCGATTTGCCCAAGACATTTCTGGAGGACAATCGGATTCTGATTCATCCTCTTCACTATACGACCGGTGACAGCCACTATCGTGACGGCTCCGATACCGATTTTCACGCATTTTACGAGAGCATGCGAAAAGGGACCGTGTATCAGACCGCTTCCACCTGCCCCGAAGGAATCGAAAAGCGGTTTCGCACCGCTCTTGATGCCGGATACGACATCCTTCACATCGGATTTTCATCGGGATTAAGCTGTACCTACAACAACACCCGTCTTGCGGTTACGGAACTGTCCGACGAATATCCGGACCGGACCATTCGCACCGTGGATTCCCTCAGTGCCTCTCTCGGCCAGGGACTCCTCGTCTATTATGCATGCAAAATGAAGCGGGAAGGCGCGTCTCTTGCCGACACCGCAGCGTGGCTGGAGGCCAACAAGCTTCACCTTTGCCACCAGTTTACCGTGGATGATCTTCGGTATCTGATGCGCGGCGGCCGGATTGGAAAAGCCACGTCCATTATCGGCACGCTGATTAACGTCAAACCGGTTCTTCATATGGACAACGAGGGGCATTTGGTGTCTCTTTCCAATGTCCGCGGACGAAAAAAAGCCATGCTGACAATGATTGACAACATGGCTGCTTCTCTTGGTCATTATGAAAATGATGTGATCTTTATCTCTCACGCGGACTGCATCGACGAAGCCCGTTTCCTCGGAGAGCAGATTACGGCCCGCTTCGGAATTCAGAACATCGTATACAATTCGATCGGTGCCGCCATCGGGTCGCACTGCGGCCCCGGTACGATAGCCCTGTTCTATCTCGGAGAGAACCGCTGATTCCGGTTTATGCCGGAAATTTCTCCTGCTTCGGCCGACATTCTCAAAGTCCGGCACAGGATTCCGGTTTATGCCCAGGGATCCTCTGCTTTCGGAATCCGGATATCCGCCAAAAGCCCGCGATACGAATCCGAAGAAACAAACCATTCTCCGGTTGATTTCTTGGTTCTCAGTGTCAGCGGACGTTTGGAATCCGCTCCGCCCGACTGCAAAAATACGGTCAGATATCCTTTTTCCCATTCGTCCCGACTGTAAGGATTCTCGGAAACACGAACGGTATACGGCTTGCTCGGTTCATATCCGTTATCCGGTGTTGCCCCTTCAAAATACGATCTTGCTTTATATTCTTTTCCGTCCGCAAAACGATCCCGAATAAACTGGATTTCAAACTGCGATACCGGTTCCGGTCCCTTCAGAACATTCATCATGGCAATCGAATCCTCTTTGGACGTCGGGAATACGTTCAGCGCACATACGCACATTGCCGCAACCGCATACGGATCTTTCAGATTGGCATACGGTAATGCCTTCAGCTGTTCTGCCGTACCCGGCAATTCGTCAAATACAATGTCTTTTGATGGATTTTCATTTTGATTTGTCATACAATCCATCCCCCTTTCCGATGATTTCAAAGTATAGCACAAATTTCGGCTTTGTACAAGGATATTAGGCTTCGTACAGGGATTCCGGCACTGTATAGGGAGTCCGGGCACTGTGCAGGGATTGCCGGTTTATCAACTCTTCCGGTAATCGGCATTCCGTTCGAGAACGACGAGTTCGCTTCTCTTTCCGCGGTTCCGAAATCCCGGTCCGACATGGTCTCCGGATTTCCTGCCGAAATATCCCGAATACGACCCCTGCATCAGCCATTCGCTGATATACTGAATGCTACGGATCGGCAGAATTTCCCTGCGCGGGTCATATTGATCGCTGTATTCGCGGAGGGTCCATTCATTTTCTTCCACCCGTCGGATATACTCCGCCGATTCGGATTCGAGAAGCTCTTCGGTTTCTTTCCCCGTGCTCAAATACATCGTTTCCCGATCCGCCACCAATACCGGGTTCGAATCCCGACGTTCCTTCCACACATCAAACCGTTCCAGATATCGGATTCCGTGCCCTTCTTCCAGATATTTCCGAAGCATCCGGGTCATTTCCACAAAACAGCATCGCATCGAATGATTGGGCATCCGTTTCTGCAGCGAAAGAATCAGCGGTTCGGACACCGTTTCTCCGTAAAATGCAAAAAAGCATTTGTCGGACAGCGATCGATAGGTTTCGTAAAACTTTTCAAACACCCCTTCGGATGCCGGCAGGCACACGACGACCGCATCGCTTTGATTCAGGATTTCCGTTGTCGTCGGATTGCCGTTCGGTTCCAGATTGATAAAGACATTCTCGAACTCCTCCCGATAGTCCGCCAGTTCCTCACACAGTACCTGACACATCGCATATCGGTATGCATCGGAATTCATGCTCTGGTTCATCGGCAAAAAGACCAGTCCGTTGTAATTGACCTGAATCGCATTGCCGTATCTCTCGCTCCTTCGTCCCACATTTCTGCATATATGACGAATAAACGCTTCTCCGGGCAAATAATACTCTTCCGAATCGGGATCGACGGTATTGCGGATATCGTCATACTTGCTTCCCAGCAAATGAAACCCCAGATTCCGTTCATGAAGATAATTCTCCATTGCTGCAATACTGCAAGGATAACGCTTGCTGCACATTTCCGATACCAGTGTCATAATCTGCACCGTTTCCTCATGATAGGTCGGCGCCCAAAAACTAACAAGCATAATGGTTCCTCCTGTGAAAATCCCACACGAATGCCAAAGTCCGCCAGGCTTCCTCTGTTCGGACCGTTTTCTGTTCTGTTTCTGCGCGCATATTCCGTCTCCGTGTTCGGAGGGAAGTTGATTCGATTATATCAAATCCAAAATCCAAATGCAAATGGCCGTTTTCGCATATATAATCCATTATGTAACAATTTCTTGTCAAAATAGTATAAAAAACAGAGCAATTCTTGTTCAAATTGCTCTGTCTGCCATTCGGTCATTTTGCCTGTTTTGTAACAATTTTTGTGAATTATGAATAGTATGTATACCTAAAGATTGTGACTATTCACCTCGTCCGTGCTTGAAAATGCCGCCATTAGCGGCTTTCCGCAACCAGTTTTTCCGCTTCCTCCCGGGTCATTTTGGACATTGCGGAATTCCGGTATCTGCGGTCCGCAGACACATCCTTTCCGAACCAGTCCGGCAGTTCCGTCAGGCCCGCTTCCTCTACCGTCGGGAATTCGATTTCCGCTGTCACAAGCCCTTCGAGCATTCCGTGAAACACATCCAGTTCCACAACATAGGACAAATACGGAATCCGATACCGTGTTTTCGTCACCGGATTGCCTTCCACGGCGCGAAACAGCGAATAATACAGCGTATCCGTGATTTCCTCTTCGATTTCGATTCGGACAATCGCGCCGTATTTTTCGTCCGCATCGGCAGACGGTTTCTTTTTTATGGTCAAATAATACCGATCGTCCGCTTTTCGGATTCGCACGGTCGTTTCTCCTCCGCACAAATATCCCTGTTCCAATTCCGAATGCGGATACCGCTCCAACTCTTCCGGCATTTTACAAAGTAAAAATTTTCTTTCGATTTCCATTTGAATTCCTCTTTTTGCTATGTTAGGATGGGGATATCAACCCCATTCCGATTCCTTTTTCATGTCGGAACCGGGATATCGGCCCCATTCCGATTTCTTTTCCATGTAGGGATGGGGATATCGGCCCCATCCGAATTCTTTACGATTGGGAACGGACCGCATCAGATTCAGGGAGGCATCGCAAATGAAGCTGGTTCTTCTGCTCACTCAACCAAACCGGGATGACGTTCGTGCCTTTGTCGAACGGATTCGTCTGTCCGGCTTGCAGACTGCCGTTTTGACGGATTCCGACTTCCGTTTCACACGGACGACAGCCGACGGCGATTCCGTCGGCGTTTTTCCTGCGGATGATACCGTCTATCTTTCGGACCGGCCGGATTGTCTTGCCCGGCTCTGTTCCGCCGATGCCTGTGTCATCGGTTATGAGCATGACGGACTGGCGTTGTCCTGCCCGGAAATCGTCGAATCGTTATCCTCTCTGACCGCGGACTATCTGACTTCCGTATTTGCCTTATATGACACCCGAACTCCTGTTATTTCCGATGAAACGATGGCGCTTTGCCGCGTTTCCGGACAGGATTTTTTCAATTATTTTGAATGCTGCCGGCGCGAACCGTACTGTCTGACACCGGACGAGCGGCGTTACACCGATGCCGATTGCTCCGAGCTTTTCCGATACCATCGGATGCTGTCCTCCGTATATCCGTTCACGGGCACGTTTCGGATTCTCTCACACGGTGCGGAAATCGGCTATATCGGCATTTTCCCGCAGGACCTCGGAGTTTCCGACGAGACGGAATTCACAATTGATTTTCTGATTCATCCCGACTTTCGTTCCCGCGGTTTCGGTACCGGTGCCGTTCGCCTGATGCTTCGGTATCTCGCAGCCCAAAGCGGCCTGAAAACCGTCTATGCCAGGGTTCACCGGGATAATCTGCCGTCCCTTACTCTTCTTCGTAACTGTTCGTTTTCTTTGGTCGGTGAACTTCCAGAAAAGAAAACAGATTGTCCAGTCCGGCCTTTCGGGGATCCGCCAAAATGCCATGCATCCGACACCGTTCTGCTGCTGTCACGTTCTCTTTCCGGTCATCCAGGAACACACATTCCTCCGGCTTGAGGTGATAGCGGTTGAAAAACGCTTCGTAAAATGCCGTGTCCGGTTTTGCCATTTTTTCTTTTGCGGAAATCATATATCCGTCCAAATGCTGCAGGAACGGAATGCTGTATTTCTCATGATACTCGAACATTTCCTTGGAATAATTGGATAATGCATATACCCGATATCCCATATCGTGAAGCCGGCGAATCAGATTGTCGGTATCCTTGTACGGAATCACCAGACGCTTCGGGTTTTTGAAGAACAGCCGAATGGCCTTCTCGCTCTCCGGGTAGCGTGTGACCCATCGTTCGATGGCTTCCTCCTGCGTAATCTGTCCGGCATCCAGAAGCTGCCATTCCGTCCGGAACAGAATCTCATTTTCAAACAGTTCGATATTGGCCTTGGAGAAATTCAGCTCCTTCATGTACTCATGATACCGGAACTCCAGAAGCACCATTCCGAGATCGAATACAACCGTCGTAATCTCACGGGGCACGTGATTCCGAAGCATTTCCTCGCACATTTCCTCCATCGTATCCACGGCGGACTGCGGACTTACAAGCTGAATTCCGTGTCCGAGTCCGAGCAGCCACCCGAGAAACAGGCGGCTCGGCACAAGGCGCATCGAAACTTCGGATTTTGCCTCGTCCAGCGGATCCTGCCGAATGGTGATGTCCGTTCCGAACATATCCAGAAACAATCCGATTTTCTCGGACGGGCATTTGACCGTCACCCGTTCCGGTTCGCCGTCATACATCAGGAACCGGGATTCCGCATAATTTTCCGGATTGGTCTTTCGATAGTCCGATTCTCCGTGGCGGCTTTCCTCCGCAATCTTCACGTTGCTCATTTTATCGACACGGAAGGTTCGGATGTCCTGCTTGCTGTCCACGTATGCCAGCAAATAATAATTGTCGTTATCGTACAGCAGCCTCCACGGACTGATTCCGCGCCGTACCGCCTCTCCGCTGACCACCATTTTCTTGTTCACATCCCATTTCATATAGGTAAATGAAATCTGACGATTCTCCTGCATGGCACGATGAATCAAATCCACGTTATCATAGGCATTTCGTATGGTTTCTCCGGCACGGTTCCGAATGACAACCGTTCGGTCCAGCTGTCGTTCCTCTTTCTCGCTGACCATATTTTCAAGCCGGCGAATCAGCGCCTTCGACCGGTCTTCGGAAATGAATTTGGACGCCGCAACCGCATCCGTCAACAGTTTGATGTCGCCGAGCGACAGCAGATTGCTGGTTGCGTAATAAAAATAATTGCCGTCCTTTTTGTATTTCTCGATACGGATATCTCCGAATTCATTAATCAGACGGATATCGGAATACAGGCTCTTCCGCTCGGCCGAAATTCCGTATTCATTCAGTTTTTCGGTAAGCTGCTGCAGTGTGATTCCGTTGTCCTTCGACGTATTGCGGGTCAGAATTTTCGCAATATAATTGATTTTCAATTTTTGATTTTCGGATTTTGCCATACCGTATTCCTTCCTAATCGTCAAGAAAAGCTGCATAAACGATGCAGCTTTTCCGTATTGTTAACGTTATTTTGTTGTGTACTTCTCCGGAATCTTAACGTTCTTCATGCTTTCCTGCAGCTCCGCAAATGCCAGTGCAGCGAAAACACATCCGACTACGCAGGCCACAATTCCGAGTGCCATGCAGATGTATTTCTGTTTCTTATACGAGCGAAATGCAACATATCCGCCGAGAATAATCGCCAAAACCTGGAAAAAGAACCAGTCTGACAAAAAGATTCCGAACAGGGCAAACAGCAATGCGAAAATACTGAGCGTACTCTCCAGTTCGAGATCCTGCTTTTCGTGGCTCATCAGATTCACATCCAAAATCACGCTCGGATCCTTCTTCAGAGCTTCCGGGGATACTTCCTTCGGGACATCACTGATAACCTCTTCCAGCCAGTTGCAGAACTCGCCGCGCAGGCTCTTGTGAATCATGTCCCGTTCCTTCTCGTCGTTAATCGGAAGCGTGTCCTTGACCATCAAAACGAGCCGCATATCGGTTGCCAGCGGATCCGACGTTCCTTCTTCAAACTGCTTCAGGGAGCCGAACGAAACGATGACCTCATGGTCCTCATCATCTCCCCATACAAAGTATTGCGTAACAATCGTTTTCAACCGCTCGGTCAGCATCTGCAAATACTGATTGACCGTATCGGCCTTCATCTTACTGTTCAAATCATGAAATGTCAGAACCTGACCGTTCCACATTGCCGCCATATGAATCTGCACTGCATTCTTTCTTTGGGACAGCGGGCTGACGCATAATTCCAGCTGATCATTGCAGATAAAGCACTGCTCATGCGGCCATGCCGTACATACGAACATTTCATTCGGCATTACACTATGGGTTAATACTGTTTTAATGCTCATTTTCCTATCCTCCGAATTTCGAAATTCTCTCTCATATACCACATTTTCACAAATCGTTTTACGATTTTACAACACATATTTATTGTATAATGAGAAACAGTAAAATGCAAGAAAAATTATTTTTTTTACCCATATATTTATGCACTTTTATATGCCTGCAAAACAACGAAAAGTGTTGACATAAAGCCCCTGCTTTATTACAATAATCTTTGTATGTGCTTATATAATCAAGGAGGTTTTTCTATGAGTAACACATGTGTAACATTACATGAAAACGGTGTTTATCTCGTAAACGGAGTTCCGTCCGAAAACGGTCCCGTTTCCAAGGAAGATGCCAAAAAGCAGACCATTGCCTATTCCATTTTGTCTGCACACAACACTTCCGATTGTGAAGGTAAACTGAAGATAAAATTCGATGCCATGGTATCTCACGACATCACATACGTCGGAATCATTCAGACGGCAAGAGCCAGCGGTCTGACCGAATTTCCGCTTCCGTATGCCATGACAAACTGCCACAACAGTCTTTGTGCGGTCGGCGGTACCATCAATGAAGACGACCATGTATTCGGTCTTTCCGCTGCCAAGAAATTCGGCGGCATTTATGTTCCTGCCAACCAGAGTGTCATCCATTCTTATGCACGTGAAGAACTGACGGCGTGCGGCAACATGATTCTCGGTTCCGATTCTCATACAAGATACGGTGCCCTCGGTACCATGGGTGTCGGTGAAGGCGGTCCGGAGCTCGTTAAGCAGCTTCTTAAGAATACCTGGGATCTGGATATGCCGGAAGTGGTTCTTGTCTATGTGACCGGAACTCCGAAGCGCGGTATCGGTCCTCACGATATTGCTCTTGCCCTTGTGAAGGCAACCTTTGCCAACGGATTTGTCAAGAACCGCGTCATGGAATTCGTAGGACCCGGAATCAAAAACCTTCCGATCGATTTCCGTAACGGCATCGATGTTATGACAACCGAAACCACCTGTCTGTCTTCCATTTGGGAAACCGATGAGATTACCCGCGGGCATTATATCGCACACGAGCGGAGCGAATGCTACAAGGAACTGAAGCCCGGCAACGGTGCTTATTACGACCGCATGATTACCGTCGATCTCAGCCAGGCGGAATCCATGATTGCTCTTCCGTTCCACCCGTCCAACGCTTACACCATCCATGAATTTGTGGAAAATGCGGACGCCATCCTCGCAAAGGTAGAGGAAGAAGCCGCAGCCAAATTCAAGGGTCACAAATACAATCTTCGCGACAAGGTTCGCGACGGCAAGGTCTATGCCGATCAGGGTGTCATTGCCGGCTGCTCCGGCGGTCTCTTTGACAATATTGACGAGGCTGCGGCCATTCTCGATCAGAAGAGCTGCGGAAACGGTTATTTCTCTCTGAACGTATACCCGACCAGCGTTCCCGTCAGTCTGGAGCTGACCAAAATCGGTGCCACCGCGTCCCTTCTGAAAGCCGGTGCCATCATTAAGCCGTCCTTCTGCGGTCCCTGCTTCGGAGCCGGAGACGTTCCCGCAAACAACGGTCTGTCTCTTCGTCATACCACACGTAACTTCCCGAACCGTGAAGGTTCCAAGCCGTCCGACGGACAGCTTTGCGGTGTTGCGCTGATGGATGCCAGAAGTATTGCCGCAACGGCAGCAAACGGCGGTATCATTACGGCCGCAACCGATTTGGAATACGAAGTACCTCATCATGAATATCATTTTGATAAATCCGTATATCGCAACCGTTTGTATTACGGCTACGGCAAAGCGGACAAGGACGCGGAACTGATTCTCGGACCGAACATTACCGACTGGCCCAAGATGGAAGCCCTTGCCAACAATATGCTGGTTAAATTGGCTGCCGTAATCCGCGACCCGGTTACCACGACCGACGAGCTGATTCCTTCCGGCGAGACCAGTTCTTACCGAAGCAATCCTCTTCGCCTGTCCGAATTCGCATTGTCCAGACGGGTTCCGGAATATGTCGGACGCAGCAAAGCCATTCACGCACTGGATCTCGCAAGACGGAACGGCGAAGCTCCGGACGAACTCGTATCGGTACTCTCCCGGTTCGGAGATGCGAAGGCACTGCTTGCGGATACCCAGTACGGTTCCTGCGTATTTGCCAACAAGCCCGGTGACGGTTCTGCCCGTGAGCAGGCCGCATCCTGTCAGAAGGTTCTCGGCGGTTATGCCAACATCTGCTATGAATACGCAACCAAACGTTACAGAAGCAACTGCATCAACTGGGGTATTCTTCCGTTTACTCTTCCCGAAGGAGCGGAGTTCCCGTACAGCGAAGGCGACTATGTCTTTATCCCCGATGTTCGCAGGGGAATTGCGGAAGGCCGCGAAGATTTCGCTGCCAAAGTGCTTTCCGCAGACGGCAAAATCACCGACATCACCCTGAACATCAAAGGTCTGACCGAGGATGAGAAAACCATTATTCTGGACGGATGCCTGATTAACTACTATGCTTCACAAATGAAATAAGGAGACTGCTTTCTATGAACAAAATTCAGATGACGACCCCCATTGTTGAAATGGACGGCGACGAAATGACCCGTATTCTCTGGAAAATGATTAAGGACGAACTGATTCTTCCTTTCGTTGATTTGAAATCCGAATACTACGATCTCGGCCTTCCCAAGCGGGAAGAAACCAAAGACCGGATTACCGTAGATGCCAGCAATGCCGCAAAGAAATACGGTGTTGCGGTCAAATGCGCAACCATTACTCCCAATGCGCAGCGTGTGGAGGAATATCATCTTTCGGAAATGTGGAAAAGCCCGAACGGAACGATTCGTGCCATTTTGGACGGAACCGTCTTCCGTACTCCGATTATGATTGACAGCATCAAGCCCTATGTCCGGAACTGGAAAAAGCCGATTACCATTGCCCGTCATGCATATGGTGACGTATACAAGAACACGGAATTCCGCATTCCCGGAAAAGGAAAAGCCGAGCTGCTCTTTACCGGAGAAGACGGAACCGAAATGCGCCAGACAATTTACGATTTCGAATGCCCCGGTGTTCTTCAGGGCATGTACAACAAGGACAGTTCCATCAAGTCATTTGCCCGCAGCTGCTTTGAGTACGCTCTCGCTGCCCGGCAGGATTTGTGGTTCTCCTCCAAGGATACCATCAGCAAGAAGTACGACCATCGGTTTAAAGACATTTTCCAGGAAATGTATGATGCCGAATATAAGGAGAAATTCGAAGCTGCCGGAATCACCTATTTCTATACTCTGATTGATGATGCCGTTGCCCGTGTCATCCGTTCGGAAGGCGGATTTATCTGGGCCTGCAAGAATTATGACGGAGACGTTATGAGTGATATGGTCAGCACCGCATTCGGCGATCTTGCAATGATGACCAGCGTTCTCGTCAGCCCTGACGGAAATTATGAATACGAAGCCGCTCACGGTACCGTTACCAGACACTACTATCGCTATCTGAAGGGTGAGGAAACCTCAACCAATCCGATTGCCACCATTTTTGCATGGAGCGGTGCTCTTCGGAAGCGCGGTGAAAAGGATTCTCTGCCGGAGCTTATGAAATATGCGGATGAACTGGAAGGTGCCTGCTTCGATACCCTCAATGACGGTATCATGACCAAGAGCCTTGCCAATCTCGTTGCCGACGGATATCAGGCAACCGCAGTCAACACTACCGAATTCATTCAGGCCATTGCAGCACGTCTGGCAGCCAGAATGTCCAGGTAATCCGGTAAACTCAGGAAAACAAAAAAGGGCTTCTCATTGAGAAGTCCTTTTTTAGTTGTAAAAATTAAATGGTACCGTTCACTGACAAATACAATCGGTTTGTCATTCCGCGACAACCGATTAAATATCGTATTTTGCCAAAATCTCACTCGGTGTCTTTCGCAGCAGCCTGAGTACCGGTATGATTCCGCATACAATGCAGATCGTGTACACGAATATCAAAATGATCAGGAACATCCAGAACGGCAGGTAAAAGATTTCACTCACGTCCGCCGCACGTCGGGAAATGTAACTCACTACAAGATACGACCCGGCAACCGCTACCGCAACATACTTCGTCGTGATAATCATGGCCTCTACACCGAACCGGAAAATCATGTTTTTCTTGGACACACCGATTGCCCGGTAAATACCGATTTCACGGATTCTGTTCATGGTCGATGTCTTCATGATCAGATATACGCAGATTGTCATGATTGCAATCATGATTCCCATAATAATCAGCTGTTCCTTAACATCTCCGGAAAATCTTTCCTTATACTTGTCCATCAGGATTTGCGACGTAACATATTGATCTTTCGATAATTGCTCACCCAGATACTCTTCGACGGCATCACGGTCTTTTCCGTACACCATCCATGCCGTTTTCGGTTCAAAATAATCAATGTAACCATCGTTCGGTCTGTTGGTATGGAGTGCGGCATCCGGCACGCTGCAGAACGGATTTTCCAAAATTTTGGCATAATCGTTCTTGTTTACAACGACAAGCATCCGTGCATATCCGATATAATCGTATTTGATATTCAGGATTTCCGTATTTCCGTTCGTTTGTTCTCCGGACTCCTGAATGCCCAAAAAGCCCTTCATGATTTCCATAAAATACGTAACGGTATCACCGGAAATCGCATAATACGAAATATCAAAATAATCAACGTGGTCCATAATGTAACGGTAAACATCGAATTCCGATGCTCCGTCCTTCACCATCGCAATCAAATTACCGTATACTTCATCTCCGCTTGTCCGAATCACCGTTCTCGCAAGTTCATATATCCTGAAATACGAATCATTTTCCAGTACATAGTTTTTTACGATGGAATATGTATTTTCTCCGATATTCACCGATTTCATTCCCTGATTGAGAAGGCTGATATCGAAACCCGCAATACAGCTTCCGTCCGGAATGGAATACGCATCCGATTCATCGGGGATAACCGCGATTCCGCGATACCAGAAGCAAACCTCATTGATGATATGCGAATTGGCATAGACTTCTATTTCCCTGGAATCCACTACGGCCTTAATCGTAAATTCATGACGGTGAAAAAGTTCCATACCGGTTCCGTCGGTCAGTTTCGCACCGACCAGTCCTTCGAAATCCGTAATATAGGTGTACACCTTCTGGTCCAGTAATTTTTGTGCCAATGCCGAGGAAATAATCACCTCATTATTCGCCGGTTCTTCTCCGTTTCCGGCAAGAACCTCTTGTCCTTTTCCTTTCTCCCATTTCACGAAATGAGCCTTTTCGGTATACGACGGGATTTCAAAGAATAAACTGTCATTCGATGTTGATTCGAATTGTGAACAAATTACCTCAAACGGCAGCATATATTCATCCGGGTTGTCATTGTAGATTTCACACGGCATCGCTCCGGTCAATATATTCTTCTCGATACCTTCCCGGATAAGTTCGTCCGCGTTGTTTTCGGTAATCCAGAATATATCCTTATTGCAGTACTGATGTGCATTGATATATTTCCGTATGTTTTTTCCGAATACGGCAACAAGGAAAACCAGTACAATTCCGAACATGAACATACATCTCCGAAGCATCTTCTGGGACCGTTTTACGACCGTTCCGCGTCCGTTGTTTTTGGCACCGATTCGAAGTGCGGTTCGCAGAGTAAACAGTTTTCCGTATTTGCTTCGTTCTGCCGGAGCGACAGTGGGAAGTTCAAACCGTTCTTCCTGTTCTTTTTTCTGCACTTGCTCCTGATATACTCCCTGGCGCAGTTTGATTTCGCTGGTTTCATCCAGCAAATGCACTTTTTCGGAATTGACTTTCAGATAATACTGCCCGTTTCGATTGACCAGCACAATCTGAATCGGGGTTACCGGTTTTTCTCCGTAGTAATGAATTTCCGCCTGCTCTCCGACAATGTCGGTTTCCTCATATTCGCCGAGGAAAATATCATTTTTGTTTTTTCCCGTATATCCGACGTTTTGGGAATTATCTTCCACCGAGCAAATGACACCGTCACGGATTCGGATAATCTTGTCCGAATAGTAATTGACCAGATTTTCCTCATGGGTAACGAGAACCACCAAATGATCCTTGGAAATGGCTTTCAGAATATCCATAATCATGATGGTGTTATTTTCGTCGAGATTTCCGGTCGGTTCATCCGCCAGAATAATCGGCGGATTTTTTACAATGGCACGGGCAATCGCAACTCTCTGCTGCTGTCCGCCGGACAGCGTATCCGGAGTTCTCTTCCGGAAATTGTACAATCCGACATTTTTCAGTGCCAGTGTGACCCGTTCCTCAATCTGTTCCGGATCGTCCATACCGCACAGCAAAAGCGCATCGGCAACATTCTGAAATACGGTTTCCTCTTTATTCAGATTATAATTCTGAAAAATATATCCGATGAACCGGTTGCGGATTTCGTCTTCGGAACAGCTCATTTCCTTTCCGTCGATTAATACATTTCCGCTCTGATACGAATCCAGGCCGCCGATTACGTTCAACAGCGTGGTTTTACCGCAGCCGCTCGGTCCGAAAATGGAAATCATTCCCTTGTCCGGCAGTTCCAGACTCGTGTTGTTTATGACATGTATTTCATTTTGCTTTCCCTTAAAGAAATACTTCTCTACATTTTTCAGCGAAATCACTTTTCATCCACCCCCTGCAACGATTTCTTGACACTGACTTCGAAAATCAGCTTATTCTGCTTCTTCATGATTCCTCGAATAATCAGGAACATTCCGACCAGAATAATTGCATAGTGCCACCACCGCATATAAATCAGCTGGCAGTTCCACTTCGGGGTACGGTATACAACCAAGGCAAGAATCGGCAGTGCAATCAGGGCCGGAATTTCTGCCATAATCAATCTGACCCACATTCCGATTTTTATCGTTTTGACCGGTATTCCCATTGAACGCATAATGGAAATATCGTCACGAAATGCCTGGAATGACTTCTGTAAGCACAGATTTACAAAGAACGTCATGAATAACGTTCCCAAAAACCACATAACGCCGGAAATGGCTATTGTGAGCAGCAGCGAAATGATTTCTTCCACGGAGAGCTTTCGTTTGGTTTTTGTCGTAACGGCAATATACCCTTCTTCATTGAGCTCTTTTGCAATCTTCTTTGCGGTTCTGTCATTTTTGAAAAATAACGATGCCTGGCGATACTCATCCAGGTCTTTGCCCTTGCTCATCAGTTCCAATTCGTTCAGTCCGTAGAAATCCTCCTCCGTCACTATCATTTTCGGATGAATGCCGGAATCGTAATAATATTTTATTCCGCAGATTTTTAAATTACCGTACCGTGCAATTAACTCTTTGTATCGGTCTGCGTCGTTCCGAATAATCGCTGCCGGATTCCCGTTTTCATCGGGCATTAACACGTCCGGATACGCATCGGGGTTCAGCAGGTCCGGATTTTCGATATAGTTGGATGCCGGCAGAGACGATTCAAAAATGAGCCGCACTGTCCCAACGGATTCTTCGCCTTCCGGCTGATATATATCTCTGTAAAAAATCGGAACATACAAAAGCACTTCGCCGTTGTTCTCCGGATAGCGGCCGTAGTCCGGTTTTCCGAAATCGGTTTTGTACTCAAGCGTATACCGGAAATTCCAATTACCGGACGGATCATAGGCGAACCGTAACAATGCTCTGCTGTCTTCCAGTTCCATATCCTTTAAATAGTCATAGTGAATGACTCTTTCGGGATTGTATTGTTCATCCAGTTTTGACACTTCCTCATCCGAAATCGGCTGACCGTCTTTTCGAACCAGAACCAACCGGCCTTTTTCCTTTTCGAACATTGTGGCATCTCCGAAGATGTATTCAAAATCACCGAACGCCGCCGTCAATATAAAAATGCCCAAAAGGCCGCAAATCATAACCAGTGACATCAGTATGGTCAGCTTCGGTTTTGCACAGAACACCGCTTTTCCGAGTGCAATTCCGTTCGACAGCTCCTGTTTCCACTGTCTCTTTTTCGGGGTTTCGGTTTCCGGCTGACCGCCCTCCTCCGAAGCCGTTTTCGGGGCTTCCGTGCTTACCGGTTCCGTCTCCCGTGCCGCCACGTTATCGGCACCAACCGTACCGTTATATACCCGAATCTCACGGGTCGCATATTGTTCCACTTCCTCGAAATTATGGGTTACGATGACAACCAGCTTGTCCTTGGAAATTTCATGAAGCAAATCGATAATCTCTTTGGACGATTTTTGATCCAGGTTTCCGGTCGGTTCATCCGCCAGAATAATCGGACTGTCCTTCGCCAATGCCCGTGCGATTACGGTTCTCTGCTTCTGTCCGCCGGACAGATGACTGCCCTTCTGATGCATATGGGATTTCATTCCGACGCGTTCCAAAAGCTCGATTGCTTTCCGTTTCCGTTCCTTCGGATTCTCGATGGACATCAGCGCCAGTTCCACATTCTGCAGCACGGTAAAGCTTTCCAGAATATTGTAATTCTGGAAAATAAAGGAAATATACCGTTCCCGATATTCTTCCCAGTCTGCCTGCAAATAATGCGATGTCGGATTTCCGTCGACATACATTTCTCCCTCTTCGTAGGTGTCAATACCACTCAGAATATTCAAAAGAGTGGACTTGCCGGAGCCGGATTCACCGGTAATTGCGACAAATTCACCCAATTCAAAGGACAGATTGACATTTCGGATTCCGACGGCAACCGTCCCTTCCGAAACATAAATCTTTCCGATGTCTTTCAGTTTCAGAATACTCATGATTTCCCTCCGCTACAATGTTGTACTTCTTATTTTTCGGACGATTGGCGTCCGTCCGATTGTCCGATACAGCCGATACCTTCAACAACCGCCGTAACCGTCAAATGCCGGCGTCATTTTCATGACTGCCCTATTCCTGACGATTCAAATACTGCTCCACATTCCTGTTGGCATCCTCAATGATGCACGCCGGATACCCGAACAGCTTCAGCAAAAGAATGGCGTTTCGGGATGTCGCTTTGCCTTCCTTCAGCAAATAATCAAAGGTCAGACTGTCGTTCGTCACGGTTTCACTGAAATGATACATGGAGAACCGCTTCTGCAGCAGCGATGTCAGTTCCAAATCATGCGTTGCCGCAAAACACAGTGCACCGCTTTCGCTCAGGTACTGCAGAATCCGGCCGGACGCTGCAATCCGTTCCGCCGTATTCGTTCCCCGAAGCACTTCGTCTACGAAGCACAGCACCGGTTCATTCTCTTCCGACGCATCCAAAATCCGTTTCAGCGAACGGATTTCCACGATGTAATAGCTCTCTTTGGCAGCCAGATCGTCTCGCAATGCCATCGACGACATAATCCGGTAATATTGGCCTTTGTAGGACGTTCCGATTACCGTATTGACGGTCTGAGCCAAAATGGCATTGACGGCAACGGTTTTCAGAAATGTGGATTTTCCCGACGCATTGGAGCCCGTCAGCAGAACACTGCGACCGGTTGTCAGAGAATTCGGCACAGGCTCTCCGATCAGCGGATGGCACAACCCCTGAAACGACAGTTCCGTGGCATCCTGAGACAGTTCCGGCCGGCACCATTTTCCTTCCATTATCTTCCGATAGGATGCCGTGGAAACGGCCATATCGATGCGGCCCGTTACTTCGAACAGATTCCGGAGGTCCGATGTCTTGTCCTGCAGAATTTTGTACATGCGGTCAAACTGAATCAAATCCAGATGCAGGAACATTTTGATATAATCCAATAATGCCTGCATCAGATCGCCGCTCGGATTGGAAGAACCGAGAAGCCAGGACCCTCTCCGGAAATTCCGGAATTCGTCGGTGCATTCTTTCAGGGAATCCAGTTCCGGTTTCAACGCGGTGTCTTCGGCACCGTCCAATTTGCTTAAGCGGATTGCATTTTCCACCCATGTACTGACATACGTCATGGCCTGCATGTAAGGGTCGATTTCCGCTTTTCTCTTGTAATATTCGATGATTCCGTAGAAGAAAATCAGGACCATGAGCCCGATTCCGAGCGACACATTGTTGAAACAGCACAACAGAATACCGGCCAGATAACCGGCGGCCGGAATCAGATGCTTCCATAACTGCCCCGGCTTCACGCCGTCAAAACAGGTCAGATACTTGTACAGGGACACGTTTTTCATTCGCCCCATATTGGACAGAGCCATTTGGGTTTCCACGCGCAAAGCGGCATTATCCGAGAACAGTTGGGTCAGTTCCTCTCTTCGTTTCAGTTCATCCTCACAAAACTCCGGTCTCCGCAGCGCGGCATACAGATATTCCTCGCCGACCGAACAGTTCGTCTGATTCAGTTTCCGAAATATGGAATCCATTTCCAAATCGTTCCATGTAATGTCATCAATGTCATAGGTCCGTCCAAGCATGGAGTCCGCATAAGCACCGATAAACGCATACCGTTTTTCGGTAATCGTAATATTCTTATCCGTACCGAACTGCTTTTCGATGGTTTCTCTCATTTGCTTCTTCTGACGCAAGCTGTCAATGATACCGAATATCACAAGCGCGACCAGAATCAGTGCTATAATAATCCACAAATCCATTGTTCCGATTCTCCACTGTTATACTTCCGAAGCACCCGGAATCCCCGAGTGCTTCGGTTGTTCGATTTCCTTTGGACATCCGGCAATCCGCCGGCGGTATCCCGTCCGGATGATCACCGGTTGACGTATTTTCGCAATGTCTCGCGAACCGCTCCGGGAGCCGCATACAATTCCCGAACCATGCATTCAATCGTCTCGCCGAGACCGATTTCATATAAATCCACGGCAAAAATATCTTTTCTGGAATACAGTTTTCGCAAAGTGCCGTAATCGTTGTTTCCGCCGAGAGTATAGGTCGCCGTCAGCGTCTTCAGCTCCTCCAGCAGCGGATCCGGCGACTGCTCAAACGCATTGCCGTCATCATCCAAACCGCTCAGATATCTCGCATATCCTGCCAGAACGAGCGGAATCATGGTCAGCCTGGTCACATCCAGTCCCTTTGCCGTATACGCCTTCAGGGTCTCTCCGAAACGAATCGGAAGTTTCTGCGACGTATCGGTTGCGATTCTCTGCGGTGCGTCCGGCATAAACGGATTCGGAAGACGCTTGGTCAGCACATCTCCGATAAACTGTTCCGGTTTCATAATACCGGGATTGACAACAACCGGCATTGCTTCTTCATATCCCATGCGGGTAATCAGGGAAACGAGCTCGGCATCCTTCATTTCCTCGGAAATTTTCCGGTAACCGAGCATGCAGCCGTAAATTGCCAGAGCGGTATGAAGCGGATTCAGGCACGTGCAGACCTTCATTTTCTCAATCTTGTCCACCGTCTCGCGGTCGGAATACAGAACTCCGGCTTCCTCCAGTGCGGGGCGTCCGTTCGGGAACGTGTCCTCAATCGCCAGATACTGGGTTTCTTCCGCATTGACAAACGGCGCCGTAAACGTATTTTTCGACGTCACAATCAAATCGGTATCCTCAAACCCGTCCGCAACCAGCATTTCCCGAACCGTATCATCCGGTCTCGGGGTAATCTTGTCAATCATACTCCAGGGAAATGTAACGCGGGTCCGGTCGGACAAATACTCCACGAATCCCTTGGCTGCAACGCCGCTCTTCTCCCATGCTTCCGCATAGGTCATAACCGATGCCTTCAGCTTGTCTCCGTTGTGGGAGCAGTTGTCCATGGACGACATCGTAATCGGATACCGTCCTGCCAAAAACCGCTCATACAACAGTGCCGTAACTTTTCCCATAATCAGTACGGGCTTCCGTCCGCGCTCGTCCAGATCCGCTTTGGCAACCGCCGACAGCGTTCCGTCCGGTCCGTTCAGGGAATATCCTTTTTCCGTAATGGTGAACGTCACCATCTGAAGACTCGGGTTTCTGAAAATCTCCTTCAGACGCTCGAAATCCTCGGATTCCGGATCTCCTTTCAGCGATTCCGCAACACTTCCAATAACCTTTTTGGCAACCGTTCCGTTGGCCTTCAAAACCGCCAGAAGGCTCAGATTGTCGTACGGACGGTACGCCTTGTCAATGATTTCGTAATCGAATCCTTCCGCAACGATAACACCCTTATCGGCTTTGCCCGTATTCAGCATTTCCTCTAACAGAGCTGCCGGAAACGCACGGAAAATATTCCCCGCACCGAAATGAATCCATGTCGGATTCTTCTTTGTTTCGGCAATCATTTTGGCTCTGTCATACTTCGGAAGCTCATATCCCTTGGACAGAAATTCTTCCTTTTGTTCTTCATAACACGTCAGTTTCATAAACTTATTTGCCGGGTCTTTTCAAGACTCTTTTATCCTTTCCGAATGATTCCTGACCGGCCCTGCCTGAGCATGCGCCGGTCCGGACAATGTTTCGACAATGTTTCCGTTACCGATTCTGCTTTCCCTTCCGAATCGCTTCCCAAAGACCGTTAATATATGCCACACCGAGTGCGCGGTCATACAGACCGTAGCCGGGTCTTGCCTGCTCGTTCCAGATCATACGTCCGTGATCCGGTCTCGTGACACCGTCAAATCCGATATCATCGAGCGCCTTGACGATTTCATACATGTCGAAGCTTCCGTCCGAAGACAAATGACTGCTCTCGTGGAACACTCCGGGTGCCTCGAACTTGATGTTCCGAATGTGGGCAAAATGAATTCTCGGCGCAATTTTCGGATTCCGGATGACCTGCGGCAGATTGTTCTCCCGATTGGAACCGAGAGAGCCTGTGCAAAGCGTAAATCCGTTATAAATGCTCGGATTCAGCGATGCGATCGTTTCCAGTGCCTTTTCGCTTGTCACGATTCTCGGAAGTTCGAATACGCTCCACGCGGGATCGTCCGGATGAACCGCCATCTTAATCTGATATTTCTCGCAGGTCGGCATGATTCCGTCCAGAAAATACTTGAAATTGTTCATCAAATCGTCTGCCGTAACACCTTTGTACTTTTCGAACAGCTCCTTGATTTCGTCCTTCCGTTCCGGCTCCCAACCGGGCAAAATGAACCCGCCGCTCGCATTTTCCATACGCTCAAACATGGTGTTCGGGTCAATTCCGTCAATCAGATTGCTGTCATACGCAAGCGCATTGGAACCGTCCGGAAGCGGTAATGCCAAATCCGTTCTGGTCCAGTCAAAAATCGGCATGAAATTGTAGCAAACGAGATGAATGTCGTTTTTCCCGCACGCTTCCAGCGATTTGCAGTAATTTTCGATATACATGTCCCGGGTCGGTGCACCGAGTTTGATGTCCTCATGGACATTGATGCTCTCGATTCCGGACAGTTTCAGTCCTGCCGCCTCAATCTCATCCTTCAGTTCCTTCACCTGTTCATACGTCCATGCGACACCGCACGGAACCTTATGAAGAGACGAAATGACTCCGGTCACTCCCGGAATCTGACGGATTTGCTCCAGTGTCACACTGTCCAAATCCTTTCCATACCAACGCAATGTCATTTCCATTGAAAAATCTCCTTTGGGACTTTGAATCCCGTTATAAATTTTCCGTACCGAACTCCGGTTCGTCCTCATCCGGCACGGTTATGTCCCGTTCATCCACCGCGTAAATCGGACGTCTGTGACGATCCCCGATTCCGCTGATTCTGCAGAAATACGTATTGATTCGGTCTCTCCACTCCTTCGCGGAAATCAGCTGCATGGAGAACCGTTCCATGATTCTTGTATATTCCTTTTCCGGTATCATGCCCTGAATCGAAACAATCGACTCAATCATTTCCATGACCTCTTCCACGCCTTCAAAATGCGTATCGTAAATATGCTGAATCAGGGTTTTTCCGTTCGGCAGCCGATACGTATACGGAAGTCTGTGGAAGAACAGCAGCAGCTCCGTCGGCGTGGTTTCCGGAACCTCGTACAGATTCGCAAGCTCCTCCGGATACTGCAGGGTATATCCCGTTCCGCTGGACGTCCGGTCAACGCCGATTGCCTTGCAGGATGCCCTGTGATAGGTTCCCCAGCGGTCGTATTCGTAACCCTCCACATTCGGTCCGTAATGATAGCTCGGATTACACATCCAGCCGATTCCGAGCGGCACCGTATATTTCTCATAAGTTTCGTATGATGACATCAGTATTTTCGTCAGCACGGTTCGGACATTGGCATCCATACCGAACTGAAGTCCGCTCCATTCCAGTGCGATTTCTTCCGATGACAGCGACGGATTCCATGCAATCCGTCCGAATCCGTACCAGTTTGCGGCAGCCAGATCCGACCCGGTCCAGTTCTCGTCATTTCCGGTATTCGCAACCGCCGCCATACCGCATTTTCCCGAAGGAAAATGAGTGCCCCGGACAATCTCCGACACACGGTCCCGTTCCTCATACGCATGCGTATGGAACTTCAGAACCTCTTTCCACATCGGGAGCAGATAACATACATGCTTCTGCTGACCGGTATATTCCTGAGCCGCCTGAACTTCCAGCATCAGATGCGTCTGCTTCATGGCACCGAACAGCGGAGACACCGGTTCCCGCACCTGAAAATCCATCGGTCCGTTTTTCACCTGCAGGATGACGTTGTCGGCAAAACTTCCGTCCAGCGCGGCAAAATTATCATATCCCGCCTTGGCACGATCCGTTTCGGTATCCCGCCAATCCTGGGAACAATTATATACAAAACAGCGCCAAATGACCGTTCCGCCATACGGTTCCAATGCAGCCGCCAGCATATTAGCGCCGTCCGCATGGGTTCGTCCGTACGTAAACGGTCCCGGTCTACCTTCCGAATCCGCTTTGACCAAAACTCCGCCGAAATTCGGAATCCGTTCATACAAATGAGCGATCAGCCCGTTCCAGAACTCCCGCACGTCCTCGCAAAGCGGGTCCGCCGTTTCCAGCCCGTATTCCATCGGTTCCGCGAAATTGATGCTCAGATACAGTCTGATTCCGTACGCATTGAAAACGTCCGACATGTCCCGAAGCTTCGGAAGATACCGGTCCGTCACAAGCTTTGTGGCATTGCCGCGGACATTGACATTGTTAATGACAACGGCGTTGATTCCGATGCTGGCACACAAGCGGGCATAGGCAACCGTTCGCTCATTGACGAGAATCTCATCATTTTCAAAAAAGAACGATAATCCGGAGTATCCCCGTTCTATCGTTCCGTCGATGTTGTCCCAGTGGTTCAACATACGGAGCGGACATGCCGGACTCTCCGAAACCGCAGTCACACTTCCCGTCAGAAGGAATTGACGCTCGGCATCAAAAACTCCGTACAGTACCCCCGCAAAGGAACCTCCCAGAATATCAATTGTATCCTCATTGACAAGGATTTCGTAGCCTTCCTCAGGCAGCGCATCGGTAACCATATAGGACACCGAAATATCGTCATACAACGACTTTAAGACGGTAATCTCCTGTTCGATCACCGTCGTAATTGAAAACCCGTCCTCCGGCTTCCGTAAAGCATCTTCCGGCAACGGACAGCGTTTCATCCAATTCCATTCGTAATTCATAGCTTCTCCTTAAATTTACAAGCGAATCTCCGATTTTCTTCCCACACCCTTATATTACGCGCATTGTATTTCCGTTATTGTGCCTTTCCTTCTTTCCAGCCGTAGGTAATCGTAACCCGTCCCATGGCAAGGTAGGCTTCCTGCTCCTTATAGCGGACTTTCACAAATAAGGGCGCATTCGGATCGTCACTGAATACCGCCGGCTCCAGCACCGTGTATTTCGTACCGCTTCCCACCGCGGTAATCACATTCTGTTCCTGTGTTGTCGGGCCCGACCGGAGATTGGTGTTTCCGATGGTCACAGCCGTGCAGGTCATCGTTTCCTTTGCATGCTGCACCGCCTCGTCTCCCTTCATCAGATATGAGGCACGGCAATACCCGGTAACCGTTCCCGTCTGTACTTTGGCCCATTCGTCCCCATCCTGCCATTCCAGGATTCGGCAACAGTTATCCGGATACAGAATCCCGACTTTTACGGATTCGGCATTTGCCTTCTTTCGTATCGCAAGCGACTCCTCTACCATGGCAAATGCGATTCCCTCGGGAATGACCGGGGTCGTTGCATTATCATACATTTTTCGGTATTCTTCGGGCAAATCGGCCCGTTTTTGCTCGATTTCGGACAGCACAACTGTCGGTGTCGCTGTCGGCACCGGAGTAGTATAGGCAGGCTCTGTTGTTTTCGGTTCAAAATTCCATACGATTTTGCCGTCTGCATCCGTGATGATACCCTGTTCCTCATCAACCGTTACCGGTTTGTGTTCCCCTTCTCGCAGCAGTTCGGTCAGATCCGCCTGCCGCTGGAATTTCCAACACAAAAGGAAGATTACAATCACAAGCCCTGCCAATTCAATTAACAGTGTGTGCTTTCTCATACCATCCTATTTTCTGCGATATTCATCCGTCGGATTTCTGCGAAGCAGTTCCAAAATCGAATCTCCTACCGACTCACCGTGAAATAAAATATCATTGATTTCCTGAACAATCGGAAGGTTCACGCCATACTTTTCACCGAGTGCCAGTGCTGCCTTGGCCGAATACACTCCTTCGACAACCTGGTGAACCTCATCCATTGCTTCCTGCATGGATTTTCCCTGTCCGATCAAATATCCGGCATTGTGATTTCTGCTGTGCGTACTCGTACAGGTGACAATCAAATCGCCGATTCCGGACAATCCGTAAAAGGTGGACTCTTTTCCGCCCATCGCTTCTCCGAGACGGCTGATTTCCGCAATACCGCGCGTCATCAGTGCCGCCTTGGTATTGTCTCCGTAGCCGATTCCGTCAATCATTCCGGCCGCCAGAGCAATAACGTTCTTCAACGAACCTCCGAGCTCGATACCGAGCACATCGTCACTCGTATACACACGGAAACGGTCGGAGAAAAATACCTCCTGCACCGTCTTGGCGATGTCTTCGTCTTCGGATCCGCAAACGACCGCCGTCGGAATTCCCCGGCTGACTTCTTCCGCATGGCTCGGTCCGGACAATACCGCAACCTTGGTCATCGGCAGTTCCTCGCTCAAAATCTGAGTCAGCGTCATCAGCGTGCCGTCCTCGATTCCCTTTCCGACATTGACGATAATCTGTCCTTCCCGACAGTATTCCTTCATCAGCTGCGCCGTGCTTCTGACATAAGGAGATGCCACAGCGCACACAATCAGCTCCGCAGATCCGCACGCATCCGCCAAATCGGACGTCAGCACAATGCTATCCGGAAGAACCGCTCCGGGCAAATTCGGCACCTGTGACCGGTCTGCCGCAAGTCCTTCCAGTTCCTTTTCCAATTTTGACCACATTTTCACTTCCATGCCCTTATTGGCCAAATGAATTGCCAATGCGGTTCCCCATGTACCGGCACCAAGAACACTTACCGATTTCATTTACTCTTCCTCCTTATTCGGCACATCGACATGATGTCCCACTTTATTTTCCGTTCCGTTCATCAGTCTGACAATATTGGAACGATGCATGAAAATGCCTGATATCGTGTACAGGCAGGCAACCGCAACCATTGCCGCATAATACGGCTCTCCCCGATAAACGATTGCCATATAAATCGGGAAAATAACCACAACGAAAATGGAGCCGACCGAAACGTATTTCGTAATCGCAACAATCGCAGCAAATGCGATGGCAAACACAAGCAGTCTCCAGTCCACACAAATCATGGCTCCGGCCGTTACGGCAATTCCTTTTCCGCCGTGAAATCCGAGCCATACGGGATAACAGTGCCCGTAAACGGCGCCCAGTCCCAAAATCATACAAAGCAGCGTAACATACGGTTCCTCCGGAAAAATCAGAAGTTTCAGAATCATCGCAGGGATAATAATCTTCAGCATATCCCCAAGGAATACGACCGCTCCCGCCTTTTTTCCGAGAGTTCGCATCGCATTGGTGGTTCCCGCATTTCCGCTTCCGTACTTTCGAATGTCGATTCCGTGCAGTTTTCCGACTACATAAGCCGTTGAAAAATTACCGAACACATATCCTACAATAAGGCAAATGATGCTCTTGACGCAAAGCATATCGAACGCCTCCTTTTGCTTGCATTTTATGCCTTCTTATCGTCTTCCCGTTCCCGAATAATAAATTTCAGGCCGGTTCCTTCAAATCCGAACGCTTCCCGTATTTTGTTCTCGATATATCGCGTATACGAGAAGTGCATCAGCTCTTTGTCATTGACGAAAATGACAAAGGTCGGCGGCTTTACCGAAACCTGAGTAATATAGAACAGTTTCAAGCGACGGCCTTTATCCGACGGCGGCTGCTGCAGGGCAACGGCCTCCATCATGATTTCATTCAGCACACCGGTTCCGATTCGTTTGTTCTGATTCTCGATAACCGTTTCGATTTCGTCAAACAGCTTATTCATACGCTGACCGGTCAGGGCCGACATGAATACGATATCCGCATACGGAATAAATGACAGAATCTCCCGGATTTTGTTCCGGTGTTCGTACATTGTCTTGTCGTCTTTTTCAATGGAATCCCATTTGTTTACGGCGATAATAACACCTTTTCCTCGCTCATGGGCAACACCGGCGATTTTGGCATCCTGTTCCGTAACGCCCTCGCCCGCATCGATTACGACAACCGCAACATCACACCGTTCCACTGCGGCAACGGTACGGATGACACTGAAGCGTTCAATCTCTTCCGTAACCTTGGATTTTCTGCGAAGTCCCGCAGTATCGATAAAAACGTATTCTTTTTTATTGTATTTGACAACCGCATCGATGGCATCCCGCGTCGTGCCCGCCTGATTGGAAACAATCACGCGGTTTTCCCCGAGCAGTCGGTTCACGATAGAGGATTTTCCGACATTCGGCTTTCCGACAATCGCAATTTTCGGTCTGGTATCCTCTTCCTCTTCGCCGGAGCCCTCCGGAAAATTCTTCACCACTTCATCCAGCAAATCACCGAATCCGAGACGGGATGCGGCAGATACCGGAATCGGATCTCCGATTCCCATATTGTAAAATTCATACACATCCGGCATCAGACGCTCAAAGCTGTCCACCTTGTTCACGCACAAAACAATCGGTTTTCCGGATTTCCGAAGCATATCGGCAACCTTATTGTCCGAATCAACCAGTCCTTCCCGAACATCCGTAACAAAAATAATGACATCCGCGGACGCAATGGCAATTTCCGCCTGCTCTCTCATATGACGCAGCATATCATCGCGGCTTTCCGGCTCAATACCGCCGGTATCCACCATGGTAAACGCATAATTCAGCCATGTCGCATCGGCATAAATCCGGTCTCTGGTGACACCGGGTGTATCCTGAACAATACTGATTCGCTCTCCCGCAATGGCGTTGAAAAGCGTCGATTTTCCTACATTCGGGCGACCTACAATCGCCACTATCGGCTTACTCATAAACTCTCATCCTTTTTCTTTCACTAACGCGTCAACAAAATCCAATCCAATTGATTTTACAATACGGACCTGTGTTTGTAAAGCATTTTCCAAATCCTTCACAGTATAATCATCCAAAAGCACCGTTTCGCCGCTTCGAAGCAGATTTTCCGGCAATAACAGGCGTCCTTTGACCGGAACATCCTTCAGCTGTCCGATAATATCCTGCCCCGTCAAAAGCCCGGATACGGTAATGGTTTCTCCGAAAAAATGATTGACAATCGGATACACGGTAACCGACAGTCCGGGATATTTCCGTTTCACCCGTTCGCACAAATCGCGGATAATCGGCGCCGCCAGTGTTCCCGTTGCGATTGTGGCTTCATGCGGCCGGCTGTCACCGTTCCGGCATTCCAGTTCGTAATCGACTTCTTCCCGAAGCGACCGAACCATTCCGACGCCGTTTTCGATTTGCGGATACCCTTCATACGCCTCTTCGGCCGGAATCGGCAGTTCGGCGGTCAGATACCACTCGTCCGACGCATAGACAAACCGGGTCTGAAAATGTTCCATGCAAATGAGCTGCCACTTGTGTATGATGTCCAGCACCTTCCGGGCGTCCTCCCGGTCAAACGGTGCAAGCTTCGGAAGGCCCTCGCGATACGAGGTCAGTCCGACAGGCACGACGCTGATGCTCTGCAGATTCGGCAGAAATTCCGTCAAATCGTGAATGGTCCGCTCCAGTTCCTCTCCGTCGTTATATCCCTTGACCAGTACAATCTGGCCGTTCATGGTAATACCGGCCGATTGCAGCCGTCTCATTTTCTCGATAATCGTTCCCGCGAACCGGTTATGCAGCATTTTGCATCGAAGTTCCGGATTGGTCGTATGAATCGAAATATTCATCGGGGACAGACGATAATAGCAGATTCGCTCCAGTTCCTCGTCGGATACATTGGTCAGCGTCACATAATTTCCCTGCAAAAAGGACAGCCGTGTATCATCGTCCTTGAAATACAGGGTGTCGCGCATTCCCGGAGGCATCTGACTGATAAAGCAGAAAATGCAGTCATTTCGGCATGTCCGGTAATCATCCATCAGCGATTCCGCAAACACCAGACCGAGCTCGTCATATTCCTCTTTTCGTATGGTTACCTCACGGTCTCCGTCCTCGGTTCCGATTGTCAGAGAAACCGTTGTGTCCTCTTCCTCAAACCGGAAATCCAGCACGTCGATAACCGGCTTGCCGTTCATTTTCAACAGTCTGTCACCGGCATGAATTCCGGCCCGTTCCGCCGGACTTCCCGGTACAACCTCCAAAATACAGTGTTCGTGATTCATCTCATTGTTCCTCTTCATCCGGCTTCCGAATCATCAGAAATCCGGCATTTCCGCCGCGTTTTCCGGCTGTTGCCCGATGGGAAAACAACAGGTCGGAGTGACATTTTGTGCACAGCCCCGAAACGATAATCCGGTCCGGATTCATCCCGGCCCGAATCATGGAGAGCCGATTGGCTTTCTGCAGATCCACATGCGGTCGTATTCCGTATTGTCTTTGTATGGTTTCCGCACCGAACACATCCGCAAATTCCTCTGCCACTTCGTCTCCGACCTCAAAACATTCCGGTCCGATGGACGGTCCGATGACCGCAATCAGATTCTCCGGTTCGCACCCGAACGTGTCCTTCATGGCCGTAACCGTTTTGCCCGCCATTTCCGCAACCGTTCCTCTCCATCCCGCATGACTCAGTCCGATTGCTTTTCGAACGGGATCATACAGATAAATGGGAGTACAGTCCGAGCAGAATACAACCAGTGCAACTCCCGGTTCCGACGTAATCTGACCGTCCGCACTGTAAAACGGAATCTCTCTGTCAAGGCCGTTTCCGCAGTCGGACGCCGTCGCGATTCGAATCGTCGTCGAATGAGTCTGTTTCGGCATGCTCAGCGCATCGAGCGGAATGTCCGCCGCGAGACACATCCGTCGGAAATTTTCCCGAACCGCTTCCTCCGAATCGCCGCGGCCGAAGCTCAGATTCATGGATTCGTAAATGCCGCAGCTGACGCCGCCCCGTCGTGTGGAAAATCCGTGCCGAAGCTCCGGAAATGCCGACAGTGCCGGAAATTGTACAATCGGTATCGTTCCGATGTCCGTTTGTTTTTCTGTAATCGTATAAGTTTCCATATATCCTCTAAAATGCGTTCCGATACAGGCGGATTTCATTTTCATCCATGGCCACCACATCAAATCTCATGGCCCGGTCCATCGGGATTTTCCGCTCTGTCAGATATCGCAATGCAACCTTTCGAATCGTCGCCTGTTTTCGGGCTCCGACTGCGTCTTCCGGCAGCCCGTACTGTGTCGTTCTCCGGTATTTTACTTCAATAAAACACAAATATCCGTTCTCTTCCGCAATCACATCCAGTTCGCCGATACGGCATCGGTAATTCCGTTCCGCGATTCGGTATCCGTGTTCCGTTAAAAATTGACATGCCCGGTCTTCGTTGAGCGTGCCGACCGTTCGTTCATTCATATCTCTCCCCGTTTCGTCCGGTTCCTTATTCCGGATTTTCCACAAACGAATGAATAAAGCTTCGTCTGTGAATCTCACACGGACCGATTGTTTTTAATGCCCGGATATGCTCCGCCGATCCGTATCCCTTATTGCCGTCAAAGCCATACCCCGGATATTTCTCCGCCAGTTCGACCATCATCCGGTCCCGGGTTACCTTGGCAACGATGCTGGCCGCCGCAATGCTGATGCTTTTCGCATCCCCTTTGACAATCCCTCGCTGCGGAATCGTCAGTCCCGGAATGGTAACGGCATCCACGAGAATCCGCCGGGGTTTCACGGGCATCCGGTCCACTGCCTCACGCATGGCCTGATACGTGGCCTGCAAAATGTTAATCTCGTCAATTACCGTATGCGATACGATTCCGACTCCGACCGAAACCGCTTCCGCCATAATCCGGTCATACAGCTCGTCCCGCTTCTTTTCCGACAGCTGTTTGGAATCGTTAACATACAAAAGTTTACAGTCTTTGGGCAAAATAACGCACGCCGCAACAACCGGTCCCGCCAGCGGTCCCCGTCCGACCTCGTCGATGCCTCCGATCAGGTCACACTCGGGATACAGACGTTCGTAATGCCACATTTCTTCCGTTCTTGCCACTTCTTTTTCATATTGGGCAATTCGCTTTTTCCCGGATTCCACCAGTTTCCGGACACCGTCCCGTTCATCTGTTTCCAGGCTCTTCAGCAGCTCTGCGAGAGATTCCTCCGGACAGGCTGCGATGGCTGCTTTGATTGCTCCGATTGTTTCCATGTTCTCACTCCGTTATATCTTCCGGCAGCTCCAGACTGATTTTCCCGATTTTGACCGACCGAAAATCATCGATGACGATTCCGGCTGCTCGCTCGGTATCATATTCGCCGCCTTTTCGTATACAGCCGCGCCGTACCGCCACGCGGTCCAGCAGTTCCGTCCCGTGATGATCCGTTTCGAAATTCCCTTCCTCGATTCCGTAATGCTCCGCAATCAGGCCGGGATACCGAATGGAAATGAAATTCAGAATGTCGGATGCCATCTCCGTCGGAATCAAAATGTCATCATTGATGGAGCCGATCCATGCCAGTCTCTTGCCGATCATCTCATTTTCAAACTTCGGCCACAAAATTCCGGGGGTGTCCAGCAGTTCCACGTTTTTGTTCAGCCGAATCCACTGTTTTCCTTTGGTCACGCCGGGCTTGTTTCCGGTTTTGGCAACCGCTTTTCCCGCATACGCATTGATAAATGTGGATTTTCCGACGTTGGGGATTCCCACAACCATGGCACGTACCGGCCGATTCTGGATTCCGCGCTTTTTGTCCCGTTCCAGCTTCTCGCGGCAGGCTGTCATAATGCAGTCTTCCACTGCCTTCAAACCGCTTCCGTTCTTGGCATTGACGGTTGCCACAAAGAATCCCTGCTCCTCATACCGGCTCTTCCAGCGTGCGGTCACGGCCGGATCCGCCATGTCCGACTTGTTGAACAGAAGGACGCGGGATTTGCCTTTTGCCATTCCGTCGATATCCGGATTTTTCCCGGAAAACGGAACTCTTGCATCCACCAGTTCCACAACCACGTCAATCAGCTTCATATCCTCAAGCATCAGACGTTTGGCTTTTGCCATGTGTCCCGGATACCAGTTAATCGATGACGATTTGTGGCTTTGTTCGGTATTGTCTGCACTTTTCTCTTGTCTTAATTTTCTTTTCTGATACATGTCCATATGGGATTCACTTTCATACTTTCCTGATACATACTGTTCCGGGATTCGTATTCCCGGAAATCACCTTCGCAACCGGAAGCTGCCTATTTTTTATTCAGACTGTTGATAAATCCGAACTGATTGGTCCGAATCCATGCACGTCCGATAATATCCTCTTCTTTCACGTTGCCGACCGTCGCGTATCGGCTGTCCTCGGAATTGTTTCGGGAATCTCCCAATACAAAATATTCATCGTCTTCGAGAGTCAGTTCGTAGTTTGCCAGTCCCGGCAAAAGCATCGCATCCACTTTGACGACTTCCGTCATTTCCTTGCCGTTAATATATACCACTCCGTCGGAAATCCGCACCGTTTCCCCCGGCAGCCCGATTACCCGTTTGACATTGTAAAAACTGTGTTCCCGGTCTCCCTGCTGAAAAATGATGACCTCGTTCCGATGCGGTTTTCGAATGCGATACGACAGAATATCAATCAAAATGGTATCCCCTTCCTGAAGGGTCGGCTCCATGGACGCATCCGCCAGCATTGTCTTTTCGATGGAAAATGTTATTACCACCCATGCCAGCGCAATGACCGCCGCAATCGAGAGAATCCAAAGACCGGTTTTAACGCAAAGGCGAATAATCTTTTCTTTTCGTTCCGCATGCGTGTAATCGTATCGTTCCGCCATATCATTCCCTCCTCTTCAAAAATCAATACCATACCGATTTTATTATATCAAAGTCTTCCGAAATATTCAAGTTCGCGGTGCGTTTGTTTACGGTATAGGGCAAAGTCCTATCATACCCGTATAGCATATCGCTTGCGATCTGCTGCGCCGCTTTTGCATTGCGTCAGCGACAAAATTCCTTTGCCAAAGCGTGTGCAAGTTCGCGGAGCGTTTTTTCGGTATAGGGCAACGTCCTATACCGAAAAAAAAAAGAACCGACAGGAATCTGTCGGTTCTTTTGATTCGGATTAGCGAACAATCTCCTTAACCTTTGCAGCCTTACCCATTCTGTCACGCAGATAGTTCAGCTTCGCACGACGAACCTTACCCTGACGAACAACGGTAATGCTGTCGATAACCGGAGAATGAAGCGGCCATGTCTTCTCAACACCGCATCCGTTAGAGTTCTTACGAACGGTAAAGGTCTCATAAGCGCCACCGTTCTGTCTCTTAATTACAACACCCTCGAAAGCCTGTAATCTTTCGCGGTTTCCTTCCTTTACCTTAGACATAACACGTACGGTGTCACCTACGTTAAAGGATGCAACTTCCTTTGCAACGATTGCATTCTCAAGAGATGCAATATACTCAGCATTTGTCATATTAATGACCTCCTATTTATCCTACGATCTTCATACTACCGCTCCGGCACAGAGGAACACCGCGTCTCACGGAATAATAATATACCACATTTGATTTTATAATGCAAGCACAAATTCTATTTTTTTTCATCCGTCTGCTTCCGCAGTTCCGCATAGAATTTTTGCTCCTTTTTCGACAGCACGGCGCCCTCCATCAGCTCCGGTCGAAACTTCACCGTACGCTCGATGGATTTCTGCATTCTCCACTCATCCACTTTGGCATGATTTCCGCTCAGCAAAACATCCGGTACGGGACGCCCTTCCCATACTTCCGGCCGCGTATACTGCGGATATTCGAGCAGATTATTTTCAAAGCTCTCGGTTTCTCCGCTCTCACCGTTTGTCAGCACCCCGGGTACCATTCGGGCAATCGCATCAATCATCACCATGGACGGCAGCTCTCCGCCGGACAGCACATAATCGCCGATGGAGACATAATCGGTCACGATACTTTCGAGCACCCGTTCATCCACGCCCTCATAATGACCGCACAGGAAAATCAGATCGTCCTCCCGTGCGAACTCCTTCGCCATGCTCTGATGAAACACCTTTCCCCATGGCGTCAGATAAATGACCCGCGGCTTCGACGTTCCCGTCTGTTTCCCGACAATGCTCTCATACGCCCGTGCAATCGGTCCCGGCGCCATTACCATTCCCGCGCCTCCGCCATACGGATAATCATCGACGTGACGATGCTTGTCTTCCGAAAAGTCGCGTATATTTACGGTTTCCAGCGAAATGATTCCGGCATCGATTGCCCTGCCGATAATGCTTGTGTGCAGGCCGTTTTCCACCATTTCCGGAAACAGCGTCATTACATGAAAATTCATGTGTCGTTCCTTTCTGTCAGCGTTCCTCCGGATTTTCTTCGTCATCCGAACGAGCGCTGCGATTTGTTCCGGCATCGATTGCCGAAACACTTCCATACCGGGTCGGTCGCGATCGGCCGTACCTCATTGATCCGTTCCGACTGTGTCAGCCGAAACCGCTTCTATACGAGTCCCGGCATCAGATATACCGTAATCGTCTTATTTTCGATATCAATCGCACGAATGCAGTCGGGAATGGCGGGAAGAAGAATCTGTTTTCCTTCCTTTGTCGTCACCTCATACACGTCATTTGCCCCGGTCTGCAGAACATCGGTCAGAATTCCGACTTCCGTACCGTTCTCTTCCACCACGCGGCAGTCCAGAAGATCGCATACATAATGCTCGCCTTCCGCAAGCGGAATGGCTTCCGAACGCAGCACCATCAAATCGGTTCCCTTGTATTTTTCAATCTCGTTGATATTGTCAATTCCGCGGAATTTCAGAATAACCAGATTCTTGAAATACTTGACCGATTCGATTTCCACGGGCATCGGCTCCGGCTTTACGGCCAGAAACAGTCTGACACCTTTGCGAAACCGTTTGACATCGTCCGTTGTCGGAAATACTTTGATTTCCCCTCTGACTCCATGCGTGTTCACATACACGCCGACTCTCAACATGTCTTCCATAACGTATCGGCTGTTTTCAGCCTCTCCTTTCCTTCCGGAAAATAATGAAGAAAAGGCTGTTGCTTTTCACAACAGCCCCCGATTTATTGCAGAATATCTACAACAACCTTCTTGTCCTCTTTCATTGCTGCAACCTTCACTACAGTACGGATTGCCTTTGCAATGCGTCCTTGCTTACCGATAACCTTACCCATATCATCCGGAGCAACTTTCAGTTCAATCAGAACATTGTTGCCGTTGACGGTCTCTGTCACAACGACCTGGTCAGGACAAGTAACCAATGACTTAGCGATAACTTCCACTAATTCTTTCATTGCATACCCTCCGATTACTTCTGAATACCGGCCTGCTTCAGCAATCTGGCAACAGTTTCTGTCGGCTGTGCACCGTTAGCAAGCCACTTCTTTGCAGCTTCCTCATCAACGTTCAATGCCATCGGCTCCTTTGTAGGATCGTATGTTCCAATCTCGTCGATAAATCTGCCGTTTCTCGGGGATCTCTCATCTGCAACGATAACTCTGTAGAACGGAGCATGTTTCTGTCCCATTCTTCTCAAACGAATCTTTACTGCCATAGTATATTCACCTCCTTAGTGTAATCCATACAATTCAGGCAAAATGCCTATATATAAATGGTTTTCACCATATATACCGATCTTATAAACCGAACGGAAGCTTGAATCCGCCGAACCGCTTGCCCTTTTTGCCGTTCATCATTCCGGACATCTGCTTCATCATTTTCTTGGACTGTTCAAACTGCTTCATCAGCCGGTTCACATCCGCGATATCCACTCCGGCGCCCGCCGCAATACGGCGTTTTCTCGGCGGTGTGATCAAATCGGGGTTGGCCCGTTCCTTCTTGGTCATGGAACAAATCATGGCTTCCGTCTGCTTGAACGCATCGTCGTCAATATCCACATCTTTCAGCTGACCGGCTCCCGGAAGCATACCGAGAATGCTCTTGATTCCGCCCATTTTCTTCATCTGCTGAATCTGTTCGAAGAAATCATCGAAATTAAACTCGGCCTTTCGGAATTTCTGCTCCATTTCCTTGGCCTGTTTCTCGTCGATTTCCGCCTGAACCTTGTCAATCAGCGACAGGACATCGCCCATTCCGAGGATTCGGGATGCCATACGGTCCGGATAAAACTGTTCGATATCCGACAGCTTTTCGCCGGTACCGACATACAAAATCGGTTTTCCGGTAACGGCACGCAGCGACAGTGCGGCACCGCCTCTGGTATCACCGTCAAGCTTGGTCAGAATCACGCCGGTAATTCCGATTTTCTCGTCAAACGTTGTCGCAACATTCAGAACATCCTGACCGGTCATGGCATCGACCGTCAGAATTGCATGGTGAACACCGACCGCTTCCTTAACGTCCTGAAGTTCCTGCATCAGCTGCTCGTCAATCTGAAGACGTCCGGCCGTATCGATAATGATAACGTTGTTGCCTTCCTTCTTCGCATGCTCCATGGCAGCTTTCGCAATATTGACTGCGGTATTGGTCGTTCCCATGGAAAACACCGGAACTCCGACCTTTCCGCCGTTGACCTTTAACTGATCGATTGCCGCCGGACGGTAAATATCGCAGGCTACCAAAAGCGGGCGTTTGCCCATTCCTTTGAATTTGCCTGCCAGTTTGGCGGCCATGGTCGTTTTACCGGCACCCTGTAAACCGCACATCATAATTACGGTCGGTGCGCCGGAAACGAACTCGATTTCCGTTGTGGAATCGCCCATCAGGCGAACCATTTCCTCATTAACGATCTTGATCACCATCTGTCCGGGTGTCAGACTGTTCAGAACATCCTGGCCGACGGCACGCTCCTGTACCGACGAAATGAACTGCTTGACGACTTTGAAGTTAACATCCGCTTCCAGAAGTGCAAGTTTGACCTCGCGCATGGCTTCCTTAACGTCGCTTTCCGTCAGGCGCCCTTTGCCGCGAAGGTTTCTAAATACGTTTTGTAATTTATCCGATAAGCTTTCAAACGCCACGTTACTGTCTCCTTATAACCCTAAACACATTACAGATTCCGGAGCAGCTGTTCCGCTTTTTCCGCAATCTCCCGTGCCTGATTTCGCACGGGTTCCGATTCCTCTCCCTCGGCCATCCGTTCCGCGGAATCCCGAATCTCTCCGATGGTATCTTCCATCATTCGGAACCGTTCCGCCAAATGAAGCCGTTCTTCATATTCATAGAGCTTTTCGCCGGTTCTCTTCACAACGTCGTAAACGCCCTGCCGACTCAACCCGTAATCTTTTGCAATTTCGGACAGGGACATGTCATTGGCAACATAATCTTCGAAAATGCTTTTCTGTTTTTCATTCAGCAATTCCCCGTAAAAATCAAAATACAAAGATAAATTGACTGCTTCCTGCAGCCACCCTTCCGTATCGGTTTTCTTGGCACAGATTTTGTTTTCCATCGCCGTCCCTCGCAATTCGGTGTCCTTACACCGGCTCATGGTGTAAAGCATTTTTCTTGACACCTTTGCAAGTATACACAAGGAAATCCGCTTTGTCAACAGAAAATTCACCGTTTTTGCGGAATTCGCATGATTTTTTGCCGTTCCGACCAGGTTCCCCGGTACCGCATAGCGGCGGTGTGCGGGTAATCCCCCGGTCCCGTTCGGGTTCGGTTCCCCGTGCCGGGGTATCCGTTATTTGTTTTGAAACATGAAAATGCCGATTCCGACGGCAATCGTCAGATTGAGTGAATCCACTTCGTCCGACTGCGGAATCAAAATGCTCTCGCCGATTTCTCCGTACTCCTCCGGAAGTCCGGTCGCTTCATTTCCGAAAATCAGCGTATACACTTCCGGCTTCGGGCACGTGCGAACCGTCAGCTGATTTTTTCCGGTCAGCATGAACGGGAAATATTTCCGACCGAATCCGGTTGCCAGGCTGACGTATTCTTCAAATGAATTGAACACCGCAATTCGCAGCGAAAATACGGCTCCCATGGACGCACGGACCACCTTCGGATTCATGACATCCACACCCGGTGCAATAATCGCAATATCGTGAATTCCGAACGCCAGGCAGGTCCGAAAAATCGTTCCGGCATTTCCCATATTGGACGGGTTGACGAGCATCAAATGAGGCAGGTCACGGTCCGGCTTTTCCTCGAATGTTTCAAACACACCGATGACATAGACATTTTCCTTGTCACTCAGTCTCGCAATGGCCTTATCGTTTTCCCAAACGGCAATTCCGTTTTCCTCGCACAGCCGTTCCACGAATTCGCGGTCCGTGTAAGTGCTGTGAATATACACTCCGATTGCTTTCTCCGGCTTTTTTTTCAACAGTTCAATGGTCGGAAATGCACCGAGTGCATACGAATATCCGCATCCTTTTTTATAGGGTTTGATTGCTTCCATGTTATTGTTTCCTTTCGGTCGTTTTCGGTCTTTTTCGGTCGTTCCGGTCGTTTTCAATCATTTCCGGTCATTTCGGTCATTCCGTACATTCCGGTCGTTCCGGTCGTTTTCGATTCTTTAAGTCTGTCAGGTCCTGTTTCAAAATCCGTGTCGGATTTCAAAACATTGTCTCCATAAATCCTTTTAAATCATCCAGAAATTCATCGGGATCGAATCCGTGAACTTCTGCTGCCTGGGCAACGGATTCATTTCGCGACGACGGACATCCGAGGCAGTGAAGGCCCATTTCCGTCAGTACATCCGCGATTTCCGGTGCCGTATCCAGCAGTTCTCCGATTGTTGTTGTCTTAGTAATTCTCATGGTGTTCCTTTCCGCGAAATCCCGTTTCGCTTTGTACCATAAGCATATCACGAACGTCTGAAAAGTCCAGCAAAAATCACCGAAATGTACGAATTTCTTCTGCTTTTTTCATTTTTCAAATTCAGGAAACAGGCGGAAAAATTATAGTAAAATACGTGTACAACAATGAATTATCGTCTCGCGTGAAATGAAAAAAAGACCGGGAATTCACTTCCCGGTCTCTTCTTTTTGTTTTGCTCACAATTCATTGGTTCGTGGGTATTCCGTAATCTTCACGGAAACCTGCTTTCCTGTGTCAATGTCCGTTTTGCTCGATTTGCTATGCCTGCATGACTACAAACTCTTCAAAATCGATTTCGAAATTCGACATCTGAAGTTCATGGTACATACCGCTGAAACCTTCCACAATCAGAACATTTTCATCCGGTTCATTCCCGGACAGACAGTCAATGCTGTCTCCGGTCAACATTCCCGCCAATGCGCCCGCAACCCGTTTCGCACATTCATACTCCATGTCGCTGGCCAACAGGTTCTGTGAAAACTTATACAGCTTCACGCAAAGCTGCAGCAAATCCTTCGGAACTTCCATCTGCGACCGATACGGTGCGAACAGATTCATTGTAATCCGGCACGCATCCGTAAACAGCGGCAAATCAAACTCCCTGTCCTCCATATAGTCGGTTTCAATCAAATCCCAATTATGTTCTGCTGCATCGGCTTCCAAGAAGCGTTCGCTCAAATCCATTGCAATGCCCTCCTTAATCCATCATTGCAACAAAAGATAAATTCACCCAATAACTTCGATACACGAAGAGTTTCCCCTCTCTTCTCATTTACAGTATACGAAATGCTCCCGCTAACTTCAAGCGATGGTTTTCAGCATTTTTTTCAGGATTGAATAGGTATTCGATTATTTATTTTTTCTGACAATCCAGTTGTCATTTGACAAATTTATTGTTCACCGATTCGACCCATATCATACGGTGTTTCCTGATACACATAGTAATTTAACCAGTTTGTATACAGAGTGTTGGCATGGCCTCTCCAGCGAAGAATCGGTTTCTGCTCGCAATCGTCGTTCGGGTAATAATTTTTCGGCAAATCAATCGGCAGCCCCTTTGCCAAATCTCGCTTGTATTCCTTGTCCAGCGTAATGCGGTCATACTCCGGATGCCCCATCACAAAAATCTGGCGCCCGTTCCGGGCCATCAGAAGAAATACTCCGGCCTCCTCCGATTCTGCCATAATGGTCAGCTCCGGATGGTTTTGAACCGCCTCTCGCGAAATGGTCGTATGTCTCGAATGCGGCATCCAGAATTCATCGTCAAAGCCCCGTACAATCGGCTCCCTGCGGTTCATTACAGTATGTTTGAACAACCCGAACAGCTTTTTCTCCAGAGGAATCTTCGGAATTCCGTAATGGTAATACAGCGCTGCCTGTGCGCCCCAGCAAATATGAAGCGTACTTGTCACATTGCTTTTGCTCCACTCCATAATCTGCTTCAGTTCGTCCCAATACGCAACCTCTTCGAACTCCATCTGTTCCACCGGTGCACCGGTAATAATCAGCCCGTCGAATTTCCGGTTTCGAACCTCATCAAAGGTCAGATAGAACTGGTCCAAATGACTTTTGGCCGTATTTTTCCCGACATACGTTGCCGTCGTCAGAAACGTCAAATCAATCTGAAGCGGCGTGTTGGACATACTGCGCATCAGCTGAACTTCCGTATCCTCCTTCAGCGGCATCAAATTCAAAATGGCAATCGACAGCGGACGGATGTCCTGTGTAATCGCTCTGTTTTCATCCATAACGAAGATATTTTCGTCAATCATGACCTTCTTCGCCGGCAAATCATTTTGCACTTTAATCGGCATACTGCTCTCCTTTGACCAGAGCCAGAAACGCATCTTCCGACAGAATCGGAATCCCCAGCTCCTTCGCTTTTTTATTTTTGGCGGAATTGCTTTCCGTATCGTTATTAATCAGATAATCGGTCTTTGCGGACACCGATCCGGCCGCTTTTCCGCCGAGTTGTTCAATGTACGCCTTCAGTTCATCCCGGTTTGCGAATTTCGTCACGCTTCCGGTAATGACCAGCGTTTTCCCCGTAATCGGAGACTCCGAAACGGACTCCGGTGCCTCAAACTCAACGACTTCAAGCAAATGAGCAATCATCGTCCGGTTTGCTTCGTCCTGCATATACCGGACAAAATTACCGGCCAGCACACCGCCGAGTCCCTCAATATCCAGCAGTTCCTCCGCGGATGCCGCTTCCACCTTCGCCCAATCGTATTGAAATGCTCTGCAAATCAGTTTGGCGTTGGCCGGTCCGATTCCCGGAATTCCGAGACTGTACAAAAATCTCGGCATGCTGACGGTTTTGGCCTTATCTGCCGCCGCAATGAGATTATCAAATGATTTCTGACCGAACCCATCCATTTCCACAAACGCATCCCGATGTTCCCGAAGTCGGAAGCAGTCGGCCGGTTCCCGGATAAAGCCCTGGGCAATCAGCTTTTCCAGCGTTGCTTCGGACAGTCCGTCGATATTCATCGCATCCCGTTCCGCAAAATGACCGAACATTTTAATCTTCTTGGCAATACAGTCGGGATTGACGCAATACAGGGATTTGGCTTCGTTCAGGGCACGGATTTCCGTTTTTCCTCCGCATACGGGACAGGTGTCCGGAATCACCAGACGTCCGCTTCTCGTATGATTGTCGGCAATCTGCGGAATAATCATGTTGGCCTTGTAGACATCGATTTCATCCCCGATTCCCAGCTGTAATTCGTCCATCACGCTGAGGTTATGCACGCTTGCACGCCGAACCGTGGTCCCCTCCAGTTCCACCGGATCGAATACGGCAACCGGGTTGATCAGCCCCGTACGCGACGGGCTCCAGTCGATTTCCCGCAGTACCGTGGTTCTGGTTTCGTCCTTCCATTTGAACGCAATCGCATCCCTCGGAAATTTCGCGGTTCGTCCGAGGCTGTTTCCGTATTCGATATCATTGTAGCACAGGACCAGACCGTCCGACGGAAAATCATTTTCCGTAATCGTCTTCGCAAACCAGGCAACCGTTTCCGCCATGGTGTCTTTCGTTACCGTTTTGTATTCCACGGGGTCAAAGCCAAGTTCGCGCAGATACCGGAGCTGTTCCTGCCGCGTCGCAAAGCCGGCGGTTCCGTCCATGCTGATCAGCGCAAACGGGAACACATACACGTTGCGTTTGGCCGTAATTTCGTTATTGAGCTGTCTCACCGTACCGCTGCAAAGATTTCTCGGATTTTTGTATTTTTCCTCATCCGATTCGATGGCGGCATTGATCTTTTCAAAATCACTGTACCGGATTACGGCTTCTCCCCGAAGGACCAGTTCTCCCTGATACGAAATCCGGAGAGGAACATTTTTAAAGACCTTCGCGTTGTTCGTAATGACTTCGCCAATCTCGCCGTTTCCGCGGGTAACCGCTTTGACGAGTTCTCCGTTTTGATATGTCAGTACAATCGTCAGACCGTCCATTTTCCAGGACAGCAGACCCTCTTTGTCAAGAATCCAGGCTTCCAGTGCGGAAACCTCCTTCGTTTTGTCCAATGACAGCATCGGGGAGGCATGCTTCTCCTTCGGCAGTTCCGACAATACCTCATACCCGGCGCGCTGAGTCGGACTGTTGCCGAGTACGTAACCGGTTTCTTCTTCCAATGCTTTCAGCTCATCATACAAGGCATCGTACTCATAATTGCTCATCAGCTCGCGGTTTTCCTGCTCGTAAACATACGCAGCGCGGTCCAGCAATGCGGTCAGTTCCCGAATCCGTTCCTTCTTCTCGTCCATCCTGTTCTCCTATTCCCGCCTGTCGCCGGCTTACAAAAGCCGGTATAATGCCTGACGTTCCTCTTCCGTGACTTCCCGATATTGTCCCTTTTCCAACGAACCGAGGGAAATGTTCATGACCCGGATTCGCTTCAGATACACAACCCGGAATCCGAAATATTCGCACATTCGCCGGATTTGACGGTTCATTCCCTGAATCAGAACAATGTTGAACATCCGGTCGCCCATTTTCCGAATCCGACACGGTGCCGTAACCTTTCCGAGAATCGGAACGCCCTTCTGCATTCCGTTCAGAAATTCCTCCGTCAGCGGCTTGTCGGTCGTTACCACATACTCTTTTTCGTGGTTGTCCCCCGCTTTGGAAATGCGATATGCCAGGTCGCCGTTATTGGTCAGCAAAATCAGTCCGCTGGAATTCTTGTCCAGCCGTCCGATGGTATAAATCCGCTGCCCGTAATGGATATAATCGATAATGTTGTCCGGATTGCTCTTATCCGACGTACATTCGATTCCCTTCGGCTTATAAAATGCCAGCAAAATGTCATCCGTAACCGGTTTTGCCTGCTGTCCGCCGACAAGAACCTTCTGTCCTTCCAGAACACGGTCCCCGGGCTTGGCCGTAACACCGTCAATCGTAACTCTGCCTTCTTCGATCAGACGGTCGGCCTCCCGTCGCGAGCAAATGCCCGCCTCACTCATATATTTGTTAATTCTGACGCCGGGTAACTCTCCGCGGCTGTTGATTTGATTTTCCATCGTAATCCTCTTTTTCGTTCGGATACAGTTTTCGTCTCTGCCTTCTGCAAGGCGGTCTTCTATACGCATACACAATAATTTTATCACAGTTCCCGTGTTTCTTCAAGCCAAATGCACGCAGGCTTACCGGATTTTCGACTGGCCGGTCCCACGGAATTTCACCATGCCGGCTTACCGGATTTTCGTGCGGTCGGCGGTCATTTGAAATTCCCGAAAAAACAGAAAAAGGATTCTCCCGCTCCTTGCGGAAAAATCCTTTAAGTGGACCTGAGGGGGGTCGAACCCCTGTCCGAAAGCCTCGCCACTGCGTTTTCTCCCATTACAGATTACCTATCCGACTTGCGTCCGTTCCCTCCCCCGTACGCCGATAAACGGGCTTACAGGTTTAGTAGCTTCATGATACGCCCATACAGTCAAAGCTTTCCGTATGTCGTTTCCCACTTTGATGATGCCGGTATTCCGAATTGTGGGTCCTCCGGAGCCGACAGCCGCCTAATTAGGCAGCAAATGCAAGATTATTATCTGCGTTTATATTTAAGTTTTTTCCGGTTATTTACATGGTCCGGTACATGAATGGCTTACACAGTCTTAAAACCCCCGTCGAAACCGGTACAAGCCCGGAAGTTCAGTCGTTTTTGACTGTTTTATGGATTTTAACGCGTTTTTCGACATTTGTCAAGCATATTTTCCTTCTTTATACCACCGGTATAATGCAGGAAAATGTCCGCGAACCACATTGTAATTGATTTAGCGGGGATTCCCGCTTTTTCTAAAAAAGTAAATGCTCTCACTCTGCCGAATCGTTCCGATTGTTTCGTCTTCGGAAGTCTCGCTTTTCGTCAGATATTCAGATTATCGGAATGAATCGACATTGCTCCGCTCAGTCGTGCCATTGCCCTTGCCATTGCCGCACTGGACAGATTATATTCAACAATGCTTTGTTTCTGTTGCATTTGTTCCCGTGCCGTCTCCATAGCCTGTCTTTCCCTGGCAATATCGATATCCTCCGGACGGTCGGCGCTCAAAGCCAACAGCACGGCCGTATTATTTTCGACCTTAACCATACCGTCGGACACAATAACGGTATGTTCCGTTCCCTCTCCGTCCCGAAAGCGAACCTCTCCTACCGCCACCGTCGTAGCCATCGGCGAATGGTGTGCAAGAATCTGCATTCTTCCGTCGAATCCGTTAAAAATCAGAGACTGACAGTCGCCGTCATAAAATACGCGTTCACATGCAATAATTTGTAAATGAAATACATTCATACCTTTTCTGCCTTTTTCCTGACATCCTCAATTGTACCGACGTTGAAAAATGCATTCTCGGGACAATCGTCAAGTTCTCCGTCCAAAATGGCACGGAACCCGCGAATCGTCTCCGACAGCGGTACAAAAACACCCTGTACACCGGTAAAATTCTCCGCAACATGGAACGGCTGGGAAAGGAAACGCTGTACCTTACGGGCTCTTCCGACAAGTACCTTATCCTCCTCCGACAATTCATCCATACCGAGAATTGCGATAATATCCTGAAGTTCCTTATATCGCTGCAAAATTTCCTGTACACGTCTTGCAACGTTGTAATGCTCTTCCCCGACAATATCGGGTTCCAGAATTCGAGAGCTGGACTGCAACGGATCAACCGCCGGATAAATACCCTGCTCCACGATTTTTCTGGACAAAACCGTCGTCGCATCCAAATGAGAGAATGTCGTTGCGGGTGCCGGATCGGTCAAATCGTCAGCCGGCACATAAACCGCCTGTACCGATGTTACGGAACCCTTTCTGGTAGAAGCGATACGCTCCTGAAGTTCACCGAGATCCGTTGCCAGAGTCGGCTGATATCCGACTGCGGAAGGCATTCTTCCGAGTAGTGCGGACACTTCGGAGCCCGCCTGAATGAATCGGAAAATATTATCGATAAACAAAAGAACATCCTGATTTTTCTCGTCCCGGAAATATTCCGCCATGGTCAATCCGGTTTCGGCAACTCTCATTCGTATGCCGGGAGATTCGTTCATCTGGCCGAATACCAGTGCCGTCTTGTTCAATACACCGGATTCTTTCATTTCACGCCACAAATCATTTCCTTCACGGGAACGTTCTCCGACACCGGTAAAAATGGAATATCCACCGTGTTCCGTTGCAATATTGTGAATCAATTCCTGAATCAAAACGGTCTTGCCGACACCGGCACCACCGAACAAACCGATTTTACCACCCTTTGCATACGGTTCCAGCAAATCGATAACCTTAATTCCGGTTTCCAAAACCTCGACAACCGGGCTCTGCTCTTCAAATGTCGGTGCTTCTCTGTGAATCGACCAATATTCCGCCGTATTATTGTTATCTAACGGTTCCCCGCCGTCCAATGCTTCGCCGAGTGCATTAAACACTCTTCCGAGGACGTGCTCTCCGACCGGTACCATAATACCGTTTCCGGTTGCCTCAACCGTCATATCTTTATACAGTCCTTCGCTCGGTGCCAGCATAATGCAGCGGACAGTTCCCTGACCGATATGCTGTGCAACCTCCATTTTCAAGGTTTTTCCGTCCAAATCGACCGTGAGTGCTTCCTTAATCGCCGGCAATTCGCCGTGCTGAAATTCCACATCCACAACCGGTCCCGAAACCTGTACAATTTTACCTATCCGTTTCATGTTTCCTCCATGACACGTAACTGTCTTTTTTTGATTTTCTTTCTCTGTGCCGCCTTGGCTCCGCTTACAACCTCGGTAATTTCCTGTGTAATGGCCGCCTGTCGGATCTGATTAAACTGTTTGGAAAGCTCCGCCAGCATCGCATTTGCATTATCGGTAGCCGTCTGCATGGAAAACATTCGTGCACTTTCCTCCGCCGCAAGGCTTTCCACAAGTGCTCCGTACAGGAAACCGGTTATTGTATTTCGTACAAGCGTCTCCAGCACTTCCTCCGGTGACGGACTGATTTCCATAAAAGACATATCCTCTTTGATTACCGCTTCCCGTCCTTCACGCTTCAGAAGTTCTTCGTGCAGAAATTCCGTGGTTCGGAACGGCAGAAGCTGTTCCGCCTTAACATCGGACATCATGCTGTTTCGCATTTTCGTATAAATGACATAAATCTCATCCACACGCTCATCCTTATACTGCTGCAACAGCATCTCCGCCATCACTCTCGCACGGTAAACGGTCGGATTGTTGGAGGACATTCGAAATTCCGTATCAACCGGTCGCCGATCGGCCAAAAACGCATGACGTCCTGTTTCGCCGACCGCATAAATCCGATAATCTGCCGCAGTATCAAAGCGACATTTTGCTTCTTTGATAACATTCAGGTTGTACGCACCGGCCATGCCCTTATCGCCGGTAATAACCACGTAAAGTCTTCGTTTTACCGTCTCCTGTTCATCCTCAAAACGGTTATCGAAATACAGGTGGCTCATTTCTGGAAAATGAATCAGAATATCCTTCATCTGTTCCTGCAGATTTTGAAAATACGGAAGCGTATTCTCCAAATTCTTCTTCGCCTTCTGTACCTTCATAGACGATACCATATACATCGCCTTGGTAATCTTCATCGTATCCTGAATGCTCTTTATTCGATTGAGAATTTCACGTGCATTTGCCATCGTAATTCTCCTGTGTTACTGATCTATAAAAGCTGCTCCAGCCATTTATTGCTTGCTTCGCGAACCTTATTCAGAATACCCGGCCTCATCCTCGGTTCTTCTTCAATTGCGTCGTAGAGGCTCGCATAATTTACTTTCATAAACTGCAAAAATTCATTCTTTCGCTTCGGAATTTCCTTTGGTGCAAACCCGGAAAATGTCTGTTCTCCGGCAGCCAGCAGCAAAACGACCTGTTCCGGCATGGAAAGAGGCTGTCCGAGCGGCTGTTTCAAAAGCTCCATCAACGCACGTCCGTAATTCAACTGCTTCTTGGTGCTTTCGTCGAGTTCCGATGAGAACTGGGTAAAGACTTCCATCTCCCGATACTGTGCCAAATCGATTCGGATTGTTCCCGATGCCTTCTTCATTACCTGAGCCTGTGCGGCACCACCGACACGGGATACCGACAATCCGACGTTAACCGCCGGTCTCTGTCCTTCAAAGAACAATTGACTTTCCAGATAAATCTGACCGTCCGTTATGGAAATGACATTCGTCGGAATGTATGCCGAAACATCGCCGTTCTGTGTCTCGATAATCGGTAATGCGGTAATCGAACCACCGCCGAGTTCGTCATTCAGACGGCTGGACCGTTCCAACAGACGGGAATGCAGATAAAATACATCTCCCGGATATGCCTCACGTCCCGGAGAACGCTCAAGCAAAAGTGAAATTGCACGGTATGCAACCGCATGTTTGGACAAATCGTCGTAAACAATCAGAACATCTCTTCCGGAATACATGAAATACTCCGCAAGTGCGGTTCCCGAATACGGTGCAATGTATTGAAGCGGCGCCGGTTCCGATGCCGTCGAGCTGACAACAATCGTATATTCCATGGCACCGGACTGTTTCAGGGTTGTTACAAGTTTTGCAATCGTCGATGCTTTCTGACCGATTGCAACATAGATGCAGATAACATCCTTTCCCTTCTGATTCAAAATGGTGTCCAGTGCAATCGATGTCTTTCCTGTCTGACGGTCACCGATAATTAATTCACGCTGACCACGTCCGATTGGAAACATGGAATCGATTGCCAAAATACCGGTCTCCATCGGAGTCGTAACAGGCTGACGTTCCATAATGCCGGGAGCCGGTGTCTCCAGCGGACGAAAATCGGCTGCTACGATATCGCCTTCCCCATCAATCGGAATTCCCTGTGCATTCACAATACGTCCGATAAAACCGTCTCCGACCGGTACACCTGCCATACGATACGAACGAATGACACGGCTTCCTTCCGAAATTTCAGTATCACGTCCAAACAAAATGACACCGATTTCATCTCGTCGGATATCCATAACCATACCCTTGACTCCGCATTCAAAGGTCACAATTTCTCCGTATCTGGCATGATCCAGTCCCGTAACCGATGCAATTCCGTCTCCGACAAACGATACCAATCCGTATTCGCTTTCACCGGACTGTAATTCGAAATCTTCCAGGCATTTCTTTATATTCGCCACGGTTTTTTTCGGTTTTCTGCCGTGAACAACGCCGAGTGCATTCCGAAGCTGTTCCATACGTCCGTGGGAACTCCAGTCATATTCCTTCAAATCGGTTCGGAGTATAAATCCGGTTCCGAGACTTTGCTTTTCCTCCAAATCCAAAACGATATCGGAATCTCCCGTTTCTTTCCGCAGGAATTCCTTCATCTTTTCGATCTGCTCTTCAGACGGAAGAGTTACATATTGTAACGTAGCATTTTTCATTTCTTCTCTCCCATTTTATTCAGGAATTCATCATACAGCTCCGAATTGTCGGCATTTCCCATCGCTTTTTCGGTAGCAACGGCAATCAAATCGGCAATTTCCTTGCCTGCCTCGGATATAATTCTCTCTTTTCTGCGTTCTCCTTCTTCGGCAGCATTTTCCTTGATATTCTCTGCCTCCGAACGGGCCTCATCCAACATTTTATTGTAATCCTCATTTGCACGCTGACGGGCATCTTCCAAAATCTCGGTGCGCTCCTGTTCCGTTTTGGCGAGAGCTTCCTCGTACTGTTTCTTCAGGGCATCCGCCTCATCGCGCCGTTCGCCTGCATTTTTCATAACCTCATCGGCTTCCGCCTGTCTCTGCTCCAGAATTTTATTCACCGGTTTGAAGAGAAAAATTCGCATACCGATAAACAAAAGCAGCAAATTGATGACGGTAAATACAATCGTCCAAAAATCAATTTCCAGCATGTTGCGTTTCCTCTCCTAAATTATTTCAACATGAATATAATCAGCAGTGCGATAACAAATCCGTAAATAGCGGTTGCTTCGGCAAGTGCACAACCGAGAATCAGGTTCTTACTGATCTTGCTCTCCGCTTCGGGCTGTCTGGCAATTGCCTCCGTTGCCTTACCGGTTGCAATACCGATACTGATACCTGCTCCGATTGCAGACAAAACTGCGACTCCCGCACCGATTGCAATAATAGTTCCACTCATAATTCATATCCTCATTTCTTAAAATATAGTTTATTCCGATTCTTCGTCTATTCCACTTCTTCGGAAATATAAAGACTTGTCAAAAATACAAATACATATGCCTGCAGCAATCCGTCAAAAAAGTCGAAATACAGGCTCAGAACAGGCGGCAAAATGACCGGCACCACCAATTCGATCAGGGCCATAATGACAAATGCGCCGATGACATTACCGAACAACCGCATACACAGCGACAGCGGTTTTGTCACCAGTTCCATAATGTTTATGGGCAATACGACGGGTGACGGTTCGATAAACTTGTGCATCCATTTTTTCACGCCCAAATGATACAGGCCCGCAATCTCCACAAGCAAAATGCTCATCACCGCCAGTGCAATCGTGACGTTGACATCCTTGGTCGGGGACTTGAATCCGAAAATACCGATAATATTGGCAAATCCGATAAATACCATAACCGTAAACAGGTACCATCGATATCCCTTCGCTTTGTGTCCGAGCATTCCGTCAATCATTCCTTCGAGTTTCACGACAACCCATTCGATAAATGCCTGACGTTTGGAAATTCCGTTCACTTTCAGCCTTCGCGTCATCAGAAAGCAAAACAGGAGCAGTACGCCCATAATAATCCATGTGACGACCACCGATTCCGTAATCCGGACTCCGCCGAAAATCGGAAGTTCAAATACCGTTTTCACTTCCAGTTTCTCATTCAGCGAGTTAACCAGCGTATCCAACTTATCATCTCCTTTCCCTCACTTTCGATATTTTGTTACTCATTCACGGATAACAAAAAAATATCAACTTTTATTATACGCTGATAAGTACTAAATAGCAAGTATATACGATAAAAATAGGCATATTTTGTTATAAATTCGTAGTAGGTCGGAATCCCCTCTCCCGCTTCGCCGACCGAATACTGCGAAACAACCGGTTTCCTTATGCAGCCGTATAAGAAAGCATGTTGCTTGCGACATGCTGCGCCGCGTTTGCGTCGCTTGGCGACAAAATACCGCTGCAAAAGCGTGCGCATCCTCATCCTCGCGGAGCGTTTTTCACAGTATAGGACGCAATTTTCTATAATCGAGTAGGAGGGAAAATTAAATAAATTTTCCCGACCTCTCACACCACCGTGCGTACGGTTCCGTACACGGCGGTTCAATCAACTTAACAAGTGACACACCTTTCGGTGTAGTAATCTATCATTGAGACTAATCC
>JAZUGQ010000003.1:0-24736 GCA_045641285.1 Lachnospiraceae bacterium
TAATCGTGGAGTTGGTCCATGCATTATGGCAATGAGAATGGCTTTTCAGCATCTTGAACAGCTTCCTTCAAAGTTCAGATTCATTGCCGATGGATATAGTGCCTACCCACTTGCTGCCCAGCAGTTCTTTATCAAGTACAAGGACAAATTTATGTTTGATATTACTCAGGTTATCGGACTTACAAACGATGATGAGGTGTCTAAAGAATTCCGTCCTTATAAGCAGATGATTGAACGTCTTAACCGTACATACAAAGTTTCTTATCGTCCTACGAATGGTTTTGATAATTACGATGGTGCCAACTATGATCTGGCTCTATGGGTGGCCTATTACAACTTCCTACGTCCTCATAAACATAATCATTTCAAACCGTTAGTCGAAAACGATATCATTAAAAACGGTGATAACATGCCCGGCAAATGGCAGCTCATGATTTTCCTTGGCCAGCAGACAATTTTGAACATGCAACACGGCTAAGCCGCTAACTGTTCTTAGATTCAGAGCCTGAGGTAATTAACCCAGCCACCGCAAAGCGGCTTGCCCTTGACAGCTAAATAAAAAGAACTGCTACACTGTTGTCAACGACGGAGAAAATCTAACTGTTCTTGAGTTCTTCGCCGTCGGTAATAACCTGACAGCAGTTCTTTTTATGCTGTCAAAGGTGGCGGAACTCTTCCACAATCAAAAATATTTGCAGTTTTCAATGTACATCTGGACCTATTTTCCCGGCTCCAGTTTTTCATAGGTCATTTGACACTATCTATGCATTAAGTTGTACCCGTCCGGCTTGTTTTTGCGTCCGGTTGCAAATAATGCTTTATTTCATTCTATTGTACCATGCCCCGGTTGCAAATAGCAAGCGTCATAAACCAAATGTTTGTATTTGACCGGTAATTTGTCAGATGCAGTCTCTGTTATCGGAAATAATGGTCCGGACGAGCAAGTGTGGAATCCGTACGGCAGCAGGCAAACCCGGTTTTCTCCGCAGAAATACCGAACCGTGCCGTAAAAATACCGAACCGTGCTGCAGAAATACCGAACCGTGCCGTAAATATACCGAACCGTGCCGTAAAAATGCCGAACCGTGCCGCAAAAATGCCGAACCGTGCCGCAAAAAAAAGGTGCAATCCCGAATTTTCGGAATTACACCATTTTTCAAAATCGATTTTTGCCGGAGATTCGCATCTGCAAACCCCGCCTGTCTTTTTGTATGAACCCGGCCGATTGCTTCCGGCCTCCCGTTCATCGGGCAAGCAGACTGCCCAACCGTTCCCGAATCTCATCCTTGCTGGTTCCGAAGGACACGGCAAGCTCTCCGAACAGATTCTCTTCCGCCATATGCAGATACCGTTCATCGCTCGCAGTCGCTTTCTTGCCCTGCGCCAGTCGCTGTTCTTCTCGAACCCGAATCGTCTTCATCATGCGAATCAGATTCTCGCATTCCCCGGAATAAAATGCCTGCTTATAGGCATCTTCCCGCTTCTTTTCATCGGAAATGGCAAGCTCTTTCAGCGCATCCACCTTCGACAATAATGTTTCCGCCTCGTCTTTCGACAAAACCGAACGCAAAACCACTTTTTTGTTGTCCGTCGGACTGAATATCTTACCGCCGTTCGTATACAACGGTGTCAGAGTATAATAATCCTTGTCATCGGCACCCATGCCGGTCAGCGGACCTATGCTTTCCACCTTGCAAACACCGTTGCTTCCGTGGATGACATATTCTCCTTTCTGAAACATACTATCACTCCTGTTCTAACCGAAAAAAACGTCAAACTACAGTATTATTATAGCACAATGTAAAGTGATTTTGCAAATATTCTTTTATTTTTTTCAAATGACCTGCTGCCGGAGGGTCCGGTTTCCTCCATTTTTCCCATAACCTGTTACGTTGAAAATCCGATATCTCGCATTTAGCCTGACCGTTTCGATAAAAATCCCGTTATTTTTCAAATGCTGCTTTCATCCGTCAGCAGTCGTTCCACAAGGTCCGCCACACCGTCGTGCTCATTGTCCCCCGTTACCGCATCCGCAATTGCCAGAACTTCCTCGTCGGCATTTCCCATGGCAACTCCGAGACCGGCCGCACGCAGCATGGGAATATCGTTGCCGGCATCTCCCACCGCCGCAATTTGCGAAAGCGTTAGTCCGAACATGGCTCCGACCGTCTCAATCGCTTTGGCTTTCGATACCTTTTTATTGAAAAATTCCAGGAAACACGGTTCCGAAGTGCATACCGTCACGCTTTCGAATTCCGTTGCCAGCACTTCCTGTTTCCAGCCGTTGACGGTTTCCCGTTCATCATACCAGAGAATTTTGGAAATGCCCTGCCTCAAAAGGACTTCCCTGTCGGGAGCCGGCGTCGGGGTCATGCATCCGTACCGGCGGCCGTAGTCGTATAGCCGTTCGTCAACCGGCAACCCGTATAAAATATTATTGCTCCAGATAATCTGGCTGGTCAGACGTTTTCGTCCAATATCCAAAATCGTACAGGCATCCTTCGGACACAGAATCGTATTCCGAATCGGCTCCTCCGTCACCGGATTGACAATCATCGCACCGTTGCTTGTAATCACCGGATTGTCAAGTCCGAGCTGTGCCGCAAACCGTTTTGCTCCCGGCCAGGCACGCCCGGTTGTAATCACGGCGTGGAGACCGCACTCATTTGCCTTCCGCAGCACCTGCAGATTTCTGTCGCTGATTGTTTTGTCGTTTCGCAGCAGCGTTCCGTCCAGATCAATCGCAATCATTCCGTATTTCATTTGACTGTCCTTTCCTTATTCATACAGCAAATCCCGAAGTTTCGGATGAATGACGCTGTATGCAATTCCCATATTTCGAACATGCATCAGAAAGACAAGCGAAATGCCGTTTTCCCGATCCATTATGCAGCAGCTTCCTGCCGCTCCGTCCCATCCGAAAATACCTGCCGGAGCCGGCGATCCGATCTTTTCGGGTTCCATCAGAATCTGCATTCCGCATCCGTAACCGTATCCGACACGTCCCATCGTCCGGGCAATGTCCTCCCGTGCCGTCGGCGAGAGCAGATTGGTGCGGATCACATCCACCGTTTCCGGCTTCAGAATGACCGCATTGTTTGCCGCGGTTCCGCCGTTAGCCAGGGCATCGGCCAGCACCGCATAATCCCCGGTACAGCTGATCAGCCCGGCGCCGCCGCTTTCATACGCCTCCGACAGCTGATAACAGCAGCTCTGGTCCATCGGTACGATAACGCCGCCGTCTCCGTAAATATACTGTTGTGCCAGCTCCGGTTCCGAATTCATCGGCTTTGCAAAATACGTCCGCTTCATCCCGAGCGGTTCCCAAATATTCCGTTTCAGATACTCTCCGAACGACATTCCCGAAACCACCTCAACGACCGCTGCTGCCACATCATGACTCAGACTGTATTGAAAATGTTCCCCCGGCCGGAAGGACAGCGGAGATTCCGGAAATGCCTCCACGAGTTCCCGCGTGGTTGCCTTCTCTCCCCGTTCCCGAAGCACACGCAAAATGCCGGGGCGCTGCAAATCGTAATCCAGTCCGGACTGCATGGAAACCAAATGCTTTATCAAAAGCGGTTCATCTTCAGAAAGCGTGTCAATTGCTCCGTTGACGCGGTTCTTCACCGTCAGCCTCCGATATGCCGGCAGATACTTGCCAACCTTATCCTCCAGGGACAGTTTTCCCTGTTCTTCCAGCTGCATAATCGCCGTCATCGTCTGTATTTTTGTCATGGAAAACATCAGATACTGCGTTTCCGCCGAAACCGGTACGGAACGGTTGATATCCACGGTTCCGTGCATATGCCGGTACAGCTGCTTATGATTTTGTGAAATGATGCAATCCACGGAAGGAATTCCCAACTCCTGTAACGAATCCAGATACCCGGTAATTTTATCGAAATTCATATCAATCTCCTTTATCATCGTAATGTATTATTCTGACAAATTGTTCTTTTGCCATAGTCTTACCATGATTTCGCTATGCTTTTGCCTTGATCTGCTATGCTTTTGCCTTGATCTGCTATGCTTTTATCATATTCCGAATTCATTTGCATGAAATCGTTATTTAGCTATTGTATTCCTTCTTAAAGTCAATGTCAATTTGTCCTTTTGCACATTTTCCCTGTAACGTTCCGTCAATGCTGAATACGAAGGAATTACCGGAGCTGTTTCTTTTCTCATTTTCCCTGTAACATCCCGTCAATGTTCCCCTGCTTATTGTTTTTGTTATATTAATAAGTCCCCCTTCACCGTTCTTCTTCCGGCAAAGGGGGACCTATCATCGTTCATTTTGGGGGATTGTTATCTGAAAAAGGTAAAGATTTCTTATCGTATTGTGCTTCAGTCCACAAATATTTCTACCTGGGAAGCCGTATCGTTAATAAACTTAACGTTTCGGAAAAAGTAATAATCCTTGGACTTTTCAATCTTTAAGTAAACCGGAACCGTCTTGTTTCTATGGAGTGCCGTATTTAACCACTGCGGCTTAATCACCTTTAAGTTCTTAATCGAAACCTCTTCCGGTGCCCTTCTCGCATACTTGTAAATGTTCGGATTATTCATATTTTCCTTCGTATATTCACGGTTTTCCATACTGACGGAACCGAAAATTTCCAGTCCCTCGTTAAATATGCCATACAAATTTGACTTTGTATTGTTACTGTAATCCAGTGTTAATCCGTCAATATAAAGATGTGACATCATCGAGCATTTGTATCCGTCGATTTCATCAAACGAATAATCATACAACGGATCGCATTTTGCCAAAATCAGTTTCGGGTACATATAATTCTTATTATCATCTTCCAATACCCATGTACAATCCGTGATATATACGTCTCCATACCATGCTGCACCGAAATCGTCTCGGAACAAAAGGAAATAGTCCGCATAGTTTGTTACATTATCGATGATCAAATCACCGAAACCGATTACGCGAATACCGCATCGACCGATTGTGGAATTTTTCACAGTCATGTTGTAAACACCCATATGCGCATCGACTCGGGACAACGTACATCCGTCAACCGTAAGATTCTTGCAAAGATTCGATCCCATGGTACCCCAACGAAATTCATTATTGTTAATATCGGTTACTACCGTACAATCCTTCAAAGTAAATCCGACACTTAACGTGCAATTAAATTCATAGTTGGAGCGGGAATTGCTGCCGCCCGCACTGCTTTTAACACCGATTCGGTCGGACATAATACAATTCTTTATGGTTGCAAATGCACAGTTATCAACCTGATAGAATCCGTAGTACTGCGATCCCTTATCCAGGATATACCCATCCGCATTATAATCCTTCTCCGTATATTCGGATTCGTCCAGATAGTGCTCCACTCCGTCCAAAACCGCGTTGGATCTCGTTACATGAATACCTCTGTTACAGTAATAACCGAAATTCGGCATACTGACAATCGTCGTGAATTTGCCGCCCTTCACAGTCAGCGGTTCTTTATCAATGACATATTTGGAAACCCACCAGATATTGTCCCAATCCCACTGTACCGGAGTCGCAGGATCGATAGAGCCGTCTGCTCTTACAATAATGACCTCCTGCTGATTTCTTGCTTCCTGTGCAAATCCCTGTCGTGACCATCTTCTTGTCTCCGGATCATTGGTCTCGATAATATACAGGGCATCCTCGCCGAAATCACCGATCAATTGAGTGGTTCCCTTGGAGAATACCTTATTATTCATCTTCTTGGTCATTGCCGCATCCATCAGATTATATATCGGATACTTGTCAAGCAACGGGTCAATACCAAGCTTCAGGGACGGATCCGAACTTCTCAAAATCCACATATCCTTTACCGGTACGCTTGGTGCTACGGTAAACAGATAGCACTCCGCTTCACTTCTGTTTGCAATATACCGGTCATCTATAATGAACTCCGCACCGGTCCAGTCGGTATTCGTTTTTATCAGTGCACCGTCCTTATTATTTCCGTCGAAATTTCGGACATAATATACGGCGCCCTTATCCGCCTTTACAGGCAGATTATACTCGTTGGCAAATTCATGGGTTGCCACGATAGCCGCATAATCGTCGGTTTTACCGTCTCCCTTTGCACCGAACTGACTATATGTTACAAAAGAAGCCACCTCCGGGTTAACGGAGGTGGTGCTTACCGACCCAACAATCTGTTTTGTTGAGCCGGCATCATAATTAAATTTTGTATCTTTGTAGAAATACCAGTCGGGACATACGTACTCCGGATGTTCGGTATCATTTTCCGGATTTCTCTTTATAACGACCTTTAACGTCTTATTCTTATAGGTCGGATTCTTAATGATTGTCAGGTTCTTCAGATTGACAACCTCGGGAGCCTTAATCGGATATACATTCTTGGTCTTATCGTTTAACCACTCCTCATTATATATTCTGCTGGTTCCGCTGAATGTCATGGAAAATACCTGAAGCCACTGTGTGTTATACAACGCCGCATCACCGCTTGATCCAAGCGAGCTTGCATCAAACGTAAAGCCGTCGATGTTAATGGACCGTGCCATATGCGTATAATACTTTCCGTCATAATCAAATCCGTAATCATAATCGGTATAGAAATTCATCGCTTTGATAATGGTCGGCGAGTAGGTACTGCATTTCCATGTACAATTGTTAATATACACATCACCGTACCATGCGCAGCCGTAATCTTCACGGAATGTCAGGAACGCATCGGAGCCGTAAGACGTGGTGTTCTCGATAATCAGATCGCCGAAGCCGACAGCACTGACACTGTAATATCCGAGAATACAATTCTTGACTGTACAATTGTACATTCCCATGTGGGCATCGATACGGCTGAGCTTACATCCGTCAAAGGTAAATGTCTTGCAATAGTTCGATGCCGTACCCCATCTCGAAGCATCCATAATATCGGTAGCGTCGGAACAGTTTTCCAGCGTTATGCCGCATGCATATTCCGCATAAAAATCATACGGAGCCGTGGTGTTACGGTCGTTGCCATACAAATAAGTACGTTTGTGTTCGGAAAATACACAGTTTTTCAACGTTACGTACGCACAGGTTTCCAGTTTGAAGAAGCCATGATACGGTGCACCCTGACGAGGCTTACTTTCATTGGCAAAGCTCTCTTCCAGATAGTGCTTTACACCGTCCATTACGACATTGGAACGGGTAATATGAATTCCTCTGTAGCAATATGCCGTATCATTTATTACATTGGCCTTCGTTGTGAAGGTACCGCCTTTAACGTTCAGAACGGTCTCATCAATCTTATAAACCTTGACGTCATAAATGTCTTTCCAATCCCATTCAATCGGGCTTGCCGCATCGATGGTACCGTCTTTATTCACAATAATAACTTCCGTCTGATCTCTCTTATCCGCACTGGCCGAAGCCTCTCCCAATCGTCCCCATCTCTTGTAGCTGGAGGTTTTTAAAACATACAATGCCTTTTCGCGGAAGGTGCCCTGCAGCTTTGTCGTTCCCGCAGCAAACGCTTTATTCTTCATCGTATCCGCCACGGATTTGGAAACATTGGTCGGATGAGTCGGACAGTCAAACAATTTGTCATCCAATCCGAGTGTCAGTGCATTGTTGCTTGCAAAATTAATATATTTCTCACCGTAATCAACACTGGGTGCAACGGTAAAGAGCCAGCATCTCGTTTCTCCCGATTCAACGGTCATCTTCGTATCGTCGATAATAAACTGAGCGCCGGTCCAGTCGGTATCCGTCTTTACCAATGCTCCCGCCGGATTTTTGGGATCCATTTTGCAAACATAATATACGGCACCCTTGTCTGCCTTTACGGGCAGATTGTGTTCATTGGCATACGCATGTGTGGCAACGATGGCCGCATAATCATCCGTCTTGCCGTCTCCCTTTGCACCGAACTGACTGTAATAAACAGCCTTTGCGTACGGATCGATATCCGGTGTAACAGGCGTTGTTTCGGTTCCTGTACCGGTTCCGGTTTCTGTGCCGGTTCCGGTTCCCGTTCCGGTACCGGATGTCAGCGGCTTCGGAGCAATCACCGTCGGTTTTGCCTTTGTTCCCGGATTGCTTGCGGTAAACTTTCCGATTACGCTGTCATCTTCCTGAGCCCAGTTATCGGGATGGTTCTGAGGATAAATGCACTTATCCATGGTAATGAGGCCAATCATTCCGAACAATGCCACATCACCCCTGTTATATTTCTTGATATCGTTAATCAGTTTCTGATTTTCGGACGCATACGTGGACGTATTGGAGTACTCATATACGTTCAGTGTCGATTTCACCAGTCTCCAGCCGAGTTCCAGCTGAGCCAAACGTGCCTGAATTTCCGGCGATTCCGTTGCCTTGACGGAATTGATAGCCTGCCACAAACCTTCGCAGGCGCCGATTTCGCTGTCCGGCATACGGTTGGTCTTGTCCGAAGGATTCCAGTGACGGATTCCTGCGTAAATCGAGTACATGCAGGTATTGTAATTGGTCAATTCATCGCGGTGTTCGCTGATGTTATGATGATTTTTCATCTGCTTTTCCATACGTTCCATATACTCTTTAACGTACGGTGCGCTCTTTCCGTAGTACGCATTCAGATAAAAATTGAGTTCGGTTTCATAATCTCTGCTCGGATCCTGCAGCATACGACCTTCGATATAGTTACGGATATCACCGAATTCGGTATTGGACTGCAGATATTTATCGTTGCTCTGCAAATACACGCCTTCGATTCCGAGGGACTTATACAGCTTGATATCATGCTGCATAACATCGACGTTGGCATACGGCAGAATGGATGTACGGAAGTTGGTGTTATAGTCCCAAATCCATACGTGCTTGCAGCATTTGGTCCATTTTACCAGTTCCGGATAGTATTCCATATTCCGCTGATCTTCCTGCGAATCCAAATAATGACCGTAGCAGCGATCGATCGGTGCCCAACGGATAATGACATGATCGTCACAGGTTACTCCGTCGGGAGCCTGCAGGGTCCAGACATAAGCCAGCGTATCAATGTACAGGTTCGGATATGCACCGTTTTTATGCAAATCCTTCGATACCTGATTCAGCAGCTGTACCAGCTCGATGGATTCCGTGCATCCGCCGTGGGAATCCTTGTGAAGCCGTCTGTCCTCCATACACTTGGAGCAGAAGCACATTTTATCATCATCATTTTTGGACAGGGAAATGATCTGCATTGCCGCATTCGGGTCATAACCGGCCGCAATCATATCCTTGCAATGCTGCAAAATGATTCCGTACGCTTCCGGGTCGTGCAGTACGGTATACAGGCAAAGCTGCGTTTCCGTTCTGCTCCGTTTGCTGTCCGCAACACCGTTCTGCATTTCCAAAATGCTGTAAGCCGCATACCATTCGGGATGCGATTTGAAATATTTGCTTGCCGGAAGGAATTCGGCCAAAAGGGTATGCGCATGTCCCGCAGCAAGATACTCTACCTGTTTCGGTGCGGTATATGCACCGGTCATTGTGGAGAGATACCAGGTCTCGCGTCCCGCTTCCGTCTTCGGCAGACAGTAGCTCGCGCCAAAGAAACCGTTCAGGCCAAATGCCAGTGAATAGATACGTCCCGTTCTCGGCGGTTCGTATCCGGCCGGCTTGCTTTTTCCGTAATACGGGTCGGTAATATCGCTGTTCGGATTCAGGCTGGCATAGCAAATGTCCACATCGGTAAATGCAAATGCCCGCTCATAATCAATGCTGATACCGTTCTGCAAATCGACCTTGAAATGCTTCTGGTTGGTTACCAGGAAATCATACCAGGACAGGAAATAAAATCCGCCGCATGCTTCCAGGAACCGCATTGCACCGTGCATCAGTCCGAGCTGACCAACGCCGGTAACGGAAATACCGTTGGTATATGACTTAATGGAGTAACTGTCATTGGACGAATACTTTGCCGTTCCGTGCGGACGATTGGTATTTCCGACGGAAATCTCAAAGCCCTTCGTGCCCATTTTCACACTGTCCCGAATAATTTCCGGACGATATCCGTCTTCGGCCAGGATGTACATCTGAAGAATATATGCGGCACCGTCCTCTTCCGCCGTCGAATTGACCGGAAGAACCAGGACCGCTTTCGGCATGTTATCCGGATATTTGCTGTTCATATAGGTGGTCCAATCCGTCTCGCTCGGGGTCTCGCTCGGGGTCTCGGTCGGAACAACGGTCGGAGTCTTTCCCGACACAGCCACGTTCTTGACGGCACTCCATGCGCTGTAGAACGTATATCCGGCAACGGTCTTGTACGCACGAACCTTCACATAATAAGTTCCTGTCGTAAGGCCGGTGAACGACTTGGACGTACCGGAAACGGTAACGGTCTTTCCGTTGCTCAGCGACGACGACGTTCCGTACACGATTTCATATCCGGTTGCTTTGTCATTTTTGGAAATATCCACTTTCAAAGTTCCGGAAGACGGGTTGGTCAGCTTGGACACGAAACAGTTCTTCACATATACCGTATTCTTGGCCGAGCTGGATGCGCTCACCACGGTTTCCGAGCCGTCTTTACGAAAACTCTTGACGGCATAATAATAGACAATCCCGTTTTCTACCGTTGTGTCGGTAAAATACAGATTCTTTTGAGTGGAGCCGATCATGTGCCAGGTTCCGTTCTGAGTCTGCTTCTGATATACGAAATATCCGTCCGCACCGGGAACCGCAGCCCATGTCACCTTGGCTCCGGTCGTCTGATTGGAAACTTCTTTGATTTCCGGAGACTGCACATAGAGAATGCTCTTGGATGCACCTTTGCTGCTTTCTTTTGTCTGGGAAACCAGCGAAACCGCATAGGTGTATTTTTTGTTTCCGACAACGGTTTTATCATAAAAACCGTTTGCCTTGGTTGTTGTCAGTTTGGTCCACTGATAGGAACCGTACTCTTTCCGATATAAGTTATAGCTGTAATTGGAAACCGTTTCCCAGGATACGGTGACCCCGTACCAGGAATTGGTCAGTTTGGTAACGGCCGGAGGCGTCACGCCTGCTTCCAGCGTTTCCGGCAAATCGGAATCGGTAACCGAAATCCCGGAGAAATTCGATGCATCTTCCGAAGCGACCGCCATGTTGCCGGTCGTACACAACTCCAGAAGCATGCAAAGAATCATAACAAATGCTGTTATTGATTTTTTCATGTCCGTTCTCCCTTTGCCCTTTCAGGGCATTTTGTTTCTCAATCTTTACCAATCTATCCTGCCGCTTTTGTGTAAAGTGGCATCTCATTCCCAAATAAGGCCGTTTTGTCAAATGAGGCAGGATACCGTTATACTATTATATCCCACTTTTAAATGCAATATTCAATAAACAACACGCCGTTTTCAAAATTATCAGGACAAAACGGTGTGCTGACTTGCTCATTTTCTTTCCCAACATGCCTTTCCTGTACCAATGTGCCCTTTCCTCTGTTGACACGCTCCTTTCCCGGCGTTGATATACTCCTTTCCCGGCGTTGATGTGCCTGTTTTTCCGGTTCTGTTCCCTCTGTCAAAGTGTGTGCATCCTCTCGGAGCGTTGTTTCTGCCCCGGACACCGTCCCGAACAGAAAAAGACAACCCGGAATACGTTTCCGGGTTGTCTTCTTCGGTCATAGTCTTTTTATATAAGTTTTTCGCAAATGCGATTCGTTTTACCAAACGTTCTTCTTGATGCTGTCCGCCGACGCAAACGGTCCCGGAATGGTACGAATTCCTCGGGAATCACCGAAATAATCCCGGTCAAACGTAATTGCGGAGCCGTCCGGATTTTCAAACCGCTGTTCCGGCTGGAATGCTTTTCCGAGAACATCACTGTCGATAATATCCGCCGCATATTCCTTCATAATGTCATATACATTGGTATTCAGCGTGTACCGGCCGTCCTGTTCCGTCAGCTCAACGGCAATCTCGCTCGTCTCATCCAGAAAATAATTGCGTTCCTTCTTCCACTGCTTTGCTCCGCCGAGGTACGCATTTCCGCAGGCCCAGACAGGCAAATGTTCCTTTTCATGCCACTGTGCCAGCTTGCCCATATTCGGCTTCGGATTGTCGAGTTCAAAATGCGGAATCCACTCCTCGTATGTCGGGTACTCGTCAAACTGCCAGGTTCCGACCAGAGAATCCTGCGGTTTCGTTTCACCGGTTTCCGGGTTCGCGGTCATCGGCCATTTCTGAACGAAAATATTGTTGTAGAAGCGATCGTCACCATGCAAAATGGTCATAAACCCGGCCACCTCGGTCCTGTGGCGAATATGGTACGGAGTATATCTCATTCCGGTACCGCCTCCGACATTCAGAAACGCGCCCAAAATCAGGTTATGAACCATTGCCACACTTTCCGTCGCGATCATCAGGGACGCCTTGGACAGCAAAATGTTATTGTCAATCAGGGTCGGGCCGTGTCCGACTTCAACGAAAATATCCTGACTTCCCATACCGCCTTCTGCCCACGTGCAGAACTCCGGTCTCTGGTTGTCATGCAGCAGGTTCTGCGTAATCCGCGTTCCCTGTGCTTCCCAGTCGCACCAGATTCCCATCGTCGAATGGTGAATATGGTTCCGTCTCATGATAACATCAATGGCAGCATGCATCTTGATACCGGCGATTTCCGCGCCGCCGAGCTGCTGCATATTGTTGATATGATGAATATGATTGTCTTCGATGACAGAAAATACACCGCCCATACGTCCGATGATACCGCCCTGTTCGCAATGGTGAATGTGGCACCGTCTTACAATATGGGAACCGACGCGTTCCTTCAGCCATCCGTGATACTGACCGCGGCAAACCGCATCGCGTTCCATCTGGGTCGGACTCTTCATATGCTTTGTTGTAAAATAATGGTCATTTTCGGGATCGTAATACTTCCCGAGAGAAATTCCTGCGCATTTACTGTTTGAAATATCGCAGTCCTCGATAATCCAGCCCTTGCTCCAGTGAGGTCCGATCATACCGTCCTGAAACGCTGCCGGAGGAGCCCATGTCGTTGCCGCCTTGGTAATCGCAAAGCCGCTGACGGTAATGTACCCGCGGCCGACTTTGTCCGGGAACAGACACCGGCGGCGGACATTGATTTCCACGGTTTCCCGGTTCGGATCAAAGCCCTGAAAATTGGCATACAGAACGGTTTCATTTCCATCCTGCTCTGTATACCATTTATACACGGAATACTCCGGTTCCCAGGACGGTTTATATACCTCGCCGTCGATACACTCCTGCAGGGTCTCGGTTTCATACAGCATCCGGTCGTTCAGATACACCGCTCCGGTATGCCGTACCGCCGGAGCAAAATACCAGTCGCCGTAAACTTCGGTCGTGTACGGATTGTACGTTCCGAATACGTTGTTGTCGATTCGTACGGTCCAAACGTTGGCATAATCCCGATACGGCGTCCAGCCCTTGACAATTTCCGCGCCGGTAATCACCGCGCCGAGCGGTTCCTCGGACCGATATACGATTCTTGCCTCCTTGGTTCCGCCGTGACGGGGATTTACATATTCGCGGTAAATGCCCTTTGCCACAACCACTTCATCCCCCGGCATGGCGATACATGCCGCGTCACCGATTCGCTTAAACGGGCGTTCCTTGCTTCCGTCTCCGTCAACCGGTGAAGCCTGATTGACATAATAAATCATACCAATACCTCCTTGTCGTCAGCCCCTGAAATTTCACCGTGCGGTGAGGGACCGACCGATAACCCCAATCGAAAATGCCGTCGGCACTTCGCATTTTCCTGTTTTGTCATGCATTCCGCCGTCTCCGGGCAGCCCCGTCAAATCCGGCAGTGCATCATTTTACCTATCGTGCAGCCTATTGCACGGTCTTTTGCTGTCTCTTGCTGTCTCTTGCTGTCTTTCGCTGTCTTTCGCGCAATTTATCGTGCAGCCTCCTGAATGCGCTGCAGATTGGCGTAAATACCGTTTTGCGCCATCAGTTCTTCATGTGTTCCGCGCTCGGCAACAATTCCGTCCGAAATGACCAGAATCAAATCGGCATTTCGAATCGTGGACAGACGATGCGCAATTGCCACAATCGTGCTCTGACCGGAAATGTTGGCAACCGCCTCCTGAATACACTTTTCCGTCTGCACGTCAACCGAGGCCGTTGCCTCATCCAAAATGATAATCGGTGATTTCCGAAGAATTGCACGGGCAATCGCCACACGCTGCTTTTCTCCGCCCGACAGACGAAGTCCCCGTTCTCCGACCGCCGTTTGATATCCGTCCGGCATTGCCATAATATCATCATGTATCCGGGCTGCCTTGGCCGCCTCGACAATTTCCTCGTGAGACGCACCGGGACGGGCATACGCGATATTGTCTTCTACCGTTCCGTTAAATAAAAACGTATCCTGCAAAACCGGAGAAATCTGATGTCTCAGAGACTCCACCGTAACCTTGGAAACGTCCTTTCCGTCAATCCGCACATGACCTTCCGTCGGATCGTAAAACCGGGAAATCAACTGGGTCAGAGTGGTTTTTCCGATACCGGTCGGGCCGACCAGTGCCACCATCATGCCGGGCTTACAGGAGAAGGAAATATCCTTCAGGACAGGAACATTTTCCAAATACGAAAAGCTGACGTGATCAAATTCAATGGCTCCCTTGACATCCCCGATCGGCTGTGCATCCGGAGCATCCTGGATTTTCGACTCCGTATCGAGAATCATCATGATTCGCTCCGCACCGGCCAGGGACTGCTGAATATTCTCAAGCAGCTGTGCCAATCCGGAAACCGGGCCGTAAAACATCCCGAGATACAGCAGGAATGCCAGAATATCCGATACCGAAAGGCCGTACCGGTATGCAAGATATCCGCCGAAGGAAACGACCAGAATCGTTCCGAGAGACGAAATGAATTCGACCGTCGGATGGAAAATGCCGCTCAGCTTCAAAGCATACAGCTGAACGTCCACCTGTTCCATGTTGACCTTGTCCACCTGTTTCGTTTCATACTCTTCCTGCCCGAACGACTGAATCTCATGGATTCCGGACAGATTATCCTGAAGTTTTGCATTCAGTTCGCCCATTTTTGTCTGCGCCTTTTTGAAGCACGGCCGAATCTTCTTAACGAAAATCAGACCTGACACAAAAATCAGCGGAAGCGGTGCACAGGTCACCAGTGCCAGCCTGGTGTTAATCCGGAGCAGAATCACCAAAACGCCGACAAACATGACGAGATTGGTGAACATATCCGGAATGCAATGTGCGTACAAAAGCTCCAAATCACGGGAATCGTTGGTCACACGGCTCATCAAATCACCGGTTTGCTTGTTGTGAAAAAAGCCGAGATCCAAATGCTCCAGCTTATTATAAATGGTCCTTCTCATATCTCCCACAAGGTACCATGCGGCTTTGTGGGCAAAATAATTACTGAAGAACCGAAATGCGATTCGAAGCAGATACAGTCCCACAAGAATTACGGTCAGATTTGCAATCATCGACAAATCCTCTTTCCGTACCCCTCTCTCCACAATTTCCGTCATTTTCCGAAGCACCTGCGGCGCATACAGATTCACAACCGTATGCAGCAGCGTTGCCGCAATCGCAATCACATACAATGCCTTATAGCGCAGTGCTTCCTTTGCCAGTCTCCATAAAATTTTCATACGACCAACCTCCGATTCTGATAAACACTGACAAGTGTACCATTTTCATGTTTCGTATGCAATGGCACTTTCTGTTGCTCCATATGTAAAATCCTATCTTTCTCGTTTCCGCTCCCTCCGAAATAGTTCCGTTTGAAACATCAAAAACGCCGCAAATCAAGACATTTTCTCAATTTGCGGCGCATCTGTTCTGTTTGGCGGTATTCCGTAGATTTACCGGTTCCGTTTGGCGGTATTCCGTAGATTTACCGGTTCCGTTCGGCAGTATTCCGGAGGCGCATATGCTCCGTTTGGCAGTATTTCGAGTTTTACCATCCCTGTTCGTTGAGCCAGTTGGTAAGTGTCCGTTCCCTCTTCATGATATCGTTCTCCGAACCGGATTGGGTACCAAGGACCAGTTCTCCCTTGATATTCCCGTCATCGATGTACAGCACACGCGTACACTGTGCTGCAACCTTTGCGTCATGAGTAACCATCATAATGGTTGTCCCCTGTCTGTTCAGCTTCACAAGTTCATTCATGACTTCATCCGAGGACGAACGGTTCAAAGCACCGGTCGGCTCATCGGCAAATACCACATCCGGGTTGTTGATCATACTCCGGCAAATGCATGCCCTCTGAAGCTGACCGCCGGACACTTCATTGATGTCGTTATCGGCAATCTCTTCGATTCCCAGAAGTTTCATGAGCTTGAGTCCCCGGAGTTCGATATCCTTGCGGCTCTCTCCGGCCGCCTTATTTTCCACGGCCGGCAGAATGATATTGTCCAGTACCGTAAGATTTTTCATCATATACATCTGCTGGAAAATGAACCCCATCTTCCGAAGACGCAAATCCGCAAGCTCCTTTGCCGTCAGTTTGGAAAAATCGTTATCATCAAACAGAATCCGTCCGCTTGTCGCACTGTCCATACCGGATACCGTATACAAAAGCGTCGATTTGCCGGAGCCCGAAGGTCCCATTACCGCAACCATCTCACCTGCCTCGACGGAAAAGCTGACGTTCTTCAAAACATTGTTCTGATGCTTGTTTACTATATAGGTTTTGCAAAGATCCTTTACTTCCAATATTTTTTTCATATTTCCGTGTCTCTACTTTCTTCATTAATTTGTGTTCATAAGGTTCCTGTTTTCCGATTATCCCGGCTATTCGATACTTGCCGTATCGCTTGCCTTGATGGTTCTTGAATACTGAGCGATAATTGTCGTGAACAGAGTGGTTGCCGCCACCGCAAGGAGCGGAATTATCACATACACGCTCAGTCTGTCAATTTTATAAGTAATGCTTCGTCCGCCCATCATTTTGAATATCGGGGTCAGAAGAAGGGCCGTTGCCGGCTTATTCAGAAGAAGCGCCAGCAGTGCCGAAACAACGGATAACAGGCCGAACCGGATTACATGCCAGGAAATAATTCCGGTGTTTCTGAATCCGATTGCCTTAAGCAGTGCAATCTGTGATTTTTCATTCGATATAAAGGATCTCTCCATCAGGATGACCGCAAGCAAAATGACCACAACCGTCACACCCATAAGTCCGTATTTAACACCGTCAAGAATGTCGGCACAGCTTGTTATCTCATCGGCAAGCTCACTTGCGGTATATACTGTACAGTCGGGATACATTTCCTTCTGTTTTTCAATTCTCTGCTCTTTCACATCGTCTGTCGGGTGATCCGTATATGTAACTTCAACAAACCCGGAAAACTTATAACCGGCGTTCGCTCCCAGATCCAGATTTTCGTGTACAAGAAATGATTGGCCAAAATTGTTCATGTCATCATACAGGCCCGTAATGATACATGTCACAGGCCCGTTTTCCGTATTCAGTGTCAGGAAATCGCCGATCCCGACATCAAAGGTCTCTGCGATTGTCTCCGTAATTGCGATCTCATCCGGCTTTGTCGGAGCGCTTCCTTCGTAACAGGCATATTCGGAAGCGGATATTCCCACCGTTTTTTTCGCCATAAATGAATGTGTCACATCATCGTTTTGGACCGTACAGTCGACCAGTACATGTGCATGGCAGAAGCAGGGAATTCCGTTCTCATTCAGCTCCTTTTCGACTCGTTTCACCATATCCTCGGATATCTTCATGGATCCTTCCATGAATACGTCTTTCATTTCTTCGGACGAAATTCCGACATAGGAATCCGACCGGGAAAAGCCGCATGTGATGATCATTTCGTCACTTCTCAGTGTTCTTACCGTGTTTGCAAGTATCATGGTAAGGATTATGCAAAGCGTGAAAATAATAACCATGCTGATATATTTTCGGGGCGAGCTGAGCAGATCGTTAATTGCCATAAACTTTGACGTTTTGCCGGTTCCCTTGCTCAGTTTCAATACACTCTTCTGCTTATATCTCTCGCCGGTCTGTCCGTTTCTGATGGCATCGATCGGTGAACTCTTCTTTACAATGCCCGTAAATCTGTATGCAAATAACAGAATCAGTACAAATACAAATACTGCCCCCGCCACGTTCAAAATCGGGCCTACGAAATTACCGGAAACCATATGGGAATTGGAAATGAACCGAATCAGAGTCCGGAACGGGAAACTTAATGCCAAACCGGCAGCGGAGCCCAGAAATCCGAGGCAGACATACTTCGTGATAAAGATTCTTCGGATTCTGCCGTTTCCTATTCCGATTGCTTTCATTACACCGATTTCCCGGTACTCTTCCTGTACCGAGAACGCAATCGAGAATCGTACAATCAGAAATGAAATAATCATAAGAATGATTCCCGCCAGAAGGAAAATGCCTGAGATAATCATGGGAATCATATAGGCAAACGTGATTTTCGACCGTTCGAGCTTATCCTTCACATAGTTGAGGCTCTGCAGATAGCTTTCTACGGCCTTTGTATTATCGGTATCAATGTAAAAGATGTATGTGGAACAAATTTCCGTACCGAGCGTATCATTCACCAGAAATTCAAAATCATTTGTGCTGACAAGCATTCGTCCCGACCCCATGCCGCTACCTAAAACAGCATCCTTAAAAGAGCCCGTAACAGCAAATGATTTGCTCTTGTCACCGTATCGGAAAGTAACCGTATCACCGATTTTGATTTTACCGGAAGACATTACCGCCTCCGGCAGATAGATTTCACCGTCCCGGATGGTATCGACGGCGAATGCTTTATCGTCTTTATCAAAGAACTTATATCCGTCAGCCGTCGGCGTTTCCAATATCTGCATATCGTTTAGCGCATCACTCCCGGCTTTCAGCTCCACATTGCTGCTGCTCAAAAACAACGAGGCATTCACCCGAAACCCCTGAATATCCTCACTGTTTTCCAAAAACTCCTTGAATCTGCCGGTTTCCTCTTCATCGGTCACAAATGCTATATAGTCACCGGTTCCGGAAATGTCGCAAAAATAATCAACACCGGCCATCAACGAGAAAAAATTTCGTATGGAACTGGCCGTAAACATGGCCGCAATCGTAATAAACACAACGAGAATCGTGTTCATTACCTTTCGTCTTTTCAAGTCTCTTTTAAAAATTCGCAGAAACATTGCTTCCTCCTACTCACGTCAGAAAAATAAAAATTCACAAGGATTTCAGTTCACTGTTCAACCTTTCTGACGAGAGTATATCCGAGGAATTATTAAATAATCCTTAAACGCATTTTTAACACTGTTTTTTCCATTAAGCCATCCGGATTACCACCGTGAACATCATGGTATCACCGGATTCACTCAAACCGTTTTCCGTGTCAACAAAAACATCCCCGTCCATCATGCGCATGAGTTTGCGGCAAATATAAAGGCCGAGGCCGTTTCCTTTCTTTCCCCGGGAATTGCTTCCTCTGTAGAAGGAATCAAACAGATGCAGGAGTTCGCTTGAGGGCGGCTGTTCCCCGGAGTTTGTTATGGTTACAAGACGGCAGTTCTCTTCTTCACCGAAGGAAATCCGAATAAATTCGCCATCTCCGTATTTGATGGCATTTTCCATAATATTCTGAAGTACTTCCACGGCACGCTCAAGGTCGCCGAAGCACAGACAGTTTTCGAATTCACCGATTTCGAATTTCGTGTGCAGATTTTTCAGCTTTTCCGTATAGTAAACACGGATTCTCTGAACCAGTTCCTCAAAATAAAATTCGCCGTTCGTTACGGTAAGGTTCAGAAAATCATCATTGGCGGTATTCATGATCCGGCTGATATATTGCTCGATTTCAACGGCATTATTCTGAATCCCGTTGTATGCTTCGTGCTTCTCCTCGTCCGAATCATACATATCTTCCGCCAATGCCCTGGAATATAATTTGACCGAAGAAAGAGGCGTCTTGATATCATGAGCCAGGCTCAAAATGAGCGTTTTCTTCTCTTTCTGGAAAGACAGTTCCGAATCCTTCGATTGCTCGAGATTCTCGCGAAGAATATTCATGCCCCATATGTAGTTTCCGAAAAATTTGTTCTTATTTTCCTTCAGCGGAACGGAAAGATTCCCCTTGGAAAGTTCCAGCGGCAGCTCACGAAAATGATGAAACGGCTTGATAATATTTCTGCCGATATACATCATCATAAAAATCGTCAGCAAAATAACGACCGCAAAGGCGCTGCAGCAGATTACGGTCATTTTCGACGAGTTTCTGTCTTCATATTCGATTCGGTAATAGGTGCCGCCGATGTCATATACTTCATATTGATATTTCGATATCGCATCCGGGTCAAATACCGAGACACCCTTAACGGAATCCAATTCGGAAAAATCGATAGCGGCCAAATCGACCTTGTCTCCGCTGCCGTCCACGGCTTCCGCAATTTTGTCGGCAGCCCGCTTTACCTGAACTTTGAATTCACGCTTCGGTCCCGCACCGATTACACCGCTTACAAACAAAACGGAAAGGACAGCTGCCAGGAGCTGCAGCAACACGATGAAAAAGCATTTACGCCGGTAATTATTCATATCTGTATCCAACTCCCCATACGGTTTTGATGTGAATCGGATTTTTGGAGTCCGGTTCTATCTTTTCACGAAGCCATTTTATATGAACGGTCAGTGTCTGGGGCTCCGAATCGGAATCGAATCCCCAAATGGTATTGAACAGATAATCCTTCTTCAACGTAACGCCTTTATTTTCGATCAGGAGAAATAACAGCTCCATCTCCTTCACCGTGAGGTCATGCGACGTTCCGTTAACGGTCAGCTTCAAGGTGTCACGGTTTACTTCAATATTGCCGTCCTTAATAACGTCCCCCGCTATTCTTCGTTTGAATATTCCGTTGATTTTGGCCAGCAAAATGTCAATATCGATCGGCTTCTCGATAAAATCATCCGCCCCCAGAATAAGACTGTTGAGCTTACTCTCCCGATCGCTTCTTGCACTGATGAAAATGATCGGCGTATTGGCAATTCCACGTATTTTCGAGCATACGGCAAATCCATCCATCCCCGGAAGCATCAGATCCAGAAGCAGCAGCTTGGCCCCGTACTTTTCGAACAGGTTCATCGCCTTTTCTCCCGAATCCGCAACCGAAACCGTATATCCTTCCCTCCGCAGGAAACCAACCAGAAGATTGCTGATTTCTTTATTGTCTTCCACGATCAAAATGTCTGTCTCTGTCATAACTTCTTCTCCGGTCTGTGCGCATAATAAATTATTTTCGGATTGTAAGACGTGATTAAGTCCCAGTCATTTTTCAAGGCTGTGTTATTTTCATATGCCTCAATATACTCGATCGGATCCAAATCTCCTACAAAGCATGAGCCGTCATCGAGGATCAATGATATGCTATCGTAACTATGACTCGGCGTGTGTACTATTTCACCGGATATTCCTATAGCGGATAAAAACCTTCTGCTTTCCTCACATGAAATAATTTTAGCATCTGCTTCGTTTATCACACTGAACGGCAGTTTGTCTTTTTCAAAGATTTTATCGGAAAAGTGTACCGACGATTTCTGAAAATCCACCAGTAACAGTTTTGCACCCTGCTCAATAAGTTGTCCGATAAGCCCCATATGGTCCGGATGATAATGTGTGGCGAGCACACAGTTAATTTCGTCCATCTTCAAATCTGCGTTTTTAATCGCTTTATAGAATGCCGGCAACATACCGGCATAGTCTGTGTCTATCAGCAGACCGCCTTGATCTCCCTTAATGAAAAATGTGTTTGTGTTGCCATACTTCAATTTTATCATAATGTTTTTCTGTAAAATAAAATTATCTATCTTATTTCCTTCCCGGTGCGAATATAATGACCTATTCAACGGTTTAAGGCCTCAGTGATGTGATCGGAACAATGTATACACCAGTCTTCGGGTCTCTCATGACAGTATCCAGGTGTCCCACTATTACGCACATGTAAACCGGCTTTTTTTCTGCATTTTCACTGAATCTGACGAGGCTCTTAATTGCATCTTCTATACCTCCGTCACTCAACTTAATTTCAAATGCAGCGTAATTGCCATTCTTAAACTCCACGATTGCATCGACTTCGTCTCCTGATGTATTATCCCTGAAGTGGTATAGATGCCCCTCCAGATAGTCTGCATATATTCTCAGGTCACGTTCCGCCAATGCCTCAAACATCAGCCCGAATGTCTCATGATCATTCAGAAGTTTTTCTTCTGTCAAATGAAGCGCCGCACAAGAAAGAGACGGATCTACAAGATGTCTTTTTGCCGTTTTCCCGACTCTGGCAGACGAGCGGTATTGAACACTGAAGGCGTCTTGATTTGCGGTCAAATAAAGGCTGTCCAGCACATATGTGTAATCCGCAATTGTCTCTCTGCTTGAAATTAATTCCGCCCCGTTTTCATATTCTTCAATATCTCTTATCAAGGTTTTATCTCCGACAACGGTTGATTCATTCCTTGCCAATGCGCGAATCAGCATACGCATCTTCTCGGAACTCCTTTTTCTGATCTGCCTTTCGTGCATATCCTTAGTAACGATTGCTTCAATATAGCTTTCAGGTATTATTCCTATATTTTCCCTTGGCATATCTATATTTTCAGGCCAACCTCCACGAATTATCAGTCGCGCCAGTTCATCAAGCTCAACTTTTCTGACAAAGCCGTCCTTGATTTCACCGCAAATCATTCCTTGTAATGAGGCTTCTCCTGTGGAATCTCCTGATTCATACAAACTCATCGGGTGCATTCTAACAGGCGCAATCCTGCCTGTTCCGCTATGATATACTTTTTCTTCACCACGCCTTTTCTTAAGTGATGTGGAACCGGTAAGAATAAACTTACCTTTGCCGTGATCACTGTCACATTCATTTCTCACAGCATCCCATATGCCCGGCACTACCTGCCATTCATCAATAAGCTGCGGTCTGTCTTTCATAAAAATATATTTCGGGTCGATTTCTGCGTTATTACGTACGCTCTTTTCCGTTACATACGCAACACTGTTTGCATGATTCAGGCTTGTCCATGTTTTACCGCACCATTTTGGTCCTTCAATTGAAATTGCACCGAAAACAGTAAGATACCGTTTAATGCGTTCATCTATCAACCGCGTTCTGTATCCTTCCTTTGTCAGGCTCATACGAATTCCGCCTCCTTTGCTTTTATAATAGCATTTTGCTGTGCATATTTCAAGCGTTTTGTTTTGCACAATTCAATTGTTTTGTTTTGCACTTTTCATCTATGTTTTCCCATCACATCAGTACCACCAACTCGCTTTTTTACCGCCAATAGCACTGCACACAGGGCTTCCGAAAATGTCAGCACTGCACACTCGCCAATGCGCAAATATTTTCGAGTATTCGGATTGACATTAAGCAAAAAAAGAAAAGACTATCCCAAAATGATAATCTTTTCTCTATATTTTTCAGGTCGTATTTCAACCAAATCATATACTATTCGCGCACTGCAAATTTCGCTTTAACGGTGTAGCCTTTTCGTTTTGAACGGTTTAAGCGTTTTGCTTCACCGGTACATTGATTTCGGATAGCGGTGTAGCTGTGGTATATTTCTTCTTGTAGTAAATACAAGAAAGGGGCATACGCTTATGCAAAACTACACTACTATCATTGGCGTTATAGATATGCGTGAACGTGGCATATCTACTAACGACTGCCGAAGCCGGTACGGCATCGGCAACAGCACGCTGACTCTGATTATGAGCCGTTTCAGAGACTGCGGTAAAGATCTAAACACGCTCAAACAGATGGAACCTTCCGAGGTGGAGGAACTCTTTTATCCTAAGGAGAACATTCTCCGCAAGGATGTCAAGCTGATGCCTGATTACGAGTCCATTTACCAAAGGCTTACAGTTCCCGGAAGCAAGGCAAACCTGTTCTACATGTGGCTCAAATATAAGCAGGATTGTCCTGCAGGTTATCAGTACACCCAGTTCTGCAAACACTTCAAGACGTTTGTAGAGAAGAATTATGGCTCGGACGCAGTCAGCATGGTTGTTGAACGCATCCCCGGCGAAAAGGTGTACATCGACTGGATCGGCGACCAGCCGGAAATACTTGTAAACACAGCAACAGGCGAAATAAAGAAGGTTCACTTCTTTGTTACGACTGTCGGTGTAAGCAACCTAATCTTTGCGGAAGCCTTTGAAGATGAAAAGCTTCCCAACTTCATCGCAGGTACAGTTCATGCACTTGAGTACTATGGAGCAGTTCCTAAATACCTTGTGCCAGACAACCTTAAAACAGCTATTACAAAGCATACAAAGGACGAGCTCGTAATCAACAGTGCCTATGCGGATCTTGAGAACTTCTATGACGTAGTTATTCTTCCTCCGCCGCCACGCAAGCCAAAAGGAAAACCGACCGTAGAAAAATACATTCAGTTCCTTGAAACTCATTTGTTGGAAGACCTCAAAGAAAAGGTCTATTACTGTATCGAGGACATAAACCGTGATGTCCGTCAAAAAATAGCGGTCATCAACAACGAGAAAAAGACTGCAACGTCTGTCTCAAAGATGGAATCATTTCTTCGATACGATAAACCACAGATGAAGCCACTTGCCGGTGAAACCTTCACACTGTGTGATTATAAATACTTCGCACATGTACCGAATAATTACCATCTCTTGTATGATGACCACTATTATTCAGTATTGTACACTTATTACAACCAGCCTGCAATCCTTAAGGCCACACTTGGAGAAATAAGGATATGCGATAAAAACAATAAGCTCATATGTACTCACAGACGCTCTTACAAAGATTTTCCAAGATA
>JAZUGQ010000004.1:0-141294 GCA_045641285.1 Lachnospiraceae bacterium
GAGATTTGCTTACAGCTTCCTTCAGATTCCACCTCACGATAGACACCCTTGCTGTTCAGCTATACATTTCCCACTATCTGGGTATGTTCGGGACTTACACCCGTTAGAGCGCGCCCATGGCGCGCAAACATGTAAAAAAAGAGGACCTGATAATCAGATCCTCTTCAATCGCATATCTTACTTATACTTTCTCTTACGAGCAGCTTCAGACTTCTTCTTGCGTCTTACACTGGGCTTCTCGTAATGCTCTCTCTTACGAATTTCCTGCTGGATACCAGCCTTTGCACAATTTCTCTTAAATCTGCGAAGTGCGCTATCGAGAGATTCGTTCTCTTTTACGATAACATTAGACATTGATTCTCACCTGCCTTCCCTTCAGTAGAAAATCTACTGTAGGTGTATTAACACCGAATTACATTTTATCATATAATCTGCATATGTCAACAGAAAAATTTGAATTACTGCAGCTGTCCGGCAAAAACTTCCTTGGCCTTGGCAACACAGTCATCGATTCCGTTCGGATTCTTTCCGCCCGCCTGTGCCATATTCGGACGTCCGCCGCCGCCACCTCCGACGATGGAAGCAACTTCCTTAATCAGATTTCCCGCATGTGCACCCTTTGCAATTGCGCCATCGGTTGCCATTGCAATCAGGTTCACCTTTCCGTCAACTGCGGATGCAAGGAGCAATGCACATTCTCCGAGCTTTTCCTTCAGCGAATCGCCGAGAGTACGGAGTCCGTTCATATCGGCATCCGCTACCACTGTTGCAAGAATCTTCACACCGTTTACTTCCTGTACGGTTTCAAAAATGTCGGTCAGCGAATTGTTGGCAAGCTTAGCTTTCAATTTCTCGTTTTCGGAATTCAATGCTTTGATTTCCGAAAGCATTGCTTCAATCTTTGCCGTCAGATTTGCGGCATCGGTCTTGGCAGCTTTGGTTGCCGACTGAAGTTCCTGCTCGAGATTCTTATAGTAATTCAGAACATTATTTCCGGTAATTGCCTCGATTCGTCTTGTTCCCGCAGCAATTCCGGCTTCGCTCAACAGCTTGAACGAACCGATAATTCCGGTATTTCCGACATGAGTACCACCACAGAATTCAACGGAATATCCGCCCATATTGACAACACGAACGGTATCGCCGTATTTTTCACCGAACAGTGCCATCGCACCGGTCTTCTTTGCATCTTCAATGCTCATGATATCGGTTTTTACCGTATAATCCGCAGCAATTGCTTCATTGACCAGACGCTCGGTCTCCGCCAGTTCATCTGCCGTCATTGCAGAGAAATGAGAGAAGTCAAAGCGAAGTCTGTCCGGATTGACAAAGGAACCGGCCTGCTCAACATGAGTTCCGAGTACCGTACGAAGTGCTTTCTGAAGCAAATGAGTTGCAGAATGGTTCTTTGCCGTAGCCAGACGCTTTGCGGCATCGTATTCGAGAGTAACCACATCACCCTTCCGGAAAGTACCCGCAACAACGGTTCCGACATGAGCGATTTTGCCGCCCTTCAGTTTGATGGTATCGACAACATCGAATTCCGCTTCCAGTTCGCCTTCGGCTTCGATGAAAATCCGACCCTGATCGCCCTGCTGACCGCCCATGGTTGCATAGAACGGTGTTTTGTCCACAATAATGGCTCCGTTGGTACCTTCGGAAATTTCATCCGCAAGACTTCCGGCACCGTCATTTTCCGATGTCATTACAAGAATGGTGCCGTCATACGAAGCATTCTCGTATCCGACAAATTCGGATGTAATGGACGGATCGATCAAATCATATACCGTTGCGTCGGCTCCCATGTAATTGGTCTTCTTACGGGAATTCCGAGCCAGAGTTTTCTGGGCTTCCATTGCCTTCTTATAGCCTTCCACATCAATGGTAAAGCCTTTCTCGGCAAGAATTTCTTCCGTCAGATCCATCGGGAATCCATAGGTATCATACAGCTTAAATGCGTTATCACCGCTCAGCACCGTCTTGCCGGAAGCAACGATGTCCTCTTCCATTCCGGCCAGAATTTCAAGTCCCTGATCGATGGTCTTGTTGAATTTTTCTTCTTCGTTATTGAGAATACTGAAAATATAGTCCTTCTTCTCTTCCAATTCCGGATAGCCGTCCTTGGAATCGCGAATTACGGTTTCGCAGAGTTTTGCCAGGAACTGTCCCTGAATTCCGAGAAGACGTCCGTGTCTTGCGGCACGACGGAGCAAACGGCGAAGGACATATCCGCGTCCTTCGTTGGAAGGAATAATTCCGTCACTCGTCATAAAGGTTACGGAACGGATATGGTCGGTAATCAGTCGAATGGACACGTCCTTCTTCGGATCGGTCTCATACTCCACACCGGCCAGTTCGCAAACACGGTCGCGAAGTGCCTTCATGGTATCGATGTCGAATACGGTGTCAACATCCTGGCATACGACAGCCAGACGCTCCAGACCCATACCGGTGTCGATATTCTTGTTCTCCAGTTCGACGTAGCCGCCCTTGCCGTCTCCGTTAAACTGGGTAAATACGTTATTCCAGACTTCCATATACCGGTCGCAGTCGCAACCTACGGTACAGCCGGGCTTTCCGCATCCGTACTTCTCACCGCGGTCATAATAAATTTCCGAACAGGGACCGCAGGGACCGGCACCGTGCTCCCAGAAATTGTCTTCTTTGCCGAATCGGAAAATACGGTCTTTTGCGACACCGACTTCCTTGTTCCAAATATCAAATGCCTCATCGTCATCCAGATAAATCGACGGATACAGACGATTCTCATCCAGACCGACAACTTTGGTCAAAAATTCCCAGCTCCATGCGATTGCTTCATGTTTGAAATAATCACCGAACGAGAAATTACCGAGCATCTCAAAAAAGGTTAAATGACGTGCCGTCTTTCCGACATTTTCAATATCTCCGGTACGGACACATTTCTGACAGGTTGTGACACGACGACGCGGCGGAATTTCCTGGCCGGTAAAATAAGGCTTCAGAGGAGCCATTCCGGCATTGATCAGAAGAAGGCTCTTATCATTCTGCGGAACCAGCGAAAAGCTCTTCATCTTAAGATGTTCCTTGCTTTCGAAAAATTCCAGATACATACGTCTCAGTTCGTTTACACCATATGTTTTCATTTATCGTTACCTCCGGGCATCTGCCCAAATTTTTTACCACTCCACTCCCTTAACGGAAGGATCCTGCATGATTCCGTACCATGCAAGTTTCTTTTCCAGCTCGGTTCCCTTCTGACGGTAAATGAGCGGGAACTCGGTCTTTCTCCAGGAGATACTGTCATACAGTCCCCAAATGGTAATGCAGTCGATGTTGATTTCACCGTCCCGTTTTGCTTTCTGCATCGTTTCAAACAGCACACGATATTTCATCGCCTGAACCAATTCGGCATACTCTCCGCCGGTAATTCCGATATCGAGCTCGGTTATCTGAACCTGAAATCCCGCATCGCTGAACGATTTTGCGGTACGGTATACTTTACTGGAAATCTTGTCGCTTGTACTCAAATGGCATTGCATTCCGATTCCGTCAATGTTTCCCGCTTCCAGAATCGGTGTCAGTGTTTTGATAATCAGATTGCATTTCTGTGCACAGTTATAATCATTATAATACAGTTTCACACCTTCCGGAGCATATTTTCTTGCAAATTCAAAGGCATACGAAATAAAGTCCGGTCCGATGATTTCATACCATTTGCTTTCTTTGCGAAGGCCGTTCTTTTCTCCCTGTCCGGGATCGATGGCTTCGTTGACAACGTCATAACAATATACCATTCCGGGATAATTCTCTTCCAGGTATTTCATGACGTTGCGAATATATCCTTCCATTCGCTTGATCATTACGTCTCTCGAAGCAAGCGGACTGTCGGATTTGTAATCGGTCGTAAAGAACCAGTCGGGCGTCTGCGAATGCCAAATGAGAGTATGCATACGAACCTTGATTCCGTTCTCTTTCGCGAAATCCATACCTCTCTTGATTCCCGTCATGGAAATGATCGGACTGGTTTCGGTCGCCGGAAATCCTTCGATATTTTCGTTCTGATTCATCGTATAGTCCGGCTTCATCTCATTTTCAAAGGTCATACTGCTGAAATTATTCTTTACGGTTTCCGTCAGAAAGGACTTTCCGAACACGCTGTTCGGAAGTGCCATTCCGACCATAAACTCGTCTTTGTACAAATCTTTGATATACATATCGTCAATCGGATTCGCAGTCGGTACCGGTGTTTCGGTCGGTTCTGCCGGTTCCGTCGGGGCCGGTGTCCCGCTGATCTGTTCCGTTGGTTCCGCTTCCGGCTTATTCGCGGGATCCGGGGTTGTTTCGGACGTTGTACGACCGGAATTTCCGGACGAATTCGTATTCTTACTGCAGGCTGTCAGCAAGGCCAAACAAAGCACAAGCAGAACTGTTTTCAAGCACTTCTTCATACCACACCTCCGGTAAAATCAGTAAATCTCTCATATAATGAATATGGGACCGGATTCTACAGAACCCGATCCCGTTTGTTAGCAGCTTGTGGGGGAATCGAACCCCCGTTTTCGCCGTGAGAGGGCGACGTCTTGACCGCTTGACCAACAAGCCAAATGCTGCGTAGGTAATGATACCAAACAAAATAAAAAAATGCAAGTACTTTTTTTATTTTTTTCGTTTTGTTTTTCTATCTTACATCGTATACAATGATTTGTTGGCGTGTTCCGCTAAACGCAACAGGAAAAAGAGATTCCAACTTCTGTTTTCCTTCATCCGTAAACAATCTGTTATTTTGTTCATTGATAATGAAATACGAAATCCCTCTCTTTTGAAATTCCGATTTGAGTTCGTCGTCTGTCAGATTATTATTTGCGATATCGTTAAACAACTTCGTTCTTTCGGCCGTATCATAGCCTGCCGAATCACACATGCTTCCGAGTCCGAGATAATTTTGAAATCCGCAAAGCATTTGTTCAGAGAAGAACTGCTGATAACCGAAGAACAGAGTATCCCGTGTAACGCCGTTTTCCTTGGCCCACCGAAGCAGTTCCGTATCCATTGTAACCGGATAACAGTTCTGATAATTGGATTTCCGTATCAGCAGGTAATCATTATATACTCCTGTCAGTGTCAACGGAATGAGACACAAAATAAGGATTGTTCTCACACTCCTGCGGACCACGGCGTATTTTGGCGCCACAAGCGTCCATATCGTATGAATTCCGACGGCTGTCATAATTCCGAGCAACAGCTGGGATGCCAATATGAATTTATGATTCTGCACAATCTTCGGGCTCAGCTGCAGACAGAATGCCAAAGCTCCCGGCATCAGTGCCGCCACGGTCATTACCCGGTGTGCATTCTGCCCGATCAACAGTCCGCCCAAAAGAATCGGAACGGAAACACCGAGTAGAAACGTGATAAATATTACAATTTCTTTCCAAGAAGGTTTCGTAAACAAATACCCGAAATGGAGTTTCAAGGAAACGGCACCGTTTTGTTCCGAAAACGCATTCAGCTGAAGCAGTGTCAGACCTACCGACAAGACAGCGGTCAGAAGGTACGACAGCTGTTCTTTGGAAAACAGTGCCATAACAAACAGAACCACTAACGTGATAATCACGGACGGACCGTTGACATATCCTGTCATTCCGACACAGAATCCGGCAAACACCGCCGTCAATATCGCACTTTTTCTCGGTGAAAATGCCTCTTCTTTCAGTATCCGTCCGATTCGACGCAGTCCGAATTTCGTTTGTTTTCGAATCGCTTTCCGCTCTTCCAGTCCCTTAATGAGGTACGGCAGGAACAGGCTGACGGTCATCAGCATAACGGCAAACCCGAAAATCAAATGCCGTTGATTCATAAATGCATTTCCGTCGTACAGCCCCCACCATTCTTTTTCCGTATTTCCGACATAGGTGGTATTGTTTTTCATAAAATCGGAAACGGAATCCACTTCCGCCAGTTTCTGAAACAGTCCCAGTCCGGGCCGGAACGTTACCAAAAGCCATGCGATATGGCAAACCCATTTGCTTCCCGTCAACCGGAAACAGCATTCATAGACCGCAAAATACATGCTGAGAATCACCAAAACCGTCGGCACATTAAATGCGAAATCCAGTCTCATCCCGAGAAATTCCAGATTTCCGGCAAGGAAATTCATCATAAAATGATAATTCATGCTGCTGTCCGCAAAACAGGGATACTGTGCCGGAATTCTCTGCCACAGGGAAAAACTTCGTATCATATTGACATGAAGCGAAAAATCCTCCACAAGCGGATATCCTACAATCAGTTCACCCTTGACAACCCGAAACGTGGCAATGCACATAACGATTGCAAAAGCAAACGAAGCACCGATAAACAGCATTTCGCTTGGCTTCGGCTTCAGACTTTTCAGAAGCTTTTTCCATGCAAAACGCTTTCTCAAAAGGACCAGTACCAAAACGGATGCAATCTGAAAAAACGGCATGCAGATTGCATTGGAAACGGTTAACGGGTTCTCGCAATCGGAACACAGACATGCCACCAGATAGGTTGCCCACATCATAACCAGCAATCCGCTTAAGCATACGGCAGGAAAGAGCAAAAACAACGGATTTCTGCCCTTCTCCCCACATACGGTATAAATTTTCTTTTGTGCTGCTCTCGGAATCAGCGCCGTTACCAGTGCCAATCCGACCAGCATACTGATGAACAAATAAGAAATTGCCAACATGGTCTCTTACATACCCCCAAAAAAGTCATTTAATGACATCTGATTCGATTCCTGCATTCCTTCGAGAACTCCGACATCGGTCAGCAAATTGGTTATGCTGGTTCCGACATGACACCGAATCCGGATTTCTTCCTTGGACAGGAACGGTTCTCCTTTTGCATTTTCCTCAATCGAGGTTGCCGCAACAACGCCCATTCCGTCAATCGAGCTGAGGGAGGGCATAATCTTTCCGTCGATAATCTGAAATTTTGTAGCCTTCGCACGATAAATGTCAATCGGCAGAAAATCAAATCCTCTCGCATACATTTCCTGAACGATTCTCATGTCCTTCAGCATGCCCTCTTCCTTGTCGGACAATGCCAGAAGCTTGTTTTTGCTTTCGCTTCGCCGGATAAATTCCTTCATCACGGTTTCCATTTTGTCCCGGCCTCTTGCCATTACCTGATAATCAAAGTTGGTGGCACGAATCGTAAAATACGCCGTATAATACGCAAGCGGATAATACACCTTGCAATAGGCAACCCGGAAAGACATCATGACATAGGCACAGGCATGTGCTTTCGGGAACATATATTTAATCTGTTTACAGGACCAGATGTACCAGTCCGGTACGTTGTGAGCCAGCATGGTCTCTTCCATTTCCGGCTTCAGTCCGCGTCCTTTTCGAACGCTTTCCATGATTTTAAATGCCTGTCCGTTCTCGATTCCCATATGAATCAGATAGACCATAATATCATCACGGGTACAGATTGCCGTTGCCAGGGTACATTTTCCCTGAGCAATCAAATCCTGCGTATTATTGGTCCAGACATCGGTACCGTGGGACAGACCGGAAATACGAATCATATCGGAAAAGCTCTTCGGCTTCGTTTCCTTCAGCATTTTCATGGTAAAGTTTGTGCCGAGTTCCGGTAACCCGAGACTTCCGAGTTCGCAGCCGTCGATGTCTTCCGGTTTGATTCCGAGAGCTTCCGTACTTTGCAGAAGCGACAGAACCTTCGGATCGTCCATCGGAATTTTCTTGGCATCCAGCCCCGTCAAATCTTCGAGCATTCGGATCATGGTCGGGTCTTCATGACCGAGAATATCCAGTTTCAACAGATTGTGATCGATTTTATGATAATCAAAATGAGTGGTTATCGTTTCCGTCGTCATATCGTTGGCCGGACGCTGTATGGGAGTGAAGGTATTGATTTCCTCTCCGTGAGGGAGTACGATAATTCCGCCCGGATGCTGTCCGGTGGACCGACGGACTCCGACACAACCGCCGACGAGACGGTCCAGTTCCGCGGTACGTTTCGCGATTCCGTGCTCTTCGTAGTATTTTTTGATATAACCGAATGCCGTATTATCCGCAACCGTACCGACGGTTCCCGCGCGGAACGTATGTCCTTTTCCGAACAGAACTTCCGTATACGCATGTGCCTTGCTCTGATATTCGCTGGAGAAGTTCAGGTCGATATCCGGCTCTTTGTCACCGTTAAAGCCCAAAAACGTCTCGAACGGAATATTCTGTCCGTCCTTCGTTAACGGTTCTCCGCAAACGGGACAGTTTTTATCCGGCAAATCAAATCCGGACATTTGCGAATAGGCCTGTACTTCGTCCGATTCGAAATCATAATAATGACAGTGTTTGCAGTAATAATGCGCCGGCAGCGGATTGACCTCCGTAATTCCGGACATGGTGGCAACAAACGAGGAACCGACACTTCCCCGGGAACCGACCAGATATCCGTCGTCATTGGAATGCTTCACCAGACGCTGCGCAATGATATACATAACCGAGAATCCGTTTTTGATAATGGAACTCAGTTCCTTCTCGAGCCTCTGTTCTACCTGCACCGGAAGATTTTCTCCGTACCAGCTGTGTGCGGTATCGTAACACATGTCACGAAGTTCGTTTTCCGAATTCTCAATAACCGGAGGACATTTGTCGGGACGTACCGGTTCGATTTTCTCGATCATCCGGCAGATCCGGTTCGGGTTTGTAACGACAATTTCATATGCCTTTGCTTCCGGCAGATACGTAAATTCGTCGAGCATTTCATCGGTTGTCCGATAATAGAGAGGCGGCTGTTTGTCGGCATCCTTAAAGCCCTTTCCGGACATGATAATCCGGCGGTACACTTCATCTTCTTCGTTCAGGAAATGAACGTCGCAGGTCGCAACGCACATTTTCCCGTGCCTGTCCGCCAAATCCACGATTTTCCGGTTCAGTTCTTCCAAATCATGTACGTTTTTCACCTGCGGAATATCTTCCGCGTCAATCATATAGCCGTTATTTCCGACCGGCTGAATTTCGTAATAATCGTAAAAATCCCCGATTCGTTTGATTTCCTCTTCCGGCTTGTCATACAGCACCGCACGGAACAGCTCACCGGCTTCACACGCGGATCCGATAATCAGTCCTTCCCGGTACTGACGCAGCAGACTCTTCGGAATTCTCGGGCGTCCCTTGTAAAAATACTCGATATGCGATTTGGAAACCATACGGTACAGATTAATCCGTCCGACATCATTTTTACAGAGCAAAATGATGTGATAATAGGGCAGCTTTTTGATTTCGTCTCCGTCCTCTTCCAGGTTAAATGGGGTTCCGTCCGGTTTGGTTGTCCCCTCATCGTCAACGAGATATCCTTCCATCCCGTATATAATCTTGAATTTTTTGAATGCTTCCGTCTTCTCCGGGTCATCCGCAAATTTCTTCGGATCGATTGCGTGGAAGGCATCCACAAATGACTGCACTACGCCGTGGTCGGTGATGGCAATTCCCGGATGTCCCCAGGCAAATGCGGTTTTCACCAGTTCTCCGGCTTCCGCAACGGCATCCATATCACTCATTTGCGTATGGCAGTGAAGTTCGACACGTTTTTCGGCAGAATGATCTTTTCTCTTGATTCGAAAATCCTCACCCCTGCGAATGCCCGTAATTCTTGTTGCGGTCAATTCATGGGTAAACTTATCGACTTCGGTTTCACCGTGAAGAATAACGAATTTCTGATCTTTCAGTTCCTCCCGAAGGGCGTCCATGTCCGGTGTGGGAACGTACATTTTTACGGCAATGGAATCGGTAAAATCGGTCAGATTAAACGATACCAGCGTTTTGGTTGCCCGTTTCTTTCCCTCCTCCGTCGTTTCGTCCCGACGCACAAGTTCCCGGTCTTCGTATTTGAAAATCCGTCCCTGAATCGTAAATTCCTGATACGGATGTTCCAATTCCGAAATCCGAACCATATCCGACAGATCAAACGCCCGTCCGTAGAAGAAATTCGGGTCCTGCGGTACGGATTTCCGTCTCTGAAATGCCGGCTTTTCGCTCTTTTCCGCGGGTTCTTCCTTCGGGACCCGTTTCACCAGATCCTTCGGAACCGCAGAACGGTTTCCGGTTTCCTGTGCCCGCATTCTGCATCGCTGTAATTTGGCAATATACTCCTCTTCCGAATAGGTTCGCTCCGGGGCATACGTCTGCGTCAGATCCTCGGATTCTTCAAACTCAATCCGAACTCCGGTAAACCGGTCGGACCAATAGCGAACCTTGGTTATGATTTCCGAAGACAGGTCTTCGCTCATGGTCGAGTAAATGGCGTTATTGGGCAGCCAAATGCGGATGATTCCCTGTTCCGCACGGGATTCCGCCCCTTTCAGAATCATTTCGTAAAACCGAAGCATCCGATCCCGATAATCCTGAATCAGCACGTCTTTTAACAGATTCCATGCGTCCTGCTCGGACTCACACTCTTCGATACAGAGAAACCGAATCTGTATCCGAACCGATTTGCCGGAATCCTGAAAAAACTGCTCTTCGATTTTCTTTTCCAGAATTTTTATATATGAAAATGCGATGACATCCTCCGATGTCATATGAATTGTAATATACTTTGATGTTTCACTGCCCGTCAGTTTTTCGACCGACAGACGGTCAGCCACGGACATCAGATAGTCCTCCAGCTGAATTCCCTCAAATACCTCGCTAATCGGCATACTGTACTCCTCTATGCACAGCGAAGTCAGACTCCCTTCGCCAGCTTGTCAAGTTCTTCCTTCAATGCGGTTACAAGCTCCGTTTCCGGCATTTTCCGGACAATTTCGCCCTTCCGGAACAGCATTCCTTCTCCGTTTCCTCCGGCAATTCCCAAATCCGCTTCACGTGCTTCTCCGGGGCCGTTTACAACGCAGCCCATAACTGCCACTTTAATATCCAGGTCGTATCCGGCAATCATTTGTTCCACCTGCTTCGCCAATCCGATCAAATCGATTTGCGTACGTCCGCAGGTCGGGCAGGATACGAGTTCGATTCCGCCTTTCCGTAGGTTCAGCGTTTTCAGAAGCAGCTTCGCACTTCGGACTTCCTCCTCCGGGCTGTCCGTCAGCGAAACCCGAATGGTATCTCCGATTCCCTGATACAGAATCGTTCCGATTCCGATTGCGGATTTGATATTTCCGGAATATACCGAACCGGCTTCCGTAATCCCGACATGAAGCGGATAATCCGTTGCTTTGGAAATCCGCTCATGGGCTTCGATGGACATCAGAACATCCGAAGACTTTATACTGATAACGATATCGTGAAAATCATATGTTTCCAAAATATGCACTTTTTCCAACGCGCTTTCCACCAGTCCCGCAGCCGTAACATGCCCGTATTTCTCGATGATGGACTTTTCCAAAGAACCGCTGTTGACACCGACACGAATCGGAATTCCGGCCTGTTTTGCTTCGGTTACAACCGCTTCAATCCGGTCTTCCGACCCGATATTTCCGGGATTGATACGAATTTTGTCCGCACCGGAACGAATGGCCTCGATGGCCAATCGATAATCAAAATGAATGTCCGCCACGATCGGAATATGAATGCCCGCCTTAATTGCGGAAATGGCTTTTGCCGCTTCCATTGTGGGTACTGCGACACGAATAATATCACAGCCCAAATCTTCCAGACGCAAAATCTGATCGGTGGTCGCAGCCACATCTTCCGTTTTGGTATTGCACATCGACTGAATCAGTATGGGATTTCCGCCTCCGATGATTGCGTTTCCGATTTTTACTTCTCTGGTTTTTACCCGTTCGTTCATTTTGCTCCTCTTATAATCACGGTATTCGTGAGAATACTCCTCTAATTACGGTATTCGCGAGACTGTACCTCTTGTAAACACGGTATTCGCGAGACTGAACCTCATATAATTACGGTATTCGGGATACTGTTTCTCTTACCATATCGGTATTCGTGAGATTGCTCCGAATACATTCACGATATCATTGTACATGATAAATATCATCAACAGCATTAACAGCGCGAAACAGATAAATGTAATCACGCCTTCCACCTTGGGATTGACTTTGTGACCGATAATCAGCTCAATCAGCAGGAACAAAAGCCGTCCTCCGTCCAACGCGGGTATCGGAAGCAGGTTCATGACACCGAGATTGGCGCTGACCAGAATTCCCCAGTTAATCAGATTCAGAAAGGCATAGAAAATGCCGTCCTGCTTTTTGCTTTCCTCCACCACGTTACTCATTTCGCTGACAACACGAATGGCTCCGCCGACATCCTCCTTCTCGGCTTTTCCTTTCAGCATGTAGCCGAGACTTTTTACGGTTGCCTTAATCCAGTATTCGACTTCCACGGCACCGTATTTGATGACCTTCAGAGGATTTACTTTGGTTCTGTAATCCACATTATAAACAAATCCGAAGGATACGGTTTCACTGTATTTCGGCGTCAGCGTAATGTCTTTTACCGCCCCGTCACGCTGAATCTGAAAGGTCACCGGATCCGGTCCGATCGGTTTTTCCTGTGTGTACTCCTGAAACGCTTCCGGAGTGTCGATTTTCGTTCCGTTTACGGCAATTACGATATCTCCCTGCTGTAATCCGGCATCTTTGGCCGCACCGCTGATATCATTCAGAACCATCGGATTGGATTCGCCCTTCGGATTCAGTTTGTATGTAATTCCGCAAAGATACCGTTTGGTCACAACCGAATCGTATTCTACCGTCTTTTCTTCTCCGTCGTGCAAAACCGTCAGCGAAATCGTTTTCGGAATGTCGTCAAGCTGTTCATAAATGGCCATTTCCCGTCCGATGCTGATGGAATGACCGTTAAATTCGAGAATTTCATCATCCGGAGCCAATCCGGTTTTTTCTTCGACCTCCGAATCCACCGTAAGGATTGTCGGTGCATCGTATCCGATGGATCCGATTATGATGCAGGCCAGCACAAATGCGAGAAGGAAATTAAAGAACGGACCGGCAAAAATGATACTGATTCGCTGCCATATGGATTTGCTCTTAAACGTCCCTTCTCCCTCATTTTCCTCCGTATCCTCGCCTTTCATCATGCAGGAACCGCCCAGCGGGAGAAGCTTCAGCGACCACCTGGTTCCGCGGATTTTGCGGCTGACCAGTCTCGGACCGAAGCCGATGGAGAATTCCTCCACGATAACTCCGTTGACTCTTGCCATGATAAAATGACCGAATTCATGAATGCAAATGACAAGTCCAATCATGAAAACGGAAAGCATAACCGAAGGTACTTTTATGATTAACACAATAATTGCAAGAATTAAAATAATCTCACCGATTATGGCACTTCCCATATTACTATCCTTTCAAAATCCGATAGGTTTCTGCCTCTGCTTCGAGAATCTCGGAAAGCGTCGGCGAAACCGTTAATGTATGATGCTGTAACGCATCGGAAATCATTTCGGAAATATCTCCGAATCCGCACTCATGATTCAGGAATTTCGCTACCGCAAATTCATTTGCCGCATTAAACACGGTCGGCAGCGTCGTACCGGTCATGGCGCCGTAGGAGTAATCCGTCATTAACACGTCTCTCGCCATGGCAAATGCGGGAAAATTTTCATAATCCGGCTCGAAGAATTCCATCTTTCCGACCGTAAACAAATCCAGTTTGTTGGCAATTCGTTCATGTCGGTTCGGATAGCAAATGGCATATTCAATCGGAAGCCGCATATCCGGTGTTCCCATTTGACCGATTACCGCTCCGTCGATGAATTCGACAGCGGAATGCAGTATGCTTTGGGGATGAATGACAACCTGAATCTGATCCGGTCGCAATCCGAACAGCCATCTCGCTTCCATCATTTCCAGGCCTTTGTTGACCATGCTGGCGGAATCGACCGTGATTTTGCGTCCCATTGACCAGTTCGGATGCTCCAGGGCATCTTCCACCGTAAACGTCTTCATTTCCGCTTTGGATTTTCCGCGAAACGGTCCGCCGGAAGCCGTCAACAGAATGCGTTGTATCGACCTGTGGCCTTTCATGAACGAATCTCCGGCGCCCGGTATGGTCTGTAACGACTGATAAATTGCGGAATGTTCACTGTCAATCGGATATAACGGCACATGATGCCGTTCCAAAAGCGGTGCAATCAGATGTCCTGCCGTTACCAGCGTTTCTTTATTGGCCAGTGCAATTTCCTTTCCTGCTTCGATTGCAGCAATCGTCGGGCGAATACCGATCATTCCGACCACCGCAGTCACGGTCATCGTTGCCGGTTCCCATGTTGCACACTCAACCAGTCCGTCCATTCCGGACACAACCCGGATTCCGGTATCGGCCAGTTTGATTTTCAGTTCGGCCGCCGCACTGTCTCTATAAACGCAGACAAGACTCGGGTGAAATTCCCGAGCCTGCTGTTCCAAAAGTCCGATATTGGAATTTGCGGCCAGACATTCGATGCACAATTCGTCCGGAAATTTTCGAACCAGTTCCAGTGTCTGCCGTCCGATTGATCCGGTCGAACCGAGCAATGCAAGATGCTTCATACGTTTCTCCTTTTCCGCCCGATATCCGGTATTCTCAAATTGCAAAAACAAGCAGCAAAATGTACACTACCGGTGCGGTAAATATCACGCTGTCAAACCGATCCAGAATTCCGCCGTGCCCCGGAATCAGTTTTCCGTAATCTTTGATTTGTTTCTGACGCTTAATTGCGGATGCTGCAAGATCTCCAAACTGCGACAGAATCGAAGCACACGCTCCGATAATCGGAAGTGTTATGACCGGAGACCCGATAGCGGATATTTTGTCCTTGAAAATCAATGCATACAAAAATGCCAGTAAGGCAGCACCGACAACACCGCCGACACAGCCTTCCATGGATTTTTTCGGACTCAGTACCGGAAATGCTTTGTGTTTTCCGATCAACCGCCCGACGCAGTAAGCACATGTATCGGAACCCCATGCTCCGATAAAAACAAGCCATACCAGATACAGTCCGCCTTCCATATTTCGAATCCGGTACAGACAGCTTAACATCATTGCCACATAAGCAAATGCGAAAACGACGCAAATGATTTTGTTGATATCCGTTTTCGGATATTCCAGCACAAAAGAAATCATCAATGCCAGAACGAGGCACATGATTTCCGGAACAATCCACTGTTCCTGATCGAGCGCAATCAGCACATAATATCCGATACAGGAAACATATCCGATCCATGCTGCCGTTTTCCATTGAAACTCAAATACACGAAACAATTCAAACATTCCGATTAAGGAAATCAACAATGTGACCGCACCAATAACATATCCTCCGAAATAAATCGAAACAAATGCCATAATCACAAGTATAATACCGCTAATCAAACGTTCCAAAAACATACTAATCCTCCGGGTCAATCACCAGTCATAATCTATTGCCGTACTCCTCCGAACCGTCTGTCCCGTCCGGCATAATAATCGATTGCTTTTTTCAATTCCTTCTTGTCGAAATCCGGCCACAATACATCCGTAAAATAAAACTCCGAATATGCCAACTGCCAGGGCATAAAATTGGATGTACGCATCTCACCGCTGGTACGAATCATTAAATCCGGATACGGAATTCCGTCCGTATCAAAATAACGATAAAAGCTCTCTTCCGTCAATTGGTCCGGAGTGCATTTTCCGTTCTGACAGTCTTCCGCAAAGGCCTTTGCCGCACGAAGGATTTCGTCCCGTCCGCCGTAATTGATTGCTACCTGAAACTTCAGACCGGTATTGACCGAAGAAACCCGTTCCAAGGTACGAATGCTTTCCTGAAGATCCTCATCCAGTTTGGAAATATCCCCGATGACGTGAACACGCATATTGTTTTTGCTGCTTCGCTGAATACTGTCTTTCATGTATTTCCGCAAAAGATTCATTAACGCATCCACTTCGTCCTTCGGCCGTGACCAGTTTTCCGTGGAAAATGCATATATCGTCAGATATTCGATTCCCAAATTATACGCATCTTCGCAAATCTGTTCCGCGACACGGCTTCCCTGAATATGTCCTGCATTTCTCGGAAGAAAACGTTTCTTTGCCCAGCGTCCGTTTCCGTCCATAATAATTGCCACATGACGGGGCACTATGTTCTCATTGTCCACTTTTGATCTCTCCTTATATCGCAAAGAAAGGGCGTCTTTGACGCCCTTTCTGTTCGGATTCTCCGATCAGACAGTCATAATTTCCTTTGTCTTGTCGTCAATTACCTTATCAATATCATCAATAAAACGGTCGGTCATCTTCTGAGCATCATTTTCCATCTTCTTGGTTTCATCCTCAGACAACTCCTTACCGGCCTTCTTAATGGCATCATTTGCATCACGACGGATATTACGAATTGCGACCTTGGCAGCCTCGCCCTTCTTCTTGACGTCCTTTGCAAGCTCCTTACGACGGTCCTCGGTCAGTTCCGGGAATGTCAAACGAATGACTTTGCCGTCATTGCTCGGGGTAATTCCGATTTCGGATGCGAGAATTGCCTTCTCGATTTCTTTGATCATCTTGGATTCCCAGGGCTGAATCATAATGACTCTTGCTTCCGGTACGGAAACATTGGCAACGCCCTGAATATTGGTCGGTGCTCCGTAGTAATCAACCTTGATTTTATCGAGGAGATGCGGGTTTGCACGACCGGCACGAATATTTGCATATTCTTCTCTCAGATTTTCCATTGTTTTGTTCATCTTTGTTTCAAATGCAATCAATACTTCATTCATAATAAACTCCATTCCGGCATATCGCCTGTTTATTCATTACACGGTTACGACGGTTCCGGTAATTGTTCCGGACACGTTGTTGAGAATACTGTTTTCTTCATTCAGTGAAAATACCAGAGTCGGTACATGATTCTCCATACACATTACAGTCGCGGTCAAATCGAGAATCTGCAGTTTCTTGTCCAGTAATTCCTGATATGTGACGGTGTCGTATTTCACTGCGTTCGGGTTGGTTTTCGGATCGGAATCGTACACACCGTCTACGGCTCTTGCCATAACAATGGCATCGCAATCCAGTTCGATTGCCCGTAATGCCGTTGCCGTATCGGTTGAGAAATACGGATGTCCGGTTCCTCCCGCCAGGAAAATGACCTTGCCGTCCTTCAATGCGCCGACCGCCTTGTCCTTGGAAAAGGTTTCACTGACATCTCCGCAAATGAACGGTGTGAAAATTTCTGTTTTCATTCCGCAATATCGGCATATTTCAGACATATAAACACAGTTCATAACAGTTGCCAGCATTCCGATGGAATCTGCCTTGGTACGGTCAATTGTCTGACTGCTTCGGCCTCTCCAGAAATTTCCGCCGCCGATTACTATGGCTACTTCAATTCCTTTCTTCACCAGCTCCGCAATCTGAGTAGCAACCTTAATGCAGGTTTCTTCATCAAAGCCTTTTTTCTGTTCTCCCGCAAGTGCTTCTCCACTCAACTTCAATAAAACACGTCGATATTCTGCCATGTTACCTCCCTGTTCCCGTGCTTCGGGATACAATCGATTGAAGGGTTGAAGGGATCTCGAATTCTCTCCGACCTTCCACTATGAAAATATAACACAAACCGTCAAGTAAATCAACTTAAACCGAAAAAAACTCCCGTTTTCCTTCATTTCCAAAAATCGTAATCCGGGACTGTAAACAGAAAAAAAGGTACCGGTCATTGCTGACCGATACCTTCATCATTTGCTTTACAATATTGCGGCAAATCGGATTACTGTCCCATCTGCTTTGCAACTTCTTCTGCGAAGTTCTCTTCCCGCTTCTCCATACCTTCACCGGTCTCAAAACGTACAAACTTCACAACATCAAGCTTGGAATCAACACTTGCAATGTAAGCGCTGACCTTCTTCTCCTGATCCTTAACATAAATCTGATCAACCAGGCAGATTTCCTTCAATTCCTTATCCAGACGACCGGGAACGATCTTCTCGATAACGATATTTTCAGGCTTCGGCTTAGCGCTTTCAGCATTTTCCTTCAAAGCTTCCTTCGTGATGATTTCCGTCTCGGAAGCAATGTAATCAGCAGAAATTTCTTCTTTTCTTACATATGCGGGCTTCATAGCGCAAACCTGCATAGCGATATTCTTTGCACACTCGATGGAAGCATCATTTGCCTCACCCTTCATCTGAACAAGAATACCAAGCTTACCGCCATTGTGAATGTAGCTTACAACGAAGCCGTCTTCTGCGGTAATTTTCTCAAAACGACGAATGGAAAGCTTCTCACCGATTACTGCAACAAGGTTTGCAAGAGCTTCCTTAACGGAAATGGAAGCATCTTCGCACCAAGGCTCAGCCAGGAAGCAATCGATGCAAGCTGCATCGGTTACCGATGCCTGCTTTGCAACCTTAGCAACAAAATCCAGGAACTTTTCGTTCTTTGCAACGAAGTCTGTCTCGGAGTTTACTTCAACGATTGCTGCGGTCTTATTGTCATCTGTTACATATGCGCAGCAAACACCTTCTGCCGCAATTCTGCTTTCCTTCTTTGCAGCCTTGGCAAGACCGTTTTCACGAAGCCAAAGAACTGCTTTTTCCATATCTCCGTCAGTAGCGGTAAGTGCTTTCTTGCAGTCCATCATACCTGCACCGGTGGACTCACGAAGGTCTTTTACCATACCAGCTGTAATGTTAGCCATATATAATCTCCTATCCGGGAAAATCCCTGTAAAATGAATTACTGCTCGTCCTTATCTGCAACTTCTTCAGCAGCCTCTGCTTCGGATTCGGTGTTGTCAACAAGTTCCTCGCCCTGATTTGCTTCGATAACGGCATCTGCCATCTTTCCGACAATAAGCTTTACAGCACGAATTGCATCATCATTACCCGGGATAACGTAATCCAGTTCATCCGGATCGCAGTTGGTATCTGCGATACCGATCAACGGAATACCAAGAGAATGAGCTTCCTGAACGCAAATTCTTTCCTTCTTCGGATCAACTACGAAAATTGCATCCGGAATATTCTTCATTTCCTTGATACCGCCAAGGTTCTTCTCAAGCTTCTCCCATTCCTTCTTAATGCCGATTACTTCCTTCTTCGGCAGAACGTCGAAGGTTCCGTCCTCTGCCATCTTCTCGATTGCCTTCAGTCTTGCAATTCTGGACTGAATGGTCTTGAAGTTGGTCAGCATACCACCGAGCCAACGCTCGTTTACAAAGTACATTCCGCAACGCTCAGCTTCGCTCTTTACAGAATCCTGAGCCTGCTTCTTGGTACCTACGAACAGGATCTTGCCACCGTCTGCAGCGATGTTCTTGATTGCTGCATACGCTTCATCAACCTTACCTACAGACTTCTGAAGGTCGATAATGTAAATACCGTTTCTCTCGGTATAAATGTAAGGAGCCATCTTAGGGTTCCATCTTCTTGTCTGATGACCGAAATGAACACCGGCCTCAAGCAACTGCTTCATCGATATAACGCTCATGTTATATTCCTCCGTTTGGTTTATTCTTCCGCACTGCACATAAAAGATTTACCCTTGGGAACCGATCTTCCGTAGGCAGCGCGTGCTTAATGACTGTACTACTATATCACAGTGTTTTCTACTATTCAAGTATAAATTTTAAATTATTTTCGGAAATGAGATTTCCTTTCCGATTTTCTATATCCTCTATTTGTATCCTCTGCGTTTCTCGGAAATTCATTTTGATTTCGGAAGCACTTCCGTCATTTCGGATTTGCTTACTGCTTTTCGCTGCCGCTGTAAGATTCCAGAATATCCAGGAAATACGGATTCGTGATTTTCACATAAGTTCCCTTCATGCCGGAGGAACGGGATTCGATAATTCCGGCACTGGCCAGCTTCCGCAGCGCATTGACGATGATCGACCTTGTAATCTTCACTTCATCGGCGATTTTGCTTGCGACCAGTACGCCTTCCACGCCCTTCATTTGGGCCACAACTTCTCGAATGGCACCGAGTTCGCTGAACGACAGGGTATTGATGGCACTCCGCACATTCTGCCGGCTTCGGATTTCCGCTGCGGATTCCTCGTTGACGGAGCGCATGATTTCCAGCCCGACAACCGTTGTTGCGTACTCGCTGATGATGATGTCGTCGATGGAAAATGACTGCTTTTGCCGAAACAACAGCAACGTCCCGTGACGCTCTCCCGCAATATCAATCGGAGACGCGATTCCGAACAGTTCCTCCGCATGCTCTTCCTCAAACCCGAGCATCGGCATACTCATATTTTCTTTTGTCGAAAGGATATTCAACAGACGTTCATTCAGACTGTTATCCACAAATGTGCCGACTTCGGAACGCAGCAGACTCGGCAGGGTCGGTACATCCGAACGAAGCGACACCCCGAGAACTTTTCCGCGTTTGCTGAGAACATACACATTGGCAACGAGAATTTCTCCCAGAATTTTGCAAATGTCGGTGAACACAACCTTTTCTGCGTTTGATTTGTCATGAAGCAAATTATTGATTTTTCGTATTTTGTCAAGCAAAACAACACTCATGGATTCTGTCTCCGTTTTCTTATAATTCATTTCTGCGGAATTCAATCTGTTTCAACTGATTCCAAAAATCCGGGAATACCGTCCGTACCGCATCGGCACCCGTGATTGTAACCGGTTGTTCACAGGCCCATGCGGCAACCGCAGCAAGCATGGCCGCATTCGGACTTTCGCATGCATCGACCGTTCCGCCTGTCAGCATTTCGATTCCTTCGATTCGGATTATCAGCCCGTCTTCCGTGACGGTCTTCTGACTGACATTTCCGTCGGCATCGGTTTCGCTGATTTCCGATATACGGTTCTCCATGGAAATCTTTGCGCCAAGCGAATGCAAAACAGTACAAAGCACCTGAATCCGGTTCTGTTCCCGGTTTGTCATGGATTTGGCAATCTCCAGTTTGGTCGTAACCGTCGGGGATACCGATGCCGCCAGTGCAATCGCTTCCGCACATCTCAGGCAGTTGGTAATATCCGCTTCCATGATACCGTTTTCGTCCGTTTCCCGAAGTCGTTCCAAAAGTTCGGTAATCCGTCTCTCCGTCTGCATCGACTGTTCCGAAAGGCCGTATAAAGGAATCGTCTCACCGGAAACGAATTCCAGTGCTTTCCAATATGATGCCAGCTCCCAATCGCTTTCCGGTTCCGTTGACTGAAGTCCGTACCGGTTATATTGCTGCCGACCCGGAATTTCGAACGCATCGTCCGAAATCGTAATTTCCACTCCGGCCCGATGCAGCAGATTGATTGTCATATAAATCAGTTCTTTCCGGTTCGGTTCCCCTTCCATCCGAAGAATGCTGTCTTCCTGTAATAACGGCAGCGTAAACAGCAATCCGCAAATCGACGCACAGTCCATCGTATCGGGTATCCGATATTCACCGGCGGACAAATGCCCGCGAATCGTAAGTGTCGTCCGATCGTCCGATTTCTCTGCCTGCATTCCGTGTTGACAGAGCAGGGCAATCAGTTTGCTGTCCGGCTGTTCGGGATCGGTTCCGACCGCCATTGTCACGGATTCCACGTTCAACACTCCGACAACCGGAATCAGCAGTTCCGCAATGTCCTTGGAACCGTTGCAGGGAAGTATGTTTTTTCCTCCCGTCTGTAACGCTTTCAGACTGTCCGACATGATTTTCGGAAGGGTTCCGTCGATATGTGAAATATCCGGAACCGTAAAATCGTCCAAAAACCAGGCAAGCATCATTCGAATCATTATATCGGATGACACCGGAAGCTCAATACCATTGGTCTGTATCGCAACCGCCTTTACCGTCTTTGTGTTATCATAATAGGAAGACCACAGTGTTTCCCATGTATCATCCGTCAGGAGTTCCGTGGCACATCCGCAGTCATTGACAAAAATATCCCGAATTTCATTTTCCTCGGTACGTTCCGCAATCATTCTGTATCGGGCCATCACCTTGTCCGCATCGTCCTTGCTGCCTTCGGATATTCCGGTCGGAAGTCCCAGCTGCATCAGTCTGGTTACCAGATACCGGTATCTCTTATACGAACAGAAACCGTTTCGAACCGACGCATCCGCAACAATTCCCATTGCGGAAGAAAGGACAAATCCTCTCTTGATCTGGTACCCATGACAGAATGAAAGTGCTTCCGCCATCGTTTCGCCAAATGATAACAGCGGTTTTTTCGTTTCGTCATCCAATAAGGACGCTTTCGCGGAAATACATGCCTCGAGAAGCTTTTCGGAAGGTACCGAAACGGTTTCGGAAGAGTCATCTCCCGGCTTCCAGCCGAACTTTTTCAATGCCAGGGTAACCTCATCACAACCAATCATGGAATATTTCATAATAAAGCCGAATCCGTTCTGCAGTTCTTCCTGCGGTAACGTATCCAACAGACTGATATCGCAAAGGATGTATGCCGGCGTATTCGTAACCCCGATTGCATTGTGCATTCCGCAGGAATCCAGGTCATACCGCCCCTCCCAATTGAGGTTCACCATGGCTTCCAACGTTGTCGGGATTTCAATAAACGGTATGGAATGCAAATAATTGGCCGCAGTAAATCCCGCCAGGGAAATAATATCACTGCCGCCAAAGCCGATTACCATATCCTGTTTTGTAAATTCTTCCGTCACCAGGGCGTTCAATACCGTCCGAAACCATTCCTCGGTTCGAATCGTATCCGCTACCGGCAACATCGATACCGTGACAGTAAATCCGACCTCCTTCAGGCAGTCCGAAATCCTGTCCCCATATAACCCGAAAACGGTTTCATCACAAACCAGACATATCTTATTTGCATGTCGAAACCGTTCTCTCAATTCCTTTCCGACTTCCGTAAGACCCCCTCTTTGACAAAGGAGCTCCGAACGGTTTTCGGACATTTTCAACCGTTCCATACTACCCCCAGATACACTGTGTTTTAAAGGTCCGTCGGGTATCAGTCTTTCTTCCCCTTCGGAGGCTGCCAGGACATAAACTCACATTCCGGATATCCGGAGCATCCGAAATACTTCTTGCCCCTCTTGGTTCTGCGGATAATCAGATCCTTTCCGCAGTTCGGGCAAGGAATATCGGTTTTCTCGATATACTGCTTCGTAAAACGGCATTCCGGGAATCCGGGACATGCCAGGAATTTTCCGTGAGGTCCGTATTTGATTACCATCATTCTTCCGCATTCTTCACACGGCTGATCGGTTACTTCGTCGGCAATGGTCACCGATTCCAGTTCCTTTTCGGCATTGGCAACCGCCTCCACAAGATCCGGATAGAAATTCCGGACAATCATCTTCCAGTTTACGGTACCGTCTTCCACTCCATCCAAAAGCAATTCCATATTGGCCGTAAAATCAACCGCAACAATGCTGGAAAAAGCCTTCTTCATCATTTCGTTCACGGCTTCGCCCAAATCCGTCACAAACAGATTCTTTCCGTCTTTTGCCACATAATGACGTCCCAGCAAAGTGGTAATTGTCGGGGCGTACGTACTCGGGCGACCGATTCCGAGTTCCTCCATCGTATGAACGAGGCTGGCTTCGGTATAATGTGCGGGAGGCTGAGTGAAATGCTGGGTTCCTTCCACCGTCTGACTGACAAATGCCGTTCCCACTTCGGGAAGATATTTTAATTTTACTTCTTTTTCTTTTACGGTATCATCGGATTCCTGATACACCACATGATATCCGTCAAATACATTTTTCGATGACGTTGCCGTAAACTGATAAGTTCCGTCGGAAATGGTCATCGTATTCAGGCTGATTACCGCCTCAGACATACGGCTTGCCATAAACCGTTTCCAAATCAGCTGATAAAGCTTAAACTGTTCATTGGTCAGCTGATCCTTCACGGATGCCGGAGTAATGTCAATGTACGTCGGACGAATGGCTTCATGGGCATCCTGAATCTTCTTGTCGGACTTTGTGTCTTTCTTCTCTTTTCCGACAAAATCTTCTCCGTACTGTTCTTTGATATATGTTTTTGCAGACTGGTCTGCTTCTTCACTGATTCGGGTACTGTCGGTTCGCAAATAGGTAATCAGACCGATGGTTCCGTGATTCTTAATGGTTACACCTTCGTACAGCTGCTGTGCCACACGCATCGTTTTCTGCGTGCTGAATCCTAATTTACGGGATGCATCCTGCTGCAGCGTACTTGTTGTGAACGGCAGCGGAGCTTTCTGATTCCGCTTGGTTGTCTTCACATCGGTAACGGAAAATTTGTTCTTTTCCATTGCCGCAATCAGTGCATCCACCTCGCTGCGGCTGGTCAGTTCCTGTTTCTTGTCCGTTCCGTAAAATGCTGCCGTAATCGGGTCCTTGTGAACTCCATCCGAGAATTTTCCTTCAATCGTCCAGTACTCGCTGGATTCAAAAGCGGCAATTTCCGCCTCCCGATCGCAGATAATTCGAAGGGTTACCGACTGAACACGGCCGGCGCTCAACCCTCTCTTGACCTTGGACCATAAAATCGGGCTGATTTCATAACCCACCATACGGTCCAGCACACGTCGTGCCTGCTGTGCGTCCACCAAATCCATATCGATGGTACGGGCACCGGACAGGGACGACTTGACTGCATTCTGAGTAATCTCATTAAACGTAATTCTCTTGGTATTCTTGTCATCCAACTTCAATACCTGCTTTAAATGCCATGAAATTGCCTCTCCCTCACGGTCCGGGTCGGTTGCCAGAAATACACGGTCTGCTTTTTTGACTTCCTTCCGCAGTTCGGACAACAAATCTCCTTTTCCGCGAATCGTAATATAATGAGGTTCATAATCATTTTCCGTATCAACACCGAGCGTACTCTTCGGCAAATCTCTGACGTGACCGCCGGACGCAACTACTTTATAATCTTTTCCCAAAAAACGCTGTATCGTCTTACCTTTTGCGGGAGACTCCACAATTACCAGGTTTTTAGCCATAACTCCTCCGCAGCAACTATGCTTTCCTACTCATTCTGTATTGTTTCGGCCGTCAGGGTTCCGAATTCTCCGCAACAGCACAATACTGTTGTGTTCCGGATTTGAATATCCACTGTTTTTTCTCCATCGAATATAATATCGAACTGAGTTTTTGTGGATGAATTCCGGTTTCCCACACTAAACTGTCAAACTGTTTAGGACCTAAACGCAAAAAAGCATACACTATTTTTTCGTCGCTTGCAAGAGGTATTTTTTTATTTTTCATGTTGTGATTTATCAATGTTGACATAAAATACTGTCCGTTTTCATCCCGTTGAACAATTTCCGAGCCGTATATTTCGCTTAAATCCGCAAGGATTTCCTCCGGTCTGCAAACGACCTTGGCCCCCTGCTGAATCAAATGAAGGCATCCGATACTGTTTCGATCCGTAATTCGTCCGGGTATCACATAAACTTCCTTTCCCTGCTCCAATGCACGATCCACGGTAATCAGCGTTCCGCTCCGTTCTCTCGCTTCAACAACCAGTACTCCGTCACTGAGTCCCGATATCAGCCGGTTTCGGTGAGGAAAATGATACTTGAGCGCCGGAGTTCCCGGCGGATATTCGGAAATGATACATCCCTTTTCGCATACCTTCTGATATAAGTCCCAGTTTTCCTTCGGATACGGCACATCAATTCCGGAACCGAGCACGGCTATCGGTACTCCACCCGATTCCAGGCAACTTCTGTGTGCCTGCCCGTCGATTCCCATCGCCAATCCGCTGACGATTCCGATTCCCGCACTCGACAAAACATCGGCAAAGAGTCTTGCGGTTTCTGCTCCGTAGGACGACGATGCTCTGGTTCCGACAATCGCAATTCGCGGAGTTCGCTTCGGTAATGTTCCCCGATAAAAGAGTCCGAACGGAGCATCATCGATTTCCAGCAGTTCCTTCGGAAACCTCGGTTCTTCCCTCCAGACAAAATAACTGCCGCTTCTCAGAAGCGTCTTTTTCAATTTCTCAAGATACCGTTCGGTTCTTGTTTCCGTCAGTCTGTTTTGTAATTCCGAAGAAATCTCTTCTATACTAAATATTTCTGTTTCGTCCGCATGAAACAGTCGTTCCGTCGTACCAAACCGTGACAGCAGCCTTCGTTTTTGGGCATTTTCCGTCACCACGGAACAAAACCATAAATTCCAGTCATATTGTTCATTCATATAATGTTCCCCGAATATTTCCGAAATCCGATAAACGATATTGAATGGCATCCTGCATATGCTCTTCCCTCACCGAATCCGAATCATCCAAATCCGCTATCGTTCTGGCAACGCGAATCAGCCTATGATATACCCTGGCAGAACATTCCCGTTCATCGGCGTATTGATTTAACACATTCTCTGCCTCCTTTGACATTGACGCGAATTTCTTTACAACTGCTCCCGGAACGTCCGCATTATACTGATACGGAGTATCGGCATACCGTTGAATCTGACGTGTTCGTGCCTGCATTACCCGCTTTCGGATATCGGCACTGCATTCTCCCGGTACCGTGTCATTTAATTCCGCTACCGAGATTTGCGGCATTTCGACACACAAATCGATTCGGTCCATAATCGGCTGTGAAATCCGATTCATATACCGGTGTATCTGGTCCGGAGTACATCGGCATTTGTTCCGATCCGGGAAATATCCGCAGGGACATGGATTCATTGCGGCAACAAGCATAAACGATGCCGGAAATACGATATTTCCGTGAAGTCTTGAGATATGGATTTTCTTTTCTTCCAACGGTTGTCTCAATACTTCAATGCTTCCCCGCCGGAATTCCGGAAATTCATCCAGAAACAAGACTCCGTGTGATGCGAGCGATACCTCTCCCGGTACCGGAAACAGTCCTCCGCCGACCAGAGCCGGAACCGATGCGGTATGATGCGGAGAACGAAACGGCCGTTTCCGAACGATTCCGCTCTCTTCCGGCAATAACCCCGCAACGCTGTAAACCTTCGTCAGTTCCAGGCTTTCTTCCGGTTCCAGTTTCGGCATGATTCCCGGAATCCTCTCGGCAAGCATCGTCTTACCGGCTCCCGGAGGTCCTGTCAGCAGCAGATTGTGCATACCCGCAACCGCGATTTCGGCAGCCCGTTTTGCCATAAACTGACCATGAATATCCGAGAAATCTCCTTCCGTCACATAGTCCTCCGACTCCCATTTTGTCTGTTCCGCCGGCCTTGTGCCGATTCCGTTAAAATGATTGACCGCGTCAGTCAGACTGCTCACGCCAAACACCTGAATTCCGTCAACCAGCGCTCCTTCCGTTTCATTCTCCATCGGTACCAGTATGGATTGAAATCCGAGTCGTTTGGCTTCATAGACGCACGACAGCACACCCGGAACACTTCGTACCGAGCCATCCAGTCCCAGTTCTCCAATCATGCCGCAGCCTTTGGTCAGTTCGCCCGGAATCATCTCCAAACCGCATAAAATACCGATTGCAATCGGCAGGTCATATGCCGTTCCTCCCTTTCGTATATCCGCAGGGGATAAATTCACGGTAATCCTTCGTGCCGGCAACGGATATCCGGAGTTTCTCAAAGCAACCTGAACCCGTTCTCTGGCTTCCCGGACTTCACCGGCCAGATATCCGACCAGGTCAAATCCCGGCATTCCGTTTCCCACATCCACTTCCACCGCAATCAATTCCGCTTCGATTCCGTGAACCGAAAAGCTGTCCATTGAACAAAACATAACCGTCTTTTCCTCGTTTTCTATCGTTTCTGTTGTTTCTCGTTCTCACTTTTCCCCGTACTCGCGGTTTTCCCGTACTCGCGTTTTCTTCATCATACACATTTCCGCGAAGAAAAAACATTCGCATAATAACACAAAAAACGGCCTCCGAATTTCACTTCGAAGACCGTTTTCATTGTATTTTCATTTTGTCAATTGACAGATTTCAGAAAAAGCCCGTCATTTTTTGTCACATTTGTCATGCTTCATGGTCCAATAACGTTTTCAATTCCTGCATAAACGTATTGACATCCTTGAATTCACGGTAAACCGATGCAAACCGGACATATGCAACCGCGTCCAAATCCTTCAGCTTATCCATGACCAGCTCACCGATCCGATTGCTCGGAATTTCCTTTTCTTCCATGGAGAAAATCTCATTTTCCACTTCATCCACAAGACGTGTAATCTGCTCGATGCTGATGGGGCGCTTATGACAGGATGCGAATACACCCGCTTCGATTTTCTCGCGGTCATAAGCCTCTCTGACATTGTCTTTCTTGATGACAACAAGCGGAATCGTTTCCACCTTTTCATACGTGGTAAACCGCTTATCGCATTCGTCGCACTGTCTTCTTCTACGAATGGAATTGGATTCTTCAACCGGTCTCGAATCAATAACTCTTGTATTCTCGGCTCCGCAATATGGACATTTCATGTCAACACCTCTTCTTTCTGATATTCGGTCAAATACTTATTTGATATCGTCTGCAATATCGATATTGACACCGCTCAAACCGATTACGGCACCATTCTTTGCTTCCGGAGCTTCCTCGTGAGCAATGAGCCACTTGTTGGCTGCAAACAATCTTGCATCATCATCGTTCTTCACGGTAATTGCCGGCTTATCGAGATTGGTTCCCTTCGGCAAAATGATAACAACACGGAACTGAGCGCCGAGCTTTGCGCTGCAGGGTGCATAATGAAGTGTTGTTGCATACAGTTCCACGCCGGTTCCCTTCGGGCAGAAAAATGCCTCGACTTTGGACGTATCCAAAATCTTGCCCATGCAATCCTGCTGTCTTGCCAACAGCAAAATGCAGTCCTCGGCAGCGATATCGATTTCGCTGTCACGATGATATTCGAGGCAGTTCAGCTTCGTATTGGTTCCGTTGCAGTATCCGATCTGAATCGGCATACCGCCGTAGCAGTTATTGGTAAAATCAGCCATTGCGGGTGTTGCTTCCAAATTCGCATCACTCGGAACATAAACGACAGCATCCTTCGGAGCCGGTGTGGTCTCTGTCAATACCTTAAGAAGCTCCGCTGTATCGTACCCATCAACTACTCTTCCGTATGTTGCAAATGCAGCATCCGTAACATTCTGAATCTTCATTTTGAATTCCTCCTTTTTATAAAAACGATGATTCCCATCGTTTTGTTCTGAAAATGATCATATAACCGGCGTATTACCGCAGACCTCTCTGTTTCCGTTAGCATCGGATTATTGATGGCCTCGCCTGTTTCCGTTAGCGTCGGATTATCGCTGAACGCGTCCGCTTCCGTCTCCGCCGACCAGTGCCATTACTTCATCGCGGGTAACCTGATTGAAATCGCCGGGAATCGTATGCTTCAGCGCACTTGCCGCAACGGCAAATTCGAGCGCATCCGATGCGGATTTGCCATCCAAGAGACCGCAAATCAAGCCTGCCGCAAAGGAATCTCCTCCGCCGACACGATCCACAATATGAAGTTTGTAGGTCTTTGAATGATAAAAAGTCTGTCCGTCATAAATGGCAGCCGACCAGTCGTTGTCCGATGCGGAATGACTTTCGCGAAGCGAGCTGACAACATACCGGAATCCGAACCGTTCTTTCATTTGACGGAACATGTCTTCGTATCCGGACAGTTCCAGTTTTCCTGCGGTAACGTCCGTATTTCCCGGAACAAAGCCGAGAACTTTCTGCGCATCCTCTTCGTTTCCGATGCAGACATCGACATATTGCATCAAATCGGTCATGACTTTCTGCGCCTTTTCGCTGCTCCAAAGCTTCTTCCGGAAATTCAGATCACAGGATACCGTAAGTCCGTGTTTCTTCGCCGCGATCAATGCCGCTTTCGTAACTTCCGCAGCCCGGTCGCTGATTGCCGGCGTAATTCCCGTAAAATGGAACCATTCGGCTCCCTCCATTATCGCATCAAAATCAAATTCCTCCGGTTTTGCTTCCGAAATGGACGAATGAGCTCTGTCATAGACGACCTTGGACGGACGAACCGACGCTCCCGTTTCCAAAAAATAAATGCCGAGCCGTTCTCCTCCCCGGATAATTCCGGAGCAGTCAACTCCCTGCTTTTTCAATGCCGAAACGGCGCATTCTCCGATTTCGTTGGCCGGAACCTTGGTCACGTATGCGACATCATATCCGAATTCCGCAAGGGATACCGCAACATTGGCCTCCCCTCCGCCGTAGCATACATCAAATGAATCCGCCTGTGTAAATCGTTCATATCCGCTTGTGGAAAGACGAAGCATTATCTCTCCGAGCGTAACAACCTTAGCCATACTCAGCCTCCGTATTACCATTCCGTAGTCTGTTATCGGCAGTTTTTTCAAGACCTGTCCGCAACGGTATCAGTATATCATACTTAAAGACCCTGTTCAATATAAAATATTGTATTTTGTGTTATAAATTCGTTTCCGATACAAGAAATGGTGTTTTTAGCCAAATGATTCTCTGCTTTCATTTTGCGAAAATCGGTCAAAAACTCATTGACACACATTTTCCGATATGGTATATTTTCTTGAAAGGTCAAAAAAATGACCGAATTTCGGAGGTAGTGCAATGACATTTATGGATGACAATTTTCTGTTGACGAACGAAACCGCACGGGTATTGTATCATCAATATGCGAAGACGGTTCCGATTATCGATTATCATTGTCACATTTCTCCGGAAGAAATTGCCAAGGATATTCATTTTCATTCGATTACCGAACTCTGGCTCGGCGCCGATCATTACAAATGGCGTGCCATGAGAAGCAACGGCATTCCGGAAGAACTGATTACCGGAAACGGCGATGATTTTGAAAAATTTCTGGCATTTGCAAAAACGCTGGAACGTGCTATCGGCAATCCTTTATACCACTGGAGTCATTTGGAATTACAGCGGTATTTCGGCATTACCGAACCGTTGACGTCGGAAAGTGCCCGCAGAATTTATGATTTATGCAATGCAACGCTGTCCGACCCGTCCATGTCCGCGAGAGGTCTGATTCGGAAATCCAATGTCCGGCTTCTCTGCACCACCGACGATCCTGCCGATGATTTGCGCTGGCATCGTCTTTTGGCAATGGATTCCACGTTCCCCGTCAAAGTCCTTCCGGCATTTCGTCCGGACCGTGCTCTGTCTGTTGAAAGTCCCGATTTTGTTGCATATATCCGCGGGGATTTATCCCGTGCTTACGGACAGCCGATTTCTCTGTATTCCGATTTGAAGGCATGCCTCAAAGCAAGAATCGAGTTTTTCAAAGAAAACGGATGCCGTGTTTCCGATCACGGACTTTCCTATGTTCCTTATACACCCTGCTCCGAAGAAGAGGCGGAACGCATTTTCCATAAGGCTATGTCGATGGAAACCGTAACCATGGAAGAACGGCTGAAATTCCGTACCAATCTTCTTTCCTTCCTGGCCGGAGAATATGAACGTGCCGGATTTGTGATGCAGCTTCATTACGGTGTGAAACGGGACAACAACAAAAAGCTGTTCCTGCAGTCCGGTGCCAACAACGGCTGCGACTGTATCGACGATTACACTCCCTGTGCGGAGCTTGCGGATTTCCTGAACAGCCTTTGCATTACGGACAGTCTTCCCAAAACCATCCTGTATTCCCTGAATCCGATTGATAATGCCGCCATCGGTACCATTATCGGATGTTTCCAGGATTCGTCCTGCATCGGTAAGATTCAGCAGGGCTCCGCTTGGTGGTTTAATGACAACAAAAAGGGCATGGAGGATCAGCTGACCTCTCTTGCCAATCTTGGTGTTCTCGGAAACTTTATCGGTATGCTGACGGATTCCAGAAGTTTTCTTTCCTATACCCGTCATGAGTATTTCCGCAGAATCCTTTGCAACCTGATCGGTACCTGGGTGTCCAACGGCGAATATCCCTGTGATATCAATACCCTCGGTGCCCTTGTTAAGGACATTTCATTTAACAATTGCAATCAATACTTTGATTTTGGCCTTACGGAATAATCCCGTAAGGTCTTTTTCGGACCATCGAATGTCCGATTACCAGTATTTGGTCAAATGACCGGAAAGGAAATGTATGAAGCATCTTATCAGTCCCATGGATTTGAGCCTCGAAGAGCTTGGCGATATTCTGGCTCTTGCTCAAGACATTATGAAAGACCCTTCCCGATACAGTCATGTATGTGAAGGCAAGAAGCTGGCGACATGCTTTTATGAACCCAGCACCCGTACCCGTTTAAGTTTCGAATCCGCAATGTTAAATCTCGGAGGAAGCGTTCTCGGATTCCAGTCCGCAGATTCCAGTTCCGCCGCGAAAGGAGAAAGCGTTTCGGATACGATTCGCATCATTTCGGAATATGCCGACATCTGTGCCATGCGTCATCCGAAAGAAGGTGCTCCGTTTGTTGCCTCTCTTCATTCTCTGATTCCGGTGATCAATGCCGGTGACGGCGGTCACAACCATCCGACCCAGACTCTGACCGACCTGCTTACGATTTTGCAACTCAAGGGCCGTCTGGATCATTTGACCATCGGTCTGTGCGGTGACCTGAAATTCGGACGTACCGTTCATTCTCTGATTAACGCCATGGTTCGCTACGAGGGCGTTCGGTTTGTCCTCATTTCCCCGGAGGAACTTCGCGTTCCGACTTATATCAAGGAAGAGACTTTGGAACCGAACCATATTCCTTACCGGGAGGTATCCACACTGGAGGATGTCATGCCGGAACTGGATATTCTGTATATGACACGTGTGCAGCGGGAACGTTTCTTCAACGAGGAAGATTATATCCGCCTGAAAAACTCGTTCATTCTGACTCCGGAGAAAATGAAGCTGGCCAAAGACGACATGTTTGTTCTGCATCCTCTTCCCCGTGTCAATGAAATTTCGGTTGACGTGGATGCCGATCCGCGTGCGGCATATTTCCGTCAGGCCGGATTCGGTGTGTATGCAAGAATGGCTTTAATTATCACGTTATTGGGTCTTCAGGACCGTATTCCGCAGGCATAAGGAGGGACGCATATGTTAAATATCGGTGGATTGCATCAGGGTGTTGTAATCGATCATATCAAGGCCGGTGAAGGTATGAATATCTACGAATACCTCGAACTCGGCAAACTGGATTGCTGTGTTGCCATTATCAAAAACGCAAGCAGCAACAAGATGGGCCGCAAGGATATCATCAAAATCGAAGGCCCCATTACCGTGAATCTGGATGCCCTCGCCGTTTTGGACACCAACATTACATTGAATATTATTCAAAATGATAAAATCGTCGAGAAACGACGCGTTCATCTTCCGGATGAAGTAACCAATATTTTGCGATGCAAGAACCCTCGATGCATTACCAGCATTGAGCAGGAACTTCCTCACAAATTCCGTCTTACCAATGCGGAAAAGCGCATTTACCGCTGCGTATACTGTGAACAGAAATACAAGGAAAACAACGGCTGAAACAGAAACCGGGAAAGCAACGACTGACATAACAAATATACAGTAAAGCAACGGCTGAAACAGAAAAAAACAACCCTCCGCTCGGCAATCCGAACGGAGGGATTTTTTTATGCATTATTTGTCTTTTTTCTTCTCCTTGCGGGTTTCCTCTTCGGCACCTGCGGTAATCATAATCTGCTTGGTCTGTTCGTCCAGCTTCAGACAGATACGATTTCCTTTGACACCGATGGCATCCAGCATTTCTCTCGGAATCTGAACTCGTCCGGCACGGTCAAGAATCGCATATTCGTCATGCGTTTCCTCTTCTACGAATCCTTTCAGAAGCGTCGGGTCCGCAAATTCCTGCTTAATAATACGCTCACTGCTTGTCTTACCGTCCCGCATCATAACGACACGCTTTACCTTTTTCGCAAGGTTGATATCGTGTGTTACAATGACGATGGTAATACCGAGTTCCGAATTCAGCTTCCGGAATACGTCCAAAATCAAATCGGCCGTCTTCTGGTCTACGGAACCGGTCGGTTCATCGGCCAGCAGCAGTTTCGGGCGGTTTGCAAGAGCGATTGCAATGGCAATTCTCTGCTGCTCACCACCGGACATCTGATTCAGTTTGCTGTCTTTCTTGTGAAGCATTCCGACAAGATTCAGCAAATCCAGTGCACGCTTTTCCACGTCCTTATTGTCGCCAAACCGGATCGGCAGCTCCACATTCTGCAATGCGGTCAGATACGGGAACAGGTTTCTTGCATTGTTCTGCCATACGAAACCAACCGTATTTTTCTTGTAATCCACCAGCTGGCTTTCCGACAGTTTGAACAGATTCTTGCCGTCGACATACAGTTTTCCGGCGCTCGGACGATCCAAACCGCCGAGCATGTTCAAAAATGTGGATTTACCGCTTCCGCTGCTTCCGATGATGGCAACAAACTCGCCTTTGGTGACCTTTAATTCCAATCCCTGTAATGCCAGAACCTCGGTTTCCTTGGTCTTGTAAATCTTGACCAGGTTCTCGCAGAGAATCATGACATCATCATCCAGCTGATCCTCCAATTCGCCGGTCGAAGACTTTGCATATGCCTTCATAAAGGAATCTTTCAATTCCTGAGACACCACGGATTCGCGAATATCGGAAGCTTCCAGCGTTGCTTTATCCACCTGTTTTGTTTCATCACTCATGGAACAACTGCTCCCCCTTTCCGTGGTATTCGGTATTGATAATCTCACCGTCCAGAATTTCGTAAACCACATCGCCGTATCCCATCAGTTTCGGGTCGTGCGTCGTCATGACAAAGGTTATTCCTTCCTTTTCAATCAATTCCTTGAAAATGGCAATAACCTGCAAACTTGTCGAAGAGTCCAACTCTCCGGTCGGCTCATCTGCGAAAATGATTTTCGGCTTATGTGCAATGGCTCTTGCAATCGCGACACGCTGCTGTTCACCACCGGACAATTCCTGCGGCATATGTGTTGCACGTTTACTCAGACCAACCAGCTTCAGGCATTCCATCACACGTTCCTTGTAATTGCCTTTGTAGTTGGCAAGACGAAGCGCATATTCCACATTTTCATACGCATTCATAACCGGAATCAGCGCAACCGACTGGAAAATATAACCGATTTCTTTCCGTCTCAGCAGTTCCCGCTGCTTGTCGCTGGCTTTGGAAATATCATTTCCGTCGAAAATGACCTCGCCCGTTGTCGGAGCATCCAGCGCCCCGATAATATTCAGCATGGTTGTTTTACCGGAACCGGAACGTCCCTTCAAAATCGTCAGCGTATTTTCGGGAACCACAATGCTGATTCCTTTTAACGCCTGAAACATTCCTCCGGCAACCGGGAAGCTGCGGGTAACATCGGTCGTTCTTAAAATCTCTTTCATCTGCAGCCTCCTTTATCAGTCTTCACCAAGCTTCAGAGCCTGGTTAATCTTAATCTTGGACAACAATACCGCCAGAACACCGATGCACAGGAACAACATCACGGCGATTACAATACCGATTCTTGTCAAATCCTGACCGGACATAATAATCTTTGCCGGAAGGGTTTCAATCTTCGGCGAATATGCAATCTGAATCAGCGGCAGGAACAGTTTTGATGCAACTATTCCGACTCCGGCACCGAATGCAATCGGCAGCAGGGAACCGAACACATGCTCATTGACAAGCATCCGAATCAATTCACCCATGGACATACCCATCGCACGGTAAATACCGAAGATCAGTTCTCTGGAGCGAATATTCGTAATCCAGAAGATCAGGAAACCGATTGCGCACAATACGAGTACCACGATGAATGTAATGGTCAGCATACCGTTGGTAATCTGGAAATACGGATCGTTTTTCAGATTGATCAAATCCTTTGTCGTATCATTGAATTCCGTAAACACAACATTATTGCTTTCGGCCCAGTCATATACAAATCCTGTCGAATCATTAACCTTCATCCAGATTTCATACGGCGTAATGGGATAATTCAGCAAAATGTTGTCATAATTCGCAACAATCAGATAATTATCGACCAGCTTTTCCTCGTTGGTTTCTCTATCCTTTTCGGTTCTCTTGTTCTCATAGCCGGGCCAGTAATCCACAATTGCCACAATTGTCATCGGCTTGTTTCCCATGGACTGCATAACCTCATTATTACGGGTCAGCGTCATGGTCGTTCCGACGCTCAAATCGTATTTTTCCGCCAGATTGGAAGACACAATAAGGCCTTCCGGATTACTTGCAAGCGCATTCAAATCGTCAAACCAGTGATGTTCGGTCACGTTCTTCGGCATCCAGGCCGTATTTCCGAATTCCTTGGTGTTGATTGCCATAAATTCGACATTTTCAATGGTCTTGCCGCCGGTGGAAAGGACCGCCGTATTTTCATGCAGTACCTTGGTGACCGCCTTCAGCTCGTCCGGATGGGATTCCAGCAAATCTTCGTACTTGGTATAATCCGCCTCGGTATACTGAAGGTTCTTGGAATATCCGAGCTTTACGCTGTTGACGTTGTTATTCCATTTTTCCTTTGCAACGATATCCGCGCCATCCGTATACATCAGACGCTCCTCTTCGTTCTGATTGACGGTTCTTGCAATATTCGCATTGAAAATTCCGAGTGCAATCGTCAGAACCAGGAATACCGTAATAAAGCTCTGTTTGTGCGCATCTCTCGTAATCTGCAGGAAGGACGCATAGGCATCCGGTTTCCAGAATCTGCGTCCGATTCGGAAAATCAGTGACGACAACAACGGAATCACACGCAGGAATACGATGGCGCAGCTCAGAATAAACAGTGATGCGGACAGGAACAAAAGCGGATCCAGTGCCTCACCGTTTGCAACTTCCTGCATCAGCTTTTCCTTCTGATGGCTGAAGTTGTAATATTCATAGCAGGAAAATGCCAAAAGCACGAAATCCAGGAACATTTTCTGCCACATCGGCTTATTTTTCTTACGCTTGTTGCTCTTCTGCTCAACAATACTGAATTTTGCGAATTTCAGTACCGGAAGCGTCATAATCAAAATTCCTGCCAGGCAGCTGATGAGCGCATACAGAATCGACTCGCCGGTAATCTTGACCTTCATGGCCTTTCTTCCGACAAACTCCATAAATGCATTTGTGGAACCGAACAGATGACATAACAGATATCCGAACGGAATTCCGATAATCAGGGCAAACACACCGATAATCGCGGACTGCAGCAAATACGTCAAAATCAGCTGGAACCGACTGACACCACGGCTCTTCAGCATTGCGATTTCCGACTGCTCGATTCCGATTACCTGATTGGATACCATGAAAATGAATACCGCCAGCAAAACCAGAATCGGCACCTGCAAAATCCACATCGTCGCATTGACTTTGGACGAATCCACAAGGAACTGATTGAAAATCTTTTCATAATTGCAGCTCACCTTGTACAATGCGTGGGATTCGGAGCTTCTGTAATCATCCGAAAGCTTATGGTACACATCCAGAAGGTTCTGTACCTCTTCGACATCGATTTCCGTATAATCGAACAGTGTGTAGTTTCTCATTTTCACGGAACCGACAATCTCACCGTCTCTCATAAACTGATTGAAGAACTGATCCCTTGCCATGAAAAATTCCATATCATAGGACAGGGAATCTTTTACCCAGTAAGTGTCCGACGGGTCCTTTGCACGGAATACACCGACAACCCGGATGGATACCTGCTGACCATCAATATTGTTGTAGCCGATCAGATCCAACACATCGCCGATTACGATGGTTGACGTCATATAGACTTTTTCATTGATGATAACATCGACAATGCCTTCCGAATCGGGCTGATTCGAATATACGGTACCGTCCACCATTTCGATATGATTTTCCAGATCGCTCAGTGTCGCGATTTTCAAATCAATCGTCGAGGCCGAATCATTGGCACGCTTCACACGAAAACGTCCTTCCTGCTTATTGGTAAATTCCAACAGGTCAACCTTCTGAGCCGCCTTGATTCCGGACATTTCCTCAATGGTATCATTGACTTCAAAATAACTTTTGATGTATCGACTGGTTTTTCCTTCCAGATTCTTCTTGCCGAGTGTGGCTTCCGAATAAATCATACCGGGATACTTGTTATTTTCTTCCAGGTATGCGTTCATGTTTTTCGTCAGCATCTTCTGACGGGCCGCTCTTGAATACATCGGATTGCAGCAGGCAATACCCACAAGCAGTACATTTCCGATAATGATACTCAGGATGAGCCATTTTTTGTTCAGTAATTTCTGTAAAATAAACCGTAACATCGCGACTCCTCCTAATGTACCAGCATCACGTCATCATAATCGATGCCGTCCACTACCCATGAATAATTTTCCGCGGTCTTTACAACGCGGATATATCTCTTTACGGCACAACCGTTTTCGTCCAGAACCCAAACGTAGGATTTTCCTTTCGACGCTTCGTTCTTGTCGGAATCCATCGTCTTGGACTGTACATCGTTCTGATTGCTGTTATATCCGCTCCAGGGATCCGACTGCTGGCCTCCCTGCTGCTTGTTGTCCGTCTCTTCCGTCTGCATACGGTCATGATAAATCAGATCATTGGACACCATCATGCAGTTGGACAGACCGTAATTGTCAAACACCAGAATACCGGTCTGTGCCGCCTTCATATAATCATCCGGATTCTCCATTTCAAGATATACCATATCCTGATCTGCAGCATCGACCGGACGAACATTTGTCGCGGAAATGACTTTGCATCGGAATGTCAGATTCTGCATATCCACGGTACAGGTCAAATCCACGGTCTGTCCGTACCGAAGCGGTGTATTTTCATTGTTCTTCTTCATGAGGAAGCAGAACGAATTCAAATCATACAAATCATACAAATACTGTCCGAGTGAAAGCGTATCTCCGACATCGATATTGGCAAGGGAACTGATCACGCAGTCGTTCTCCGCATAGACCGTAACATCCTGTCCGATCCAGCTCTCCAGATCATTCAGAGTTTCCTGCATTTCCTCCAGAGTCTCATTGGCCTCTTCCTTCATTGCCTCCAAAGACTTCTGCATATCATCTAAATCCAATTCGGCAATGGAATACTCAAGAGTGGTTTTCTTGATTTTCTTCATTGCCTTGATTTTTTCGTCAATCGCATCTTCACGCTTTTGAATATCCAATTCCAATTGCGTTTTATACTCATTGAGTTCAATTCTGGCCTGTTCGAGATCGGACCTGTTGACGGTGCATTCGACCATATAGATCGGATCGCCCTTCTTGACCTGAACGTCCTTGATTCCCTTTACGTACAGTTCCTTCACTTTTCCCTGTACTTTATTGTAAAACGGCTCAAATACCTGTGCGGTTCTTGTGGCACCGGTCACCTTGCTCATCTCACTGTAGGTCTGCTGTTCGGCTTTTTTCTGCTCATAGGTCACGCCGTATCGTGCCAGGTTCTTGGCGATATATACAACGTCTCCTTCCTGCAGACCGGACGTTACTTCCGTATAGTTCAAATTGGAAGAACCGATGGTAATTTCCTGATCTTCCATGTAGCCGCTCTTCACAAGCGTTACGGAATACTGATTTCCGACTTTCTTCAGAGATGCTGTCGGAATCGTCAAAACCGGTTCTTTCTTTTCGGTTGTAAAATAAAGGCAGACATAATCGCCGATTTTCGCATCCTCCGGAATATCCGCATCGAAATACGAATCGAACACACTGCCTTCCCGTTCAAGTTCATACAGTTCTTCGTCACTGTACGGGATATAGGTCACATCAAACAGTTTTTCTCCGATTTGTGCCTTTGCGCCGGAATACTTGGAATAATCCTCCGCAGAAATATATCCGCATGCCAAACGCTTCGTATCGTTCTTTGCAATGGTCAAAAACGTCTTGTTTTCGGCAATCTCATCACCGTCTTCACTGACATTGATATAAACAACCGTTCCGTCGCAGGGAGACGTAATCCTGGAGTTTTTGAACTCTTCCTTCAGTTCCTCCAGCGTTTCCTTGTCTTCCAGGATTTTCTCGGACAGACTTTCATGCTGCTTATCAAAATCCAGCTGCGATTCTTCTATCTGCAGATTCATGATTCGTCCGTCATAACCGCCCATCATACCGGCAAATTTCTTCATGTCCTTAATCTGCTTGTTGAATACTTCCAAATCATATTCATATTCGGTTTCTTCTCTTGTAATCGACAGCTCCAGCCGGGCAATTTCCTCTTCCAAATCCGGATTCAGCTCCAGCAGAACCTGTCCCTTCTTAACCTGATCGTTCAGCTTGACACCGACATTGAATGCCGTTGTGTCATAGTCCAGTTCCATATTAACACATTCCGGAACAATGTATCCGCCGGTCATAACCGTCGATTCCAGCGTGGTCTTCCGAACCTTATATACGGAATTTGCGGTTTCCACCGGATCCAAAAGCTCCGGAACGGATTCTTCCTGTTCGCATGCGGTAAGAGAAACAAGAAGACACACAATCAAAATAATACTGAATAATTTCTTCATGATTCCTCCTAATGCACAATAACTTTATCGCCGGCTTCCAGCCCGCTTACAATCACGGTCCGGTTTTCTTCCGAATACAGTTTGTTGGAAATGGACAGTCCGATTTCGACAAAACGAATCTTACGAAGTCCGTTTTCATCCGAAACATAAACCGCATCCTTCTCATCGATGACACGAATTGCCGCCGTCGGAACATACAGAACATTGTCCTCCCGTGCGGTTTCGATAATCAGCTCTCCGCCCGCTCCGACATACAGATTTTCATCGGGATTCAACGGCTGCATAACGATAGTCGCCATGTCCGACTTTTCGGTCTTCTTGATTTTCACAACTTCACATTCGTACGTACCGGTATCGGTCGTAATTTCATGAACGTCGCCGAAATTATAAATGTCATAATTACGGGTTGAGAACACAAAGCCCGTTTTTTCCGAATGAACGGTAATATACCGGTCATTTGCACGAGCGGTTCCGTTGTCCCACATGTTGAATTCCTTCACATAATCGACAATTCCATCGATTCCGGAAATGATCTGCCGCTTCGATAATTCGGCCTCATTTTCACCGATTCGCAAATTCGACAAATCATACGCATTCCGATTGTGGTCCAGTTGTGCCTGCAAATCCTTCAATCGGGTATCGTCGTATTTTTTGCCGTAGCGTTTTGCCAGATCCTGTCGTTCCAGTTCCAGTGAAACCTTGGCTTCGTAATAGCTGACTTCTTTCTCCAAGACTTTCAGATTCTCGCGTTCCTCCTCCAGTACCTCTTCGATGGATTCCACCTTCTGTTCCGCCAAAAGTTCACCGGCGTGAACCTTCTGGCCTACAACAACATACGTTTCCTTCACCTTATCCGTATTGGAAAAGCTGAGATTCTGAATTTCCTGATACTGATATGTACAATGTTCCTGTACATAGTCGGTAACAGAGCCGATTTTGGCTTCTGCCGTTTCGAAATATTCCTCATCCAGCGACTGTCCGACCGGTGCTTTCCGCATTTCCTCTTCCTGAGGCAGCAATGCACAGCCGTTCAACAGCAGCATCATGACAAGGATGATTCCAACAACCCTCTTCATACTTACCCTCCAAAATAATGTTTGGCCCGGACATTCCGTCACGAACCGGTGCGGCTTTTGCCGCATTTATTAAAACAGTCCGTCAATCAAACCGTTTTCGTTCACATCGATTCTCTCGGCCGCAGGCGACTTCGGAAGTCCCGGCATCGTCATAATCGTACCCGTAATGGCAACGACAAAACCGGCACCGGCGGAGACATACACTTCTCTGACGGTAACGGAAAATCCTTCCGGACGTCCGAGTTTCGTCGGGTCATCCGACAGCGAATACTGCGTTTTTGCCATACATACGGGCATGTTGCCAAAGCCGAGTTCCGTCAGACGTTCCAGGGTCTTCAAAGCGGCAGGGTCGAAATTGACGCCGTCAGCTCCGTAAATTTTCTTGGCAATTACGGTAATCTTGTCTTTCAGAGACAGCTCATCCTCATACAGCGTATGGAAATGACTTTCTTTTGTTTCCAATGTATTCAAAACATGCTCCGCAAGCTCCAGACCGCCTTCGCCGCCCTTGCCCCAAACCTCCGACAGGGCAAAATCACAACCGCGGTCAATGCAGAATTTTCTGACAAATGCAAGCTCTTCGTCGGTATCTTCCGTAAACCGGTTCAGCGTTACGACAACCGGTACATCATACTGCTGAAGATTTTCGATATGCTTTTCCAAATTGACGATTCCGGCTTTCAGAGCATCCGTATTTTCCCGGCCCAGTTCCGTCTTCGGAACACCGCCGTTATATTTCAGCGCTCTGACGGTTGCAACCAGAACAATGGCATCCGGTTTCAGTCCTGCCATACGGCATTTGATATCCAGGAATTTTTCGGCACCGAGATCGGCACCGAATCCTGCCTCCGTAATTACGTAATCCGCCAGCTTTAACGCTGCCTTCGTTGCTCTTACGCTGTTGCATCCGTGAGCAATATTGGCAAACGGTCCGCCGTGAACAATGGCCGGTGTATTTTCAATCGTCTGAATCAGATTCGGTCTCATGGCATCTTTCAAAAGTGCCGCCATTGCTCCGACTGCCTTCAAATCCTTTGCGGTAACCGGAGTTCCGTCGTGTCGGTATGCCACGATAATCCGTCCGAGCCGTTCCTTCAGATCTTCGATATCATTTGCCAGGCAGAGAATTGCCATGATTTCCGAAGCTACCGTGATAATAAAATGATCCTCGCGGACGACACCGTCCGACTTCTTGCCCATACCGATGACAATATTGCGAAGCGCACGGTCGTTCATGTCCAGGCAACGCTTCCATACAATCTGTTTCGGATCGATCTGAAGCGTATTTCCCTGCATAATATGATTGTCTAACATTGCTGCAAGAAGATTGTTTGCCGAAGTAATGGCATGGAAATCTCCTGTAAAATGAAGATTCAAATCTTCCATCGGAACAACCTGCGCATATCCGCCGCCGGCAGCCCCTCCCTTAATACCGAAGCACGGTCCGAGCGACGGTTCGCGAAGTGCGATAACCGCTTTCTTTCCGAGGCGTCCCATGGCTTCGCCGAGGCCTACCGTCGTTGTGGTTTTGCCTTCTCCCGCAGGAGTCGGATTAATCGCCGTTACCAGAATCAGTTTTCCGTTCGGCCGATTCTGAATAGACTTCAGAAGTTCATCCGAAAGCTTTGCTTTATATTTGCCGTATAACTCCAAATCATCCATCGAAATGTCAAGACTGTTTGCTACTTCCCAAATCGGTTTCATCGTAGCTTCCTGTGCAATCTGAATATCCGTCTTCATAAAGATTCCTCCGTTTGAAAATTTACGGCAAAAAAAGCCGCAGGTCACAACGATTTATTATAGCAAACTTATTGGCATTTTCCAACAAAGAAAAGGCTTTTATTTGTGTATTTTCAGTGAATTCTGCAATAACGTTTTTTTACATTGTGGGACGAAATTTCCTATAATTAAAAAATGTGAGTCGGAAGACTGACTTCCGACTCACCATTTTTTCACAAGCGTATATTTTTTACTCGGCTATGTTCTAAGATTGTTTCTTATCTTCCTTGTCTTTCTTGCCAAGCTTTTTCACAATGATCACTACTGCAACAGCAACGACAATAATAATTGCAATCCATACGAACAGGCAGATGCCAAGAGGCTGGAACGGGCAGATTCCGCAGAGTTTGCATTTGTCTTCATCCTCTTCGTCCTCGTCATCATCCTCTTCTTCGTCATCCTTCGGTTTTGCCGAAGGCGTAGGAGTAGGCGTCGGGTCTGCCTCTTCCGTTCCCTTGTAATTGTTAATATAGCTGTACAGCATCAGGTCATTTCCAGTATTGCCGTAACCGCCACCTGCGGTCTCGCAGTTGATACCGTTGAAGGTGATTACATCAGCGCTCCATGTATCCAGATCAGAGCCATCCTTTGCGGTAAGGGAGCCGATGAAGAAACCATAAGTACCGCCTTCTTCAAAGACGTCATCCTCGCTCATACGAACCGCATAGATTCCTCTACCCTCGTTCTCATATGCATACTCCACACCGTCTTCTTTCTCAAAAACAGTCTTGAAGAAACGAATCGTCATATCGCCGCAAACCGTAATCGCATCATCGGTCTGCACATTAAACTCATCGGTACGATCTGTAAGATTCTTTCTCTCAGGATCCTTTGTAGAAAAGATTCTGACATCAACATCCTTAACCTTCACACCGGGCTTATAGTCAATGACAACATTAATGAATGTATAAGGCTTTCCGAATTCGTCAGATTTGTCATCTCCATCGGGCTTATAGTCCTGCACCTTGTCAGCATTCGCAATTAACGTCTCGGTATAGAGTTTTTCCATCGATTCATCTTCATTGTTTTGAAGGAACCAGCGGAATTCGACAGGGTCACCCTCTTTTGCACCATCGATGGAGAACCATTTTCTACCGCTCCAGCAGGCACCGCCGTCAAAATATTCGTCCTGCTTCCATTCGCCCCATTCGCCGTTCTTAAAGATACGATATTCCATAACCACGCTGATTGCGTCAGTATGCTCTACAAGCTGATAGTATTTCACGGTATCCAAAACAGAGTCCGGATATTCCATATAAACACGCCAGTTACTGGTTACCAAACCATCAGAATCTTCCGTCGCATCAACAAATGCGAACTCATAAAGAGACGGTGCTTCCATATTTTCGGGCTTAACCGGGGTAACCTGCGTTCCGTTCTTACCGATGCTTACCTCTTCCGTCCAATCGGAATAGAGATATGCTACATCCGTACCGCCGTTTGCTTCGATTTCCTCTTCGGTCATATCCTCATTTTTGTACCTCAGGACATAACGCACACGTGCGGTAATCGTATGGTTCTTAAGGTCGAGTGCATAGCAGTCACCTTCATTGTAATTAATAGCCGGAATCAGCAAGTCCACAAAACGCTTCTCCTCATCAGGCTCATTCAGATAATCCTGTGCATAACTGTAATTCAAAATCCGGCTGTCCTGACGATATGTCTGTGCATCGTTATATGCATCTGTCATTCGGAAATTGAAAAGATAGAACGGAAGTCCATCCTGCTCGGTACAGAAATCCCATGTTGCAGCGTCATACATCCACTCTCCGTCATCCATCTTCAAATCGGTCTGCACCTGAATATCTTCCACGATACAGTGAAAGTTATCCTTGAAAATGTCATCCGTTTCAAATGCCAGCTTTCTTGCCGACATATACTCCCACATATCCTCGGAATGTGTTAACCAAAGGACTACCGTCAGGCAATTGCCGTTCTCGTCCTTCTCCACATCCAGATAGAATTCCGGCGAACTAATTTCCTCATCCGGAAAGAACTTCTCTGTAAACTCCGGTGCAATACTGTCTGCCATAGCCGGCATACAAAGAACAGCCAAAACAAGTGCTGCCACACAAAGCAGCTGAATAATTCTCTTCATCATACCCTCCTATTTTAAAGTAGAAATGGAAAATGGTGGCATTTCCTTTCACACCCCCGCAGAAATGACACATTTTCATATAAATGTATAATTAACTATAGCAGATTATATCTAAAAATTCAAGTTATCTGCCTCAAAGAAACTTGCACGTTACTGTCAAGTAATCGTTGGCAAATCCTCTCGTATCCGGATCCTATTCTCTTCTTAATCTGTCCCGCCTGAAGGATATCGCCTTTTATCTCTTCCAGTTTTTCCTCTTCAAAAACAGGGATTCGTAGTTGCTCAGTCACTTCATACAGTTTTCCTGAGCATTTCTTTGCAAGGATTTTGGCAAGATGATTTCCACCGCTTGTGCTCCAGCTGGTATGATTTCAAGGTACAAAAATAAATATAATATTAGAATGTGTCTTTTGACACCCTAATCCTATAATGCAAAAAACCGCCGGCTGTTCGGCCGGCGGTCCAATGACGTTTATCTTCTGTTCGGTTTTCGTTTGCCTGCTGCTCACTGTGCTTATTTGCTCAGTTCCATCAGTGCGGAGTCGAGCTTTGCAAGCTTTTGGTCGGCATCCTCGAAGGAGCTTCCCTTAACGCCCATATAGAACTTAATCTTCGGTTCCGTTCCGGACGGACGAACACAGGCCCATGCATTATCATTGAGATCAAAATACAGAACATTGGATTTGCGAAGTCCTGTCGGCTTGGTTTCACCGGTTTCCGTATTCAGCACAATGTCCTTGTCATAATCACGGAATTCCTTAACGGTATAATCTCCGAGTGTCTTGGGAGGATTACTGCGAATCCGATCCATCATTTCCTGAATCTTTGCGGCTCCTTCGAATCCCTTCAGGGTAATGGTTTCGATTCCTTCCCGGAAGAAGCCGTATTTCTCATAAATGTTCATCATCTGATCCCAAAGAGTATATCCCTTGGTATCATAATATGCCGCCGCTTCGCAAAGCATCATAACCGCAACGATGGCATCCTTGTCTCTTGCATGTGTGCCGATCAGGCAGCCGTAGCTTTCCTCGAAACCGAATTCATAATGTCCGTGTCCGGACTGTTCGGCAAGCTTAATCAGCTCTCCGATAAACTTGAATCCGGTCAGACACTCTTTCAGTTCCACACCGTATTCCGCGGCAATCAAATCCGCCATATTGGTGGATACGATGGTTTTTACAAGGAATCCGTCATCATGAATCCGGCCCAGTTCCTTGCGCTGACTGAGCAAATATTCGCAAATCAGCATACCGGACATATTTCCGGTAAAGCTCATATATTCCCCGGACTTCGAATCTCTTGCATACACACCCAGACGGTCGGCATCGGGATCGGTTGCCAAAACCAGATCGGCGCCAACCTGCTTGGCAAGCTTCAATGCCAGTTCAAATGCACTCTTGTTTTCCGGATTCGGACTTGCCACGGTCGGGAAATTACCGTCCGGAAGTTCCTGCTCCGAAACGACATATACCTGCTCGAATCCGAGTTCCTTCAAAATCCGTCTTGCCGGCAGATTACCGGTACCGTGCAGCGGCGTATAGACAACTTTCATTTTCTTTCCGACTTCCCGGCACAGATCCGGACGGATCACCTGCTTCTTCAGCTCTTCCATATAGCGGTCATCGATTTCCTTGCCGATTACAAAGTACAAGCCGGCTTTGATTGCATCCAGACGGGACATCGTTTTCACGGAATGGAAATCCGTTACGGCGTTGACCTCATCGATAATTTCCGCATCCTTCGGCGGAGTAATGTGTGCTCCGTCGTGCCAATATACTTTGTATCCGTTGTATTCCGCCGGATTATGACTTGCCGTTACGACAATTCCCGCGATACAGCCGAGTTCCCGAAGTGCAAATGACAGTTCCGGTGTCGGGCGAAGGGATTCAAAACGATATGCCTTGATTCCGTTCGCTGCCAGACACAGTGCGGCTTCTTCGCTGAATTCCACAGACATTCTGCGGGAATCATAGGCAATGGCAACACCTTTGTCTTTTCCGCCCTCTTTCAAAATGAAATTGGCAAGTCCCTGTGTCGCCTTTCTGACCGTATATAAATTCATTCGGTTTGTTCCTGCGCCGATAATACCGCGGAGTCCGCCGGTACCGAATTCCAGGCTTCTGTAAAACCGATCCTTAATTTCCTTTTCATCGTTTGCAATTGTCTGCAATTCCTGTTTTGTGGCATCATCAAAATACGAATCCTCACACCAGAACCGATACATTTCCATAAAATCCATAAAGCAATCCCTCCATAAGTAATTTGCTTCGATATGTAATATATTATATCACATTTTTTTCGTTTTGTCCCATTTTTCCCAAGAAAACGAAAAAACTTTAAGAAATCCGAAAAGGAATCCGGGCAGTCACGGTCTCGCTCCCGAAAGCGGTCTTTTCCATGATTTTTCCGTCACGAGACAAATAAAGACGCATGAAAAAGAATTTCTCTTTCATGCGCCTCTTCATGTTCAATCAAAACCGCCTAAAGTGTACCGGGTTTATTTGAAATATTCATTCAGATAATCCTGAACGATATTCTTGTTGGACTCAACAACCTGAGATACTTCACAGTTACCGCAAATCATATCATGAATACGATAACCTTCCGCGAACTTGCTTTCCAGTGCATCACTGTAAAGCTCGGTACCGAAATCGTACGGTTCGTTTGCTGCATCGACAAGAACTTCATAGTTCAACTCGCTGCCTTCCTTACCGCCGATCCACTTTTCGGCATATTCAATCGTGGAGCTGTCACGAAGCTGGGTATCGCCGTTATACCAGTTGAAGTAATCCTTCAGAACATTGAATGTCAGGGACGGATCCTTGCATCCCTTCGGAATCATATAGTAAGTACCGGTGGAAAGGTTGATATGATGAACCGGATCGCCGGGCTTTACGCTCGGGCCTGTCGGCCAGGGAACAATACCGAAATCAATATTCTGATCCGGATCGGATTCTTCCATAATCCAGTGAGCCGCAAGGAAGAATGCTGCTTTGCCCTGTCCGCCTGCATAAACGTTTGCATTCCAGTCGTCATCACAGCTCTGATCCCAGAAGGAAACCTTCTTGTCGACATAAATCTGCTTCATGAAATCCAGAACTTCCATGGTAGCCTTCGAGCTGAGACCTTCGGTTACATTTCCGTTGGCATCCTTATTTGCGTTTGCAATGGACGCATTGTTGGAGAACAACAGATACGGAAGCATCCAGTTCCAGCATCCTCTGTAACCCCAAATCTGGTTATCGGGATCATTGACGGTTTCCATCATTTCCATCCATTTATCCCAAGTCCATTCACCCTTCTTATACAGTTCGTACGGATCTTCCAGGTTCTTTGCCGCAAGCATTTCCTTGTTGTATCCAAGCATATATGCATTGCAGTTTACGGAACGGTCTTTGAACAGATAAATCGATCCGTTCTCGGTCAGGGTAATTCCTTCGATAATATCATTGTTGTAATCTTCCGGTTTCAGGAACGAATCCAGCGCAATTGCCTTACCGTCCAAAACAGCCGGAATACCGAATGCAAGGTCAACCATGTAAACATCACAGGTCGGAGTACCTGCCATAATGGATGTGTCGATGTTTTCCTTCAAACCGTCCCAGGTCAGGTTCTTAAAACGGATTTCGACATTGTACTTCTTCTCCAAAGCACGTACATTGTCAAGCTGCATCTGAGCAAGGTCTTCATTGGTTACCTTCGGAGAAGCATAGATATCCTTATCTGCGGAATCGTAATGATTCTCATACCAGGTTCCGATGACTATCTGCTTTTTGACATCACCGCCCTGATTCGGATCTCCTGTTTCGTTTTTGTTATCGGCACCCTTTGTCGGCTCTGCGGTAGTATTGTTCTTCTTGTCGCCGCTGCAGCCTGCCATGCCGAATACCAAACACAAAACAAGGAACAGTGAAATAAGTTTCTTCATATACTCTGTCCTCCTAATTATTCACTAATTTTACCGATTGTAATCTTGTAAATCTGGTTCACGCCACCCATATCGGCAAGACCGAACATATCGGCATAATCATACCAGTTTGTTTCGTTAATGTCCGTATAAACCTTCTTGCAGGGGCTCTTTTCATTGCACATTGCATGAATAATGTCATCATACGTAAACTGAACGATGGTCATCGATTCGTTTCTTCTTTCCGGAGCTTCTCCCGTAACAGGATCCTTTGCTCCGGCTGCTGTCTTGACATCAACAATAGTCTGAGGGAACTCGTCTCTCGGCAGTGTCTGAATACGGAAGAACGGATACTGCCAGCTGTTGCCGTCGTCAACCGTATACATATTGTTGTAATATACGGTAATTACGGTTCCGGGAACGAACAGGCTTCGGTCAACCGGGAACATCAGATTGCCTTCATCCGCAGCACCAAGCTCGGTAAAGGTCAGCATGTTGGTCGTACTCTTGCCGAAATCGCACTGAGGCCACCAGGAGCCTTCCTTGGTCAGCATACCGACGGTGATACTGTCATTTCCGAGAATCACCTCATCCTTCGGCTGCTTTACACCGTTGGACCAGTCCAAATTCAGCCAGAAGCTTTCATTGACACCGGCTGCCGCAAACGTCTTGGAAGCGTCTGCCGCAATGACATTTCCGCTTGCATCCAAAAACGTAATGTTGTCCAGAATCAAATCATAATCCTTCGATTCCAAAACGTTACCGGAAGAATTTTCCGCGAAGTAGATGTAATCTCCTTCCGCAAATCCCTTTGTTTCCAAATCAAATTTATACTGCTTCGGATTCTCTTCTTCCAGATATACGGACCAGTTCTTCTTGGTCTCATTTCCGCCCTGTACCGCAGCAATATAACCGGAGTTTGCCGCAAACTCGCCCTTGCACTGGGTACCGATAACATATTCGATGCTTGCGACATCGGCTGCCTTTGCACCGAGTACGGCGTTGACATCGATTGCAACAAAAGGAAGCTTTCCGGAGAAAATGTTGTCACTCACGGGAGACTTCACAACCAGTGCCTTGCTGCCGGCAAAATCAGCAACACTCAAATTGGTTGCAAGATCGCATTCCGCAAATTTGAATGCGACAGCGGCAAATCCAAAATTGCCGTCTTCAAAATTCAGAGCACCGTCCTTTGCCTGAAATGACGGTTTCGGAGCTTCGGTCGGCTCCGGAGTTGCTTCAGCACCCTTTGTCGGTTCCGAAGCGTTGTTTGTTGTGTTTTTCTTGTCTTCGCCGCATGCTGTCATGGCAATCACCATGCACAATGCCAAAGACAAAACAAGAAATTTTTTAAACATGATACTCCTCCCTTGAAAGTATTGAGGATAAACCCCTTTTTATAAAAAGAATGGACACCATTCAATTTATCGTTTTTCTGTTGTCTCTTTTGAGACAATGTTTCATCCAAATGATTCCGCAGGGTTCTCTCACCGGAGTGCGGATTTCACCTGCTTCTCTCGCCGGACCGCGGATTCTGCCCGTTTCAGCCGACGATAACTGCGGATTCCGTCCGGTTTCAGCCGACGATACCGCTTCGCTCCACACCTTCCACAAAGTATTTTTGCAGAATACAGTAAATGATAATCAACGGCAAAAGCGTCAGCATAACGGCCGCATACGTATACAGCTTCTCGACATTCGGCGTAATTGCTTCGATTCCTGTGGAGAAATTCGCAATTTCCGGTCCGATGGAGCCGACACGCATGGAAATCATTTTCTGAATTCCGAACAGCATGGTATAGAATTTATCGTTGTACTGCCATACCATGGAGAATACGGATACCGTAATGACCGCCGGAAGCGCATTGACCAGCATAATCCGGAAATACGTGTAGAAGCTTCCCGCTCCGTCCACAAATGCCGCTTCCTCGATTTCCTTCGGAAGTCCTCTGAAAAACTGATTGAAAATGTATATGTACAATCCGCTTCGGATTCCGCACCCGAGAATCGTCATCAGGTAAAACGGCACCACCGAATCATACATTCCCATATCTTTGACAACCGTCAAAAACAGCGGCAGCATAATGGCATGGGTCGGAATGACAATCATAATAACAACGCATGCAAACAGGATTTTCTTGCCGGGAAAATCAAATCTGGCAAATCCGTAACCGACCATCGAACAGACAAATACCTGCACAATCATCAGCAGGATATCATTTCCGAGAGAATACAGAAGCGTTGACGGATACGGGAACGTTTTCCAGACAAGCTCGTATTTCTCTAACGTAGGCTGTGTCGGTATCACATATACCATGGAATTATACGCGTCACGGTCCGAGAAAAATGACCCTGCAATGATGCCGATTAACGGATTCAAAATGACGTAAGCTACTCCTATTATTATAACATATCGGAAAACGGCAAACAAGAATCGTTTTAAAATCTTTGATGCCCGGCGCTTGTCATTTTGAAACACCTGATCGTTTTTCAGTTCCGCAAAACGAATTTTCTGCTTTTCCAGCATTGCCCCGTCTCCTTTCTAGTTATAGTAGAACGTCTTCTTTTGAATGAGCGATACGACCAGGAACATAATCAGACAGACGATAACGGTACTGATCAGGCAGATTGCACTTCCGTAGTCGTAATGATTCATGTTAAATATCGTATCGTAAGAAAGCTTTACGATTTCACTGTTTGCAAACGCATCGACAACCGTATAGACAAAGCAGGTTATGATATGCGGCATAACCATCGGGAACGTAACCTTCCAGAATGTTTCGTATGTGGTTGCGCCTTCGATTCTGGCAACCTCGTACAAGGCGCCGGAAATGCTTTGCAGGGCCGCAATGAAAATGACGATCTGAATTCCCGACATCGATACGACCTCCGACAACCGGGACACGGCATTTACGACATAATCCAGAATCGCATCCGGCAAGCCGATGTCCTTAAACAGGTTCAGATAATAATTGACGTCGATTCCCGTCGATGCCGCAGACACGATTTCCGTGCTCTGCGCATTCAGGCCGCCGTACATTTTCGCGCTGGCCATATTGATGGCATCGGAAATCGCCGCGCTTCCCATAATGACCGGAAGGAAATATACCGCCCGAAGAATCATTCGTCCGGTAAATTTCTGATTCAAAAGAATCGCCATCAGCAAACTGAAAATGACAACCAGCGGGACGTCGATATAAATGTTTCCGATGGATTCCACAAGCGTTTTGGAAAAGGTTCCGTTTTCGGTAAACAGATACTTGAAATTTCGCATTCCGTTGTATTTTCTTACGTATCCGTTGTCTCCCAGTGTGATTTCACTGAATGAGAACTGAACGGTCATAATAATGCTTCTGACATAAAATATCAAAAAGCCTATCAGCCAGGGGCTGATAAAGACAAAACCGGTAATCGCTCTGCGTTTTGCGAGTGTCATTTTACCTTTTTTCATCTCCCGGCCTCCTTTACTCAAATCGATACTCGGTTACCGCTCCGTGATCGTCCTTGGTAACCTTTTTGGACTCCTTATGAACAGTGATCACAATACCGTTTCCGTACACCATGACAACGGTATCGGAATCCGGCATTTCATGTTTTTCAATCGTTTCTCCGGCAACATCCCGGAGGACTTTGTTGACATTTTGATATAGTTTTACGGCATCTTCTTTCCAAACGGAAAAAGTAGTGCTGAAATGATCGTTCAGAGCCGTATATTTCAGTTCCGAAGAATCTTTCATCGTAAACGAAAAATGAGGTGCCGCACCGTTCAGAATCAGCTGAATCCACTCGTCTTCCAACGATTCGTTGGTATTCTGATTGTACGCTTTGCCGCAGTAGTCCACGTATCCGTGCAAAATCATCGGAATCAGCGGAATTTCCTCGTTCACGTAAACATAGGCGTTTTTGTAAAATGACAGGTTCTCGATATCGGTTGCATACGGATACGCATACGCATTCGGATTGTTATACAGAACCGAATCATTTTGCTCCGATACCTTCCGAATCATTGCCGTCAGAATGTTTTCCGCATCCACACGGGAAATCGGGGACCGTCTCTTTCTCTCGGAATACAGTTCCGAGCCAAGATCCCGAAGGGAAATTCCGGACAGCGTCACATCTTCGAGTTCATCGAGCATCTCTTCCACATATCTCGGAACGAATTTCGGTGACAACAGGTTGTACAGATTTTCCCGATATCCGAGAGACGCGAAATTACTGTATGTGGCGGGATTGGATTTGCCGAATGCCACCGATCCGGTTGTCCGGTACCGCGCACCTTCCGCCGTATATTTGAAATCCTCATCGGCAAAAGTAACCTTCTGAACAGCGATATCTCCGACCACGATGCCGTTCTTTGCTTGCGTTGACGCGGTCAGCTTTTCGAGCCCGTTCCGTCCGCCGAGTTTCCGGATGACCTTGATATTGTCTGCGGTATCATGATAATATCCGTGGTTCATCCACCCCTGCAGGTTCAGAACTATATTCCGGACTCCCGCTTCATCCAGAGAATCCCTGATTTCCGCGGTTTCCTCAAATGTCGTCATGGCAAATACTTCATCATATTTGAAGCCGGCAAAAGAGGATTCCCGTTCCACCGCGTTGATAATATCCGCGTAAAATTTGATGTCCTGTGCGGAGTTCTTCGGGGTCTTCGAATCAAACAGAAGTTCCCGGTAATATTTTGCGATTCCGCTGTATCCGTCATAGACTTCGGTCTCGGGAAGAACATGATAGGTCTGAACGAGTTTGGTTTTGCAAATATCGTCTTCGTATTCCTTGAACTCGTTGGCATCAATTTTCATGGTTTCGTAATTCCGAAGAATATACGTATTGTAAGCAAAATTATAGCTGTTGAACGCTCCGGACAATTTGACGGTCAGATATGCAATCGGCGCCGAGAAATCGGTGGTTACAAGAACCGTATTGCTGCTTTTCTGAATTCCGTAAATCGGCAGCCGCACCGGTTCTACAATGTCCAGCATGGATTCCGACAGCTTATCCGGAATGCTCAGAAGATCCATTCCGTAATAGTATTCCTGATAATAATCTTTGCTGTTCATCAGTCCGTTGTTGAACCGAATCAGCGCACCGCTTCCGTCCGGAACCACAAAATATCCGTCGCTTCCGTCATTTTTCTCGGTATCAAAGAACGGCAATACGGTAATCGTTTCGACTCCGGCGCCACCCCGTTCCCGAATCTTCTCGGTCACAACCGATACCTGAAGTCCGTCTTCCGTCAGCCGGTATTCGAGCGGTACGGTAATGGTCAGCTTTTCGACGACTTCTTCACCGCCGACCTTCATATCATTGATATAGTCATCCTGCGTGTATCCGATTTCGTTCAGCGCCTTTGTCAGTTTCCGAAGCGTCGCCTTATTGATGTTGTTTTTCAACAGTTCCATGCATCCGCGTTCTTCGTTTTTGGAATATTTTCCTTTCATGGAGCGGTAATGCGACTTGTCTTCGAGCTGATTCAGACGGTCCAGAATTTCGTTGTACCGTTCTTCGCTCAGATACTTCGGAACCATGCCGGTTTCGCTGGATTTGTCACCCATTTCGTAAATGACGCGAAGCCCGTTTGTCAGCGACTCAAACGAGAACTGCTGCTCTCCGCCGTTTTCCGACGTATCGACATTGACGCAATCCTTGGCCGATGACATTCGATATGTGTTTTTCGACGTTGCGTTGAAATCAAAATAATCAACCAGAATCTGTGATTGCAGTTCCTGATACAAATCGTCCGAATTGATGCCTTCCTGGCTCTTTTCACCGAGCTTCGGAGGATTGGTATAAATGTATTGCCTTGTCGACTTGCAAAACAGACAGACATTGCAGGTGGTCTCATTTAAAAACAGCTTAAACGTATCGTTCTCGGCCGCCTTGCCGAATCCCTCCGGCGCATCGGCGTCGGACTGTGCGACATACTCGTTTCCGTCTTCGTAATCATCGTATTTTCCGAGATACTGCTTATACCCGTCATACTTCGTATAGTGGATAATATAATATGTCAGGTAAGCTGCCGCGCAAAGGAAGACAACCGCCAGAATCGAAAGAATGATTTTCTTTAAAGTTCTCATTTGCTGCCCTCCTACCGAAATATCAGTTCCAGATAAACACTTCGGAAGAACTGGATTACCTGACTGACCAGACTGAAAATCATGACCGCGCAGAATATAATGATCAGCATGGAAATAAATGTCAGAACAATCGTAATCAGTGTTTTCAAAAGCGAATAATTATGAATAATCATTATCCCGATCAGCATCATAAATATGGAATAGGCCATTCCGAGATAAATGATGATGTAGTAAAAGGTTTCTTCGTTCTGTGCAATCACCTGCGAAATAACGGTTCCCGGTATCAGCGTCAGAATCATCGGCAAAAGGGAATATCCGATAATCGTGCAGATATCCTTCATTCGGCCTTCTCCGCCCATAATACTGGTAATGGACCAGTTTCCGATGCAAATCAGAAGATACAGAAGAATGACGCCTCCCAGTTCGTTGATGGCATCGACTGCACGGGGATTGACATCATTTACGACAAAACTTGCCGCCAGACGGTTTACGGAATAACACAGGCTGTACAGAACCACATAAATGAGCGCAATCGGAACACTCCCCCGTTCTCTGTGCCGGATTTCGTAGAATCCGTCAAACGGGTGAGCCATGCAATAAAAGCTGTATTTCCATTTGTCCCATGTAAAATACTTTTTCATGCGTTACCTCTTACTCCAGTGTATCCGCCGAATCGTCTTCGTTCGACTTTCCGCGGCGTAATTTTCGGATTATCAGAATTGCGGCGATAAGGCCGACCGCGCCGGTCAGAATCCATCCGAGATTCTTGACCAGAAACTCATTTCGATATCGTCTGTAAGCAACCGAATAGTACTGTTTGCTCATGCCGAGTTTCAGATATTCCATTGCCTGTTTATTGTCACCGGCGGACAAATACGCCTTTCCGATTCCGATATATGCCAATTCGAAATTGGCGTCATACTTCAAAACCTGTTTCCAGACCTCAACGGCATCGGCTTCTTTGGCATCATACCGCATTCCGATTGCCTTGTTGATTAACGAGCCGTAATCGGTCGGTACAAACCGAAGCAGAACGTTCTGGTTTCGGTCCGACACCAGAATTTCTTCACCGCACTGTTCCAGTGCGCTCGGCGACAGGAAACAGCCTTCCTGATTGCCGAATCCGCCGAACACATATAACAGGTTTCCTTCATGGTCGTATGTGAAAATGCGTCCTCTCCGATTGTCCAGGAAGGAATAAATTCCCTTGTCCCGATATACGACATCGACCGCCCGGGAAAATCCGACAAATCCGTCCGCATCCTGATATTCGAGAATATCACCGCCGGTATGCTGATTAAATCCCTTTTTGGTAATATCGTTACTCTTCGGATTCAGGCACATGACACCCTGCTGTCCGGTTTCATCCATAAACGAGGCATAAATGAATCCGTTCGTATCGACGTCCAGTCCGTTAAACTCCGTCGAAATGCTCAGTGCCTGTTTCGTCCTCTGCTCCTTCGTCGACAGTTTTTTCCACAAAATCTGCCAAGGAGTCAGATGCACCTTAATATTGCCGAAGAAGCTCATGAACTCATGCGTCTGATTGTCAAACAGCATAATACCTTCTTCGGTATTCTTGGCAATGACATACAACCGTTCCGCTTCGTCTACAATGACTTTCTGAGGTGCGAAAATGAAATCGTCTTCCAGAACATTGTTTTCTCTCTGCGGATTTTCGATAATTTCCTTGAACCGATACTCGCTGTCCAGAATGACTACACGGTAATGTTCGGTATCGGCAATATACAAATCCCCGTCCGGCTTTTGCGAATGGCAAATGCCTGTGGGCTTTAAAAAGGTCTCGGTTTTCCCGTCTGCGGTAAATTCGGAAATACTCGTGATATACGAATAATCCGCGGCATTCAGAACGACAATCCGATTATTGCCGGTATCGGCGATATACAGACGGCCGTCCGTAGCCAGATAGACATCTTCCGGGCCTTTCAGCGAACCGACGGGATTTCCGTCTGCATCCGTCATGGACGCGGTTTCGATTTTGCCGTTCGGGATGTAGGCAGCCGGCGTATATACGATATTGTCCCAATAATCGTAATTATATGTCGTATACGGAACATCGTCCGCAAATCCGACCGATGTCATCAGGGTGCAGACCAGCACGGCCATCCAAAGAACGGACCGAAGTCGTTGTTTCATTTTTCTCATGTCCGTTCCTCCTTAATCCTTCATACCGGAAGACGTCATGGTCTCCAGTACATTGCTTTGACAGATCAGGAAGAAAATAATCGGAACCGCCGCCAGACAGAACGTTACGGCCTGTGCGGCTCCCGCTCTCGCGGCACCGCCTCCGGCAATCTGCTGCAGTGCGTATTGCAGCGGTTTCAACTGTTCGCTTCGCAAATACGTGGAACCGGTATTTCCCCACATCTGCTGGAACTGGAAAATCGCCAGCGTCAGCCATGCCGGCTTTACGTTTGGCATAATAATTTTCCAGAACACCTTGAATTCGTTGGCGCCGTCCAATCGTGCCGATTCCATCAGGGAATTCGGTATCTGCTCCATAAACTGCTTCATCAGATACAGTCCGAGTCCGTACTGCCAGGATGTCAGAATGATTGCCCAATGCGTATTGTTGATTCCGAGTTTGGAAACAATAATATAAATGGGAATCTGCGTAACCTGCCAGGAGAACATCAGGGACAGCACAACCAGGCGGAACAAAAGATTCCGTCCGGGGAAATCGTGTTTTGCCAGCGGATATGCCGCCAGCGAGGCAACAATAACATGGCCTACCGTTCCGAGACCCGTAATCAGTATCGTATTGGCGATATACCGGGAAAACGGAACCCAGGAATCATTCATGTTATTGAACAAATCGACAAAGTTGTCGAGTGTCGGATTGTGTACGAAAATTTTCGGCGGGAACTGGAAAATTTCATCCATCGGTTTCAATGCATTGTTCACGATGATAATGAGCGGCAGAGCCATAAAAATGCCGCATACCGCCATCATAAAGAACAACAGGGCATTTCCCGCTTTCGAACGGTTTAATTGTTTTTCCCGGTGGAACAGCCTGCGCTTTCCGGTGGTGTCGGATTTCTTTGCCATCTTATTCACCCACCTTTCGAAGCAGTCGCTGTACCAGCTTGTTCGAGCCGACCATCAGCAGGAACAGTACGGTTGCGATTGCGGATGCATATCCCATATCAAAACGGGTTGTACCGTAATCCAGCAAGTGCGTAACAATAGTGGCGCCCGCATAATTGACGGACGGATTTCCGGCAAGCTGAATCGATACGTCGGACACCGCAAAGGAGTTTGTAATCTGCATTACGGCACCGAACATCAACTGCGGCTTCATGGCCGGAAGGGTAACATACCAAAGCTCCTGCCAGCGATTCTTGACGCCATCCATGGCTGCCGCTTCGTACAGGGAACGGTCCACCGTCTGAAGTCCGGCGATAAAGGACAGAAATCCGGTACCGAGCGATAACCAAAGCTGAACGATAATCAGACAGGGAAGAACATACGCTTCGGTCTGGAACCAGCGAACCGGCTCATCGATAATTCCCCAACGGAGCAAAATACCGTTCATATAGCCGTACCGGTCGGAACTCAGAATCAGGCTCCATACGTAAAATGCCTGTCCGCAAATGGACGGTGCATAAAAGACCAGTGTCAGAAGTGCCCGTAACTTGCCCTTGAATTCATTGATAATCCATGCAAACAACAGGCACATGATATAACTGATCGGTCCCGTAATGACCGCAAACAACAGCGTGTTTTTCAAGGCAATCAAAAATACGTCGTCCTGCAAAAACAGCTTGACATAGTTTGTCCATCCGCTGAATTTGGGCATTTCCAGCATATCAAAGTACGTAAACGACAATACGATGGAAATCAAAACCGGCAGAATCGTAAAGAAGAAAAACAGGATAAAATAAGGAGCAATCATGATATAGGAATAACGATGCCGGTAAATCTTCTGCGCCAGTGTCATTCCCTGTCCGTTCTTTTCTTTGACAGACTTCATGGTGTTTCTCTCCTTTCTAATCATCCAGATTAAATTCCGCACGCTTGTATGCGATTTCTTCGTTGATATAAATCACGCGGTCCATCAGCTCTTCTCTCGGAGTCGCCGCATCCTGATTGGTGGTAATCGAGTAAAATGCGTTGTTCACGTTTCTCCATGTAAAATATCCACCCGGTACCTGACGGATTCCCCGTACATTGGCGAACTGTTTCTTCAGTTCCTTGGCAATTTCGGTCGGCCATGGAATCAGATCAAATGCCTCGATATTGGCCGTTGCGACACGTGCCGAAGCTCCCATCAGGGACTCCATTTCACTGCTGTACAAATACTGCGTTTCGGTATCCGTCCACCACTTCAGGAATTCCCAGCAGGCTTCCTTTTCCTTTGTTGCCTTCATGATAACACAGGCGGTACCGCTGCTTGCCACGGTGTTGTCGATATACTCGTTGCCGTCCGCATCGGTCTTTTTCTCTCCGGGAACAACGGACATTCCCCAAAGTCCCTTAATATCCGGTGCGGATACCTGCAAAGTGTTGTAATAATTGTAATCCGTAATAACAATCGGTGCCTCACCGGTACGGAACCGCTCTTCCACGGACGTGTTGGTGTCCATACCGTAATCGGTATAAAATTCCGTGAATTTACGGAATGTCATTACGCCTTCTTCGGAATCCAGCATGGACTTGGAACCGCTTTCGTTGTAATACTCTCCGTTATTCTGATACAACAGCATCGCAAAATTGGATTCCGTCGGAAGCATTCCGACATCCATGTTGTTCTGCGACAGAACCGTAAGCACAACCTTCATATCGTCCCAGGTCTTCGGAACATCCAGATTCAGTTCGCTCAGAATATCCTTTCGATAGAACATCATGGCAAATGTCTGCGTCTCCGGCAAACCGTATACATGCTTGACGCCGCCCGATTCAAAGGTAAATGCCTCCATCGCACTCGGGCGGAACCGGGTTCCCGTAATTTCCTCGCAGTCCGGGAACTGCGACAAATCCATTACCGCATTTCGGATTCCGTAATTCATCGGCCAGTCGTTGGCAACCTGAATTGCGACATCCGGTCCCGATCCGGCCAGCGTCGCCTGCAGCAGGGAATTGATGTCCACCAGCATAACGTTGACGCTGATGTTGTATGTATTTCCTTGGGAATCGGTATAGCTCTTTGTCGAGAACGTCTCGTCGATCATGGATTTGATGACATTGGCCTGATCCCGTCCGGTACCGACCCACAGGGTAATCGGTACGGATTCTCCGCCGTCGGAAACATCCCCAATCATATTGTAATCAATGATAAAGCTGTAAAAGAGTCGCTTCAGTTCGTGCAGGAATCGAGCCCACCAGGAATTGTTGGTCTTCGGAACCGACTTGGTATCCGGTGTGATGTAAATCGCATCGATGGCAAGCGGCTGATCGATGACCTGCGTAATCCAGTTGCCGCACGCACGGATATTGGTTCGGAAGCTGGATACGATTTTTACGATGTATTCCGGATCGTCGATAATATCTTCCAGCTGGTCCCGCATGGTAATCAATACGGTTTCCTTATCGCTTCCTTTTCCGACCAAATCTCTCAGCCTTGTAATGACATCGTCGAGCAGTTCCTTAACTTCCGAGCACTCCTCTCCGAGTTTCGGAATATTGGCATTAATCTGATAATCCTTCCATGCATCCGGACTCGGTCCCGTGATACAGAGAATTTCACGGTAAATCGAATTCAGTTTCGTCACACTCAGCTGCACATCCGAAACAACGGAAGCAAATTCACCGAGCACCACGTCCATTTTCATAACGTGATGTCCCTTGGTAAAATACAGGTAATACGCATCTCCGTTGTCATCCGAAAGCGTTTCGGTACGCCATCTTGCCTTGTACCGGAAGCCGTATGATTCGAATTCCCGGAACGGAACTTCCCCGTCAAAGGAAATCCGTCGGGAAACATAGATTCCTTTGGAAAAATTCTGACGGACATTCATGGAAATGGTGTAATAACCGTCTTCCGGCACATCAAAATCCCATTCAATCCATTGTCCGACCATTCTCCAGGAACGTCCGCCGATGGTATTGTTCAGCAAATATCGGGGGCTGTACGGGCTGACGGCCGGCGACGACTGATCCTGCTGCGGATACAGCATCTGAGAAGATTTTCTGTCCGTCGATTCGCCCTCTATGATAATGACATCGGAATTGGCCTTGACGGCACCCTTGTCATCCCACGACTGCTTGTATTCCCGATAGGTCGGGAGCGGTTTCCGGTATGTCAGAGTAATATCGGAAATGAGCATCGGTTCGCGAATCGAAACCAGCGTCAGAACATGCTCACCCTGCTCTATGTAAATGGGGAGTTCTCCGGAAATATATCCGTTGCTGTCGTACATCCACTCCTGCATCCAGTCCGGAATTTCCATCTGCGTCGGCTTTAAATCATTGTTCTGATTATCTTTTTTCCAAATCCATTCATTTGTCTCGTCCGATTTGACGTTAATATCGTTGGTCCAGATTCGGGAAAACTGAACGGAGGAAAATTCGGCATACGGAAGCGTTCCGTCCAGGAAAACCGCCCGTTCGATTGCGGCATTTTTACCGGTGACCGGGTAATAGGTCAGTCCGATGTAATAGTAGCCGGTCTGCGGTGCCGTAAATTTCCACGACACATATCCCTCTTCCGCCGTCAAAAGCGACTGTCCGTCCTGTTCCACCGGCACCTTTCCGGTTCCCGCATAGTTTTCGTTCCCAACCACTTCGGCCGTCATGTCCGTGGCATCCGGCAAAAAGTCGGAAGCGGCGATATGAATCGGTTCGGTTGTTTCGATATTCGGATACGTCGCAACATATTCCTTGTATGTGGGAATATCATCACGGATACTGTACGTTCCGATAACATTTAAATAATCATCCAGCGTCTTTTGATATACATCGGAAGCCGAAGCCGTCACAGAACCTGTAACGTCCGGTACTTCGGACAATTCGGAACGTTGTGCTGCGAGTTCCGTCTGTCGTTCTTCGGCAGCGAATACGGGACCGTTTCCCATCGTCATGCTCTGCACTGTCATTCCCAGTACAAGCAGCCATACAAGTCCGTTTTTCAAAACATGTCTGAAACGCATCACAATTCTCCTTTTTCTTCTTCCGGATTCTTTTCTTCGTCATCAAACCATTTTGCATTCCCATCCGTCGGCGTTGGTGTCAGCTTTCGGAAGATTTTTTCCAACATCAGGGAATTGATCAATGTCGTAATCCCCGGCAACACCAGGCACATCCAGGGAATACAGTACATTGCATATCCGCAAAAGGCTTCCAATATAAACAGAACGACCGTATACGGCAAATGTTTCATCGACAAAAATACCGCAAGACGGATTCCGTCCGTAAATGTCAGTTCAAATCGGGAAATGATCGGAAACAGATAGCTCGCCGCCGCAAACACAATAAACAACAGGAGGATACAGACTCCCGTGGAAACCAGTGCGATTTTGTTATGTCCGTCTTTCCAAATCACAAGATCCAAAATGAGCAGAGCGGTTGCTCCCGTAAACAGCAGGGAATACAGAAGTCCCTGCTTCCACTCTCTCTTCATTGCGGCAAAAAATCCCCGCACACAGTCGCCCCGATCGAACCGAACGGCTTTCACTACGGAATAATACATTGCCGTAGTCGCCCATCCGACCGTCACGACCGGGATACAGCAAAGAACCCAGAGGAAGGAAACAAAAATCAGATTTCCCATATAAATCATACAACGGATGATCGGTCCGTCCATGCTGAATAAGGTATGTTTCAACGTATCGTTCCTCCGTAACAGATTGCCGCGAAATTGTATATTTCTCGACTTTTGTGCCGAAAATGAATCCATCGGAACGGCACAAAACGAAAAAGAGTCATTCTTAACCACCCTTAATGATACCACACAACAAGGTTGTAGGCAAGCAAAAAATAGTAATATTACACTAACAAGTACACGGAAATGACCTGTTTTTTGTTGTATTTTGTGCATTTTGACGTCATTTTGTCATAGGATGTACATATAAATCGTACAAACCTATTTTTTGGAATCCGAATATTAATTTTCTTCCGGTGCTTCTTCGTCATTTGTACCAAAAGGACCATTTAAATTACGAATTCCGCAATCGGTAATTTGCGAAATTGCACAATATCGTATGAATTATCATGATATCATGCGGATTTTCTCCTTTTTGATAAATCTCTTTTTATCATGTGCAACTAAGAAATTAGAAGTGGCATTTTGTGTCTGCATTACGGCATTATATGTCATTTTCAAAGGTCTTTTTTCGTCGGATAACAGGTCTGACAACAGGTCAGCGGAATCCCATCCCGACGCACGGGAAAGCATATTTTTCCTTGTCGAAACGGTTTACAGAAGAAAGCCCGGGACGCAATTTCCTATAAAGAAAAAAGAGCGCCGACACAAAGTCGACGCCCTACTGTTTGAAAATTCAAATCATTATCGCTCCCGAAGGGAATCAATCGGTTTCTTTCTCGAATTGATCTTTATCGGCAGATAACTGGATATGCAGGCGGTTCCGATTGCAATCAGGAAAATCATGCCAACCGGTTTCAATCCGAACCGAAGCAGCATCACATCAAAATACCGATCGGTCAACCGGTTTGTCATAAACGTCAGCAGCCAGCACAGTACGGATGCAATTACGGCACAAATGCCGGCGAGGAAAATCGCCTCCGAACCGAAAATCCGAAAGACATCCCGACCGCTTGAGCCGATTGCCCGCAAAATTCCGATTTGATGCTTCTTATGCGAAATACTGTTGGCAATGAAGCTGGTAAAGAGCAGCATGGAGAACACGGCAAGAACAATTCCCAAAACAACAAATACTTGTGTTACAATCTGCATGATGTCTTCGCTGACGTCAAAACAAACACTGTATTTGGTAACCGTGTAAAACTTCCGATTATCGTCTTCGGACATCCAGTCGGAAAGCACCTTCCGAAGTTCTTTTTCATCGGTCGGAATCATGCAAATAGCACCGTTGTACTGTTTCTGATACTCTCCGAAGCAGTCGGTCAGTATGGTATCCGCCATCCAAAATACATTGAACGGAATGTCATCGTCCTCAACAATTCCGCCGATGGTCAACTCCTTAAACACGTCTTTCTCATAAAATTGCAACTTCGGATTGTATCCAAGCGTCGAAAGTTTGGAATAAAGTGCTGTGAGTTCCGTAATCGACAATTTTTTCAGATAGTATTCCGCTTTCTCGTAGTATTTATAATCCCGATAATCAAAATAATTATTCGCGTATTCGGATTCATACAGGTTATCCTGCTGATTGTACTGAAACAGGAAATCATTTTGCGTGAGTGCTTCGATTTTGTCATTCAGCTCCAGCTGTTCCGCAAGTTCTTTCGTGATTATGCTGCACAGTAATTTCTCAGCCATTCGTCTCGTAATGTACAGTTCGCTTTCGGACTTCGTACCATGGGACTCCGTATATGCAACCGGAAGCTTCGTATCGGCAACGTCACAGGTTCCGACTCCGAATTCCCAACACTCCATACAACGGAACAGACCACTGCTGCCGGTCATATAAAATGTCATCGAAGAATCCGTTTCGTAAACCGGCCGGCGTTCGATGAATCTGTCACAGAATCCTTTTCCGACCATAATCATGGAAGCCGGTGACCCCTTAAACTCACTGATAAACCTCTCCATTAACAGCATCAGTTTGATTGCGTCGGTGCTGATAATCTTTTGCTCATCCAAACTGCTCAGATATCCCATCGCATCCGAAAAATATTCCGCATACGAAAATCCGGTATCGATTACCGCGGTAACCGTCAATTTGGTACCGTCAATCGAACGCATTTCCTGTCCGACCATGTCGTTCAGAATCGGGATTTTGGTTCCGTTCAAAATTGCGGTATTGCGTATGCTTTCATACATCGCTTTGCTGATTGCGATTTCATTTTTGGTACCATCCGGCAGTTTCCCGGCCACCAGCGTACAATTCAATTTCGTCAGAACCGATTCGTCAATTTCGAGCAATTCGCTTCCGTCCATCTGAAGCAACTCGCTGATTTCCGAAGTATTGATTCCATCGGAATTTACCCGGTTTTGAATCGGTACCTCCATACCGAATATCCGGTAAATCGGAAACACATCATCAGAGCCGCTTCCCCGCTTCAATCTCTGTAAATCGTCTTCGGTCATATAGGAATGAATCCAGTTTACGTCCGGTTCATCCGGTTCCATTTCCCAATTTGTTTCCTGCAGCATCATGTTGGTTCTGACAAATGAAGTCTCCTTGTTATGTAAGGACTTGCTGACAGAGTTCACATGATTATACTCGGCCGTGACCAAAGAAATTCCGAACAACGTAAATGCGACCACGGACAGCAAAATGATAAACGACAGTTTGACTTTCTTAAAAGACATTCCGGTGATACCGATTTTGGCCGCCCGTTTCAGCGGAAGTCGGCAGGACACAAAGTTCGGTTTTTCGGTTTCTTCCGAAATGCTCTCGTCCTTCGTCGGCTCAAACCGAAATCCTCTCGTCACGGAATCGTCCGGAACGATGGAAATCCGTTCCTTCGTCGTACTCCGATAGTCGTTGATTTCGCGGATATCCGACTCCGTCAGGCTATATCCGTCCGGCACATAGAAAACATTGTCGCGGCGCGTCATGACATTTTGACGGTTCTGTCCGTCCGTCACCTTCGTCACATCGGAAATGACCGTACCGTCCGAGATTTCGACAATTCGGTCCGCATACTGTTCCGAATATTCCCGGTCGTGCGATACGATAATGACCAGTTTCTCTTTGGACAGTTCTTTCAATAACTCAAAAATCTGACGTCCCGTATTACTGTCAAGTGCGCCCGTCGGTTCATCGGCCAAAATGACCTTCGGTTCCTTGACCAGTGCTCTTGCAATGGCCACACGCTGCAGCTGTCCGCCGGACAACTCATTCGGCATCCGGTCGGCATATCCGTTCAAATCCATTTTGTTCAGAATTTCATCCAGGATTTCCTTGGTTGCATTTTTCCCCTGCAATTCCAATGCAATGGCAATATTTTCCCCGACCGTCAGTTCCGGCAGAATATTGTAATCCTGGAAAATAAAGCCTAAATACGTATTCCTATAGGAATCAAACTGTTTTTGCGAATATTCCCTGGTGGATTGTCCGAACACACAAATATCGCCGCTGTCACACCGGTCCAGTCCTCCGATCAGATTCAACAGAGTCGATTTTCCGCCGCCGGATTTTCCGAGGATGAAAATCATTCCCGTATCCGGAAAGCGGATGGAAATATTCTTAGACGCCTCCACCACGGTTTTACGTGTTTTATATCGTTTGCATAAATCAATTACTTCAATCATATTCGTTTCCCCGTTTTTCTCGTAAATTACCGGTCGGTAATAATCTCAACCGGATTCTTTCTTGCAAACAGCCAAACCGGAAGAATCGTTGCAAGAAACGCAAATCCGAATGACATTGCAATCACTAACAGCATCTGTCGAATTCCGAAATGAAACAGAGCAATATTCAGGGCTCCGAACATCACCAGTCGATTCAGTATTGAGGTGACTACCGTCACAAGCAAAAATACGAGTATTCCGTTGACGAGTGCAATCATTCCGCTCTCACTCATAAAAATCCGAAATACATCCTGCCGTCTGGCACCGATTGCGCGAAGGATACCGATTTCCCGTTTCTTGTAAGAAATACTGTTTCCGATAAAGACGGAGAACAACATCGTTGCGAAAATCGCCATAGAAATCCCCAACATCGTAAATGCCGGCCGCACAATCGTAATCAGTTCGTTCACGATTTCCATTTCCTCATACATAAAGGACACAATACAGTAGTTCGTCTTATCCGTACTGAGTTCCCGGCAAGCCGTTGCAATACGGAAGACATCTCTTGCTTTGTCCGGGGTCTTAATATACAATGTGGTAATATCCGGCCGGGTCCCCTTCAGTTTCTCATAAACCTCTTCATACAGCGAATCGTTGACAATACAAAAATCGTTATATGTATTATCAGCATCGGTCATCTCTTCGTCCGTCTTCTCTGTCGGAACTGTCTTCTGCATATAAAATCCGGCAATTCGTAACGATTTGTGGATGTCGTCAAACTTCAGTTCCGGCATTTCGGAAATGAGTTTCGGATTGGCATTCACCAGTTTCAGGATGTCCGGAATGTTCTCCGCGGTAATCTCCGCTCCGTCCCTGTGCTGATTCAAAGAATGCAATATCATATTCATAAAGAAGTCTGCCGGAACAACGACTTCATCGTCTTCCAGAGTATCCACGGTCGTTCCGTTCACAAGCCATACATCGTATTGTGACGGGATACGGCCCGGTGACGTAATTCCGTACGAATACATTTCCGTATCGTCGGAAATGAGATCCGCAGTCAGACAGAACCGGTTCCTATAGAGAAGCTCGCATAAATCTTCTTGCGTCACAAAAACACAGGACGGAAGGCCGTATCGGATATAGCTGATGGCTATCTGTGTGTAGATTTGATTTTTCAATATCGATGCCTCATCCGTCGCCTTGTCGCTCTCTTCCAGAAGTTTCACATACTGATTGGCATCAATCGATTCATCGACGATTCCGCTGATGGTCCAACGATTGTATTTCATTTCCTTCAGTTCTTCGCTTTCGTTTCTGACTCCCTGAGAAATCTGATATCCGATTAAATCCTCCATGGATTTCCCGGCCAGTTCTTTTGTGCTCAGAAGCATCGCTTTCGCGACGACATCGGAAATACAGATTTCATGCTTTCCCTTCTCCGGCCAGGAGCCGTACAACAGCGGAAATTCCATATGACGAAATGCGGGATCGTCCGTAACAATGGCGCTTAAAATTAACGGCGGATACACGCTTCGTTCGGAATCCGACATTCTTACCGTTTCCGCAATCCGAAATACGTTGTCCAAATTTCCCGAAAGGGAATAAATCGGAAGCATCGGAATTCCGATTTTGTCCTCCAGCTTGCTCTGATCGTCTTCGGTAAGGTTTACGAGTTCCATCCACCCTCCCTGAAGCTCCTGCTTATTGAAATCAATATACTTCACACCGGAATTTTGTACCGTCTGAGCAATGCACTGTTCTTTGTCAAAAGAGCCCAATTCATCCGCCAGGCAAAACAGTGAGAACGATATCACCGATAACAGAATGGTGAAAATGAGCATAACTTTCTTATGTTTTAACGAATTGAGTGCGATTCCGAAGCTCTGTTTCCAGGGCAGTTTGGAACGAATCAGGTTCATTTTCTTATCCGATTCCGCCAGTTTCGACAAATCGGTCGGATGAAACTGATCATGAATGGCTTCGGCCGTCAACCGGTCCCTGACAACCAGATTATTGTCCTTCCGAAGCATAAGATATCGGTTGATTTGATTCCGTTCGTCTTCCGTCAGTTCATACTCGCCCGATACGGTAATTCCCTCATCGTTCAACTCGAGCATGCCGTCTTCCCGGAGCCGAATGCGGATCGGCTCGTCCAGCTTCTCATTGGCACATGCTTCCACATCGGAAATGATGTGTCCGTCCGCCAATTCGATAATTCGGTCCGCATACTGTTCGGAATATTCCCGGTCATGGGAAACCACGATGACCAGTTTGGATTTTGACAATTCCTTCAACAGATCAAAAATCTGTTTACCGGTATTGCTGTCCAACGCACCGGTCGGTTCGTCCGCCAAAATGATATCCGGATTTTTCACCAGTGCTCTGGCAATCGCAACACGCTGCAGCTGTCCTCCGGACAACTCATTCGGCTTCCGATCGGCCAGTCCTTCCAGTCCGACCAGTTTCAAAATGCGTTCGATTTCCTCGGCCGTTGCCTTATTTCCCTGCAATTCCATAGCCAGTGCAATGTTGGCGCGAACCGTGAATTCAAACATCAGATTGTATCTCTGAAATACAAATCCGACATATGTGTTTCGATACGAATCCATCATCGAATCTTTGAAGTCCCGAATGGACGTACCGTGAATTCGAATCTCTCCCGAATCAAATCGGTCCAATCCGCCGAGAAGATTCAACAGTGTGGATTTTCCGCTTCCGGATTTTCCGAGCAGAAATACCATCCCGGTTTCCGGAAACCGTATGGACACGTTGTCGACAGCGGTCACGTCGACTCCGTGTTTCGAATGATAAATCTTTGTAACGTTACATATTTCCAGCATACTGTCCCCCTAAATCGTTTTTTCACAAACGCACCGGCAGACTCACGAATCGGGTCTGCCGGCTCTGATTATAACTCGTTCAGTTCTTTTTGTAACTGATATAATGTATTCAAGGCATCAATCGGTGTTATATTGGACACCGGAATTCCCCGAAGCTTCTCGATAACCGAAGAATAATCGGTGCTTCCGAACAATGACATCTGTCCCGCCGCCGCTTCCTTATGCTTGGATACAATCCAGCCGGCCGGAGTATAGACATCATCCGGATTTTCCGACTGTCTGAAAATTTCTCGTGTCCGTTCCGACAAATCATTTTGCGACAACTGCTCCACAATTTCCGAAGCACGCCGAAGAACGGATTCCGGAACTCCCGCAAGCCGTGCGACCTGAATTCCGTAGCTCTTGTCCGCACCGCCACGAATAATTTTCCGAAGGAAAATGATGGTATCGCCCTGTTCTTTGACCGCAATACAGTAATTGCATACTCCGTCCAGTTTTCCTTCCAGTTCGGTCAGTTCATGATAATGCGTGGCAAATAACGTCTTTGCTCCGATCTGCTTCTTATTTGCGACATGCTCGATGACCGACCACGCAATGGATAATCCGTCAAATGTAGAGGTTCCGCGACCGATTTCGTCGAGCACGAGCAGGCTGTTTCTTGTCGCATTTCGCAAAATATTTGCGACCTCGGTCATTTCCACCATAAACGTACTTTGTCCGCTGGCCAAATCATCCGATGCACCGACACGGGTAAAGATTCTGTCCACAATTCCGATATCCGCTTCCTTTGCGGGCACGAAGCTGCCGATTTGTGCCATCAAAACGATCAATGCGGTCTGTCGCATATATGTGGATTTTCCGGCCATGTTCGGTCCGGTAATGACCGCTACCCGGTTCTCGTTATCGTCCAAAAGCGTATTGTTGGCGACAAACGTTCCGGTCGGAATCATTTGCTCCACAACCGGATGACGTCCGTCCGTAATCCGGATCGTTCCCTGTCGGTTAATGCTCGGACATACATAATGATTGTGTTCCGCGACATACGCAAGCGATGCAATCGCATCAATCATGGCAATGGCTTTTGCCGTTTTCTGAATTCTGGGAACTTCCGCGGAAACCGCATCCCGAATCTCCGTAAATATCCGGTATTCCAGCGAATACAGCCGGTCTTCCGCATTTAAAATGGTATCTTCCAGTTCCTTCAGTTCCGGAGTCGTATATCGTTCCGAACCAGTCAGTGTCTGTTTTCTCGTCCAGGTATCCGGTACGAGTTCCTTGAAGGAATTGGTGACCTCCAGAAAATATCCGAACACGTTGTTGTATTTGATTTTCAGTCCCTTGATACCGGTTGCTTCCCGCTCTTTTGCTTCCAGTTCGGCAAGCCAGCTCTTTCCCTGGGTCTTGGCCTGACGCAGACGGTCCACTTCTTCATTGTAACCGTCCCGTATGATTCCGCCTTCCTTCACACCTAACGGTGCGTCCGGATTGATGGCCTGCTCAATCAGCTTCTGCAAATCCTCGAGCGTATCCAGTTCATTCAGTTCATTTTGAATCAGTTTACTGTGAAAATCCTTCAATAAGAACTTAATCGGAGGAAGCATTGCCAGGGAGCCGGAAAATGCCAGCATATCACGCGGACCGGCGCTCTGATAACTGACCCGGCAAATCAGCCGTTCCAGGTCATATATGGAATTCAGATATTCCCGAAGTTCTTCGCGGGTCATCAGATTTTCATTCATTTCCGCGATTGCCGTCTGCCTTGTTACGATATCTTCTTTTTTGAGCAGCGGCTGTTCCAGAAACAGTCGCAGAAGACGTGCTCCCATTGCGGTTTTGGTCTTGTCGAGAACCCATAAGAGCGATCCCCGTTTCTGCTTCTCCCGCAGCGTTTCCGTCAGTTCCAGATTTCGTCTTGTGGAACTGTCGATAATCATGTATTTTCCCGTTGTATACGGCTGAATGGCCGTAATATGCTCCAACGAATTCTTCTGCGTATCATACAGGTAGTTCAATACCGCACCTGCCGCATTGGCACCGGTTTCCATATCGCCGAGTCCCAACCCGAACAGGTTGCTGACGTGAAAATGTTCCTTCAATATCTTGTCGCAGTTTTTCCCGTCATACATCCAGTCATCCAAATGCGTAACGGTAATATTCAGTCGGTTCCGCAAATCCTCGGTATCGATGCCTGAAATCAAAAAAGCCGGATTGCATACGATTTCCGACGGAGCATATTTGGTAATTTCGTCAATGACTTTTCGAAGGTCATTGACTTCCGTAACGTAATAATCTCCCGTGGAAACGTCAACCGTAGAAATTCCGAAGGATTTGTCGATCCACAGAATTCCCATCAGGAAATTGTTTCTCGTTTCATCCTGCGTGGAGGAATTGGTGATGGTACCCGGTGTGACAACACGAATAACATCCCGTTTCACCATGCCCTTAGCCAGTTTCGGATCTTCCAGCTGTTCGCAAATGGCAACCCGGTAACCTTTATCAACCAGTCTGGTAATATATGTATCCGCCGCATGGAACGGTACTCCGCACATCGGTGCCCGTTCGTCCAGGCCGCAGTTTTTCCCTGTCAACGTCAGTTCCAGCTCTTTTGAAACCAGCTCCGCGTCCTCAAAAAACATCTCATAGAAATCACCAAGACGATAAAACAGAATACAATCTCTGTACTTCTGTTTCATTTCCATATAGTGCTGCATCATCGGAGATAATTGTTCACTCATTTCGTGTTTCCTTCTTATCGGCTTCCATCATGCCTGTCGTTTGTGTCCGGACGGTACTGTCCGGCCGTTCGCATCCGGTCCGGTTTCGATTTCGGTTTGGTTTCCGTTACCGCCTCTTCCCGGTTTACGGCATCGAATAATATTCGGCTTCCAGTTCGGTCAGGGTTTCGTTCAGTTCGTCGATTTGCTTTCGCAGTGCCTGAATCCGAGCATACAACCGTTCCCGTTCCGGCATTCCGGCATCGTCGACGGAATCGTTCCCTGAGCCGTTCGACGCACCGGCCCCGGATTCGCTCCGTGAACCGTTCGACGCACCGGCATGGATGTCGCTTGCTTCGTCTTCCGGACGGTCAAATGTCTGCACGGGAACCGGCTGAATCAGGTCTCCGCCGTCATCATAATACAATTCGGTACCGTCGGCCGCCGTCGTTGCCAGACAGTCGCACCGCTCGTTTTCCGGATGTCCGTTATGGCCCTTGACCCATTCGAAGCGAACGGTATGGCGATCGGTTTGTTTCAACAACCTCTGCCAGAGCTCCGCATTTTTCACGGGCTGTTTCTGCTTATTGGTAAAATTATGCGTTCTCCAGTAATCGATCCAATGCTCTTCAAATGCTTTGACCAGATATTGCGAATCCGAATACAGCGTTACGTCACACGGAACCGTCAACTGTTCCAATCCGACAATCGCCGCCATCAGTTCCATCCGATTATTGGTTGTTTTGGCAAATCCGCAGGAATACTCCCGTTCGTGTTCGTTTCCCTGAGAATCCGTAAAACGGCAAATCACTCCGTATCCGCCCGGTCCGTCGGGATTTCCCCGTGCCGCACCATCCGTAAAAACAGTAACCTTCTGCATACTTCCTCCGTCATTTCCGCATTCTTTACGAGAAATAGCACACCTTGTCGGCAGGCTCTTCGGCCGGAATCATTTTGAGAATGTGAAGTACCGGGCCTGCGCCTTTGTATTCTTTCATTTCCTCGATTTCAATTCGTGCGGTAATGTCCATCCACGTTTTGCTCTTAACCGACGACGGTGCTACCGTTGCCGGCAATTTAGCCATATATCCGATAAACTGAATATCGGCCGCGCAGCACGTCATAACCATTCTTCCGGGTACCACATAGCCCTTCGGAAGCTTCGGCGACGTATACATCATTGCAAGAAAATGAACCGTTTTCCCGGAATATGCCATCGCATGTTCCGATGCATCAATATACCAAATGCCGTAATCCGCATCGGTGATTTCCAAATGATCCTGCGTCATATCATACGGCAGTTCTTCCTCTTCCTCGGAAACATCCTTTCCGTCCGCACGCTCGTAGGCAATCTGCGCTTTGCGGTTCACTGCCTTAATATTCCGTCGAATCATTGATTTGTTGGTGGAATCATCACAACGATTCACAATAACCACATCAGAATACCGAACCTCATCCATAATCATGGATTTCATGTTGTTCAGATACATTTCGATGGTGGTACCGTCCACCGTTGTCAGAATCTGCGCGATTTCCCATCCTCTCGGCATATCAAGGTCCAGCAGGTCGGTCAGCGGCCACATGCCGTTCCATTCGAACATAATCATATTCGGCTTATAGAACTTCTCCAACCCTTTCAGAAACTGTTCCGTCAGTTGGGACTGTTCCTCTACCGTAATGATGCTGACACCCTTCTTGGAAAGCTCCACCTCATCATATTCTTCCTCGCCCTCTTCGCAGAGAATCAGAAGAAGCTTTCCGGAATCCAGAAACTGCGGATCCTGAACGGTATCCCGGATAAATGACGTTTTCCCGCTGTCCAGAAAACCGTTTACAATAAATACAGGCTTATCCATAACGACCTGTCCTTCCTTTCACTAAACTAACTCAAATAAATCCTTGATGGCATCTTCCTTCAGCTTGCTTCCGATGACGCAAATTCTGCCGATGATATCCGGCTGACCGTCACGAATCTCATATTCACCCGGGGTCAGGTCAAAATAATGCCAGTTTCCTTCCGCATCCGGAAGCATTCCCTTGGCTCTCAAAATGATACCGTACTCCTCGGAATTCGCAAGCTTTTCCAAAATATCGGTAAGTACTTCCTTTTCGTATTTTCTGACGGTTTCCCGGCCGAAGCTTGTAAATACCTCATCGGCATGATGATGGTGATGGTGATGATGGCCGTCATGATCATGGCAGCAGCATTCTCCGTCTTCGTCGTGATGGTGGTGATGTTCATGGCAGCACTCGTCATCGTCGTCATCGTCATGATGGTGATGGCCGTGGCAGCACTCGTCATCGTCATCATGATGGTGATGGCCGTGGCAGCATTCGTCATCGTCGTCATCGTCGTGATGGTGATGATGATGCCCGTGGCAGCACTCGTCATCGTCGTCATCGTCATGATGGTGATGGCCGTGGCAGCACTCATCCTCATCGTCATCGTCGTGATGGTGATGATGATGTCCGCATTCCGGACATACCTCCTCTTCTTCCAGCATCTGTTTCGCCAAATCCACCTTGGTCTCCATTGCCGAAATTATCTGCGCCCCTGTCAGTTTGTCCCAAGGCGTTGTAACAATCGTCGCCTCGGCATTTTTCTCGCGAAGCATAGCAACACACGCCTGAAGTTTCTCATCCGAAACATTCTGGCTGCGGCTCAGCAGAATGGTATGCGCATATTCCACCTGATTATTGAAGAATTCACCGAAATTCTTCATGTAAATGCGGCATTTGCCGGCATCGACAACCGTGACAAGACCGTTAATCTGCATGTCCGGATCTCCGATATTTTCAACCGCACGAATGACATCCGACAGTTTTCCGACACCGGACGGTTCAATCAAAATGCGGTCCGGATGAAACTGATCCTTGACTTTCTTCAATGCTTCTCCGAAGTCGCCAACCAGAGAGCAGCAAATGCAGCCGGAATTCATTTCGGTAATTTCCACTCCGGCGTCCTTCAGAAAGCCGCCGTCAATGCCGATTTCTCCGAACTCATTTTCAATCAGGACGACCTTTTCGCCCTTATAGCCTTCCGCCAACAGTTTTTTGATTAATGTTGTTTTGCCGGCTCCCAAAAAGCCGGAAAAGATAGTAATTTTACTCATGTTATCTCCTTATCTTAAGCCGATTTCGGGCTTATTTACATCATTTACCGTATTCCCGTCGTTCCGAATCCGCCGCGTGACACACCATCCAAATGGTCCACTTCGGTAAATACCAGCTCGGGCTGATTCTTCATAATGCGAAACTGACAAATTCTGTCATTGACATGGATTTCAGTATCGCGGAGGGCCAGAACAGGGTATTTCCATTCATCGTCGTCGCCGCAATAACTGTGATCGACAACTCCCATATGATTGGTCTGGATAATTCCGAAATTCTTGTATGTGGAGCTTCTCGGAACAATATGGGCTTCGTACCCGTCCGGAAGCTTCACCGCAATTCCGAGACGAATCAGACGCCACTCTCCCTGTTTGAGAACCACGTTTTCCGCCGAACGCAGATCAATCCAGTCGGACACTCCGTCAATGTACTTCAGTTTATCGATTTCCTTGCTGATATAGCGAATTTTCAGTTCTTCCATACAGTATCTCCGAATGATTCGATTCCCTTGTAAAATGCGACATATCCGAGATATGCCTCGTATACATCGGCCTTACTCGTTACTTCCCACGGTGCATGCATGTTCTGAACGGCAATTCCGCTGTCCACCACATTCATTCCGTAGTTGGCCATGATATATGCGATGGTTCCGCCTCCGCCCTGGTCAACCTTTCCGAGTTCCGCCGTCTGATAGGACACCTTCGCATCGTCGAAAATTTTCCGAAGCAGTGCCAAAAATTCCGGATTGGCGTCATTGGAGCCCGATTTTCCTCGGGAGCCGGTATATTTGTTCAATACCAGTCCGTTTCCGAAATATGCGGAATTCTTCTTTTCAAACACTTCGGCATAATTGGTATCGTATGCGGCGCTGACGTCGGACGACAGCATATACGAGTTCTGCAATGCTCTGCGAACCTTGATTTCACTGTACTCGGCCATCCGCTCAAGCAGTTCCGCAACACAGTTTTCAAAGAATCGGGAATGCATTCCCGTCGCACCGACACTGCCGATTTCTTCCTTGTCCACCAGCAGGCAGACTGCCGTACGCTTCGGCTTCCTGATTGCAAACAATGCTTCTGCGGACGGATATGCGCATACCCGGTCGTCTTGTCCGTAGCCCATAATCAATGCTCTGTCGATGCCGTAATCTCTTGCTCTTCCGGCCGGCACGATTTCCAGTTCGGCGGACAGAAAATCCTCTTCTTCGATTCCGTACCGTTCCTTCAAAAGCTTCAATGCCTGCTTCTTGACGGCGTCCTTCTTCTCGCCCTGCAACGGTCTGGACGCAAATGTAACATCCAGTTTTTCGCCTTCCACAACGTTACTTCCCTTTTTGGTCAGCTGATCGGCCGCCAAATGAATCAGCAAATCACTGATTCCGAAAACAGGGTCGTCATCCTGTTCTCCGATTACCACATTGACAACGCTTCCGTCCTTTTTCACAACAACTCCGTGAATCGCCATCGGCAGCGTTACCCATTGATATTTCTTGATTCCGCCGTAATAATGCGTGTCCAGAAATGCAAGCTCGGTATCTTCATACAACGGCTTCTGCTTGACATCCAGTCTCGGGGAATCGATATGTGCTCCCAAAATGTTCATTCCGTTTTCAAGCGGTTCCGAACCGATTACAAACATCGCAAGAGCTTTTCCCATCATGCTATAATAAACCTTGTCTCCCGCTTTCAGTTTCCTGCATTCGATCAGATTCCTGAATCCAAGAGACTTCGCCTTCTCGACGGTTGCCGCAACGCATTCCCGCTCGGTCTTGTTGGTCGAGATAAATGCCTTGTATCCGTCGCAAAATTCATCGACTTTTTTCATGTCCGCATCGGAATATTTTAACCATGCATTTGTTGTTTTTGTGTCTTCCCGTTTCATACTGTCACCTCTCACGGTTTGATTCATTTTGCAGCTTACTGCATCATATCAAGATTGAAATTATTTGGTTGCGAACTGCATCCTATCAGGATTGAAATTATTTGGTTGCGAACTGCATCATTTCCCGGATTTCCTCGGTGGTGAAAATGTAGGAATGATTGCAGAATTGGCAACGGACTTCAATATTTTCCTCGTCCTGAATCAGCTTTTCCAGTTCCTTCCGTCCCAGGCTGATTAAGCCCTTGGTGTATCGTTCTTTGGAACAGCCGCAGACAAAGGAGGCTTCGGTCTGTTCGTAGAATTCCGGCTGCAGTCCGTCCAAAATCCGATTCAGAATATCCTCCGGCGTCATTCCGCTCCGCAGCATATCGGTAACGGACGGAAGTGTCCGGATATTGGCTTCCAGCCGGTCAATCACGTCATCGGTAACATTCGGCATCAGCTGAACGATAAAGCCTCCGGCCTCCAATACCGAGCCGTCGCGGTCAACCAGAACCCCGAGTCCGACACTGGACGGGGTCTGTTCCGATGCCGCAAAATAATAAGTCATGTCTTCTGCGATTTCTCCGGTCTGAAGTTCGATGTTGCCGACATACGGGTCTTTCAGCCCCAGGTCCTTAATGACGCTGAGCATTCCGTTTCCGACAGCCATACCGACATTCAAATGACCGTTTTCATGGTCCGGAACCGTAACATCCGGATTGCCGACATAGCCCTTCACATGTCCGTGGGAATCTGCCGTAATCAGCAGACCCTGAAGCGGGCCGTCCGCATCAATCCGTATCGAGAGCAAATCCCTGTCGCCCTTCATCATGATTCCCATCATCACGCCGGCACTCATCAGACGTCCCAGTGCCGCCGTTGCCACCGGCGCCAGGTTATGAGCAACCCGTGCGGTCTCGGCAATTGTTTTCGTTGTCGCTGCAAAGGCGCGAATCTGCTCGTCGGCAGCCGCAGCCCGTACAATATAGTCTCTGTTATTCATAGTGCTTGTTTTCCTGAAATCTTTCTCTTGCAACATAATAAATCCGTTCCGACAATTCCGTTGCCGGCTCTTTCGTAAATGCGTCGTACGCCGCAACCAACTCCATTCCGGCAAGACGAATCATTTCCTCAACCTGCTGTCTCGAATAGGCACGCTGTTCATGCAGCTCGTCCGACCGGACATAGCGCCCGTCCGGTTCCTCTTCAAAAATCGTCAAATGATATTGATTGATTTTCTTCTCCGAATCATATTCGTTGTCCCAGATCAGCAGGGAGGATTCCGTTTCTTCCGTTCTTGTCACGTCCTTCAGTACATCCGCAAAATAATGCTCCGTCTTCAAATCAAAGATGAACACGCCGTTTCGGTCCAGATAATTGTTGACCTTTTTCAGTGCCTGTATAAAATCCTGTTCGTTCAGCAAATAATTCATCGTATCGCAAATGCTGACAAAAGCACCGACCGTCCCGTACAGTTCCAGGTCCCGAATGTCCTGTTGCAGATAGAGAATCGATTGGTTCAAAACCGATTCGAACAGAGGATTATTTTCATCCTCCAGATCCGATTCGGAAAGCCCCGCGTTCTCCATTGCCTCCTGCAGCATCCGGTCAATCCGGTACGACTCCTTGGTATGCGCGATATCCAGCATTTCCTCCGACCGATCGATTCCGATCACATCGTATCCGCGTTCCTGAAGGCGGATGCAAATCTCTCCGGTACCGCATCCGAGTTCGGCAACAATGCCGTCATTGATTCCGTTATCACGCAACAGATTGCATAAATATCCAACCCATTCGTCATAAGGAATATTATCCATGCAGTTATCGTAGATACTCGCAAACGTAGAATACTGGTCCATGAGTTTCCTTTCGTAAAATGCACCGAAGAGTTGCCTTCCGAATATTCCGAAAGGCAACTCCCGATTCATCATTTATTGATTCAATTCAGCAATTTCACTGTATACGGGAACCAGTGCCGGATAAATGGAACGGAATACCTGATAACGTTTCTCATATTCCGCAACAATGGCAGGATCCTGTTCGATTGTATCGACAACGCGAATCAGCTTGCCTGCTGCTTCTTCAACGGAAGCATATTCTCCGCATCCGACAGCCGCCAAAATGGCTGCACCGTATCCGGGACCTTCTTCACAGTTAATCTTGTCAACTTTCACGTTCATAATGTTGGCAATTACCTTGCACCACAGCGGGCTCTTTGCGCCGCCGCCGATTGCACGGACACGCTCAATCTTGACACCGAAGGAACGGGCAATCTCAACCGCATCACGAAGTGCGTAGGTAACACCTTCCATAACGGCAAGCGTCATATCCTCACGCTTCGTATCCAGGGAAAGACCGATGAAGCAGCCTCTTGCATTCGGATTGTTGTGAGGTGTACGCTCACCCATCAGATACGGCAGATAGTAAACGTTGTTCTTGCCGATTTCCTTGATGTTCTTCTGCTCTGCCGCGTAATCCTTCGTTCCGATGATGTCATCCATCCACCACTTGTTGGAGGATGCTGCAGACAGCATACAGCCGAGGAAATGATACTTTCCGTTCGCATGTGCGAAGGAATGCATTGCGTTTTTATCATCAACGGCAAATTCATCGGAAGCAATGAATACGGTTCCCGAAGTACCGAGAGAAAGGCTGCACATACCGTTCTCCAAAGTACCGGTTCCGACAGCACCTGCCGCATTGTCTCCGGCACCTGCAATAATCTTCACGGTCTCCGGAAGTCCGAGTTCCTTGGCAACGTCCGGCAAAATCGTTCCGACAACTTCGTAGCTTTCGAAAATCTTTGCCAGCTGGCTTTCCTTTACGCCGACAAGCTCGCACATTTCCTTGGACCAGCACTTATTCTTTACATCAAACAGAAGCATACCGGATGCATCCGAAACATCGGTGCAGTGAACACCGGACAACAGATATGCGAGATAGTCTTTCGGAAGCATAATCTTCTGAATCTTTGCGAAAATCTCGGGTTCGTTTTTCTTTACCCACAAAAGCTTGGGTGCCGTAAATCCGGTTAATGCCATATTTGCGGTATAGGAACTGATCTTCTCACGTCCGATGACATTGTTGAGATAATCACATTCCTCCTGAGTACGTCCGTCATTCCACAAAATTGCGGGGCGAAGTACCTTATCATTTTCATCCAAAATAACAAGTCCGTGCATCTGACCGCCAAAGCTGATTCCGGCAACCTGAGATGCATCAAAACCATTCAGCAGGTCCTTCAAACCGGCCTTCATCTGAGTCCACCAGTCTTCCGGCTTCTGCTCGGACCATCCGGTCTTCGGGAAATACAACGGATATTCTTTCGAAACAATATTCTTGATCGTACCGTCAGCATCCATCATCAGAAGCTTAACGGAAGACGTACCAAGATCCACACCGATATAGTACATAAATTCATCCTCCATGATAATGATTGGATTATTGGGGTCCTTCGACAACAAAAAACCACCGAATTATATCTTACCTAATTCGGTGGCTAATGTCAAGTATTTGAGGTTGCTTCATCGCATTTTGATGCGGTTTTTGCGTCCTGTTTTTTCGCAGTAACAGACTGTCTGAAACCATGCCTGCACATTTCCGAAAAACTGCCCTGCAATCGTTCTTCGAACGGTGTTTTTTCGACAATCGGAACGGAATTTATTCCGCATTTTCCAATACTTCGGTCTTCGGAATCATAAAGGTGACAGCACTCTTGTTGACGACAATATCCGCTTCTTGGAAAGAGCCGCCGTATTCACCGTCAACCGTCCACGGTACCTCTTCTTCAAATTCGAATTTCACCTTATTGATATGCCGGTAAATAATATTCGGATTTTCAAAATTGTGCTTTTTCATATCCATAACCAGTCCTGCCACATGCAGCACACCCGGATTTTTGATCAGGAACAGTTCGTACTTGCCGTCATTCAGGTTCACGTCCGGTCCCGTAATTCCGCGGAATCCGCCGATGGATGCGGCACTGACAACCATACCGATAATAAACGTATCTTCGATTACTTCGTTATCATCAATCGTGACAATCGTTTTGAAATTCTTGATTCGTGTCAATGCACCGGCACCGTTCAGAATATATGCCGCGTGTCCCAGCGCATTCTTCATGGACTGTTTGGTTGCATAGGAAACATCGGTAAACAGACCGAATGCTGCGGTATAGACCACGTTCGTACCGTTTATGCAGGCAATATCGCAATTAAACGGTTCTCCTTCCTTCGCCAATGCGGCAGCATCCACAATATCCATCGGAATATCCAGGGAATATCCGAAATCATTGGTGCTTCCGGCAGGCAAATAGACAATCGGTGCCTTTTTTTCCACCTGCATCAGTCCGTCCACAACTTCGTGCAATGTACCGTCACCGCCGGAGCAGACAATCTTTGTGCAGTTTCCTTCGTTCATATAGGCAATGACCGCTTCCTTTGCATCATTTGCTTTTCTGGTCGGAGAAATGACCAGATCGTATTGGTCATCAATCAGCTGATTTACAACATCATTCAGCTTGTTTACAATTTTCTTCTTTCCGGCATTCGGATTATAAATAAACAAAATTTTTTCTCTCATACGCCACCTCAACGGGTTACATAGTAATTTCCTGCCTATTATAACCGATAGAAATCTGTTTGTTAAGCGAAAATGAATAAATTAAAACTTCTTTCACAATTTTCCCGGTTCCGTTTTCGATTGCAAACGCATACAGCTGCAATTGCCTCTCATACCGTTTGAGCAGTTCCGCTTCTCCGGTCTGTACCGGTACGGCATCGGTTTTGTAATCCAGCAATACAATACCGTCCTCTTCTTCCAGCCATGCATCGATAATTCCCTGAACCAATACCGAATCCCGGTCGGAATACTCTTCTCCGAGATTTTTGGCGGAAATCGACATGACAAAGGCCCGTTCCCGATTCAACGTACCGTTTCGTGCCGCCCGTTTCATTCTCTGTCCGATCGGACTCCGGAAAAATGCGAGCAGTTTGTCCGTTTTCAGAAGCGGAATATCCGATTCGTCGATTTGTTTCCTGGCTGCCATCCGTTCCCACTCTTTGCGGCATTCTTCTTCGGTTTCTTCGAGACTGTAATCATGCAGCTGAAGGACACGGTGACACAATGTACCGAATTCCGCGCCGGTCTGTTTCCGGATCTCGGCTTTTTTTGCAAATGCGGGAACCGGAATCTCCGTTGTTTCATTTTCCGAGTGGTACAAAGTCCCCACCGAAGCAGACTCTTCCGCCTGTTCTTCCGCAGCTTCCTTCTCCAGATATGCCTGTTTCTTCAAATCCGATACGGATACCTTTACCGGTACCGCTTTTTTGTTTGCGGAGCCGTATTCAAACCGGTGATACCGCTCCAATTCCCTGCGAAATCCTTCATACTCCGAATCATTGAGTCGGCAGGCGGGAATGACAGTCTTTGCCGCGCCGTTCTCCCGTGCAATGCCATCCGCATTATAAAACCGGAATTTCCAGGACCCGATTTGTGTTTCCGTATCGGTTGTTCCCAACGCCTGCATCAGCCGTTCCGTCAGTTCTTCCGATTCGTTACAGTCAAGCGTTCCGAGCGTCGCGGCCAGAATCAGACTCAGGAAGGAATCGCATTTCATCAGGCTTGAATAGGTCATTCCGTATTCCGCTGTCTCCGGTCGTCTTCCGATAGCGGGAAGCAGCGTTTTATGACCTGTATGAGCCGTTACAATCAGCTTTTCCCGCGCTCTGGTCATCGCCACATACAAAACACGCAAATCTTCTCCGTACGATTCTGTCGTAACCCGGTTATCAATCATCCGCCTGAGAAATGTATAATTCTTTTTATGCAGCTTGGGATCTGCCAGAATCAGCCCGATTCCCATTTTCTCATGAACCGTCAAATCGTATTTGGCGCCCTGTTTCTGATTCGTACTTCCGGCATCCGCCAGGAATACGATGGGGAATTCCAATCCTTTACTCTTGTGAACCGTCATCATTTTAACGGCATTGTCATCCTCTTCACCGAGCTCATCTTCGATTTCCTCTTCATTTTTGACAATCATATCGATATAGGAAATGAAGCCCTGTAAATTCATATCCGACGAAGTCTGAAACGCTTTCGCTTTCTTCAGCAAAAGGCGGAGATTCTTCTTCCGTACCGAACAGTCCTCCATGGCACAATAGTATTCATAGTAGCCGGTACTCCGGAAAAATTCCTGAATCAGTTCATATATTGTCAGATAGGTCATATGTTTCTTCAGGGACCGGTAAATGGTCATAAATTGTCCGCATTTCTCCGCCAGACCGTCATCGACAAGGCCGGGCGCCCCGTCCCGGTCGTCCGCCACCTGAGACAACACGGAAAATGTGTACGGCAGCCGTCTTTGCTCCCGTTTCTTCCTGCACAGAATGGCCAGTTTTGCCATATCATCCGGCGTAAATCCGATCACGGGACACATCAGTACCGTGGCCAGTTCGATTTCCTGAAACGGATTATCCAGAATCCGAAGCATCGAAATTACCGTGTTCACCTCAACGGAATGAAAATATTCCTTCATCGAACCCGACACAACCGGAATTCCGGCATTCCGCAGCTCCATCAACAGTTTTGATGCAAATGCCTTGTTCTTTCGAGTCAGAATCGCAATATCGCCGTATCGGGCAATTCTCGGAACGTCCTTCGAATCCTTCGCCTCCCGTTTCCGATTAATGACAAGACCGGTCACAGGATTCGTCAATTCCCGGATTCGCTGTATGATAATCCTGATTTCATCGTCCTCATTGCCTGTTTCGGAATTCGGCAGAAGGCATTCTCCGACATAGCTGTCGAAGCCGCATTCCGGCATCTCGCATTCCGGTTCCCTGTTCGAATCCGGTTCGGATTCTTCGGGCAAATACAAATCGGAATAATACAACTCGGCTGCGGAATCATATTCGACACCCCCGACCGTCTTCTTCATAACGCATCGAAAGATTTCGTTCACGGAATCCAATACCTGTTTTCTGCTTCGGTAATTCCGCTGCAGGTCAATCTTGGTTCCGAGTGCGGGATTCTCGCTGAACGCACCGTATTTGTCCAAAAACATCTCCGGACACGCTTTTCGGAATTTGTAAATACTCTGTTTGACATCCCCCACCATGAACAGATTCGGTTTTCCGTTCTGTTCTTTGGCAATCGCCGTCAGCACCGATTCCTGAATATAGTTGGAATCCTGGTATTCGTCAATCATAATCTCGTCAAAATTCCGGCTCATCTGAACGGCCGCTTCCGTAACGGAATTATCTTCATTTCGCAATATATTCAATGCAAAATGAGCCACATGGGAAAAATCGTATGCATTCAGTTCCCGTTCTTTTTGCGAAACCCGGTCCATAAACCGTCTGACAAGCAAAATCAGGCTTTTCAAAACCGGAAGGCATTCGTTTCGTTCCTCCCGTGCAGTGTCCGACATATCCGACAAGGCATCTTTGCCAAGATATCCTTTATACCGGTTCCGATAGCTCTTCCAATATTCAATCCGGCTCTTTTCGTCTTCATTGGCGGCTTTATCCGCAGTCAGTCTGGGAAATTCAATCGGATTCGGACTGACCAGCGTCCGGTAGCTGTCGGAACGGCGCAGAATGTCCTCCAGCATCTCGGCATCCCTTGCTGCCGTTGCGGACAGCTTAACGAAGCCCTGTTCTGCCGTCTTCCGAGTCATATAATCGGCACAGTTCAATGCCGAACGGCAGCTCTCCGTAATCAGCATCTGCTGTTCTTCCAAAAACAGGTCGTTCTCTGTCTCGTCCGGTTCCAAAATCCGGATCATACGATCCAGCCATTGATGCGGAAACGGTTCCGAAACGGCATACTTGTAAATATCGGTAATCATTTTCCCGATACTGTTGTCGGAATATTGGGAATTCTGAATCCGGTCCCCGTAGCGGTCCGCCAGATATACCATTGCTTCCCGTTCGGTTTCATCGTCGCTTCCGTAAGCCTCTTCCAGGATTTCGTTCAATGCGTCTTCCTCAACCATATCCTGTTCGGACTTGTCCAGAATGCGAAATGACGGATCGATATCGATTCTGTGAAAATATCTCTTTACCGTCATCTGACAGAAACTGTCAATGGTGGAAATGACCGCAAAATTCAGATTTCTCGATTGACGAATCAAATTCGCATCATCCGGATTGTCTTCCAGCCGTTTTTCAATTGCCTTTGCGATTCGTGTTTTCAGTTCTCCTGCCGCATTTTTGGTAAAGGTCACGATCAAAATCCGGTCGATATCAATCGGATTCGTCGGGTCGGTAATCATTTTCATGATTCGCTCGACCAAAACCGCTGTTTTGCCGGATCCTGCAGCCGCGGAAACAAGCAGATTTCCGATCGGTGCATCAATAACCTGTTGCTGCTGTTTCGAAAATTCCATGCTCACTCGTCCTCCTGTTCCGCTTCTCCGAACCCTAATATGTTTCGTGTCTTCAATCTGGTACGGCTGTCCTTTCGACAGACTCCCGCAAAATTACAATATTCGCATCCTGTTTTCTTCCCATCCTGATACGGAATTGCCGCAATATCACCGTGGACAATGTCCCGTATCTCGGTTTGAATCAGTTCTTCCGTATAGTCCAGCAGCGCATTCATGCTTTCTTCCGATGTCGCGGATTTGCATATAATAGTCCCGTTTTTGTCGGTTCCGGCATCCAATACCGCAGACTTGTATCCTGCATTGATACTGTTAAATGCATGGTCAAGGTGCCCCAGATACTTATCGGTCACATGCGGCAATTCCGTTTCATCCTTCCCGTCATCATCCGGGCTGGTATTCGTGATGCTGTCCGGATTGTCATCCGGAATTTCAATCGTTCCTCCGTTTTCGCAGACAAGCAATCCGTTCGGTTTCATCAATTCCGTCAGATCCGCCTCACTTGTCGTTTTGTCATTTTTCTTAATCGAATCGGTGATGGTATTGAATAACATCGCCGCGGGTACGGACGAAATTCCGTTTTGGTTGGCTTCCCTGCGGAGAATTGCCAGATATGCCGGCAGCTGAATATCCCGTCCGCTGAGCACGTCTTCCGGCTTCCATTCGTGATTTCCCGATTTATAATCAATCACTTTCATCAATGTTCCGTCTTCCGTTTCACAGACATCGATTCGGTCGACCTTGCCTACGAAACGGTTGCCGTCGATTTCCTGTTCGAATCGGCATTCGGTTCCTTTTACATGATAATCACCGGAATGATACTGTTCCAGCAAAATCGGAGCAAAGAACCGCAAATCCTCTTCCAGTTTCTGCAGACGGTACCGGTTTCTTGCGGTATCCATAAAGGTTTCGTACCGCTTGTTTTCGCGGATCCGTTCCATCCCGTCTCGAATGATTTCGTTGACGGACTCTTCGGTTACGGATTCTCCGTTTTGTTCCTTCTCAACCATTGTTTTGCCGATATAATCCAAAACCTCATGATATACATTTCCGACATCCAGAGTTGTCGGTTCATAGGTCTTTCGCGGCTCTGTGGCAAGCGTATATTGCATAAAATGATAGAACGGGCAATTGGCATAGGTTTGAAGTCTTGATGTCGAATAGATTTCTCCCTTTCCGCAAAGCTCCTGCGCCAATTCGGCAGACATGGAAAAATCCCGTACAATACCGTTCTCACCGTTCTTCAATACCGTTTTGTCAAATGTCTCCGAAGCACCGTCCGTTTCCTCCGTGAACCAGCGATACAACGCCAAAAGTTCCTTCTTTCCGTTCGGATCCGACAATTGGCGGTATTGCTCCAGCAGGTCTTCCCGACCGCCGTCAATGGCAATCGTTTCAAAAAATGTTTTCCTGTCACTACGGTCCGTATGAATTGTGAGCATGGGAAATAAACGCTGAATTCGACGTATTACGTACGACTCCGCGGTTTCCTTTCCGTCTTCGCTTCGCTTTTTCCAGGACAGCGTAAGAGATTCCGTCGGTTTCTCCAATGCCATCAGCAAATAAAATTCGTCGGTATCCAGTGCTTCCTTTTCGGTCTCCGACAAAGCAATCCGGTATTCTTCCTTCAAAATCTCGCGTTCCCGGACATTCAACAGTTCGTTGCAATGATTTCTTGCAGGCACCGCACCATCGTTCATTCCGAGGAAGAACAAATGACGCACTCCCGCAAGTCTCGACCGCTTCATATCTCCGATCAAAATGCAGTCCGTTTCCGGCGGTATCGTTCCCACCTTCAGTTCCGCAAATCCGGCATCCAGTAAATTCAGATACTCCATAGCGGAAATCGGCTGATCTCCCAAAAGCGAATGAACCGTATTCAGCAAATCCATGATGGCTTTGTAAATCGCCTCATGCTCTTTCACACGCCGCAGATTCCACGGAACCGGTTCCTCTTTCAATTCTTCGGACAGTTCCGTGAGGTGCCGAAATACCTCCCGCTCATACAAAAATCCGTAAATTGCTTCCGTTTTCTGTGCAACCGTTGTTTTCCCGTCAGCCAGGCAGGACCACACCGGTTCCAGCATTTCCAATACCGATTGTCCGAACTGTTCCACCGCTTCCGATGCAATCATTCGTTTTCCGTCATAATCGCCGGTCAGACCCTTTTTCCATCGCCCTTTTCCCCGAACGCCGCGTGCCAACAAATAATTCTCAAGGTAGTTGAGCGTAGGCTCATCAAATCCGTTCAGCCGGTTTCTTAAAAATCTCATAACCCAGTCCGTCTTCATATCGGATTCTACCGTCATAATCAGACTTCGGATATAATCGACAAGGCAGTTCTGCAGCACATCCGATTTATAGTCAACGAAAAACGGGATTTTGGCCTGAGTCAATGCGGCTCTCAGTTCCTCCGTATATTCCTGCACGTTTCCGCACAAAATACCGATGTCATGATATTGTGCATTCCTGTTTCGCACCAGATCGGAAATCCGTCCGACAACCCGTCTGACTTCTTCATGCACGGTCGTTCCGCAATACAGTTCGATGGCATCCGCAGAATCCCCTTTATACACCCGGCTTCCCGCACGGAACAGCGATTCCGACAAATACCGTATCGCGTCATCTTGATTCTTCTCCTGCTGCGTAACGAAAATCGGCGGATTGACGGTATGTCCGGTCAGCATGGCAAGTTCGCGAAACCGCTGTACGGTCTCTGTGCTGATTCGGAAACACCCGGTCTTCGATTCGTTCTCATACATATCGGGATCCATCTTGATGCTAATTACCACATCCCTGCATACCGACATCAGTTCCTTCAGCAACGCATACTGAGTCGGGGTAAAACCGGTATATCCGTCAAAATACAATGTACTGTCTGTCAGTGATTCCGATTCGCGGACAAGCGGACACATGGCGCTGTAAATGGTCTCTTCCGTGATACGCGAATTTCCGCAGGCTTCCCGGAACCATCCGTAAATCCGGGACATCTCCGATAATTTGTCCGCAAGAAGCAAATCATCCGCTTTACCGGAAATATCCGACAGCTGTTCCGCGCTGACTTCGCATCTCGCAAATTCGGAAATCAGTGATTTCATCTCTTCAATAAATCCCGGCTTATTGACCTTGTTGCCGTACAGACGAAGTTCGTTTCGATGTTCGGTCAGAACACGCTTCAGAAGCATGCTTTTGCCGATATCATCCAGAACTTCCGGAATCCGGTCGCCGAGTTCATCCATCAGGCGATGCGTCAGTCTTCGAAAGCTTAGAATATCAATATTCATGACGCAATGATTCGGATGCTTCCCGCTCAATTCTTTCTGTGCTTCCAGCGTTGCCTGCTCCGGAACAAAAAAGAACAGCTTCGATTGTCCGTTCATGCTTTCCTTCAGCAATCGTTCCGTTAATACATCACGATTGCTTTTCATCGAATTCCCAAGTATCAATGTGAGCCCCATACCTTTGCCTCCGTTTCACGCCTTTCTGTCAGTATAACACAGGACAACAAAAAAAGCAAACACTTGTTCGAACAAATGTTTGCTTATTTTTTCAAAAAATCCCGGAATGCCGGTTCCGCTTTTTGACTCCTAGCCATAAGCCAGGTGGGTTCCCTCACGTATGCTTCTGCCTTCCACTGGCATAATCCGAAGATTAAGGAGGCCTGACATCCACATCCAAATATCGGAGTCCCGTTTAAAGTTTTGTAGGTTCAAAAATGACGGAGGTATCGTACACCCCAGGAAATATGTCGTAATAATCCTGCCACGGGCAGTCAGTCATTTCGGTCAGGAATTTCGGTCAGACATTTCGGTCAGGAAATTCATCAGGAATTTTTCTTCTCAACTTCGATAATAGACGTTTTTTTCATCGGAATACGGCAGTTTTTATTGTTGCCGAACTCTACGATAACAACGTTCTGTGACTCTACCGTATCCACAACCACTCCGTAAAATCCGGCTGTTGTCAGAACACTGTCACCGATTTCCACCGAGCTGAGAAGCAGTTCCATCTTCTTCTGCTGCTTTTTTTCCGGACGAACAATCATGAAATACATAAACAAAACCATAACTGCAAGCGTGACCAGCAAGGGTACTATCGTAACTCCCTGAGATGCCAAAAATACACCGTTAAAATTCAACATAATTACCTCTTTCCGTATCGATCAGTCTTCCGCACCGCGAGCAAAACCATCGAGCTTCATTTTTTTGTATTCCGAGTATCGGTTTTGCTCTATTGCGTCCCGTATCTCTTCCATCATTTTATTATAAAATCTCAAATTATGCAAGACCATTAATCGCATACCGAGCATTTCACCGGAAACGAGAAGATGTCGGATATACGCTCTCGAATGATTTCTGCAGGCAGGACAGTCGCAGCCTTCCTCAATCGGTCTTTCATCGGTTTTATACCGCTCGTTTTTCAGATTCAGGCGACCCTGATTGGTGTACGCATGTCCGTGGCGTCCGTTTCTCGTCGGATATACGCAATCGAAGAAATCCACACCGCGTTCCACCGCTTCCAGAATATTGGCCGGAGTTCCGACGCCCATCAGATATACCGGCTTGTCAATCGGCAAATACGGAACCACCGCATCCAGTGTCCGGTACATATCATCATGCGTTTCTCCGACAGCCAGACCGCCGATGGCGTATCCCGGCAAATCCAATTCCGAAATCTGCTTGGCATGTTCGATTCGGATATCCTGATAAATGCCGCCCTGGTTGATTCCGAACAGCATCTGCTCTTTATTGATTGTATCCGGCAGAGAATTCAATCGTTCGAGTTCCGTCTTGCAGCGTTTCAGCCACCTTGTCGTGCGGTCCACCGATTTCTGAATATAATCCTTTTCCGCAACACTGGACGGACATTCGTCGAATGCCATGGCTATAGTGGAGGCCAAATGAGACTGAATCCGAATACTTTCCTCCGGCCCCATGAAAATTTTGCGTCCGTCGATATGACTGTTGAACGATACGCCTTCTTCTTTGATCTTTCTCAGCTTTGCCAGCGAAAATACCTGAAATCCACCGGAATCCGTCAAAATCGGCTTGTTCCAATGCATAAACGGCTGAAGACCGCCCATTTCCCTGACGATATCATCGCCGGGTCGTACATGCAAATGATAGGTATTGCACAGTTCCACCTGTGTTCCGATGTCATTTAAATCAACGGAAGATACCGCACCTTTTATGGCCGCAACGGTTCCGACATTCATAAATACCGGTGTCTGAATCGTCCCGTGAACCGTCGTCAGTTCTCCGCGTTTTGCCCATCCGTCGCGATTAATGATTCGATACATACTGGTACCATCCTTACTTCGTAGCATTCAACTTCAGAAAAATCAGGAAGCCGGCAAACACAACCGTTACGATTCCGGCCGGAAGCAGGTTCGGGAACCATTTCGTTGACAGAATCAGGCAGGTGATTCCCACCAAAAAGAATCCGACAATCAGAATCATGCTGAAAATGCCGTCATATGACATTCTGTCGCCACGTGCCGAATGAACTCCGTCACTCTTGGTCTCCATAATTTCATCAAACATTTTCGGCGAAATCCCTTTCACATAGAACTGCGCAAATTTGTGCACTTCTTCCACAAGCGCGTTATATGCGTTCATTCCGTCACACAGATCGGCCGTCAGAACATCGTACCCGGATAAAAATCTGCCGTAATTTGCCATCGACAGTTCGGTCAGAAGATTCTGTTCCTGCAGGATGTCGAGACCTTCCTCGATATTGGTCGTTCCGGACAACCTCCTCATCATGATAAAAAATGCATCGCCAACCAACTCCTTGCAGTTCGCGTACTCTCCCTTTGTATAAAAATCCTGTGCTTCCAGGCAGGATTTATACAAATCGGGAAACTGCTTGACTGTTGTAAACTCCCCTGTTACATCCGTAAATACTTTCTCCTCAGCAGCCATTATTTTATCTCCACATTACCGGACATTGTGTCTTTCACAACACAAATCCATGTTTTACCCGTGTTGAGCCGAATCTCATTTCCGTTCATATCGAAATATTTCGTCGGCTCAAACTCGCCCTTTTTGCTCCATGTAATCGGGATTGCTTTCCCGTTTGTAATATAATATCCGCCCTTTCCGGAATCAATATCGTCAAATGCCAGATAATCGTTATGATCGAGCTGTCTCCATCCGGTAAACTGAATGATGATATTCTTGGTGCTGATCTGCTTTCCGTCCAGTTCGTCGATATGAGCTTCCCCATACTGCTCACGATAATACAAACCGTCTTCTTCGTTGTAAATGAACTCCGGTTTGTTATGTACCATTCCGGTCTTTACCGAAGTTGCCGGGATGCCGTCCGCAAATACCGTTTCCTGTTCATCGGGAGCGAACTGAAAATGCTCTTTGATGTAACGGTCGGTATGATTGGTCGCATAGCCGCGTTTCTTGATACCTGCGCGAATGCCTTCCGCCGATGTATACGCATTGTGCGGAGCTTTTCTGTCGCTGGTACGGTAATATGCAATTCCTTCCAGATAAATGCCGTTGATGTTATTGACATCATCTCTGGCAAGAAGTTCATCCACATATTTCTTCGGGCCGCCGAAATGGCAATACAAAGCATCCCATTCCAATGCCCAGAAAACATAGTAGGCACGGCAGCTTCTTACGGAACCGATTTTTTCCAGATTATCATAATCCTCGATAATTGCCATCAATCGGGAATCGTTATACTCAACAGAACACTCATATACGATGCTTGCGCTGTTGATTCCGGCCTGCGGAACCGCTGCCGGAACATTGTTCATCATGACCGCAACCGGTCGTCTGTTTGCAAGCTCCTCCGGAATCCACTCATTGGTCAGAGCACTTCTTGTCATTCCTTCCGGCGTGGGAGTCGCTTCCGGAGTCGGAGTCGCTTCCGGGGTCGGAGACAGTTCCGGCGTCGGAGATACTTCCGCATCCGGCGTATTCGTCGGTGTATCGGTCGGTGTTTCCGTCGGAGCTTCGGTCGGTTTCGTATCCTTCGGATCTTCCGCCTTCTTACAGCTCCACAGCACCATGCACAAAGCCATTAAGCAACATATAATAAGCAATCTTTTTCTATTCATTGTATTCCTCCACGTAGCTTAAAATTATGGAACAATCGGAAGCAATTTTGTCCCATATAAGCAATAAAGGCCAATGCTTATGCATTGGCCTTTACAGGGGCAGTAGGATTCGAACCCACGACCTGCGGTTTTGGAGACCGTTATTCTACCAGCTGAACTATACCCCTTCATAAGTGTGGCTCTTGCGAACCGCTTACATATATTACTACAGATCAACAAATATGTCAACCTGTATTTTGCCTTTTTATACTGAAATCCATGAGTCTTTATTTCGTGAGATCTATCTTATCGAGTTTTGTATATGTCCAGTCGGGATAAATCATATTTGTCTTCTCGTCTGTCCCGCCTGCAAATATTTTGATAGAATTATATAATGGCAATACGCACACATAAATCCTGTCTCCGTTTGAAAGCCGTGTTTCAAAATCAGAGCCAAGTTCCTGATTCAGGCGCTTAAAATAGTCGTTACTCTCTTCCTTCATGACTTCCAGCTCAAATTGATACCACACTCCCAGATTACCGAAAGACGTTACGGAATTTGTCTTCGCAAGGTCAATATTAACAGCATATACCTTTTTCAGTATCGAATAATCCCGTTCTTTACTGTTTTTATCCTCTTTCTTCTTTTTCTCGGACAAAAATATTCCGAAAAACACAAGACACGCAAAGAGAACCAATAATAAAATTTTCTTCATGGTTTTCCCTCTTTTTCACATATATGCAGTCCTGATATCTTCCACTCGGTTTTCTGAACTTTTAGCAATCTGAAATATGCAGACAAATTGTTATATTCACAGCCTATCATAACTGTAAGCAAGCCGTAAGCTTGCTTACCGGCTTGCTTACAGACTTGCTTACAACTGGTTTTCATGTATGACGGACCGGGGAGACTGTACAGCCTGTGAACAGTAACCCGAATTATGCGAAGAACAATTTGGACAAAGTCATCGGATCGATATACTGGCCGTCTTTGTAAACACGCATATTTCCGGAAGCGATTTCATCGATCAGCATTACTTTGCCGTCCTTATCGTAACCGAATTCGAACTTGATATCATACAGAACAAGTCCTTTTTCCTTCAAATCATCCGCAACAATCTTGGTAATCTTCTGAGTCATTGCCTTCATATCGTCATACTGCTCAGCGGTCATAACACCGAGATCAACAAGACCGTCCTTGGTAACAAGCGGATCGCCCTTTGCATCGTTCTTGAAGGTCATTTCAACATATGCGGGAAGATCGGCGCCCTCTTCTACGTAATCACTGTAACGACGGAAGAAGCTTCCTACTGCCTTGTAACGGCAAATAACCTCAAGTCCCTTACCGAATACCTTTGCCGGAAGAACTTCCATTGTGGTATTGGCAAGATCTGCATTTACATAATGAGTCTTGATACCTGCAGCATTAATCTTCTCAAAGAAGTAAATCGACATACGAAGGTTTACATCGCCGACACCTTCGATGGTAAGTCCTACCGAGTTTTCGCCCGGATCAAATACACCATCCTTGCCGGTGCAGTCATCCTTAAACTTCAACAGGTAATTTCCGTTTTCCAGAGCAAATACATCCTTGGTTTTTCCAGAATAAACAAGCTTATTTCCCATCTTAAATTCTCCTTGATTTGTAGTTTATTTGAAACTGCAACTGCCGTATCAAACAAAAAGAATAATATCGAAATATCATACTGTTGTCAATCATCAAATTCTACAAAATTTGAAATGATACGGGCAAAATATTATGCGGTTTCGATTTTGTTTGCCTGATGGAGATTGTGACGCTCCACCGCTTCTTCTCTCATCTTGTATTTCAGAATCTTTCCGGCAGCGTTCATCGGGAAGCTGTCCATGAAATCCACATATTTCGGTACCTTGTGTTTTGCCATATGGTCTCTGACAAATGCTTTGATTTCGTCTTCGGTACAGCTCTCTCCTTCCTTCAGGATTACGCAGGCCATGATTTCCTCTCCGTAATCCTTGTCGGGAACTCCGATAACCTGAACATCGTTGATCTTCGGGTATGTATACAGGAAGTCTTCGATTTCCTTCGGATAAATGTTCTCTCCGCCTCGGATAATCATATCCTTGATTCGTCCCGTAATCTTGTAATTACCGTCGTCCAGACGTCTTGCAAGGTCTCCGGTATGAAGCCAGCCGTTTTCATCGATGGCGGCAGCGGTTGCTTCCGGCATCTTGTAATATCCCTTCATGATGTTATATCCGCGTGCCACAAATTCGCCGTCCACGTTGTTCGGAAGTTCCTGATTGGTCTCCGGATCGACGATTTTGCACTCGACACCGTAAATCGGTCCGCCTACGGTATTGACACGGGTTTCCAGCGAATCCGTGGTCTTGCTCATTGTGGTTGCGGGAGACGCCTCGGTCTGACCGTACGTAATGCAGATTTCCGGCATATGCATTTTCTCAATCACATCCTGCATGGCCTTAATCGGACACGGCGAACCGGCCATAATACCGGTTCTCATATGGGAGAAATCCGTTTTCTCGAAATTCTCATGACCGAGCATTGCAATAAACATGGTCGGAACACCGTGGAAACAGGTAATCTTCTCACGATTGATGCAATCCAGTCCTTTTCTCGGTGAAAATGCCGTAATCGGGGACATTGTTACACCGTGCGTCACCGATGCCGTCATTGCCAGTACCATACCGAAGCAATGGAACATCGGAACCTGAATCATCATTCGGTCGGCGGTGGACAAATCCATACAGTCTCCGATGGCCTTACCGTTATTGACCACATTGTAATGCGTCAGCATGACACCCTTCGGGAACCCGGTTGTTCCGGAGGTGTACTGCATATTGCATACATCATTTTTATCGATCATACGACGGCGGTTTTCCACTTCCGTCAACGGAACCGATTCTCCGGCCTTCATTGCATCATCCCAGGTAAAGCAGCCGTTCTGGCGGCTTTCCACGGTAATGACATTTTTCAGGAACGGAAGACGCTCGCTCTCCAGTTCACCGGGCTTGCAGGTTTCCAGTTCCGGACACAGCTCCTTGATGATTCCGATGTAATTACTGTCTTTATAGCCGTCAATCATAACCAGCGTATGGGTATCGGACTGACGAAGCAAATATTCGATTTCATGAATTTTGTACGCGGTATTGACCGTTACCAGAACCGCTCCGATTTTCGTTGTCGCCCAGAACGTAATGTACCATGCGGGAACGTTGGTCGCCCAAATTGCCACATGATCGCCCTTTTTGACATTCATGGCAATCAAAGCGCGGGCAAAATTATCGACATCATCGCGGAATTCCGGATACGTTCTCGTGTAATCCAATTCGGTGTAGCGGAATGCATACTGAGTCGGAAATACCTCGCAGATTCGATCCAAAACATCCGGGAAAGTATAGTCAATCAGACGTTCCTTCGGCCAAATGTAATTTCCGGTACCGCGGTTATCCGTCTGAATCGGATGCTTGTGCTTGGTGCGATACGGCTTCATATAATTTGCAAACTGCGGGAATACAACCCATGCATCGGCAAGTTCATGAGACCATCTCTTGACCCACTCCAGCGATACATATCCGGTATAATTCATGTTCTCCAGTGCGGAGAAAATTTCCTTCAACGGCATGTCGCCGTCTCCCATCATTCGATAGGAAACAACGCCGTCCCGCAATACGGAATCCTTGACATGAATATATTTGATATATTCTCCGAGGTTATCCACGGTTTCCTTCGGTGCTTCGTTAAAATTCCGGTACGGATGATGAATATCCCACAGTGCCGCAATTTTTCTGCTTCCGACCGCATCCAAAACGGCCTTCAGTCTTTTTGTATCGGAATACACACCGTTGGTTTCCACCAGCATGGTCACGTTATTTTCTTCCGCAATCGGAGCAAGCTGCTTCAGAGCGTCGATAATGACCTCATCGTCCACTTCTCCGTCCGGAGCCGGATGTTCGTCCGCCAGGACACGGATATACGCGGTTCCCAGTGCATTGGCCAGCTTTGCGTAGGCCGTCAGTTCCTCAATGATTCTGGGAAGCTTGTTTTTGTATTTCAACGCGGTTCCGAACGACAGGCAGGAAATTTCCACATTGATTTCTCTCAATTTGGCTACTGTTTTCGGCAATTGCTCTTCGGAAAACGGCTTGGATTTGGTGGCCAGAATATCATTTCCGAGACCGCGGATTTCGATTCCGTGGTATCCCAAATCTTTCGCCATGGTATAAATATCGGTCCAGGAATAATCCGGACATCCGAGAGTTGAAAAACTGATTTTCATAGTAACTCCTTCTTTCTGTAAAGTACATAAACGCATATCTACTGCGATATGCCGCGCCGCTTTTGTGTTGCGCAGCGGCAAATTCCGCTGCAAAAGCGCGTGCATCCCTGCGGAGCGTTATTTCGTTACAGGACTTCCTATAACAAAAAAACGTCTCTATCCGAAAGGATAGAGACGCAATATACGCGGTACCACTCTATTTCATGATTTCTCATGCACTCAGTCAGCACAGATCTCTCGATGCTGTTCCCTTATAACGGTGGGCTTCCGGCAGAATCTACACAACATATCGTCTTCAATCCGCAGCTCCAAGGCGAGTTCCTCATATATCTTCGACTGTTTCGCATCAACCAACAGCTTTCTGAACCGGACACATGACTACTGATCCTCTTCAACGCATTCTCCTAACGGACGTTATCGTACAACAAGAAAATGCAAATGTCAAGAAGAAATTCCGTTTTCATTGTTCTCGGTTTTTTCTTTCCGGACACTCTCCTTGACCGCTTTCACATCGTCAGACGTACAGGGAATGTCGGAATATCTGGCTTTTTCATATTTTTCCAGCAAAACCTCATGCGATCCGTCGGCCCGGTTCAGCAGTTCCTCCGGAGTTTTTTCCGGAATGTCCTGTTCCCCGAAGCGGTCGAAAACCGTCCTCTTAAAGGTTTTTCGGATTCGTCTCGCATACACATTGTCCTCATCGACATCTTCGTTTCTCGTTCGGATAATTTCGTCCCGATATTCCGAGGACGAAAATTTCAGATCGATAACACGGTCCGTCATCATCGTTGTTCTCTGGTCATTGATTTTCGAAATCAGGAATTTGCCGAGGCAATACGCCAATACCATAAAAATGACCGCAAGAATCAAAAACGGAAGAATTTCGGTCCAGAACGAGCCGGTTTTTCCGGTCTTTGCAGAAACGTTCAGAATCGATTCGGCATCCGGATTCAAAGCGTCGCCGATATTCAGTTCCGGATTCTTCACCGTGGAATCGAAATTCAAATGATTGCCGAGCAGCGACCTGATTACGTTGATAAACCATTTCCAAATACTGTCAAACAGTGTCCATACGGGAAGCACCGCAAATGACAGAACGACCAAGGTAACAACCAGATACCATAACCGAAAGGCTCTCATATTACCGATAATGACATGATGCATCGCTTCCTTTTCGACATCCCGGTTATCTTTCATATATCCGATCAGATGAGCCAGATACAGGGCATATACCGCCAATGCCACAAACAGAAACAGCGCAATCAGTTCCACATACTGTAATCCCAGACATTCCATCGCGGCCGAAATCAGATATGCCGCAATATTCACAAACCCGAGAGCCCAGAATACCCGTTCTTTCCGGTTGTTTTTCTTCTCGGAAAGCAGATTGCTGAACAGGCAGCCGAGCAAATAACTTCCGCCGGCAAATACGACAAGAGCCCCCAAAAGAATATACAGATTGTCCCTGACGAAATTATCCATCACAATGGCTGCAACCGAATAAAAACAGAGACCGAGAAATACAAAACGGAACCGGTACAGCTGTTTTTCGTAATCCAATAATCGATAGGTTTTTCTCACAGCGATACCTCCCTAAATATTCTTCGGTTTCCAAAGTACGGTACAGCTCATCAGTTCCTGCGGAAGTGACGGCAGTTCCGAACCGATATATACGAGACAGCAGGGAGCTCCGGTACGGATTCTTGCTATCATCCGTTCCGTAAAATCCTGCCGCACCGCATAGGTAACATACAGCACACTGATATTCTGATCTTCCTCATACAGCGAAAAATCCGTATTGTCTCCGAATTCAGCCCGCGTATACATTGCCTGTTTCATTTTCTTTGCATCGAAAATGGTTTCAAAATCGATCCGGGCAAGACCGATTTCAATCGTATCCATATGATCCATCGAACTTCCTTCGGAAATCAGTAACGGTTCTCCGCCGTCCGTTCCGGACACATTGCATTCCATGGAAACACTCTGACCGATTCCCATTGCGGCCGAAGCAAAGCTGACACCGAGCCGCAGCAATTCCTCCCGCAAATCCTCCTCATACGGGAACGGCCCCATTTCCGCGTGGAGCACGATATGCATCCGTTTGTCCATTGTCGTATCGTAGTAATTGACCTGCCAATCGCCGGATCTGGCGGATGCCTTCCAGTTGATTCTCTGAATCGGGTCTCCCGGCTGATACTCGCGCAGTCCCGCAAATGCCGCAAAATCTTCATACAGCCGAAGCTTGGAAACCACGTCGCCCCACATGGTACGGAACGGAAGATCTCCCATTTCAATCGCATAACTCTTCGGCGTTACCAGAAGCTCCGTTTTGGACTCGCAAAAGACAGGAAACTGTTTTGCGAAAAAATTATCGGTTCCGATCATTTGCAGACCTTCCACATGGTACGGTCCCCGTCTGGTTCCCATTACGGGAATTCTGCGAATTACCTTCTTATATCCGCCGACACAGAACAGCTCATTTCGGTAATAATGGTCGGTTACGTTATGGGTATTGCTGTTTTCCAGCCACATATATTTGGACAGCTGAAATTTGACCTTGAGCGCGGGTAACGGCATTGCCTTTCCGTTTGTTATTACCTCTTCCAGCGACAGCCACTCACCTTCGTGCGCCGTTGCCTGACTAAAGGTCAGAGTACATTGCAGTTTTTTATTCCAGTTTTTTCTGTAATAGAATCGTGTCAGCAAATACGCCAGCACTATTAACACCAGCAAAAACAGAATTCTCATCAGGCTTTCCTCTCTTCTCAGTAATCAATAACCGCCAGCTGCATGACGGCCCAGGAATCGCAGCATGCATTCCAAATGGCATTGAATTCATTTAACGCAAGCGGAGTCTTTCCGCTTCCCAGGTACACCGACATGGTCGGAATTCCCAATTCCTTGTTGCAATAACCTTCATAGGAACCGAAGCCCTCCACGCCGACCGCGGAATCGATTTTCTCGTAGTTCATAATGCCTTCCAGCAGCTCCGCATATTTCTTCGCATTTGCCGTTTTCCGTTCATCCTGACCGAAATTATATTGAATCGTCGGTCCCGATGTATGATATACGATAATCAGATCCGGGGAATACCTGGAAATCTGTGCGAGCAGTGCGCGGGATTCCGGCTCCGTTGCCGGTTCCGTTCCCCGATACCCTTCGGAGCCCGCTTCCAGATCTGCCGATACCTGATCCCACATATAATCAAAATTCCGCCGCAAATCCACTCCGTTTGCATTGGCATAGAAGAATTTCAGATAATTTTCCTTGGACAGGCTGGTTCCTCCGTTCTGCTTGTCCCGTTTGAACCATTTGTTCAGATCGGACAGGATATCCGCCCGCGAAATCTTCGCTTCCAGGTCCTGACTGATCATTACTCCGTCCGGATTCAGCATCGGAATGACATGGATTGCCACGTTATCACACAGTTCCTTATACGGAAATCCTTTGTAGTTGCCTTTCTCGTAGAACGTCAGATAATATTCGATCTGCTTCATGCACACCAGCGTGCTCATGTATTCCGTTCCGCACACTCCGGCACAGAAAAACAGCTGTTTCTTGGCCGTATCGGGATTTCCGATAATCACCTCGAAAATGTTCCGATTGTCTTTGGTCGTTCCGATACAGTTAAGCCTCATATGATCGCTGAACCGTTCTTTCAGTTCGGCCAAATCACCGCACATGGAATCATAACTGTAAAATTCTCTCGAAGTGTCCACGGTGGACAATACCGCTTTGGAAGGTTCGAATTTCTTATCCTCCAAAATCGTCAGTTCCGTAACCAGAGACTTGCTGACGTAAGCGGTTTCATTTTGATAGTAGATCCGAACCCAATCATCTTCGCCGATTCCGGTCCGATTCAGACTTGTTCCGTAGTTCACCGTACTGACTATCTCCGATTCCGTACTCGGCTGACGGCGGATATTCAGTGTATTGGACCGTACGTATACGGTATCCTGAACCACATAATAGCCTTCCGCGTCCTTCTGCCGGTGGGTTTCCCCGTCGTCCTCTCCCTGCTTCGCGGCTCCGGTCACAATATGCTCATATTTTGTTGTTTCCGCCAATGAGATACCGGTTCCCGGATCCTCTTCCTTTCCGCATCCGGCGAGTACCGATGCAATTGCCAACCCCATAATGCAAATCAATACTTTTCCCTTCATCTTTTTTCCCTATTTCCTATTATTTTCGTAAAATCTGTTTCAGTTCCCGTACATTGGAAATTCCGACCAGTTGAATTCCTTCCGGTGCAACATCTTTCATTTTTTCATAATCGGAACGTGATAAAATACATCGTTTGTATCCGAGTTTTGCGGCTTCCCGAATTCGCTGCAATGCCTGCGTCACGGAACGAAGCTCTCCGGTCAGTCCGACCTCGCCGAACGCAACCGTCCGGGTTTCCAGCGGTACGTTATCATACCCGGAAATGAGTGCCAATACAATTGCCAGATCGATTGCCGGTTCCGTAATTCGCATTCCGCCGGCCACATTCAGGTACGCATCGCACGTAGAGAGATTCATTCCCAACCGTTTCTCCAGCACCGCCATCAACAGATTCATGCGATTGCTGTCGGTTCCTGCCGCGGTCCGTCTCGGAAGATTGAAATTGGTTCTGCAAACCAGTGCCTGAACTTCTACCAGAATCGGCCTTGTACCTTCCATCGTTACGGCAACCACGGAGCCCGGTTCCCCTTCCGGTCTTCCCCGAAGCATATGCTCCGACGGATTTTCCACCTCGGTCAGGCCGTTCGCTTCCATTTCAAACACACCGATTTCGTTGGTGGAACCGAACCGGTTCTTAATCGTCCGAAGCAGCCGGTATGCGGTCGTGGAATCCCCTTCCAGATACAGCACGGTATCCACCATATGCTCTAACATTTTCGGTCCGGCAACCGTTCCTTCCTTGGTCACATGACCGACCATAAACACGGAAATGTCTTCTTCCTTCGCCAGCCGCATCAAAAACGTGGTAATCTCGCGAATCTGCGTTACGCTTCCCGGCGTACTGTCCTGTTCCGGCAGAACCATCGTCTGAACCGAATCGACAATCACCACTTCGGGATGCAGTGTCAGAATACTCTCTTTCACCGCATGCATGTCGGTTTCCGACAGAAACAGCAGGTTGTTCGGACAGTCGCCGATTCGAACCGCACGCAGCTTAATCTGTTTCAGCGATTCCTCACCGGACACATACAAAACGGACACCCCCGCCAATGCAAGATTCCGACACATTTGCAGAAGCAGCGTGGATTTGCCGATACCGGGGTCTCCCGACGCCAGCACCAGGGAGCCGCGGACAATTCCGCCGCCCAAAACACGGTCCATTTCCTTCATTCCGGTGCCGATCCGGTCTTCTTCCTCGGTTGTCACCTCCGAAAGATTTTTCGGACTTGCCGCAGAGCGTATTGTCTTCCCTCCGGAAGCCGTCTTGCGAAGGGCTCCGGTCGGTGCTTCCACCATTGTATTCCATTCCCTGCAGCCGGGACACTGTCCCAGCCATTTGGACGATTCCGTTCCGCATTCCCTGCAGAAATAAATCGTTTTTTCCTTCGCCATAGTATTTACCCCAATTATCGAATTACAACTTCATTCTCCTGCCAGTCGAGCGTAACCTCCGCTCCGTTCTCCACCGTTCCCTTCAGCAGAGCTTCCGTCAATGCATTTTCCACGGTATCCTGAATCACACGCTTGACTGGTCTCGCGCCATACAGCGGATCGTACCCCTTGGACGCCACGGCATCCGTCAAAGCATCCGTAAAATGAACGGTCAGATTCGCCGTGCTTCTGCACTGCTTTGCGAACCGGTTCAGCAGAAGTTCCGCAATTCCGTGAACTTCGTCCTTTGTCAGCGAATGGAATACCAGAATTTCATCGATTCGATTCAGGAATTCCGGTTTGAACAAATGACGGACTTCCTCCATGACGCCTTCCTTCATTCGGTTATAATCTCTTGCCGCATCCTGTTCCGTTGCAAAGCCCAGTGTTTTCGGATTCATGATCCGGGTTGCTCCCGCATTGGATGTCATAACGATAACCGTATTCTTAAAGTCGACTTTCCGACCGTTGGAATCGGTAATCCGACCGTCATCCAGAACCTGCAGCAAAATGTTGAATACGTCGGGATGAGCCTTTTCGATTTCATCCAAAAGCAACACGGAATACGGCTTTCTGCGTACCCGCTCACTCAATTGACCGCCTTCTTCAAATCCGACATATCCGGGCGGGCTGCCGATCATTTTCGATACGCTGTGCTTTTCCATATACTCGGACATATCAATTCGAATCATGGCTTCGGCGTCGCCAAACAGTGTTTCCGCCAGTGCCTTGCACAATTCCGTCTTTCCGACACCGGTCGGTCCGAGAAACAAAAAGGATCCGATCGGACGATTCGGGTCTTTCAGGCCGATACGACCGCGGCGAATCGATTTGGACAAGGCCGAAATCGCTTCGTCCTGACCGATGACAAAGCGGTGAAGTTCCTCTTCCATGGCAAGCAGCCGTTCCCGCTCCGTTTTGTTGATTCGCGATACGGGAATCCCCGTCTGCGCCGCAACCAGTTCGGCAATGGTATCTTCGGTAACGCATGCCTTCGCCTGTGATTTGGACGCCGAACTCTCGCTCTTCTGCTTTCTCATCAAAGACCGGATTTTGGTGTTCAGTTTTTTCACTTCATCCGTATTTCCGTTCAGAAATGCGGCTTCTTTGTCATTCTGAAGCCGGGTCAGTTCCTGTCCGACCGTCACGCTGTCGGGAGATGTCAGAAACGCATTGAGCTTTACCCGACTTCCGGCTTCGTCCAGAAGATCGATTGCCTTATCGGGCAAATGCCTGTCGTTGATATATCTTGCCGATAACGAAACACAGGCGCGGATTGCCCCGTCGGTATAACGGATTCCGTGATGCTTCTCATACCCTGCCCGAATTCCTTCCAGAATCCGGCAGGCTTCCTCTTCGGTCGGTTCCTCCACCGTAATCGGCTGAAAACGACGTTCCAGTGCCGCATCTTTCTCGATATACTTTCGATATTCGGCCAGCGTTGTCGTCCCGATCAGCTGAATCAGTCCCTTGGACAGTGCCGGCTTCATAATATTGGCGGCATCCAGCGAACCTTCTCCGCTTCCGGCTCCGATAATCGTATGCACTTCATCAATAAACAAAATGATGTTCCTGTTGTTTTCCAGTTCCGACAGCATCTGGCGCATCCGCTCTTCGAATTCCCCGCGATATTTGGACCCCGCCACCAGCGACGTCATATTCAGGGACAGAATACGCTTGTCCTTCATCGGTTCCGGAACGGTTCCGGCCGCAATCCGAAGTGCCAGACCTTCCACAACGGCCGTTTTTCCGACACCCGGTTCCCCGACCAGACAGGGGTTGTTTTTCTTCTTCCGGCAAAGGGTCTGAATCAACCGACCGATTTCCTCATTTCGCCCGACCACGGGCTCGGTTTTGCCCTCCGAAGCAAGTTCCGTCAAATCCCGGCAGTACTGCATCAAAGACCCGCCGTGTTCCGCCTTTTTCTTGGCTTTCAGACTTTCCAGAAAATTTTTGGCACCGTTTCCGGTAATTCCCAGCTCTTCCAGTATCTGTTTGAACAGCGTCGCGCTGTCAATTCCGTATTCGTTCAGTTTGCGTACCGCAATGGACTCCGGTTCCCGCAAAACAGACAGCATAATATGGCCGGTTCCGACATATTCATCATTGAGAAGCTCCGCAAATTCACGGCTTCGTTCCAACACCTTCACAAGCTTCGGTGTCATCTCCGGAGTTTTGCGTTTTGTCTGAGTCCGATCCGATGTCAAATCGGGATTGGCCGATGAGAAAAAGGCTACTTTGTCTCCGTATTCACGCATCAACAGGTCACAGACCAGATTGTCATGATTGAGCATGGATTCCACCACGTGCTCGGTTCCGACATAGTCCATGCAATACGACTTTGCCAGCAGTTTTGCATCTTTCAAAACCGCCTCGGCATCCTTGGTATATTGTATCATCCCTGGAATTCCTCCACTACTTCACTTAAAATGTCACAGATTTCGCTTCCGGAAACGTTCTTGCAAATGGCCCGCGCAACGACTGCCCGAAGTTCTTCCCGAAGGTCCTCGACAGCTTTTCGTTTATTCGGATCGATGGCCACAACGGCACCGCGTCTGCGATCCAGCTTCAGGTATCCTTCCTGTTTCAGAATCGTATACGCCTTGTTCACCGTATGCATGTTGATACCTACGGTATCCGCCAAATCCCGAACGCTCGGAAGACTGTCTCCTTCGCGGATTTCGGCCATTGCAATTCTCATAATAATCTGGTTTCTCAGCTGCATGTAAAATGCTTCATCACTGTCAAAATCAATTCTGACCAACATATCGTCCCTCACTTTTTGTGCCGTACGGCACTTTTCCGTAACATATCGCAAAATCCGTAACGTTATATTTGTTATAGGAACAGTGTAACAGTATATGCCCCGTTTGTCAAACTGAAAATGCCCTTGCCGGAGCATTTCCGACAGGGGCATTGCAGCTTACAGATTCTTGATTTTGAACTCGCGTTCCGCTTCTCTTTGCATATCACGCTTGGCAATACTGTCCCGCTTGTCATACAGTTTTTTGCCCTTTGCGACAGCGATGCTTACCTTGACCAGATTTCCCTTCAGATAAACCGCTGTCGGTACGATGGTGTACCCTTTTTCCTGCATTTTTCCGGCCAGTTTATTGATTTCATGCCGGTTCAGCAGAAGCTTTTTCACACGAAGAGGATCCCGATTGAAAATGTTCCCCTTCTCATACGGCGAAATGTGCATTCCGTACAGAAGCGCCTCTCCGTTTACGATGTTCACATATGCTTCCTTGACCGAGCACTGTCCCATCCGAACGGATTTTACTTCCGTTCCGTGGAGTGCGATTCCCGCCTCGTACTGTTCTTCTATAAAATAATCGTGAAACGCCTTTTTATTGTTGGCAATCTGACGAATCGTACTGTTTCCCATATTCTCTCTTTCTGAGGACTGCGCCTCCGTAAATCGATTTAAACATTGATTATTGTATCACTCGGCCGGTACAAAATCAATTGTCCGGGTCATTTTGTCCGCTGCCGCAACCAAAACTTTCATCGGCTGCCCGATGGTATAGCATTTTCTCGTATGCTCTCCGGTCAGCGTCATGGTTTTTGCATCAAACCGGTAATAATCTCCGCGCAAATCCGTCACACGAACCATTCCCTCCACCGTATTCGGCAATTCCACGTAAATTCCCCAGGATGTAATTCCGGAAATCAGCCCATCAAAGGTTTCTCCGAGGAAGCCTCTCATATATTCCGCCTTCTTCATCTTCTCCACCTCACGCTCGGCTTCTTCGCTTCTGCGTTCCGTCATGGACGACTGTTTGGCGCGTTCGGGCAAAATCGCTTCATAATGGGAAATGCGCTTTTCCGACAGGTTTTCGTGTAAATATTCCTTGATAATCCGGTGTATCTGTAAATCCGGATATCGGCGAATCGGCGATGTGAAATGACAGTAATATTTCGCAGCCAGACCAAAATGACCGAGGCACTCGGTGGAATACTTAGCCTGTTTCATGGACCGAAGGGTCAAACGGCTCAGCAGATTTTCTTCCGGAGCCCCATGGATGCTCTTTAACAGCTTCTGAACTTCCTTTGCATGTACGGTTTCATTGGACAAATGCATGGAATAGCCGAAATGAGACACATACCTGCGAAGGTCCTCCATTTTCTCAAAATCCGGTTCTTCATGAATTCGATACACGAACGGCAGCTGAAGCCAGAAAAACTCCTCCGCAATGGTTTCGTTGGCCAGAAGCATAAAATCTTCAATCAGTTCGGTGGCACGGTTTCTCTCGTGCGGAACAATGTCGGTCACCTTTCCTTTTTCGTCCAAAAGAATTTTGCTCTCCGGGAAATCAAAATCAATGGCGCCGCGGTTTTCCCGTCTTGCTCTGGTCAGCAGAGACAGACGGTTCATTTGCAAAAGCATCGGCACCGCATCCTCATATTCCGGTACCGGATTGTCTCCGTTTCCTTCCGCATCCATCGCCTGAAGCACCTGAAATACCTTTGTGTACGACATTCTGTGATTGACTCGGATAACGCTTTCGCAGATTTTGTGGGACACCACCGCACCGCTCTCATCCACTTCCATAATGCAGCTGAGGGCCAAACGGTCCTCTCCCATATTGAGAGAACAGATTCCGTTGGACAACGCATGCGGAAGCATCGGAATGACCCGGTCGGTCAGATACACGCTGGTTCCGCGGTTGATGGCTTCCTTGTCAAGCGGACTGTTTTCGGTCACATAATGACTGACATCCGCAATATGAACGCCCAGAATATAATGTCCGTTCTCCGTCGTCAGCGAAATGGCATCATCGAGATCCTTCGCTTCTTCCCCGTCAATGGTCACGGTCATCACATCCCGAAGATCCAGCCGTCCTTTCGTCTGTTCTTCGCTCACTTCATCCGGCACCGTTTCCAGCTGGGCCTTTACCTCGTCGGGAAAATCCGTCGGCAGAGCATAGTCCTTGACAACCGACAGAATATCGACTCCGGGATCGTTAATATGACCGAGAATTTCCGTAATCCGTCCTTCCGGCTGATGTCGGTCATCACCGAAATCGGTGATTCTCACACACACCTTCTGTCCGCTGACGGCCCCTTTGGTATGTTCTTTGGCAACGTGGACATCAAAATTCAGTTTGGACCGGTCCGGTACGACAAAGCCGAAATTTTTGCTCTTATGGAAAATGCCGACAAGTTCCGTCGTATTCCGTTCCAGAATTTTGGTAATCCGTCCCTCGGTACGCATTTTCTTTCCGTTGTCCGTACCGCCGTATCGAACCCGAACGACACTTACACGGTCTCCGTGAACCGCATTCATGGTTGCTTCTTCCGGAATAAACCAGTCATCCGCTTCACCGTCCACGGCAACAAACCCGAATCCGCGCTCCGTCGATTGGAAAATGCCTTCTGCCGTAACTGCGGACAGCGGAATATACCGGCCTTCCCGATCGGTTCCGATTCGTCCTTCATTGGTCAGGGTGTCCAGAATCGCATTCAATTCCGCCCTCTGAGACTTCGGTACCTGCAGAAATCCCGCGATTTCCCGCAGTTTCATCGGATGGTACTGTTTGTCCTGAATCAGCGCCATGACCATTTCCTTTTTTCTTTCATCGATAACCATCATCGTATTATCTCCCACCTTTTCACCGGACTGCACCGGCATCTCAACAGAAATAAAAAGCGGCACTCATCGGAGTGCCGCAGGAATTACTTAGTTAAACCATTTTGACTGAAGAAGAATGGAGAATACGATGAACGCAGCCACCAGAATTCTTGTACAAACAATAAGCTTTCCTTCTCTGGAACGACCTTTGTTCTTGCTCCAATAGGTTTCCGTCGAACCTGCAATGGATCCGAGACCTGCATTCTTACCTTCCTGCATCAAAACGATAGCGACCAAAACTACACATATAAGAAAATATAAAATTTCAAGTACAACCTTAAAAGCAGCCATAACAGACCTCCAAAATTCACTTTACACTCTATTGAATAAGTACAACGCGATAATTCTATCACACTTTATCACGTAATGCAAGCACAAAATTTATTTTTGAATCAGACTCTTTCCGGTCATTTCCTTCGGCTGTTCCTTGCCCATCAACTCAATCAGAGTCGGGATAATATCCGCGAGGCATCCGCCTTCACGAAGTTTGGTTCCCTCTTCCGCATTTACAAGGATAAACGGAACCGGATTGGTGGTATGTGCGGTAAACGGTGCGCCGGTCTCGTAATCAACGAGCTGCTCCGCATTTCCGTGGTCCGCGCAAATGAACATCACTCCGCCGGCTTCCTTCACAAATTCCACAACCTCGCCGACGCAGCGGTCGATATCCTCGATGGCCTGCTTTGCAGCCTCCAGAACGCCGGTATGACCGACCATATCCGGATTTGCGAAATTGCAAATGATCACATCGTAATATGCCTCACCGTCATCATTTTTCTTCGTAATCGCTTCGCTCAAGCGGTCACAAACCGTATATGCGCTCATTCTCGGCTTCTTGTCATAGGTCGGAACGTACTTCGGAGAATCCACCAGAATTCTGTCCTCACCCTCGTTCGGAGCCTCAATACCACCGTTAAAGAAGAACGTAACGTGGGCGTATTTCTCCGTCTCGGCAATTCTCGCCTGCTTCAGTCCGTTTGCCGCAAGCCACTCGCCGAATGTATTGGTCACTTCCACCTTCTTGAACGCAATCGTCTTGTTGGGAATCGTGACATCATATTCGGAGAAGCATACATAAGTAAGCGGAAGGAATCCGTTTCGTCTCTCAAATCCGTCAAAATCCTCACAGCAGAAGGTTCTTGTAATTTCACGTGCACGGTCGGGACGGAAATTGAAGAAAATGATGGAATCATTTGCCTGAATCGTCGCCGTCGGAGCACCGTTCTTCATAATAACGGTCGGAATTACAAACTCATCGGTAACACCGTTTGCATAGGTCTCTTCCATTGCCTGTGCGGCGCTGTCGGCCTTATTGCCTTCACCGTAAACAAGTGCTGCATATGCCTTTTCCACACGATCCCAGTTCTTGTCACGATCCATTGCATAATACCGTCCGCTGATGGTTGCAACTTCGCCGACACCGATGGAAGCCATCTCCTGTTCCAATGCGGCTACAAAATCCTTACCGCTTGCCGGAGGTGTATCACGACCGTCCAGGAAGCAGTGAACATAAACCTTGGAAAGACCGCAATCCTTGGCCAGCTTCAGCAGAGCATACAAATGCGTGTTATGGGAATGCACTCCGCCGTCGGACAGCAGTCCGTACAAATGAAGGGCGGAATCATTTTTCTTACAGTTCTCGATGGCAGCCAGAAGTTCCTCGTTCCGGAAGAAGTCACCATCCATAATTTCCTTGGTAATTCTTGTCAGTTCCTGATAAACAATGCGGCCTGCGCCCATATTCAGATGTCCGACTTCCGAATTTCCCATCTGTCCGTCCGGAAGACCGACAGCCATACCGGATGCATTACCCTTTACAAACGGGCACTCCGCCATCAGCCTGTCCATAACCGGCGTGTCGGCCTGTGCAACCGCATTTCCTTCCTTCTTATCGTTCAATCCGTAACCGTCCAAAATCAGCAATACGATAGGTTTCTTAGCCATATTTCGTCTCCTTTATTTAGCAGGCAAATGTGCCTGTGTATAGTCCGTTTAGCATTTTATAGTATTTACCATGTTTTTGCAAGCATTTTCTCACAGATTCCATGGTAACCGTACGCTATCGCCGTTCGAATCAATAATACGTAAACTGAATCTTGGGATCGATTTCGTATCTGATTTGCTTCATCAGCTGTTTCGAAATGGTTACGTTTTTGAGAATACTCTCATCATAATACCCGAAATAGTCATTTCCGATTGAAATAACGGATTTCGGAATTACGAGAGACTCCATACCCGATTCGATATATATCTCCAATCCCATCCACATCAAGGTATCCGGTAATTCTATGGACGTCAGTTTCTTACAGGAATTGAACACATAATTTCCGAGGGATACCAGATTTTTTGACAGGGTGATCGATGTCAGATTCTCGCAATGATAGAAAACCATATTCTGAATCTCCGTCACACTGTCCGGAACCAGAAGCTCCGTCAGGGAGATACATTCTTCAAATGCCATATTCTCAATTGTCGTCACACTGTCCGGAATCGTTACGCTTCGCAATCTGGCACATCCCGAGAAGAGCCCTTCCGGAATTGTCCGAATGCTGCTTGGGAGCACGATTTCTTCAATCCCATTGCACTCGAAGAATGCATACTTCCCGATTTTGGTAACACTGTCGGGAATCACCAGCCGTCGAACGGCCGAACATGACAACGCATATGCGGCAATCTCCGTCACGGTATCCGGAATAACGATATTCGTCAGCATCGGATTTACGCCGATCAAAACATGATTCACAATCAAAAAATCATTTTGCTTACACTGTGAGTTTTTCCAGGCTGTATTCTGAAACGCATTTCCGTCCGATATGACAAGGCCTTCCGGGAATTCCGGGTTATACAGCCTCTCACATCCGAAAAACGCATTCGCGCCTATTCGTTTCAGATTTTCAGGGAAATGAATGGATTCCAGCGAAATACACATTGAAAAGCATTCATCCGGAATTTCCGTTACGGAATCGGGAATTGTCATCTCGGACAGGTTTTTGCATTCGTAAAACATTCCGTCTTCCAATTTCTTCAAAGATTCCGGAAGCACAACATGAACCAGATCGCATCTCTGAAAGGCATATGATCCAATGGTATTCAGAGAGTCCGGCAACGTAATCTGTCTCAGATTTTCACATTCGGAAAATGCATAGCTTCCAATCGTCTTTACGGTATTCGGGATGGTGATCTCCGTCAATTCGTTACAAGCGGAAAATGCAGAGGAAGCGATTTCCGTCAGGTTTTCCGAAAATACCACGGTTTTCAAAGGAGTCGTACCAAACGCTCCCTCGGGAATCCGTTCCAAAGAACTCGGGAGTTTCACCGATTCCAGGCCGCTATTCCAGAAAGCATTCTGTCCCAGATTCTGCAGCGAGTCCGGAATCTCAATCCTTCGCAGCGAACGGCAATGCAAAAATGCGCATTCTCCGATTGTAACCAGTCCGTTCGGAAGTACCAATTCGGTCAGTGACGTACAATTCTCAAACGAACTGTCTCCGATTTCGGTTACACTGTCCGGAAGCGATACGTACACCAGCTTATCACAATCCAAAAAAGCTCCCATAATCTTTGTTACGCCGTCCGGAACAACGACCGTTTCACGGTTCTTTGCATACAGAAGAATATTGTTTACTATTACCAAATCATTTTCTTCAATCTTTTTGCCCAGCCAAGGAGTCATGGAAAACGCCCCGATTCCGATGGAAGTTACCGTTTCGGGAATTTCCACATCAACCAGATTTTCGCAGCCGGAAAATGCATTCGCACCGATACTTGTCACCGATTCCGGAATTTTGACTGTCATTAGGTTCGTATCTGCAAATGCACTTCTTCCGATTGTGATTACCGAAGGCGAAAAGGTTACGGAACTCAGAGAATTACATTCCCAAAAAGCTTGTCTTCCGATATCGGTTACAGCCTCCGGGATTGTTATCTGATTCAGGTTTCCGCAGAAGCAAAATGCTTCTGCGGAAATCGTCACCAACGATTTCGGAAGCCGAACCGTTTTCAGTTGTTCGCAACATTCAAATGCGTACTCTCCAATTACGGTAACCGAATCCGGGAACGTTACCTCTTCAAATCCCTTATATTCGAATGCAGATTTCCCGATTCGTTTAACGCCATCCGGAATCCGAAATGTCGTCTGCCCATTATCCCTTACCATAAGAAGCGTATCGTTAATGACAACCACATCGTTCTGAAAACACAGTTTGTCAAACCATTCCGTTCCTGACAATGCACTATATGAAATATCGGTTACGGTTTTCGGAATATCAATCATTTTCAATTCGTGATGCCCGTCAAAAACATACTCATCGATTGCGGTAACCGGTAAGCCGTCTATGGTTTCGGGAATCGCAATTTGGGATTTTTCGTCAGACCGGTACTCTGCCAGGATATATGCATTTTCATCTTCCTTTAAATGAAATACAAACTCATCCGACTCCACGATTTTCTCATGCGGTTTGTCCGGGGTTTCGCTTTCCGGATCCTCCTGCTGCTCCTGTTCCGGCGGTCCTGACGGTTTATCCTTCGGTTTCGAAACAATAAACACCACCAGCAAAATAACTGCAGTAACAATCATCCCCATGATTGCGCCCAGGGTGAGCTTCAACTTTTTACTCATTCTTTTCTCCATCTGACTATCTATTTGTTTCTTTGTTACGGAACGGTCCGTAACGGCTGTTCGTACTTGCTGTCGTATTAATAGTAATTTATGGTAATCTTACCGAAATAAAATCTTATCGTATGTTCCAGTTCAGCCAAAGATTTCGGCAGTGTCAGTATTTTTAAATTGTCACAGTACCAAATCGTTACTGCATCAATATGTGCACTGCTCGGAACATACAGTTCTTCTACCCCGCAGTCCATGCGAAATGCGTCTTTGCTAATTGCAACCAGTGATTCCGGGAGAATAATGGTCTTTAGCTGTTCGCATTTAGAAAACACATAAGACCCAATCCACATAACACTGTCCGGGAGTGTAAGTGTGGACAATTCGGTACATTCACAAAATGCGCGATTTCCAATCGTAATCAGTCCCTCGGGCAAAATAAGTTCCTGCAGCTTACTGCAGCCGCGAAAAGCATAGTCACCGATAGTCGTAACCGTTCCTTCAAATCGAACACTCTGCAGCTGCTGACAATCATAAAAAAAATAATTGCTGATTTCCGTAATCTGCATCGGAATGACAATCGTTTCGATATTACTCTGTGAAAATGCTCCCTCTGCAAAGGCTTTGACCGTATTCGGAATCCTAACATTTTTGACTGTATCCGACACTGCAAGCAAACAGTCATTGACAATCACATAGTCGTTCTTTTGTTTCTCCTCGTTTAACCATAATGTACCCTTGAATGCATCCCACCCGAATTCGTTTACCGTTTCCGGAATAACGATGCTGCTTAGGTTTTCACAGTCGGTAAATGCACCGAGTCCTATTCGTTTCAAATTCTTCGGTAAAATAACGCTCTGCAGGTTTTCACATTCCGAAAAACAACCCTCTTCGATAACGGTTACGGAATCGGAAATCCGTATGCTTGTCAATCCATGACATTCTGAGAATGCATACATTCCAATGGTTGTCACCGACTCCGGAATTTCAATATCCGTCAGCTGTGTGCTTTTAAATGCAAAGTATCCAATGGTTGTCACCGAGTTCGGGATTTCAATATCCGTCAGCTGCGTGTAGGCAAATGCAGAGTTTCCAATGGTTGTCACCGAATCCGGTATTTCAATATCCCTCAACTGTGTGCTTTTAAATGCAAAGTCTTCAATGGTTGTCACCGACTCCGGTATCGTAACCTTCTGAAGTTTTGTACAATCATAAAACGCTCTGTATCCAATCGTTGTCACCGAGTTCGGGATTTCAATATCCGTCAGCTGTGTGTAGGCAAATGCATACATTCCAATGGTTGTCACCGAATCCGGTATCGTAATCTGTTGAAGGTTTGTACAATCACAAAACGCTCCGGATCCAATCGTTGTCACCGAATCCGGTATCGTAACCTTCTGAAGTTTTGTATATTTATTAAACGCTCCGGTAATCTCAATGACTCCGTCCGGAATTACAACGGATTCCTTTTCCTTTGCCCAGATCAGAATGTTATTGATAATGATAAAATCCGCTTTTTCTTTTTGCATTTCCAACCAAGGAGTCTCCTCAAAGGCTCGCCAACCGATACTGCGAACCGAATCCGGTATCTGTATCGATTCCAGGCTTGTACATTTTGAAAATGCAAAATTCCCAATGGTTGTCACCGAATCCGGTATCGTAATCTGTTGAAGGTTTTTACAATTATAAAACGCTTCGAATCCAATCGTTGTCACCGAATTCGGTATCGTAACCTTCTGAAGTTTTGTACAATCATAAAACGCTCTGTCTCCAATCGTTGTCACCGAATCCGGTATCGTAACCTTCTGAAGTTTTGTACAATCAAAAAACGCTCCGTCTCCAATCGTTGTCACCGAAGAAGGAATATGCACTTCCGTCATGTTCGGACAAGTATCGTCAAACGCATACCCTGACACGATATTTACACCGTCCGGAATAACTACAACCTCCTCATCCGAACACAGATTTAGCAGTATATTGTTTACAATCAGCGCTGCTTCATTTTTTCTGTTTTCATACCACCCGGTTTCGCATAACGATGTTTTGTACATGAACGTTACCGACGAGGGAATTACAATGTCTGTCACTTCAAAATGATTTTCAAATGCCCCAGTATTAATTCCTACCACCGGAAGCCCTTCGTGGGTTTCCGGAATTTCCACTTTACAACTGATTTCCTTCGGAGCATATTTATCAATGAAGTATCCGGTTTTGTCTTCCGTTAACCCAAAAACAAAATCGTCCTCTCCGGCCGTATGAGTAATCTGTGGGGTGGGCGGCAGTTTGGAATCATCCTTTTTGTTTTTTATCACCAGATATACAACCAGGAAAATGCTTGCTGCGGCAATGATTCCGAACATTGCCGCAAGAATCCGTTTTATTTTCTTGTTCATATCAATTACTCCATGCTCCCATAATACATAATTTCCGCTGTGTCCGTTCCGATCAGGGTCTCATACTTCGACAGATGTACCGGCATGGTAATGGTTTTCAATGCGGTACAACTGTCAAAAACATCCATTCCTAATTGACACACCGAGTCCGGAAGGTTCACGTTTACTAGGTTGCTGCACCCGGAAAACGCATATGTTCCGATACCGACAACATGGTCCGGTATATTCATGGTTTTCAAACCGGTACAACGCAGAAAGGCACACGTATTAATTGAAATGAGTCCTGACGGCAGGGTTATTTCCGATAAACTCCTGCAGTCGGCAAAGGCATATGTACCGATTGAAACAAGTCCTGACGGCAGGGTTATTTCCGTTAGATTTTCGCAATCATGAAAGACATCTTTGCCAATTGTTGTGAGTCCGGACGGAAGTTCCGTTTTCTGTAAATTCATACAGCCCTCAAATGCGCTTTCACCGATTGCCGTAAGGCCGGACGGCAGGGTAATTTCCGTCAGATTTCCGCATCCCATAAAGGCACTTTTACCGATTTCCGTGAGACCGGACGGCAGGTTTATTTCCGTTAAGCTCTCGCAGCCGGAGAACATGAACGCCGGAATTTCCCGGAATCGGTCCGGAATCTGTATATGTGCGATTTTGCTGCTTGAAAATGCCCCCGGAGCAATTGTCAAAACCGATTCCGGAATCTGCGCATCGGTTATTGAATCGGATACGGCAATCAGAATATGATTGACAATAACATAATCATGGTCCTGTTTTTGTCTGTCAAGCCATGCCGTCCCCTCAAATGCAAATTCCTCGATTTCACAAACGGTATCCGGGATTTCAATCGTCACTAAACCTATACAATCATCAAAGGCATATTTACCAATCGAAGAAACCGATTTCGGCAATTGTATCTCACGAAGGCTTGTACAGCTGCCAAACAAACCTTCGTTAATCTTTGTTAGTGAGTTCGGAAGGATTACCTTTGTTAAGCTGCTGCATCCGGCAAATGTTTTGTTTCCGATGGTTGTTACCGAATCCGGTATCTGTATTGAGGTCAGGCCGTCACAACACTCCAATGCATAATTCCCAATGCTTGTCACCGAATCCGGAATCTCTATGGATGTCATGTTTGAACAGTCGTAAAATGCATTCTCCCCGATGCTTGTCACCGATGCCGGAATCTGTACGGATTCCAGACTTGAACATCTTTGAAATGCACATTTCTCAATGTTTGTCAGCGAATTCGATAACTGCACGGATGTCAGACTGATACAGTTGCTAAATGCGTTGCTTCCAATGGTTGTCACCGAATCCGGTATCTGTATCGATTTCAGGCTTGTACACTTTGAAAATGCAAAATCCCCAATGGTTGTCACTGAATCCGGTATCTGTATCGATTTCAGGCTTGTACACATTGAAAATGAAGAATCCCCAATGGTTGTCACCGAATCCGGAATCGTTATGCTTTTTACTCCTTCATGTTCTTCTCCGTCTCCGATAATGGTTGTGACTCCTTTCGGAACAACTACATTTTCCTGATTACCAAAGGAAATCAGAATATTGTTGACAATCACAAAATCACTATTGTTCTTCTGCTGTTCCAGCCACGGAGTATTGCCGAAAGCAGCTTTTCCGATTTGACAAACAGACGACGGAATGGAGATAATCTGTAACGATTTGCAGTCATCAAATGAATACTCTCCAATCTTTGTAACCGAATCCGGCAAATCGATTCTCTGCAAACTTCGACAATTCTGAAATGCATAGTTTCCGATTGTCGTTACCGAATTTGCAAGTTCTGTTTTCTGCAGATTTCTGCAATTCCCAAACGCGTAGTTTCCGATTGTCGTTACCGAATTCGGCAGTTCGATTCTCTGCAGACTGCTGCAATCCTGAAATGCACGGCTTCCTATCGTTGTTACCGAATTCGGAATCGTTACCGTTTCCAGTTTTCTGCAGCCCCAAAATGCAGCCTCCCCGATTTCCGTAACCGAATCCGGAATCCGAACCTCTTTCAGATTGTTTATTTCGGCATCATCGAAACAAGGGCCCGCAATACCGGTTACCCCATTTGGGATTTCGATCCGTTCCGCATCGGAATTCATCCAAAGCAATACTCCGTTAATAATGACACAGTCTTCTTCCGCTTTCTTCTTTTCAAACCAATTGGTCCCGTAAAATGCATATGGCCCGAATTCCTTTACAGACGACGGGATTTCAATTTCAGAAAGTGCCATATTTCCCATAAAAGCATATATGCCAACAGCAACGACCGGAAGACCTTCATGAGTTTCCGGAATTTTTACTTTGCATAAGCTGTTGCCGTCTTTCGAAGTGTACCCGGTTACGATATATCCGGTTTCGTCTTCGTTCAGCTCATACATCAGCCCATCACTATCATCCGCAACCGAAGCCGGACTTGTCGTTTCGTTGTTTCCCTGCGGTTTCGCATCCTTTGGCTTTTTCAGCACAAAGAACAATACCAGTGCAACCGTTGCCAGCACTACGGCTCCAAAGATGGATGCCAAAATCAGTTTCGTTTTCTTTTTCATGAAGTTGCTCCCGAATAATTGTTTTTAATATCATAAACCGACTTTTCGGTATCTATACCCCGTTGATGACCTGTCGCCGAACCTCAAAAAATGCCATAGGCCGCCTGTTCCACGTCACCTATTCGTCATAGTATCGGACCTTGGTCACCTGTTCCAATCCGATACGTTCTGCATTCTTCGCCAAATGTGCCGGCATGGTAACGGTTTGCAAAGAAGTACAGCCATAAAAAGCAAAAGATCCAATATACATCACAGACTTCGGTATATAAATTTCCTGCAAATTGCTGCAATTTTCAAATGCCCCAAACTCGATTTTCTCCAGGGATTCCGGAATGTTTACTTTTTTCAAATTGGTACATTGACAAAACGCATCAGCATCAATAAAAACAAGTCCGGACGGCAAGTTTATTTCCGTCAGATTTGCACATCCTCTAAAGGCTTGTTCGCCAATCGCTGTGAGTCCGGACGGGAGTTTTATTTCCTTCAGATTCTCACATTCCCAACACATGGCAGCCGGTATTTCCCGAACGCCTTCCGGGATAGCAATCGTCTCTATATTGCTGTTAGAAAACAATTTCGGTGCAATTTTCAAAACCGATTCCGGAATCTGACAATTCGTTATTGATTCCGATACTGCAACCAGGATATGATTGACAATCGCAAACGGATTGTTCTTCAGTTGTACGGTAAGCCATGGAGTGTCCGAAAATGCATTGAATCCGATTTCACTTACCGACTCAGGAATTGTAATATCCGCCAAATTCGTACATCCGCTAAACGCGGATTCCCCGATGACGGATACCGAATCCGGTATTTGAATCGATGTCAGACTGATACAGTCACTGAACGCAGAATCCTCAATGCCTGTTACCGATGCCGGGATTTGGATTGATGTCAGGCTTGTACAGGCGCTAAACGCACCTTTCTCAATGCTTGTCACCGAAGTCGGAATCCGGATTGACGTCAGGCTTGTACAGGAATCAAATGCACATCTCCCAATACTTGTCACCGACTCCGGGATTTGGATTGATGTCAGACTTGAACAGGAACTAAATGCGTTGCTCCCAATGCTTGTCACCGACTCCGGGATTTGGATTGATGTCAGGCTTATACAGGCGCTAAACGCACCGTTCTCAATGCTTGTCACCGAAGTCGGAATCCGGATCGACGTCAGGCTTGTACAGGAATCAAATGCTCTGCTACCAATACTTGTCAACGAATCCGGCAGTTGGATTGATGTCAGGCTGTAACATAAGCCAAATGCACCGCTGCCAATCCTTGTCAACGAATCCGGTATCGTTATTGTTTTCAGACTTTCACAGCTGCAAAATGCATTCTCCCCGATGCTTGTCACCGATGCCGGAATCTGTACGGATTCCAGATTGAGACAAGCGCTAAATGCATTTTCCCCTATTCTTGTCAACGAATCCGGCAGCATTATTGATTTCAGGCTCGTACAGTTGGCAAATGAAGAATCTTCAATTCTCGTTACCGATGCCGGTATCGTTATGGATTCCAAAGCGGCACAGTTGCAAAATGCTAAATCTCCGATACTCGTTACCGAATCCGGCAGTTGTATCGATTTCAGGTTTTCAAAGTTTTCAAATGCAGAATTTCCAATGCATGTCACCGAATTCGGAAGTGTTATCGTCTGTACTTTTTCGTGTTCTTCCAAGTCTCCGACAATTGTTGTGACTCCTTCCGGAACAACAACATTTTCCTGATTATTCAATGATATCAGGATATTGTTTATATTCACAAACTCATTGTCTCTCTTCTGCTGTTCTAACCACGGAGTTTTTGTAAATGCACAAATGCCGATACTGCAAACCGATGACGGAATCGTAATGCTCTGTAACGAGATACACTCATAAAATGCCTCATCTTCGATTGTCGTTACCGATTCCGGGATTTGGATCGAATTCAGACCGACACAGCCGGAAAATGCGGATTTCCCAATGCTTGTTACCGAATTCGGGATTTGGATGGTTCTCAGGCCGTAACAGCCGGAAAATGTCTTCTCCCCAATGCTTGTTACCGATTCCGGTAACCGGATTGATTGCAGGCCGGTACAGTCGGAAAATGCCTTCTCCCCAATGCTTGTTACCGATTCCGGTATCTGGATTGATTGCAGGCCGGCACAGCCGTAAAATACGGAATCCCCGATTCTTGTCACCGATGCCGGAATTTGTATGGATGTCAGGCCGGCACAGTAAATAAATGCAGATTTCCCAATGCTCATTACCGAATTCGGAATCTGTATCGATTCAAGACTCGTACAACCGCGAAATGCACGACTTTCAATCTTCGTCACCGAATCCGGGATCCGGATTGATTCCAGACCTGTACAACAGCAAAACGCATTATACCCAATCGTTGTCACCGAATCCGGGATCTGTATTGTTTCCAAACCGGTAAAGTCATAAAATGCCGACGCTCCAATGGTTGTCACGGACTCCGGAATTGTTATCGTTTTTACGTTTTCATGTGATTCCAAATCCCCGAGAATTGTTGTGACTCCATCCGGAATAACAACATTTTCCTGATCTTTCGATGCTAACAGGATATTGTTTACAATAACAAACTCATTGTCTTTACTCTGTTGTATCAGCCAGGGAGTCGAGAAAAACGCACCGTCTCCGATTTGACAAACAGACGACGGAATGGATATCTTTTGTAACGAGGTACAGCCATTAAATGCCCCATCCCCAATGCTTGTTACCGAATCCGGTATCTGAACGGATGTCAGGCCGGTACAGTCGAAAAATGCATAACTCGCAATCTTTGTCACCGAATTCGGTATCTCAATTTGTTCCGCCTCGGACATCCAAAGCAATATTCCGTTGATAATAATGCAGTCATTTTCCGCTTTTTTCTTTTCAAACCACTTTGTCCCGGTAAAAGCGTACCCACTAATTTCCGTTACAGATGACGGAATTTCAAGTTCTTCGAGTTCTGTCATATCATAAAAAACCATACTTTCAACGGAAACGACCGGAAGCCCTTCATACGTTTCCGGAATTTTTACTTTGAAGGGACCATCGTCATCTTTCGGCTTGTATCCGGTTACGATATACCCTGTTCCGTCATCGTTCAGCTCATACACCAGCCCCTCACTGTCATCCGCAACCGAAGCCGGACTTGTCGTTTCGTTGTTTTTCTGCGGTTTCGCATCCTTTGGCTTTTTCAGCGCAAAGAACAATACTAGTGCAACCGTTGCCAGCACTACGGCTCCAAAGATGGATGCCAAAATCATCTTCGTCTTTTTGTTCATGAATCATTCCCTCCCAAAAGTATGTTCCGTTTTTGCTTTGTTATTACAATGAATCGACTTCATCCGCGATTCCATCATTTCAAAACAGCGGCCTGCTGCCGAAAATATTCCGTAAACGCATACTGATTTATTATATTACAAAAAGCTTTTTATGTATATTGAATATCTGTTAAATTTTCCGAATTCAGATAAAAACCCATCTTGTTCATTATAGCACAATGTAAAATATTGTCAACTTTTCAAGTCGATTTTTTTTTATTATTTTTTTCGATATAAGTGGCCTTCATATTAAATCCCGTGATTTCCCACAACGTTAGTATGCACCATTAAGAATCGGTGTCAACGCCCTCCTCGCATCGGCCGCATGCTGTAAAGCAAGCGTTTTCCTGATATTGCCGCAGGAATCAAAAAAGGGTGCATTAAAAATGCACCCTTTATTCTTTCGAAAAATAACTATCCGTTATCATCCGGAATGACTGTTCCTATTATTTGTTGTAATTTACAATCTTTCCGAAATCAGCCTTCAGGCTTGCTCCACCGATCAAACCGCCGTCGATATCAGCCATAGCAAGAAGCTCAGCGCAGTTGCCTGCGTTCATGGAGCCACCGTACTGAATACGAACAGCTGCTGCGGTATCGGTATCATACAACTCTGCAATGTAATCACGAATCAGCTTGCAAACCTCTTCAGCCTGCTCAGCGGTAGCGGTCTCACCGGTACCGATAGCCCAGATAGGCTCGTAAGCGATAACGAGGTTCTTAACCTGATCTGCGGTAATTCCGTCAAGATCCCACTTGATCTGACGGCAGATCCATTCCTTGTAGGTGCCTGCCTTACGAAGTGCAAGGGACTCACCGCAGCAAAGAATCGGCTTCAGACCGGAAGCAAATGCCTTCTTAACCTTCTGGTTCAAAAGGATATCGTTCTCACCGAAGATATCTCTTCTCTCGCAATGACCGATAATGATGTACTCAACACCGGCATCCTTCAGCATCGGAGCGGAAATCTCACCGGTAAATGCACCCTTGTCCTCAATGTAGAAGTTCTCAGCACCAACCTTTACGTTGCTGCCCTTAACTGCCTCAACAACCGGAACAATGTCGATTGCCGGAACGCAGTATACAACATCTACATCATCATTTTTAACAAGATCCTTCAAAGTAGCACAAAGCTCAACTGCCTGACTGGGAGTCATGTTCATCTTCCAGTTTCCTGCAATAATCTTACGTCTAGCCATAATAACCTCCAAATAATTATGCAGATGCCGGATGTGCCGGCATCTGCTTTTCTGTTTGATTAGATTTCGTCAGCTGCATCAACGCCGGGAAGTCCCTTACCCTCAAGGAATTCAAGGGAAGCACCGCCACCGGCGGAGATGTGGCTCATCTTGTCTGCAAAACCAAGCTGGTTGCAAGCCGCAGCGGAATCACCGCCACCGATAATGGTGGTAGCATCTGCCTCAGCCAAAGCTTCTGCAACAGCGATGGTACCCTTTGCAAGAACAGGGTTCTCAAATACGCCCATCGGTCCGTTCCAAACAACGGTCTTAGCTGCCTTAGCGGCATCTGCGAACAGTTTGCAGGTCTTCGGTCCGATATCAAGACCTTCCTTGTCAGCCGGAATCTTGTCGGAATCAACGTAGGTTACGTCAATCGGAGCATCGATCGGATTCGGGAAGCCTGCAGCGATACCGGTATCAATCGGAAGAAGAAGGGTCTTGCCGAGTTTCTCAGCCTTCTCCATCATTTCCTTGCAGTAATCAATCTTCTCGTCATCAACAAGAGAGTTACCGATTTCATAGCCCTTTGCCTTCAGGAATGTAAATGCCATACCACCACCGATGATGAGGGTGTCGCACTTCTCAAGAAGGTTATTGATAACGTTCAGCTTATCGGCAACCTTAGCACCGCCAAGGATTGCAACGAACGGACGAACCGGATTCTCAACAGCATTGCCAAGGAAGTTAATCTCCTTCTGCATCAGGTAACCAACTGCACAGTTGCCACCCTTTTCCTTGATGTACTTGGTTACAACAGCAACGGAAGCATGTGCTCTGTGTGCGGAACCAAATGCATCGCATACATAATCGTCAGCCAACTCAGCAAGTTCTTCTGCAAACTTCTCACCGGCCTTATTCGGCTTTGTTTCCTCTTCACCGCGGAAACGGGTGTTCTGCAACAGAACAACATCACCCTCGTTCATTGCTGCAACTGCTGCGGTAGCATCTGCACCGGTAACATTGTAATCAGCAACGAATGTAACAGGCTTGCCAAGCTTTTCGGAAAGACGTACGGCAACGGGAGCAAGGCTTTCGTCCTCGTTGGGGCCGTTCTTTACTTTTCCGAGATGGGAGCAAAGGATTACCTTGGCACCATCGTTAATCAGCTTGTTAATCGTAGGAAGTGCGGCAACAATACGAGTTTCATCGGTAATAACGCCTGCCTTCAACGGAACGTTGAAGTCGCAGCGAACGAGTACTCTCTTGCCCTTTGCACTAAAATCATCAACGGATTTCTTATTCAAAGACATGATACTTTCCTCCAATGTATTTATTGTGTAACATGAGCATTTTCATATTACAAAAAATGAGGCCCGGTCCATATCGGACCGGACCTCATCCGTTTACTGTTTCACTTGAAAACTCTGATTAGATCTCAGCGAAGTACTTAATGGTACGAACCATCTGGCTGGTGTAAGAGTTCTCGTTGTCATACCAGGAAACAACCTCAACCTGGGTCTTGCCATCCGGAAGAGGGCTAACCATGGTCTGAGTAGCATCGAAGAGGGAACCGAACTTCATACCGATGATATCGGAAGAAACGATTTCTTCGGTGTTGTATCCGAAGGACTCGGTAGCAGCAGCCTTCATAGCAGCGTTAACTTCATCCTTGGTAACGGTCTTATTAACAACTGCGAAAAGAAGCGTGGTGGAACCGGTAGGTGTAGGAACACGCTGAGCAGCGCCGATAAGCTTGCCGTTCAACTCAGGAATAACAAGGCCGATTGCCTTTGCAGCACCGGTGCTGTTCGGAACGATGTTTACAGCGCCAGCACGGCTACGTCTCTTATCACCCTTTCTCTGAGGACCATCAAGAATCATCTGGTCACCGGTGTAAGCGTGAATTGTGCACATGATACCGGACTCGATCGGAGCAAGGTCGTTAAGAGCCTTAGCCATAGGAGCCAAGCAGTTTGTTGTACAAGAAGCTGCGGAGATGATGGTGTCATCCTTCGTAAGGGTCTTGTGGTTAACGTTGTAAACGATGGTAGGAAGATCGTTTCCTGCAGGAGCAGAAATAACAACCTTCTTAGCGCCGGCATTGATATGTGCCTGAGCCTTAGCCTTGGAAGTATAGAAACCGGAGCACTCAAGTACTACGTCTACACCAATCTCGCCCCAAGGGCAGTTGTTTGCATCGGGCTCTTTGTAAATCTTAATTGTCTTACCCTTTACGGTAATTGTACCTGCCTCATCATCAGCGGTTACAGAATCCTCGTCGCCGAGAGCAATGTAACGACCCTGAGAAGAGTCATACTTCAAAAGGTGTGCAAGCATGGAAGGAGTTGTCAAGTCGTTGATAGCAACAACTTCATAACCTTCTGCACCAAACATCTGTCTGAAAGCCAGACGACCGATACGGCCAAAACCATTAATAGCTACTTTTACTGCCATGATTTTGTTCCTCCTAAATAAATATTATTTTTAGATTGTTATGTGATTCCTAAAAATCCTTGATTATTGTACTTAAAATATGCAAAAAATGCAAGCCTATTTTCGGTATTTTTACGGATAATGGCATTTTATCTAAAACAGTGCGGAAAACAAATGCTTTTTTGTTAAATAAATCAAAAAGGCAGGCACCGTTTTTCGATGTCTGCCCTTACAAAATTACATATTTTCTTTGTTCTCATCATCGACAAAGAAGCCTTCGAAATTCTCTCCGTTTTCGGAAGCTTCCAAAGCAGCTTCCCAATCCAGAGAAGTTCCTTCCTCTTCCTTCGCAACCGGAGCATCTTCTTCCTCGGTTCCGAGAATCTTAACCTTGCTCTCCCAAACCTCCTGAACGGCGATGGACAACGGTTTCTCGCATTTCGGGTTTACCAGCGGCTGGGAACCGTTAATAATCTGGCGGGCTCTCTTTGCGGTAGCGAGAACAAGTGAATAACGGCTGATGACGTTAGGATCTCCATCCTCCGCATCGGCATTGACAACTTCCAGCAAATCTTTGTAAGACGGATGAATCATGTTGTTACTTCCTTTCTTTATTCGATATTCTGAATCTGTTCACGAACCTTTTCGATGTCCGTTTTCAGGTTAATTGCGATATTGGAAATATCCAAATCATTTGCTTTTGACAAAATGGTATTGGCTTCGCGGTTCATCTCCTGCGCAATGAAATCCAGTTTGCGTCCGACATTCTCCGTATCGTTCAGCGTTGCTTTCATATTCTTGATATGAGCACGGAGTCTGACGGTCTCTTCATCGACGCAAATCTTGTCGGCATACATTACTATTTCGGTTGCAACCGCCTGCGGATCCGCCTGCGTATCACCCAGCAATTCCTGTACCTTCTGCAGCAGCTTGGCACGGTACTCCTCAACAATACGCGGGGAACGCTCCTCTACGGCATCCACGCCTTTGAGCATACCATCCAGCTTATTCTCGATGTCCTTACGGAGTTCCTCGCCTTCCGCCGTACGGGTCGCCACAAACCGTTCACAGGCACCGCATACCGCTTTTTCAATATAAGGCCACAGAGTTTCTTCATCCAGACTGGTATCCTCGGCAACCAGAACATCCTGCATTCTCGCAAGACTGGTTACGGAAATGTCCGCGGACAGCTGAAAATCCTCAGCCATCTGCTTCATATAACGAATATAGCTTTCCGCAACATTCTTATTGTAACGAACCGATTCCGTGCTGTCATCTTCTTCCTCGAATGTTATATACAAATCGATTTTTCCTCTGGCAGCATACCGTTTTACGATATTGCGAATCGGTGTTTCAAAGAAGCTTAATTTTTTCGGCATCCGCATACTGATTTCGTTGTAGCGGTGATTGACCGATTTCATCTCAACGGTGATTTTCTTACCGTCTTCATTCAGTTCGAAACGACCGAACCCCGTCATGCTTCTAACCATACTCGTATCATCCTTCCGGAATTGCGTTAACCGCATAATAAGTCACACTAACAACAAATTATAGCTATTCATTTTCCTAATGTCAAGAAAAAACTTCGTCCGACGGTATCTTCCGCTGACATTTGCCTAATTATAATAGGAATCCACAACGCGGAACTGGTTGCGCAGCATCTCGTGATCCTGTTTGGATTTGGCCAGCTGCGTCCATTTGCTGACATATCCGGTCAGCTTTTCCATATATTCCGCCTCGGTCGTGGTCCCGTTTGCCACCTGCGTCAGTCCCTTCTCCCAGCTTGCGGTCAGTTCCGCATTCAGAAGCGATCGAATGGACGCATAGACAACATAATACACGAGCTCTCCCAGCTTTTTCGGTGTTACGACCTGCGTTTTCTTGTTCAGATTCAAATAGTCGATTTTCACCAGTTTGTTCAGAATTTCCGCACGGGTCGCACTCGTTCCGATTCCGGCTCCTTTAATCTGTGCGCGAAGTTCCTCGTCTTCAATCAGCTGACCGGCATTTTCCATCGCCAGAATCAGCGAACCCGAAGTATATCGCTTCGGCGGCTTGGTTTCTCCCTCCCGGATTTCGTAACCGGAAATCGGCAGTTTGGTCCCCTTCTTCATCATTTTGATTTTGTCAAATAATGCAGTATCGAGAACTTCCTCGCTGTCCTCGTCCGATTTGTCGGCATCGTTCTTGTCGCCGTCGTTTTTCTTCGTTTCCTCCGGCTGGTTCTTCCGCTGCTCCTCGGCACCGTACAGTTCCAGATATCCCTGCTGTTCCAGGATTTTGAAATTACTGAACAAATGCTCGGTGGACACCTGCAGTTCCATCGCAATCTTCAGATACTCCGCCGGCGGATAAAAAATGGCAAGGAACCGCCGTACAATCCGGTCATACACCTTCTTCTGAAGGTCTCCGAGCGACGGCAGTGCCTCCAGTCCCTGTCCCGTCGGAATAATGGCATAGTGGTCGGTAATCTGCTTATCGTTCGTGTATTTGGTCTTTGCGATTGTCGCATAGGTACCGAGTTCCTTAATCTTCTTCGTGAAACCAAGGTACCGTTCCTGTTTCGCGATTCCCGCGAGATTTTTCGTGATTTCCTTGGCAACGGCCGTGGACAGCACACGCGCATCGGTTCGCGGATATGTCACCAGTTTTTTCTCGTAAAGTTCCTGAATGATTTTCAGCGTTTCGTCCGGGCTGATTTTGAACAGCCGGGAGCACTCATTTTGAATCTCCGCCAGATTGAACAGGAGCGGCGGATTCTTCTTTTCTTTTTTCTTCTCAATGGAAATGAGCTCCGCCTCGTGCAGCTCCGGTGCCTCCGATGTCACGGTATAGCGTTCCGGCTCCGGTTTTCCGAACGTGTTCTTTCCGGTATTTCCGGACATTTCGGCCGACTCTGCCGTGCCGGTTTCTTCCGTCCGTTCCGCACCGAGTTCCCGCAACAGACATACCGCGTCTTCCTTCTCGCGGAATCCGTTTTCCTTATACAGACGCGGCGATTCGAAATATTTCGATCCGGCAACCGCACGCCATTCCCCGTGAAACGTTTCCCCGTCCGGCGAAAGCGACGCTACGACCCGGTAAAACGGAGTTTTGGTAAAGTTTCGGATATCCTGTTCGCGGCGCACCACCATTCCGAGTACGCAGGTCATGACACGTCCGACGGAAATGGCCCCGAGCTTTTCGACATGCATATGATTTCGCAGCAGGTTCCCGTAATTCAGCGTCAGTGCACGGGAAAAATTAATTCCCATCAGATAATCCACTTTGGCACGCAAATATGCCGCGTCAGACAGGGAATCATAGGCCTTCAGCGGTTTTGCTTCCCGGATTCCGCGGAGAATTTCCTCTTCCGTCTGAGAATCAATCCAGACTCTTCGCTTGTCTTTGGTATCCGGCACCTTTGCCATCCGGTCAACGAGCCGGTAAATATACTCTCCCTCGCGTCCGGAGTCGGTGCAGACATAAATGCATCCGACATCGTCCCGATTCAGCAAATGACTGACAATATCAAATTGTTTTTTTACATCCCGAATGACTTCATATTTCCATTCCTTCGGCAAAAACGGAATGGTTTCCGGCTTCCAGTATTTCAACGCCGGATCGTACTGTTCCGGATAACTCATCGTGATCAGATGACCGACACACCATGTTACGACACTCTGTTCTCCTTCGAGATACCCGTCTTTTCGGGACAGATTCTCGTGCAGTGCCTTGGCAAATTCCTGTGCCACGCTCGGTTTTTCGGCGATATACAGATTTTTCATTCCGATCCATCCTTTCTGTTATTCTGTCGTTAATCCGACCGGTTATCCCAATATCCCAAAACCGCAGTACCGCAAAAATACGGCTTTGCAGTCTCATCATTTCCCCGAATCAAAATGATTATACCATACAGGGTCCGTTTTGTATATTGCAAAAGCGTGTGCATCCTTGCGGAGCTTCTTTTTTCTGCAAAAGAGTAACCCTTATGCAGAAAAAAAGAGCCGTTCCCGCCGGGTGACCTCCGTTTCCGTGTCTGCCCTTTGGAGCGGCTCCTGTTCATTTCTATGATAATTACTCGTACAGCGGGTATTTAGCAGTCAAAGACTGAACCAAAGCATATGCTTCTGCCTTCTTTGCCTCATCCTGAGGATTCTTGATGACAAGCGAAATCGCCTCTGCAATCGTATCCATATCCTGCGTATTCATACCACGGGATGTTACTGCTGCGGTTCCGAGACGGACGCCGCTTGTAACAAATGCGGAATTCGGATCGTTCGGAATGGTATTCTTATTGCAGGTAATGTGAACTTCATCCAACAGTTTTTCCGCTTCCTTACCGGTGATGTTCATGTTCTGCAAATCAACCAGCATCAAATGATTATCGGTTCCGTTGGAAACAATCTTGAAGCCACGGTTCTGAAGACCTTTGCAAAGAGCCTGTGCATTGTCGATGATGTTCTTCGCATATTCCTTGAAGGAAGGCTCCAGCGCTTCCTTGAAGCAAACTGCCTTTGCTGCAATGACATGCATCAGAGGGCCGCCCTGAATTCCCGGGAATACGCACTTGTTGAACTTATGCTCATCGGCAAATTCCTTCGATGCGCAAAGAATCATACCGCCTCTCGGTCCGCGCAGTGTCTTGTGTGTTGTCGTTGTTACAACATGCGCATACGGAATCGGGCTTTCATGATATCCGCCTGCAACCAGACCTGCAATATGAGCCATATCAACCATGAGATAAGCGCCTACTTCATCGGCGATCTCACGGAATCTCTTGAAATCGATTTTTCTTGCATAAGCACTTGCACCGGCAATAATCAGCTTCGGCTTGCACTCTTTGGCAATTCTCTCGACTTCATCGTAATCGATAAAGCCGTCATCGTTAACACCGTAAGGAACAATGTTAAAATACGTTCCGGAGAAGTTTACCGGGCTGCCATGAGTCAAATGACCGCCGTGAGCAAGATTCATACCCATCATGGTATCACCTTTCTCCAGCAAAGCGAACTGAACTGCCATATTAGCCTGTGCACCGGAATGCGGCTGTACATTGACATATTCGCATCCGAACAGCTTCTTTGCACGGTCAATTGCGAGATTTTCCGCAATATCCACGCACTGGCATCCACCGTAATATCTCTTTCCGGGGTATCCCTCTGCGTACTTGTTTGTCAGAACACTGCCCATTGCTGCCATAACTGCCTTGCTTACAAGGTTTTCGGAAGCGATCAGCTCAATGTTCTCTCTCTGTCTTGCCAGTTCCAGTTCAATTCCTTCGGCAAGTTCCGGATCAACTGCCTTCACATCATCAAATGAATACATAACCATGTTCCTTTCTGTGTTTTTATATTGATTGGGCAAATGCCCTATATATCACGATGTCATACCGTCCCGATGTTAAAATCGGTAATTGTTTCCGAGGAACGTCAGCGCGCACATTCCGTTTCCGACATGGGCACCGATGACCGGACCGATTTTGCATACGACAACTTCTTTTGCAAGTCCGTTATCCTCAATCAGTTTCTTCAGAAGTTCCGCTTTCTGAGGGGCATCCGCATGCGCAATCAAAATGGTCTGCTCCTCCGGCTTGTCCGCATCCTCACGCAGTCTTCGAAGCAAATACGCAATGGCATTTCGGGTTCCGCGCTCTTTGCTGACAACCTTCAGCTTTCCTTCTTCGTCCAAGGACAAAATCGGATTGACGCTCAATACGCTTCCGACAAATGCTTCCACGGTAGAAAGACGTCCGCCCCGTTTCAGATACATCAGATTATCCACCGAGAACCAGTGGCAGCACCGTACCGCCGTTTCGCGAATCCGTGCCAGCAATCCGTCCAAATCAATTCCGTCCCGATACGCCTGACCCACCGTAATCACCAAAAGACCCTGGCCGATGGACGCGCATTTTGTATCCACAACCTCAATTCGGCGTTCCGGATACTCTTCTCTTAAATCCTCCGCAACCAGACATGCGGTCGAATATGTCCCGCTCAAGCCCGACGAAAGGCTCAGATATATCACATCCAGTCCCTTCTTCAGCTCATTTTCAAACATCTCCCGATAAATCGAAAGCTTGACCTGTGCGGTTTTTACCGTTTCTCCGGCTTCCAGACGAGCATAAAACGTGGAGTTGTCCATCTCCCGCTCATCTGCATAATGTTCATATTCTTTATCCCCAAATGTAAATCCTATCGGTACACATACGATTCCGTATTCCTCATATTGCGAAGCATTCAAATCGCATGCGACATCGGTCATAAAGGTATACTTGTTCATAGTTTCTCCTAAAACAACTGTACTTATTTGACTGACGTAATCCTGTTTCTGCAACCACAGCAAATCATATCACAGACATGACGAAAAAAGAAACAAAAACACAAAATTTTATAAAAATTGTAACTTCTGACACTATTTATCCGTTTTTTACGATAAAATCAGACAGTTTGAATAACCCATTTTGTCCGCAATCAGCCGAACACTTTCACGAACAGGGCCGACACTGGATTCATAATCAGTGCCGCAAGAAGCACTCCGAGGAAAATCGCCAGCGATGCCTTCTTGATATCAAAGTCGAACAACGATGCAATCAGCGCTCCCGTCCATGCTCCGGTGCCCGGAATCGGAATTCCGACAAACAGCAGAAGGAACAGGAACTCGCCCTTCTTTTTCCCCTCCGATTTCTTCTCGGCATGGTCTTCCAGCCACTCTACAAACCGCTTCATAATGTTGTGTTTCTTCATAAAGCGGAACACCGCTTTAATAAACAGCAAAATGAACGGAATCGGCAGAATATTTCCCAAAATACAGATGATATTTGCCTGAACAACCGGAATCTTCAGCGCATAAGCAATCGGAACACCGCCGCGGAGTTCGATCAGCGGCAGCATGGATACCAAAAATACAAACACTTCCTTGGGGAGCCAGCTTCCCAGTGAATTATTATAAAAATTTACAATACTGTCCATTCAATTCCCCTAAATTCCAAGAATTTTCTTTACTTCCGCTTTCATTGCTTCCGTCTCGCATACGGTGGTATGACGAATCGGAGCATCATACAGTTCGGTAATTGCCTTCGGAAGCTTTACATTGGCAACTGCGGATAATTTCTCAATCAATTCGAAATCCGGTTCCTCATGTTTGCATCCGTCAACGGCATTCATGACACTGCGGGCAAATTTGAACGGGCTTGCCGTACTTGCAATAACGGTTTTCACATCCGAACCGCTCAGTTCGGACTGATGATATACATAGCTTCCGACTGCCGTATGCGGATCGATCACATACCCTGTCCTGTCATACAGTCCGCGAATCGCTTCGGCGGTATTTTCCTCCGTTGCATAACCCGATGCAAAGGACTCGAGCCGAGACTTCATATCGTCCGTAATCGTATAGCGGCCGTCGCGTGCAAGTTCCTTCATCAGTTCTGCGGTCTTGGCACTGTCATCTCCCGCAATATGATAAATCAACCGCTCCAGATTGCTGGAAATGAGAATGTCCATAGACGGCGATGACGTCAGAACAAAGTCACGGTTTCTGTCATAGCATCCGGTTTGGAAGAAATCAAACAAAACCTTGTTGGTATTCGAAGCGCAAACCAGCCTGTCAATCGGAACACCGATCTGTTTTGCGTAATATGCCGCAAGAATGTTGCCGAAATTTCCGGTCGGAACGGTCACATGAATCTTCTCACCGGACTTGATATGTCCTTCGGCCAGGAGCTTTGCATATGCGTATGTGTAATATACGATCTGCGGAACCAGACGACCGATGTTGATCGAGTTTGCCGATGAGAACCGGTAGCCTGCATGTTCCATTTCCCGAAGCAGCGCCTCGTCTCCGAACATTTTCTTGACACCGGTCTGAGCATCGTCAAAATTACCGGTAATTCCGATGACATGCGTATTGTCACCCTTCTGCGTAACCATCTGACGCTCCTGAATGGCGCTGACGCCGTGCTTCGGGTAAAATACGATAATATCGATTCCCGGAACCTCGGCAAATCCTGCCAAAGCGGCCTTTCCGGTATCTCCGGAGGTCGCCGTCAAAATGACAATCTTCTCCTTCTTGCCGGACTTGGCAATCGCCGTTGTCATCAGGTGCGGCAAAATGCTTAATGCCATATCCTTAAAGGCGATCGTTGCACCATGGAACAGTTCGAGATAATACGCTCCGTCTGCCTGAACGAGCGGTGCGATTTCGTCCGTATCGAATTTGGAATCATAGGCGCCGTCAATGCAGGCCTTCAGTTCCTCCTCGGTATAATCGGTCAGGAACAGTTTCAGAACTTCGTACGCTACTTCCTTATATGTCATTCGGGAAAGATCATCCATCGAAAGACCCAGTGTCGGTATGGTTTCCGGTACAAATAATCCTCCGTCCTTGGCCAGTCCCTGCAAAATTGCCTGAGACGCCGTTACATGCTCTTCTCCGCCTCTTGTACTTCTGTATAATACGTCCATTTTATGCCTCCCATCGGGTATGCTCACATCATTTTGCTTCATACCGCACAGTCCAAATGATTATATCATACTCTTTGCGTTCTTACAACATCATTTTCACGAATGTTCCGCGTGTCCGGTCATCCGGATTCCCCATCCTCCGGTTTTCCGAAAAATCGGTTCGCCGGCTGACCGGCCCGCAAAAAAAGAAGCGGTCAACCTTTCGATTGACCGCCTGTTTCGGTTCTTAAATCAATGTCATTAAATCCGTGTATTCGCGGCCCAGACTCGTTGCAACATTTTTATTGACAATCTTATGATCGTAAATGTTGGCACCGTTTGCCAGACCCTTGTCCTTCTTCATGGCTGCCTCAAATCCGAGATCCGCCATCATTTTGCCGTAGCGGAACGTTGCATTGGACAGTGCAACCGTAGATGTATACGGAACCGCACCGGGCATATTGCCGACACAGTAATGAACGACACCTTCTTCGATAAATACCGGATCGTCATGTGTGGTTACATGAGACGATTCGCAGCATCCGCCCTGGTCGATTGCGATATCAACGATAACAGAGCCCTTCTTCATCAGCTTCAGATGCTCTCTGCGAACAAGCTTCGGAGTGGAACCGCCGGGAATCAGTACCGAACCGATAACCAAATCGGCATCCTTCAGTGCTTTCCGGATATTCGCTTCCGTGCTGTATAAGGTTGTTACCGATGTTCCGAGAATATCATTCAGATACGAAAGACGATTCAGATTGACATCCAAAAGGGTTACTCTCGCACCGACACCGACTGCAGCCTTTGCGGCAAATGTTCCGGCAATACCGCCGCCGATAATGACAACATTACCGGGCTCCACGCCGGGAAGTCCGCTCAGCAAAAGACCGCGTCCGCCGAATTTCTTCTCCAGATACTTGGCACCTTCCTGAATGCTCAACCGTCCGGCAATCTGGCTCATCGGACGAAGGCAGGGAAGATTGCCCTGCTCATCGGTAATCGTTTCAAATGCAACCGCTTTCACACCTTTCTCCAAAAGAGCATCCGTCAACGCCGGATTCGGTGCAAGATGCAGGTATGTATAGAGAATCTGGCCTTCGTGCATGCAGTCATACTCGCACTCTTCCGGTTCTTTTACTTTGACAATCATCTCTGCCGCATCCCAAATTTCCCGGGCAGAAGCAATGATCCGAGCTCCGGCTTCGCGATATTCTTCATCGGTAAATCCGGCTCCCTCGCCGGCTCCTTTTTCAACCAGCACCGTATGACCTCCCGCAACAAATGCGGAAACATTATCCGGTGTCAGGCCTACTCGAAATTCCTGATTCTTCAACTCTCTGGTAGTACCAATAATCATTGTTATTAATTCCTTTCTATCGGATTCGTGCTGCCGAAACGGTCCCTGCGGATCGTGCATACCAAGTTTTTTCGCAACACAGAATTATAATATTACAAGAAACAAAAAATGGCAAGAATTTTCGTCTATTGTGTGAATTTTTTGTGACCGTAAAGCGCCGTAATACACTTCTGCAATTCCGGCATTCGATTGCGAACATCCTCGGCCAGGGAAATGTTGAGTCTCGCCTTGACCAGATTCTGCTCCGGTTCGGATATCCGAAAATACCGGTCTCCTTCCAGATAATCGGCCAGATACCGCGCTGCCAGTTCTGCCGTCACCGCCAAAACGCACGGTGCCATGGCATTCCGCTCGTCTTCCGACAGACTCTCTCCTTCGCTGTCGAGATATCCTTTTGCAATCTGCTCAAACCGTTCCGGAATCAGCGTTGCGGTCGGGTACAACGGATTCTCCGCATCGGTGTTCTTGGCCGCCGAGCGAACCGAGTCCGCAAAATCATACGCCGCCATTCCTTCGGATACCGTATCCATATCGATGACAACCGCCCCGTACGGATACCGTTCTTCGGTAAACAGAATGTTCGTAAATTTGGTGTCGTTATGGAGAACTCTCAGCGGAAAGTCACCACGTTCGCATCGAAGCGACAATTCCGCCGCTTCCGACTCCAATGCCTTCAGCCTTTGCAGTTCCGTACGGACACGGTCGGTTCTTCCAACCGCATCGGCCTGCGCAGCCGACCAAAGCTGCCGGTACCGTTCCGCCGTATTATGAAAATTCCGTTTCGTCCCCTGCAGACAGGCCGCATCAAAATCCGCCAGCGCACAGTCAAACCGACCGAACGCCCGGCCCGCTTCATACAAAATCCCCGGCGTGTCTTCCGGTAACGGAACCGAAGTCAGGAACTTCATGACGCGGTATCGGTCCTCCGGGCGAGTCTCGTCCGGTGCAATCGTCATCGCCCCGTTCACAGACGCAAGAAGTTCCGTTGTCGGGATTCCTTTCTTCCTCAGATGCGCAATAATCCGTGCCGCATTTTCCGTATTCCGAACCGGGTCACCGAGTGCCGAAGGGTTCATCTTCTGAACCAGGTACGCAGTGTCTCCGCCGGCTCCCGTCACGGTTACCTTCCATGTGACATTGACGTTTCCGCCGCTCAGTTCGTCGATTCCCGTCGGTTCTCCGTCGATTCCGTACTCCCGCAATATACGCGTTACTATTGTCTTCATACTATTTCATCGAAACAAAATGACCGCTCTTTTTCAGCGACTCGATAATCATGTTGACATGCTTTTCGCAAATCTCGTCCGTTCCCGCTTCCGCCATGATCCGAAGCAGATTTTCGGTTCCGCTGGCCCGAACGAGAACCCTTCCGGTATCCCCGAGTTCCGCGGTACATGCTTCCACCTGAAGCAGAACCGCCGGATCGGCCTGAGCCGCCTTTTTGTCATCCACGATGACATTTTTCAGCACCTGCGGATACATCACGCACTCCGACGCCAGCACCGACAACGGCAGCTGCGTATCGATCATGACCATCGTCAGCATAATCGCAGTCAGAATACCGTCACCGGTCCGTGCATATTTTCGGAAAATGATGTGTCCCGAATTCTCACCGCCGATAAAATGATCGTTGGCCTTCATGTTCTCATATACAAAGCGGTCGCCGACGGATGTTTTCTCGTAATTGATGCCGATTCGGTCCAGTGCTTTGTACAATCCGAAGTTGGACATTACCGTTGTCACTACCGTATTGGACGGAAGCTGACCCATCCGTTTCAGATACTTGGCGCAAATATACATAATCCGGTCTCCGTTGACCACATTTCCGTTCTCATCCACAGCAAGGCAGCGGTCCGCGTCACCGTCGAACGCAAATCCGACATCCACCGGATTGTCCTTGACAAAGGCCTGTAATCCTTCAATATGAGTGGAGCCGCAATTCCGATTGACATTGATGCCGTTCGGTTCGTTGTTAATCACCAGCGTCTTGGCGCCGAGGGCATCAAATACCGCACGACCGATCATCCAGGAGCTGCCGTTTGCACAGTCCAGGGCAATTCGCTTATTCTCAAACGACTTGGTCGCAACATTGGTCAGATATCCTATATACCGGTTTCGTCCGGTGTAATAGTCCACCGTACATCCGATTTGCTCTCCTTTGGCAAACGGAAGCTCGGCCGGTTCTCCGTCGATATACCGTTCGATGGTATCCTGAATCTCGTCTTCCATTTTCTCGCCGTCACCGTTCATCAGCTTGATTCCGTTATCCGTATACGGATTGTGACTGGCGCTGATCATAATACCGCAATTGAAGGAATCCGTTCTTGTAATATAAGCAACGCACGGCGTTGTCGTAACGTGCAGCAGATAGGCATCCGCACCGGATGCGGTAATCCCTGCCGCAAGCGCATTTTCATACATATAAGAGGAACGTCTTGTGTCTTTTCCGATGACAATCTTGGCAGGACCCTTCCGGCTGTAATACCACCCGAGATACCGTCCGATTTTAAACGCATGTTCTGCCGTCAATACGACACCGGACTCACCGCGAAATCCGTCCGTTCCGAAATACTTACCCATAAATCCTCCTTAATTGAAGTTTGGCGCACCGTATGATGCGCCATTCTCCGTATTAACCGTTATAGCATTCCTCATCGCAAACCAGAACAACATCGTCATGAAGATTCAGGAAGGAGGCCGGACAGGATGTTGTCACGGTTCCTTTCAGCATCTGCATAACCGCATCATGCTTGTTCTTTCCGGTTGCCAGAATAATGATTTTCTTAGCGGACAAAATCGTGCCCATTCCCATGGTCAGTGCCTGTGTGGGTACATCCGCCGCACTTGCGAAAAATCTGGCATTGGCATCAATGGTATCCTCTGTCAGACCGGTCACATGGGTTACCGGTACCAGCTCGGTGTCCGGTTCGTTAAATGCGATATGACCGTTTCTGCCGATTCCCAAAACCTGAATATCGGCGCCGCCGAGCGAACGTACAAATGCCTCGTACCGCTCTGCTTCCGCCGGACCGTCTTCTGCGGCTCCGTTCGGCACATTGGTACGTGCTTTATCAATATTCACCTTATCAAACAAATTTTTGTTCATGAAGTAACGATAGCTTTGATCATTTTCCGGACTGATCGGAAAATACTCGTCGAGGTTCACCGTAGTGATATCGGAAAAATCAATGTCTCCTGCTTTGTTCATCTCGGCAAGCTTCGCATACATTCCCTCCGGAGTGGATCCGGTGGCAAGACCAAGAACCGCATTTGGCTTATTCTTCATAACCTCAGCAACGATCTCAGCAGACGTAACAGATACTTCATCGTAGTTTCTGCAAACAATTACTTTCATCTTTGTCTCCTTTTGAAATCAGTGGTTCAGAACAGTTCCTTGTACTATACGAGATAGCGGTTTCTGTAATGGCAGTGTCTTTGACACATACAGGATAAATATTACCACTTTACGAAAAAAACCGCAAGAAAAACTTGACGAAACGAACAAAAAAATATATGATACGGAACACATTCCCGCTTGTCGAAAACACACGGATTCCGTTGTTTTTCCAAGCCGGTGCAAAGGAGCGTTTACGATGAAAATTGCTGTCATTTCCGATACTCACGGTCTGCTTCGTTCCGAGGTGGAACAAATTCTTCTGTCCTGCGATGTCATTCTTCACGCGGGCGATTTTGACCGTCCCATCATCAAGGAATGGATTGAAGGGCTCGGTCCCGTAACCCACATGGTGTGCGGCAACAACGATTACTGGGCCGATGACAATGAGCTGCCGTATGAAGCGGTGTTTCGGGAAGGCGGATTTTCCTTTTATATGACACACCGTCCGAACGATGTTGACGAATCGATTGCGAAAACCGTGGATTTTGTCATTTGCGGTCATACACACCGCATTTCAGTCGACACTTCCGAATATCCCGTACGTCTCAATCCCGGAAGCTGCGGCCCCTGCTATTACCGGGGAACGCCGAGCATGCTCCTGCTTCATCTGGTTCCGGAAACCCATACGTATTCCATACAGGAAATTGATTTATCCGAGTCGTAGGATTTGTGAAAATGACCTCATTTCCCCGTTTTTGGGCACAAAAAAACCGCCTCATCAGCGGTTTTTCTGTGATAAAAATTGAGAAGAGAGAAATAGCTAAATCATATGAGCGCGATTCGCTCAACCAACTGTATATTTGAGAGAGGGCACGCTCCTGCTCTGCTTTCGCTTTTCAGAAGCGTGCTCGGAGATTTCTTGAATCAACTACATAATATTATATCGCAAAATAAAAAGTGTCAATATTTTTGAAATCCGTCTGTTTTCCATTATTTTCGTGTTTTGCAAAATTTTACGTCGCAATTTCGAAATTTTTAACGTCTCCAAAAAGTTTTTTCACTATTTTTTCGATTTTTTATCTCGGATTATCCGAACCGATTTTTCAATCCGTCCTCCGAATTTTTATTACATAGTTCATCACCGCTCCGTTTTCGGCTTTCACGGTAACGACCATCTGGTCCGTTTTCGCGTCCGGCGTACGCTTGCCCTTTCCGCTCACCACGGATGCCGACGCAACCGGGGTTGCACTGATTACCAGTGTCTTTTCGGATGTCGGAATCGTAATCACATAGTCGAAAACCGTATACGTAAATGAGGGAGACAGCGAAATTTTGCTGCCGTCCTCCGTTGTGACACTGAGCGATTTCAGGTATGCGTTCGGGTTCTGCGCATTGGTCGGCATGGCAACCGCATATTCCGGCATTTTCAAATAGACCGGAATCGAAAAGGTAATGCTCATTTCATCAAAATCATCCATTCCCTTGTATGCCTGATACACCTTATACGCTTCCGATTTCGGTGCCTGTGCATTGGACATGTACTGATGGCCGTAGCGGTTCTGTCCGGTCACGTTATACTTCTGCAGGTAAATCGTGTCCTGACCGCGGTTAATGTAACTGCTTCCGATGTAATATGCACCGCCGACAATCGCATCATACCGGTTGTCCCACGGAATCTTCGATTTTTTGTTCAGTTCCGACGAACCGGTTCCGCCGTATTTTGCAAATTTCAGACCGTTCTTAATCGCTCCCATGCTTGCGGTCGAATTATACGCGCCGATATTGTAGAAATTATAATATCCTTCAAAACCGCTCACGTTTCCCGTCGCACTGCTCGAGAAGGTACTCGAACCGGTCACAACCTCCTGCTTGACACGGGAGGCCAAATGATACGGACTGACGCCGGAATATTTCGCGGCATCCATAAATGCCTGTGCATAGGTTATCGTCTTCTTGTTTCCGTTGTCATCCGTATAGGAAAATGATGTCCTGTACATCGGCGTTCCCTTCAGGATGCTCTCTACTCCGTCCAGAGTCTGGATTGTCGGATCGAATGTCAAATCCTCGAACATAAAGACATAGGTCTCATTTAACCAGTTTCTGGGATCCATGAAATATTGGAGACCGGCATTGTTAATCATCATCCAGTTGCTTCCGTCAAACGGCGTAAAGGAATCGGTTTTCCAGTCATACGCTCCGCTTACGTACGCAAGCCACTGTCGGCCCATTTCCTTTTCGATCAGGTTGTTTCCGAGCGTATCCTCTCCGGCAATGGCATTGTTCCATACAAGACCGGTATTGTACGCCTTAAACTTCCATGTCGGATGCAGCGCATGCAATTCCATCAGATACGGAATATAACTGTCCGGGAACCCTTCGTTTTTCAGTTTTTCCTCAAAATTATCATTGACGATACTGGGTGCAAACGGTGCTTTGAAATCACTTGACTCAAAATTCAGGAAACCGGCCTTCACGTAGCCGGTTACCGTTTTCTCGCCGTCGTAGGTGATGATTTTCATCCATTTGACGTCATCGTTCATCTGCTCGCCGATAATGTAAACGGACTCATTTTGCTTCAGTTTCTTGTCCTGTCCGGCGGATGTCTGCATAATATCCGCGCTGAAGGACGGAGCCCGACGCACATTGACGCCGTTTGCGTTGCAGGATGCCCAAATGCCTTCCGCCGACGTGTCCATACGGATATATTCACTCGTTGTATATCCCTCGTACCGGGTGCCGTTGACAACGGCAATAATATGATACCAGAACGTATCATTCACTGCTGTCTGACCGCAAACCGTAACCTTTTGAGGCGCACTCAGCTTGGTCACAACGGAATAGGACGTGCCTGCATTTTTCCGCATATTGACCGCCGATGCCGTCACGATACCTGCGTAGGAATACGGGCATTCAAAGGACGGCTGCACGGTCTGCTGCGGGTCATTTTCCGAATCGTTATACTGTATGGTTCCGCTGTTGTTTTCCCGATTCAGCGGATACTCTTCTTTTAATGTCAAATAACTGCCGAACATGTAGCCACGGTAATTCACTCCGTTGACCGTCATCGTTCCTTCATACCAGACATCCCCCTCGGACGAATAGGCATAGCTGACAACGGTCATGGTCTGACCCATGGTGACATTGACAATCTTCGGATATTCCGTTCCCGGACCGGTTCTGACATTCAGCGAAGTTACCGATACTGCCGCACCGACTTGGGACGACGGCGTTGTCGGAAGCGGTGTCGGAGACGGCGTCACCGTGATTTTCGGCGTCGGGCTGACACTGTCCGGCTTCGCGGTCGGTGTTGCGGTCGGTGTTGCGGACGGCGTTACGGTCGCCTTCGGAGTCACCGTACTCTTCGGCGTCGGAGTAGGCGTCGGCGGAGTGATTTTTTCCAGATATCCGGAGGTAATATAGCCGATCAGTTTCTGATTTTTATACGTTGTCGTGATTCGATACCATTTGGAACCGTCCGACGCATTTGCGGTACCGATTACGCTGACCTTATCGTTCTTATGCAATGTTACGTAAATGCGATACGCCGTTCCGGGACCGGAACGCATATTCAGTTCCTTTGCCGTAATCAGGGCATCATACGGTTCCTGTGTCGGGGCCTTGGTCGGGGCCTTGGTCGGGGCCTTCGTCGGAACTTGCGTCGGGGCCTTCGTCGGAACTTGTGTCGGGGCCTTCGTAGGGGCTTTCGTCGG
>JAZUGQ010000005.1:0-21232 GCA_045641285.1 Lachnospiraceae bacterium
CCTACGCTCCCTTTACACCCAGTAAATCCGGATAACGCTTGCCCCCTACGTATTACCGCGGCTGCTGGCACGTAGTTAGCCGGGGCTTCTTAGTCAGGTACCGTCATTATCGTCCCTGCTGATAGAGCTTTACATACCGAAATACTTCTTCACTCACGCGGCGTCGCTGGTTCAGGGTTTCCCCCATTGACCAATATTCCCTACTGCTGCCTCCCGTAGGAGTTTGGGCCGTGTCTCAGTCCCAATGTGGCCGTTCTACCTCTCAGTACGGCTACTGATCGTCGCCTTGGTGAGCCGTTACCTCACCAACAAGCTAATCAGACGCGGGCCCATCCTGTACCTATAAATATTTGATTGCAGAGTCATGCAGCTCCGCAATGTTATGCGGTGTTAGCAGTCGTTTCCAACTGTTATCCCCCTGTACAGGGTAGGTTGCCCACGCGTTACTCACCCGTCCGCCACTCACTTGGAAATCACTAGGTTTCATTCCTCGTTCGTTCGACTTGCATGTGTTAGGCACGCCGCCAGCGTTTATCCTGAGCCAGGATCAAACTCTCGTTAAAAGTTTATCCTCTCAGGTACGCTGGCTTTCTTATTAAAAAGCCTTTGTATCCTGAAATTTACAATGTTTGGTTCGTTCTGTTTCCAGAAACTATTGAAAGAATTTCAAGGTTGTTTCACTGTTCAGTTTTCAAGGTACCATGTCTGTTGCTTTTCGCGACAGCTTGTATATACTAACACATCGTGCCGCCTATGTCAACAACTTTTTAAAACTTTTTTCAAAACTTTTTCGGGAGTTTTTCTCAAAGTTTTAACGGAGAAAGAGGGATTTGAACCCTCGCGCCGCGTAAACGACCTACACCCTTAGCAGGGGCGCCTCTTCAGCCTCTTGAGTATTTCTCCACAGCTGAAATCCCTGTCAAAAATTGAATTCGTTTCATTGAAAACCGAACCCGGCTTCCAATACTCGCAGAAATTTCGCACACTTTTTAAGTGGTGCAAGGTTAAATATATCAAAGTATAGTGGGTTTGTCAACATCTTTTCGTAAGGAAAAAGCATCCTTTTTTTATCCTTTCGGTTCGGTCCATTCGCATGTTTTCGGTTTCTTCCTATTATATAGTACACCTGAATTTGTATTTTACATTTCAAACCACAATATCTTGTATAAGCAGCCGTTTCACCCTTTGCGAAGACCGTTACCGTATTCCGGTTTGCCGGGGGCATTACTCATATTAAATGAGATTGCCATTCTCAAAAATCCGTGACTATTTTCCGTATTTTCCCATAAAATGAGGAACTCCTTTACAAAAACAATATCATTCCCGAGACCGTTCACTCAGAGACTATACTGTTTCTGTAAAAGAGTTCCTCTCAATACATATATGGAGAAGCCGAATAAACAAAATGAATTCGTTCTGATTATTCGTTGATTCCGTCGTTATTGCCGGCTCCGACACTACCCATTGATTCCGTCATTATTGCCGGCTCCGACACTACCCGTTGGTTCCGTCGTTATTGCCGGTTCCGACACTATTCGTTGGTTCCGTCGTTCCCATCGGCAAGGTCTGCCTCACCGTCGTCTTCGGCCGTTTCCGAATCCTCACCGACTTCGGCATTTTCAAGGCTCATCTCGCCCTCGAGCTCGGACAGCATCTGTTCGTCGGTCTGATTCTCCGTCTCACGAACCTTTGCAAAGTTGGCAACACGAACCTCATTTTCGGAATCGACATTCATGCACTTGACACCGGACGTATCGCGGCCGATGACACTGATTGTGTTAACCGGGATTCGGATCAGAATTCCCTCGTTGGTGATAATAATGATTTCGTCATCCTCATCCACCATACGTGCCCCGATCAGTTCGCCGGTCTTGTCGGCAATCTTGTAGCAGCGAACGCCCTTTCCGTTTCTGTTATGCGTCGTAAATTCATCCGGATCGGTTCTCTTGCCGTATCCGTTTTCGGACATAAACAGAATCTTCTCGCCCTCGTCCGTGCAGAACATGGATACCACTTCGTCACCGTCGCCAAGACGCATACCGAATACACCCATACTGCTTCGTCCGGTCGCGCGAACCGAATTATCCTTGAACCGGATTGCCTGGCCGTGCTTGGTCACGAGCATAATATCCTTCATGTTGTCGGTTGCCTTGACTTCGATCAGCTGGTCATCGTCACGCAGCGAAATTGCGGCTATACCGATCTTGCGGATGTTGGCAAATGCCTGCAGACGGGTCTTTTTGATAATACCCTTGCGGGTTGCCATAAACAAGAACCGGTCGTCACCCATTTCCCGAATCGGGATGATTGCCGTGACGCGCTCATCCGGCTGAAGCTGAATCAGGTTAATGATTGCCGTTCCGCGTGCGGTACGGGATGCCTCCGGAATTTCATAGGCCTTCAGACGATATACGCGTCCGAGGTTGGTGAAGAAGAGGAGATTATGATGATTGGTTGTCATCAGAAGCTTCTCGATAAAGTCGTCCTCGATGGTCTGCATTCCCTTAATGCCGCGACCGCCGCGGTTCTGCGTATGGAAATTCTCAAGACCCATTCTCTTGATATAGCCCTTGCGGGACATCGCGATAATGGTAGCATTGTCGGGAATCAGATCCTCGGCATTGAAATCATACTCGTCATATCCGATGGACGTTCTTCTGTCATCGCCGTATTTGTCGCGAATAACCGTAATTTCCTTTTCAATAACGGAAAGCAGCTCATTTTCATCGGAAAGAATCAGGCGATATTCGGCGATTTTAGCCTCCAATGCCGCAAATTCCTCTTCCAGCTTGTTGCGTTCCAAACCGGTCAGCTGACGAAGACGCATGTCGACGATTGCCTGAGCCTGAACGTCATCAAATTCAAACCGATCCATCAAACGCTGCTTTGCTTCCTGCGTCGTTTTGGAACTTCGAATAATGGAAATGACCTCATCAATGAAGTCCAGTGCCTTCAGCAGGGCTTCCATGATGTGCTCACGTTCTTCGGCTTTGTTTAAATCGTATTTGGTCCGTCTTGTGATAACTTCTTCCTGATGCAGGAGATAGTACTGAAGCATCTGAAGCAGGTTCAAAATCTTCGGCTCGTTGTTAACCAGCGCAAGCATAATTACGCCAAAGGTATCCTGCAACTGTGTATGCTTATATAAATGATTGAGCACAACGGTCGGGTTTGCTTCCTTCTTCAGTTCGATAACGATACGCATACCCTTCTGGTCGGACTCATCACGCAAATCGGTAATGCCGTCCACCTTCTTGTCCTTGTGCAATTCCGCAATTTTCTCAATCAGACGGGCTTTGTTCACCAAATACGGCAATTCCGTCACAACGATGCGGTGCTTGCCGTTCTCCATCGGCTCAATTTCGGAAATCGCACGAACCAGAATCTTGCCGCGTCCGGTCCGATACGATTCTTCGATTCCTCTGGTACCGAGAATCTGTGCGCCGGTCGGGAAATCCGGTCCCTTGATAATCTTCATGATATCTTCGATGGTCGTCTCGACACCGGCCTTCTTGTCCTCGATAATCTTAATGACCGCATCGATGGTTTCCCGAAGGTTGTGCGGCGGGATATTGGTTGCCATACCGACGGCAATACCGGTTGTTCCGTTTACAAGGAGATTCGGATAGCGGGCCGGCAAAACAGCCGGTTCTTTTTCGGTATCATCGAAGTTCGGCAGCATATCGACGGTATCTTTGCCGATGTCCGCAAGCATTTCCACGGAAATCTTCGACAAACGGGCCTCGGTATATCGCATTGCGGCAGCGCCGTCACCGTCGACGGAACCGAAGTTCCCGTGTCCGTCAACAAGCGTGTAACGGGTATTCCATTCCTGTGCCATGCAGACCAAAGCGCCATAAATGGAGCTGTCGCCGTGAGGATGGTATTTACCCATCGTATCACCGACGATACGCGCGCATTTACGATGCGGCTTGTCGGGGCCGTTGTTCAATTCGTTCATCGCATGGAGAATACGTCTCTGTACGGGCTTCAAACCGTCCCGGACATCCGGCAGCGCACGGGAAGCAATAACCGACATGGCATACTCCACGAAGGATTTCTCCATCATTTTCTTAAGATCGACGTCATCGACTTTGTCAAATACGTGATCGTCTATTACGTTATTGTTAATTTCGTCCATTTTCATTCCTCATTCCGGTATCAGATATCAAGATTTTCCGCATACTTCGCATTTTCCTCGATGAAAATGCGGCGCGGCTCAACTTCTTCGCCCATCAGTGTCGTAAAGGTCAAATCCAGCTCGCTCAGGCTGTCCTCGTCCATATTGACACGACGCAGGATACGTCTCTTGGGATCCATGGTGGTTTCCCAAAGCTGACTGGCATCCATTTCGCCAAGACCTTTGTAACGCTGAATCTTGTTGTTCTGATCACGCCCGATTTCCAGCAAAATGGCATTCAGCTCGTCATCGCTGTACGCGTACCAGGACTTGTTTCCGCGCTCCACCTTATATAACGGAGGCATGGCAAGATATACATGACCCTGCTTAATCAGCTCCGGCATGAAGCGGTACAGGAAAGTCAGCAGAAGAGTACTGATATGAGCACCGTCGACATCGGCATCGGTCATGATAATAATCTTATGGTAACGAAGCTTCTCAATATTGAAATCATCATGAATACCCGTGCCGAAGGCCGTAATCATGGCACGGATTTCGTTATTTTCGAGAACGCGGTCCAAACGGGCTTTTTCGACATTCAGAATCTTGCCTCGCAGAGGAAGGATTGCCTGAGTCGCACGGGTTCTTGCGGTTTTCGCAGAGCCGCCGGCGGAATCACCCTCGACGATGAAAATTTCACATTTGGTCGGATCCTTCTCCGAGCAGTCGGCAAGCTTGCCGGGAAGACTCTGACTTTCCAGCGGAGATTTCCGTCTGGTCAGATCGCGGGCTTTCCGGGCCGCATCACGGGCGCGCTGGGAGAGAAGGGATTTATCGATAATAATGCGGGCAACCGAAGGATTCTGCTCCAGAAAATAGGTCAGTTGCTGACCGACGAGCTTCTCCACCGCGGTACGGGCCTCGCTGTTGCCGAGCTTCTGCTTGGTCTGTCCTTCAAACTGCGGATCCGGCAGCTTAACGCTGATAATCGCCGTCAAACCTTCACGGATATCCTCGCCGTCCAAAGCCGGCTCATTTTCCTTAATCAGCTTGTTGGTTCTCGCATAGCTGTTGATTGTTTTCGTCAGGGCATTCCGGAAACCAATCAGATGCATACCGCCTTCCGGGGTCGTAATATTGTTGACGAAGCTGTAGCAGTTGTCGTTGTAGGCATCGTTGTGCTGCATCGCAACCTCAACGGAAACGTCGCCCACCGTGCCCTCACAGTAAATAATATCGTCATACAGTGCGGAATTGCCTTTGTTCAGGTACTGAACATATTCCTTGATACCGCCTTCATAATGGAACGTCTTGGATACTTCCGGCTCCTCGCGGCGGTCGGTCAGCGTAATCTTCAGACCCTTGGTCAAAAATGCCATCTCACGAAGACGCTGCTTCAAAGTACCGTAATCGAATATGATTTCATCGAAAATGCTGGCATCCGGGAAGAACGTAACCTTCGTTCCGTGTCCGTCGCCGGTTCCGATTTCTTCAAGCTTCGTTACCGTCTTTCCGCGCTCGTATCGCTGACGGAATTTCCGGCCTTCCCGCTCGACCTCGACAACAAGCCAGTCGGAGAGGGCATTGACAACCGAAGCACCAACGCCGTGCAGACCACCGGAAACCTTATATCCTCCACCGCCGAATTTACCGCCGGCATGCAAAATGGTAAAGACAACCTCAACCGTGGAAATGCCCTTCTTCTCGTTGATTTCAAAAGGAATTCCCCGTCCGTTATCCTGAACCGTAACGGAACCGTCCGCATTCAGCGTTACCGTAATTTCCGTACAGATTCCGGCCAAAGCCTCATCGACGGCATTGTCCACAATTTCGTATACAAGGTGATGAAGACCTCTTGCAGACGTACTTCCGATATACATACCGGGACGCTTCCGAACAGCCTCCAGTCCTTCCAAGATTTGGATTTGTTCTGCTCCGTAATCCTGATTTTCGCTCATACTAACCTCCAAATATTACGAACCTAATGTAACTCCGGGTTTTCCCCGGGCATTTTTCTGACACTGCAATCCCGAACCAGATATACACTGTCTTCACCCGTTCGGCAGGAAACAAATTCTTCCATACCGGTACAGGTCACTATTGTCTGAATGGACTTGATTTCCGATAACAGCTGAAGCTGCCGGTTTCGGTCCAGTTCCGACAAAACATCATCCAGAAGAAGCACCGGCTCTTCCTTCAGACGATTTTTTACGATTTCGATTTCCGCCAGTTTCAGCGCCAGCGCAACCGTTCTCTGCTGGCCCTGCGAACCGTACAGCCGCACACTGTTTCCGTCAATGGTAAAATCCAGATCATCCCGGTGCGGCCCGACGGACGTACAACGAAGATAAATATCCCTGTCCTGTTCCAAAAACAGTTTTTCCTCAAACGACTCTTCGGAACAGTTCGGAAGATAACCCATGCAAAGTTCTTCGCGTCCCTCGCTTAACAGACTGTGTTTTTCCTTCACAATCGGCATAATATCCGAGACAAATGACCTTCGCCGCCGGATTACCTCGGTCCCGTAAGCAACCAGCTGCCGGTTCCAAACCTCCAGCGTCTCCGCCAGTTCCTTCGAACCCGATTCCGCAAGCTGCTTCAAAAGGCTGTTCCGCTGCACCAGCGAATGGTTATATCCGGCCAGATTGCTGCAATATACGCGGTCCATCTGGCAAAGCTCCATATCCAGAAAACGACGGCGTTCCTGCGGACCTTCCTTCATCATGGAAAGATCGTCCGGACTGAAGGAAATGACGTGCAAAAGGCCCATCAGCTCCGAACTCTTTCGAATCGGAATTCCGTCGATGGCAATTCCTTTGACCTTATTTTTCTTCAAATGCATATCAATTTTGTGCGGACAGTTGTCCTTGGTCAGATACGTACTGATATGCGCTTCATCCCGGCCCAGCCGGATCATTTCCCGGTCTTTGGAATTCCGAAGGGATTTGGTTGTTGCCGAAACATACACGGCTTCCAAAATATTGGTTTTTCCCTGAGCGTTGTCACCGTACAGAAGATTGACACCTCTTGTAAAATCCACGTCCAGGGTTTCATAATTTCTGAAATTATTGAGTTGAATCCGATTGATAATCATTCAATCATACCTTATCTGTGAGTAACCGTAACATCCGTACCGCGGAACGAAAAAACATCTCCGGGATACAGCTTGCGGCCGCGTCTCGTATCAACCTCACCGTTTACGGTAACTTCTCCCGAAACGATGACATCCTTGGCATCCACGCCGGACTCCGCAAGACCTGCCAGCTTCATTGCCTGGCCAAGCTTGATAAATTCATCACGAATCGAAATCTGTTCCATTCCTGTTCCTTTCTATCGAATTCCGATATTAACCGGAAGAATCATGTAAATGTAACGGTTCTCGTTGTCGCGAATGAAACAGGGAGCCTTTGCATTGGTCATATACAACGTAACGGTATCATCATCGATAACACGAAGAACATCCAAAAGGAACTTCGGAGTAAATCCGATGGAAAGGTCCGTTCCTTCCTTTTCCACCATAATCTCTTCATTCATGCTGCCGAGAGACGAGTTGATGCTGATTACCATCTCATTATCATAAATATCGATGATAACCGGACGCTTTTCCGCTTCCTTTACAAAGAGGCTTGCACGGTCGATACAATCAATAAGTTCGCGTTTGTTCAATGTCAGCTTGGTCAGATAATCCGAGGAAAGCATCTGGTTGATGTTATAATATTTTCCTTCGATCAGACGGGAATGAACAATCGTGTTGTCAATTTCCAAAATGATATTCTTGTCATCAAAGAAAATGCGTACTTCCCTGTCCATATCGCCGGTCAGAATCTTGCCGATTTCGTTCAGCGTTTTTCCGGGAACAATCACATTCCGGTTACCGTAGCTTTCTTTCAGCTCAACGTTCCGGATGCTGACACGATATCCGTCCAGCGCGGTAACACGCAGCTGATTTCCGTCAATCTCGATATTCTCACCGGTCATCAGTTTGTTGGACTCATTATCGGAAATGGAGAAAATCGTCTGACGAATCAGTTCCTTCAGCGTAAACTGGGAAATGCAGATCGGATTGCCGTTGTCATACGGAAGCGGCTTCGGAAACTCATCACCGCACTGACCGCTGATGGCAAACTTGGCCTTTCCGCAAATAATCGATGTCTTGTAATTCTCATCCGCTAAAATGATCACATCATCATTCGGAAGCTTCCTAACCAAATCCGAAAACATTCTGGCATTGACCGCAATCTTGCCGGCTTTATTGATTACCGCAGGAATGGTCGTCTCAATGCAGAAATCATTGTCATTTGAAGTAATCCGAACTTCATTATTCTCGGTTTCCATCAAAATACATTCCAAAATCGGATATGAGGTTTTGGAAGATACCGCTTTCAGTGCTACGTTAAGAGAGGATACCAGATCCTCCTGTTTACAGATAATTTCCATATACATTACTTCCTTTCCGATAAAATATTGAATCAATTACAATAAAAATACAATTTCAAAGAATTACCGATACGGTTCACGGAAATCCGTCCGTATTGTTTTTATGAATCCGTTTCGAATTCACTCAGAATAAATAAAAATATATATTATTGAAACAGTAGAAGTATTAGGGGCTGTGGATTTGTGGAAATGTACCTCTCGCCCTACGTACAGGGGCATTTGAATCATTTATAAACATGTGAATAGAATGTTTGGTAAATAATTCAAATTGTGGAAAACTTCCGAAAAAACAGGGAACGAAAAAAATGAAAAATTAACGAAAAACGGTTATCCGAAAAAATAATTCGTTATAAACAAATTTTTCAACCGGTTATCCCCTAAAAAATCCATGTTATCAACAAAATAATCCGGGTTTATTCACAATCTATCAACCGGGACAGGCAGCGTCAGTTGTCTTCCGGATTGATTTTCTTAATCAGGACATCGATTACGGCTGCAACGGATGCTTCCTTTTTGATATCCTCGGCAATCTTGTTGTAAGCGTAATGAACCGTGGAATGATCGCGGTCGCCGAGGAAAACGCCGATTTCGTCAAATGAGAGAGACGTCAGTTCGCGGCAGAGGTACATGACAATCTGTCTCGGATTGGCAATGTTGCGGCTCTTAATCTTGGATTTGATCTGTTCTCCGGTAATTTCGAAATGTTCCGCAACAACATTGAGAATCAGCTCCGGTGTTACGGTTTTGCGGACATTCGGAGAAATGACATCCTTCAGCGCTTCCTGAGCAAGTTCCAGAGTAATCGGCTTTCTCTGAAGACGGCTCATCGAAACAACCTTTGTAAGAGCACCTTCCAAAACTCGGATGTTGGATTTGATATTGAGCGCAATGTATTCCAGAACATCGTCGTACAAAGGAATCGGATTGGTCTCATTTTTCTTGCGAAGAATGGCAAGACGCGTTTCAAATGACGGCGGCTGAATATCGGCTACAAGACCGGATTCGAACCGGGATGTCAAACGTTCGTCGAGAATCTTCAAATCCTTCGGGTTCTTATCGGAGGAAATAACGACCTGCCGGCCGAAATCCTTCATTTCGTTAAAGGTGTGGAAAAATTCTTCCTGCGTGGATTCTTTGCCCTCGATAAACTGAATATCGTCAATGAGCAGAATATCGTTGTTGCGGTATTTGTTTCGTACCGCCTCGGATGCGGAAGCACCACCGGTACGAATTGCCGTTACAAGGTCATTTGTAAAAGTTTCGCTTGTTACGTACAACACCTTTTTGTTCGGATTGTTCTGAATGATGAAATTGGCAATAGCATACATCAGATGAGTTTTGCCGAGTCCCGGGCCGCCGTAAATGAAGAGCGGATTGTACACTTCACCGGGCTGCTCCGCAACCGCCAGGCTGGCTGCATGAGCAAAATTGTTGTTGTCACCGACAATGAAATTATCAAAGGTGTAATGATTCAGCATACGATTGGATACAAGGTTCGTATCGGAACGTGCATCCCGGTTGCGTTCCTCCTCCATTTTGGTAATCTGAGCCTGTGAAATGATGATAATTTCGAAGTCGTATTCCTCACCCAAAACTTCCATAATGGATGTTTTGATAAACTGGGAATATTTGTTCTGAATAAAGGAAATGCTGGCCTGATTGACCGAAGTACCGGCAACCAGTGTCAGAATATTGTCATCGATATCGTAAACGCTGAGAGGACGAAGCCAGGTCGTATAGGATACGTCGGAAACCTGATAATCCTGTTTGGTTCGTTCGATAATCTGTTTCCAGTTCTCTTCAAGAGTGCTTTTTGAATACATATATTGATTACCCTCCGCCTTTTAGAGTACATTTTATCGTAAAGCAGCGATACAATGTGACTAAAAATAAAGGAAATTTTAGTGCAGTTTCATGGGTTCTCCGGCTTTGAAAAATCATCCACTACATATTGTGGATAACCTGATTCAAAATACCGAAAAGACACAATTTATTATACTATAAAATCGAAAAATAGGCAAGAAAAATAATATATATTTATATATAAGGAAGAAAATACTGTAAATAATCCACATTTTCCTAAAAAAAAGTGGATTACTTTGGGATTTTTTCAAATAATTTTACTTGACGTCAACCGGTAAAATAACTATAATAAGTGACGCAGTATGCCCAAAAATGGGCAATTGACTAATTTTATAGGAGGCTTCTTATTATGAAGATGACATTTCAGCCTAAGAACAAGAGCCATGCAAAGGTTCATGGTTTCCGTCAGAGAATGGCAACCGCTAACGGAAGAAAGGTTCTTTCCGCAAGACGTGCTAAAGGCAGACACAGTCTTACCGTTTAAGGTCGCATACAATGTGACCTTTCTCTTTCTTTAGAAAACCGGACACGGATCGTAAGCCGGTGCAAAGGTAACCGCGCAACCGCGGTTTCACATAATGAAGGGTTACTGACATGATGCAATCATTACACAAAGGACAGGAATTCCGGACTGCCTATGACAGCGGACATTCCATGGCAAACCGTGATCTGGTGATGTATGTTTCCAAGAACGGTTTGGATTACAACAGAATAGGAATTGTCGTAAGCAAACGAATCGGTAACAGTGTCGTTCGGCACAGAATCAAACGACTGATTAAAGAGAGCTTACGATGCAACGGTGATCGGATCAGCATCGGGCTGGACATCATCGTCATTGCAAGAGGAACGAGCAAAGGAAAAACGCAGGCCGAGATTACGGATGCATTGATGCATTTGTGCGGTTTGCAGAAGATTTTGGTATGAAACGAATTTTATTGAAAACGGTTCGACTTTATCAAAAATATCTTTCAGGAAGAAAAAAAATGCCTTGCTGCATTTATTATCCCTGTTGTTCCCAGTATGCAGTGGAAGCACTAGAAAAATACGGGGCACTGAAAGGAACATATTTGGCAGGACGCAGAGTATTGCGATGCCATCCGTTTCATAAGGGAGGATATGATCCGGTTCCGTAATTTTCCTACTCAGGAGGACCATAAATGAATTTGATATTTTTGACACGGGTAACCGGTTTTTTCAAACCGTTTGCCTATATCATGGGTGTGATCCTCAATGCAATTTACAAGCTGGTTGCCGCTATCGGTTTCCAGAATATTGCAATTTGCATCGTGGTATTTACAATCGTAGTGAAGATGTTAATGCTTCCGCTTACGATTAAACAGCAGAAATTTGCAAAAGTTTCCGCAAAAATGAATCCCGAAATTCAGGCCATTTCCGAGAAATACAAAGGATATGACCGAAGAGACAGGGATGTCATGACAAAAATGACAGAGGAACAGCAAGATGTTTACAGAAAATACGGTGTCAGCGCGTTTACAGGCTGTTTGCCGATTTTGATTATGTTCCCTGTCATCATAGCATTGTATAAAGTTGTATATGCAATTCCCGCATATGTAACGCCGGTTAAGGATTTGTATCAGGATGTTGCGGAATCGGTTATCAATCTTGATAAAGCGGACCCCGAACTGACGGATGAATTCATTACGGAAGCAATCAGACAGTTCTATCAGGCGGAAGGAATTACTCCCCGTGAGAAGAAAGACAAAATCGAAGAATTCGATTCAACGGATTTGATTGACATTTATACAGTGTTTACAACCAAGGCTTGGGCTGATTTCCGAAACGGAAGAACTCTGGAGCCGATTAAAGACAAAGACGGTAAAATCACACAGGATGTTGATAAATGGAATACTCTGGCCAAATCGATTTCATTTAACACGGCTATGCAGGAGCAGGATAAGAATGTTGACAAGATTATTGATATCAACGGCTTATTTGGCAAATATAGCATTCTGGATGCTCCGGGTTTCAAGTTCCCGGGAATTATTATTCCTTTGTTGGCTATGGTTTTACAGTTTCTGTGCGGCAAGGTTTCTCAGATTCAAAATGATAAACAGAGCGGCGGCAACGAAGGTACATTGGGCGGCAGCATGAAGGTGATGAACACCATTTTGCCCGTTATGTCCGGTGTCTTCTGTGTGTACATGCCTATCGGTGTCGGCATTTACTGGATTGTCAACAGCGGAGTTCAGTTAGTTCAGCAAATATGTATCAATAAGTATTTTGACAAATATGACATTGATGAAATCGTCAGCAAAAATGAGGAAAAGATCAGAGAACGCAACGAGAAATTGGGTGTTTATACAAAGAGCAACCAGATGAATCAGATTGCTTCAAAGAGCACCAGATCCATTGCAACAATGAATACTTCCTCAAAGAGCGAGAAAAATACAAATTCCGAAACAAAATCCGTTCATACGAACGGCACGGTCTCTGCAAAGAAAAAGGATAAGCTGGCCAAAATGGCTGCCGAAAAAGAAGGCGGAGTCGGAATTGCAGCAATTGCCAATTTGTTAAACAACGATGATGAAGAGGATGAATAACATGGAATTTAAAGAATTTTCCGGAAAAACCTTGGAAGATGCAAAAGAAGCAGCTGCACAGGAATTCGGATGTGCTGTTTCGGATCTTCAGGTTGAAGTACTTGAAGAAGAAAAGAGCGGTTTCCTCGGACTTTTCAAAAACGTTAAAATTCGTGCCGCATTTTCCGGCGAAAGCAAGGAAATCGCAGCAGATGAGGCTGTAGCAGATACAGCAACCGAAACAACCGGTATTTTGGAAGAGGTTCAGGCCGTTCTCAGCGAGAGTTCGGTACAGCCTGCAAGCGGTGAGACACCGTCTGAAGTTGCGGTTGATTTCATTTGCAAGGTATTACACGAAATGGGTCTTTCCGCTGAAGTTTCCGCTGAGGTAAACGAGGAAGAGGACAACATTTACATCAATATTGAGGGCGAGGATATGGGCTCTCTGATCGGTAAGCGCGGACAGACACTGGATGCTCTTCAGTATCTGACAAGCCTTGTCGTTAACAGAATCTGCAATCAGTATTACAAGATTAAGCTCGATACCGAGAATTATCGTGAGAGACGGAAGGAAACCCTTGAGAATCTCGCAAAGAATATCGCCATGAAGGTTAAGAAGCAGAGACGCAGCGTTGCTCTCGAGCCGATGAACCCGTATGAGAGACGCATTATTCACGCAGCTCTGCAGAACGATAAGTATGTAGAGACTCACAGTGAGGGCGAGGAGCCTTATCGTAAGGTTATCGTCAGCATGAAGAAGGGTGTTGTGTATGAGTCCCGTTACGGCAGCAACCGCGGTGGCTACGGCAATCGCGGCGGTTACGGCAATCGTGGCGGCTACGGTAATCGCGGCGGCTACGGCAATCGCGGCAACGGACGCTACCAGGACAGAAATGCTCAGAAACGTTATCAGAGCGATGCCAACTCTTCCGATTACAGCAAGGACTACATGAAGGACTACGCTGCATACAAGGAAGCAAAGGCTGCTGAAAAGGCTCAGGCAGAACAGCAGAATAACAACTAAAGCAACTTAGGTTATTGGATGGTGAGGGAATTGCGGCAACGTGATTCCCTTGCTTTTTCATAGTGAGAATGACCGACGGCAGAAGACCCATGCAAATGGCAGGACTGCCCGAAACGTCCGGATGCGGAAACAAAATGCAGCATGCGTACCAAGGTCGGACTCATTTGGATTCCATTACGGGAGGTGAGGATATGATTCAGACAACCGATACCATAGCGGCAATCGCAACGGCGCTGTCTCCGTCCGGAATCAGTATTATTCGAATCAGCGGGCCGGAAGCAATGGCAATCGCATCCGGGCTGTTTTATCGGAACGGACATCATGTCGATGTTGCGGCATATCCGAGCCACACGGTACAGTACGGATATATTACGGAGCCGGAGTCGGATACCGTCATCGATGAGGTGATGATGCTGATTCTGAAAAGCCCTAAAACATTTACAAGAGAAGATACGATCGAAATCGACTGCCATGGCGGAATTATTGTTACGAAGAGAATTTTGCAGGCAGTTCTGAAGGCCGGCGCGAGACTTGCGGAGCCGGGAGAATTTACCAAACGGGCATATCTGAACGGACGAATTGATTTGACGCAGGCAGAGGCGGTAGCGGATGTGATCAGCGCGAAAAATGAGCTGTCACTGAAGAACTCCATGAAACAGCTGAAGGGCCGGGTTCGACGAGATATCATGCTTCTGCGCGAAGAAATTTTGCGGGAAATTGCCCAAATCGAAGCGACACTGGACGATCCGGAGCATTTGAGCTTTGACGGCTTTACGGAGAAAATCACGGAGTCGACCGAGAGACATCTGAAAATCGTAACTCATTTGGCGGAAACAGCGGAAAACGGACGGCTGATTCACGACGGAATCCGAACCGTAATCCTCGGAAAACCAAATGCCGGCAAGAGTTCTCTTTTAAATGCTTTACTTGGCGAAAACCGTGCCATCGTTACGGACATTGCGGGAACGACGCGCGATACCCTGACGGAAGAAATTCATTATAACGGAATCACCCTGCTGCTGATGGATACGGCGGGAATCCGAAATACAGAGGACACGGTTGAGAAAATCGGCGTGGAACGCGCCAAAAATGCGGCAGACGAGGCGGATTTGATTTTGTACGTGACCGATTCTTCCGCAAACCTCGATGACAATGACGAAGATATCATCCGGCAGTACGGAAACCGCCCGATGATTGCTCTCTTAAACAAATCCGACCTGACAACGGTAACGGGTCCGGAAGCGCTTCAAACGATGCTGCGCAAATTCGACTGCAATGCGGAAATCATTGAAATCAGTGCGAAGAACGAAACCGGAATCAACCGGATGCAGGACGTTATCAGCAGTATGTTTTTCGAAAATCAGATACAGTCCGACGAGGAATACATGATTACGAGTGAACGCCACAGACAGGCCCTGCTTGCTGCGCAGGACAGCCTGAAACGCGTTCAGGATAGCATTTCAACAGGCATGCCGGAGGATTTCTACACAATCGATTTGACGGCTGCATACGAGTCCCTCGGAACAATCCTCGGCGAGGAACTGGACGAAGATATTATTAACACCATTTTCTCGGAATTTTGTATGGGAAAATAGCCGGATAGAGATATTATGAACACGGTTTTCCCGGAAGAATGTATGGGAAAATGTCGGATGAAGATATTATGAACACGGTTTGCTAAGAATTTTGTATGGGAAAATAACAAGGAGACGTTATGGAAATTCCTGAATTTCAATGTGATTCCTACGATGTGGCGGTAATCGGAGCGGGGCATGCGGGATGTGAAGCCGCACTGGCCAGCGCGCGGCTCGGCTGCAAAACAATCGTATTTATGGTAAGCACGGATACAATCGCAATGATGCCCTGCAATCCGAATATCGGAGGAACAAGCAAGGGTCATTTGGTGCGTGAGCTGGATGCGCTCGGCGGAGAAATGGGAAAGAACATCGACAAGACATTTATTCAGAGCAAAATGCTGAACAAATCCAAAGGTCCTGCCGTTCATTCCCTGCGCGCGCAGGCGGATAAACAGCGCTATTCCGCAGAGATGCGAAAGGTCATGGAAAATCAGGAAAATCTGACGCTGAAGCAGGCCGAAGTTGCGGAAATTCTCTGCGACGATCTCGAGGACGGAACGAAGAAGGTCACCGGAGTCAAAATTGCGTCCGGCGGAATTTTCCCGTGCAAGGCAGTCATTTTGTGTTCGGGTGTATATCTGAATGCGCGCTGCATTTTCGGCGAAGTCAGTCAGTATACGGGTCCGAACGGTTTGCCGAGAGCAACCATGCTGTCCGACAGCCTGATGAAAATCGGCCTGGAACTGTACCGGTTTAAGACCGGAACACCTGCCAGAATCGATAAGCGAACCATCGATTTTTCCGTAATGGAACGGCAGGACGGAGACGAGCAAATCGTACCGTTTTCCTTTACCAACATACCGGACCGGCTCGCAAAAGAGCAGGAGCCGTGTTATTTGACATATACAAATGAGTCCACGCATGAAATCATTCGGAACAATATCGACCGGTCACCGCTTTATTCCGGAAATATCAAAGGAACAGGACCGCGGTACTGTCCGTCCATCGAGGACAAGGTTGTAAAATTCCCTGATAAGGACCGTCACCAGGTATTTATCGAGCCGGAAGGCGATTACACAAATGAAATGTATTTGTCGGGCTTGTCCTCCAGTCTTCCGGAAGAAGTGCAGTTGAAAATGTACCGCTCCATTCGCGGTCTGGAGCATGCTCAGGTAGTGCGAAACGCTTACGCAATCGAATATGACTGCCTGAATCCGATGCAGCTGAAGCCGTCGCTCGAATGCAAGAAAATCCACGGCTTTTTCAGTGCCGGACAGTCGAACGGAAGCTCCGGCTATGAAGAGGCTGCGGCACAGGGAATTGTTGCGGGAATCAATGCCGCAAGACTGCTTCAGGAGAAGGAGCCGATGATCATCAATCGTTCCCAGGCATATATCGGAGTTTTGATCGATGATTTGGTCACAAAAGAAACGCACGAGCCGTATCGAATGATGACAAGCCGATCCGAATACCGTTTGCTGTTGCGACAGGACAACGCCGATTTGCGATTGACCGAAATCGGACACGAAGTAGGATTGATCGACGAAGAACGATATGCGAAATTCCTTCAAAAGAAGAAATCCATACTGGATGAAAGAAGACGTCTGGATGAGACGATTTTGGGTGCCAATAAAAAGGTTTGTGAATATTTATTAAAAATCGGTTCTTCCGAAATACACACAGCAACATCACTGACGGAGCTCCTGAGACGGCCGGAAATGACATATGAAATGCTGGCACCGCTCGATCCGGACAGAAAACCGATAGATATAGCTGTTATAGAACAAATAGAAATAGAAGTCAAATACGAAGGATATATCGAACGTCAGCAACAGCAGGTTGAACATTTTTCGAAGCTGGAAAATAAGCAGATACCTGCGGATGTGGACTATACGAAGATTCCTTCCCTTCGCCTTGAGGCAAGACAGAAGCTTCAGAAACAGAGACCGGAAAATGTAGGACAGGCATCCCGTATCAGCGGAGTTTCGCCGGCAGATATTTCCGTACTTCTGGTATATCTTGGAAGCAGAAAAGGCGAATAAGAGACGAAGACTTCTAAATTGCCAAGTGCAATGGATGAAGAATATGGACGTAAATGATGAATTTGCAATTTGTAACTGCGGGACGAAAGGAGATTATCATGTACGATGATACTTTATTGATTGACGGATTGAATGAGCTTAATATCCAATACAATGATACAATGCTTGATCAATTACATACATATTACGATATGATGGTTGAAACCAATAAAGTAATGAATCTTACTGCGATTACCGAATATCAGGATGTTTGTACAAAGCATTGGCTCGACAGCCTCTGTATCGTAAAAGCAAATCAATATATAGATTTGTCCAATGATATTAAGATTCTGGATATCGGAACCGGAGCAGGATTCCCCGGAGTTCCGATAAAGATATTCTTCCCTAATATTGAAATCACGCTGCTCGATTCATTGAATAAGAGAATACGTTTCCTGGAAGAAGTTGTACGGGAATGTAATCTGACAAATGTCACGTGTGTACACGGAAGAGCAGAAGAATTATCCAGAAAAGATGAATACAGAGAACAATATGATTTGTGTGTCAGCAGGGCAGTTACAAGAATGGCATCTTTGGCAGAATTAAGTCTTCCGTTTGTAAAACGGAACGGATTCTTTATTCCGTATAAATCCGGAGAAGCAGAAACCGAAGTGAACGAGGCAAAGAAAGCAATCGATACACTTGGAGGAAAGCTGATTACGACAGAGACCTTTACGGTTCCTCAGAGTGACCTGGGACGCAGTTTAATAATTGTACAAAAGGTATTGAACACACCGTCAAAGTATCCTCGTGGTGGAGGTAAGCCGATGAATTCCCCGATTTTATAATGTTTCACGTGAAACATTTAGATGATAACCAATCGATATTCCGGATTCAAGTTGGCCCCTAATATCAAAATATAAAAACAAGATGAAAAGATTCTAATATAGAGCAAGGTTGTTTTGAACCGCTATATTTGGAATGTATTGAAATTAACATCAGAATTAGAAAAGTTTATACTGAGTATTATTATGATCAAGTAGTTAGGCGTCTATATGAAGGACTATGTTCCACGTGAAACATAGTCCTTTTCCTTTAACTTGAAGCAGTATAATCGAGATTTATGAAATCACCTGGCGAACTTCCTGAAATTATAGGCTACTTGCGAGAAGTATTACACAAACTTCTCAACACTAATAATACCGGAAACATATAGATATTTGAACAATTTGTACATTTTGATAATGCTCAATTATATAAATCAACAACAGTTACTTTGTTAATGTTTCACGTGAAACATCGAAAATAGTATTTTTGAACAAAATCAGCACCATATCTTGTAGTGGTACTTTTTTATATTCTGTGATATAATTTTCAATGCATCCTAAGAACAATTAGATGTTTTTGGAGGAATATATGGGAAAAATTATTTCAATCACAAATCAAAAGGGCGGAGTCGGAAAGACTGCTACTACTGTGAGTCTTGCCGCTTGTCTTGCAGAATATAATATGAATGTCCTGATTGTTGATGTTGATCCTCAGGGTAATGCTACTACAAGTCTTGGAATTGATAAGGACGAGCAGGAAAATTCTGTATATGAGATGTTTACGGGGAAAGCGCCTGCTGCTGATTGCATTGTTGAAAGCAAATATGTAGGAATTGATGTTATTCCTTCTACACTTGATCTTGCCGGTGCTGAAGTAGAAATCGTTGAATATGATGACAGAAACTTTGTATTGAAGAATGCTCTGGATACAATCAAAGACCGCTACGACTTTATCTTGATTGACTGTCCGCCTTCTCTCAATACATTGACTTGTAATGCACTTACGGCCTCTGATTCGGTAATCATTCCGCTTCAATGTGAATTCCTCGCTTTGGAAGGTCTGAAACAGTTACTTGATACGATTGAAGTAATTCAAGAACGTACCAATGAGAATCTGACAGTAGATGGTGTTCTGTTTACGATGTACGATAACAGAACAAACCTTTCGTCTCAGGTCGTGGAGAATGTTTACAATAATTTGAACCAGAGCATCTACAAGACGGTTATTCCGAGAACCGTACGGCTTGCAGAAGCACCCAGCTATGGAATGCCGATTACATTTTATGATAAACGTTCCGGAGCAGCTCAATCGTACCGGGATTTTGCAGTAGAAGTATTGAGACAAAACAACAAGAAACTTGTGAAGAGAAAGAAACTTCTTCGCTCTGATAAGCAAAAATAAATCGGTTTTGATGTTTTGATATTTGCTAATTGCTATTATTGAGAAGTATTTTAGGAGGATATTATGGCAAAACGTTCTGGACTTGGAATGGGGCTGGATTCATTGATTTCCAAGAAAATGGATAAAGATATCGCTAAAAAGGTTGAAACTCCCGAAAAGGATGTTTCACGTGAAACATATGTATCTATCAGCAAGGTTGAACCGAACCGGGAACAGCCTCGTAAGCAATTTGATGAGGAAGCATTAAGCGAGCTTACTGAGTCGGTAAAGGCTCATGGTATCATTCAGCCGTTAATTGTATGCGAGAAGAACGGTATTTATGAAATCATTGCCGGTGAGCGTCGTTGGCGTGCTGCCATGAAGGCCGGTTTGAAAACCGTGCCGGTAATTATTCGGGATTATTCCGAACAGGAATTATTTGAAGTGGCACTCATTGAGAATATTCAGCGTGAAAACCTGAATTCGATAGAAGAGGCAGTGGCATATCAAAAACTTATTGAAGAGTATTCTTTGACCCAGGAAGATGTCGCTAATCGTGTATCAAAGGACCGATCGACGATTACCAATTCCCTCCGTTTGTTAAAACTGGATGATCGTGTTCAGCAGATGTTAATCGACAAGGAAATTTCTGCAGGTCATGCGAGAGCGTTATTGGCTTTTGACGATAAGGAATTACAGTTCAGTACAGCATCCAAAATTGTTAAAGAACACCTGAATGTTCGTGATACGGAAGCTTTGGTTAAGAGCATTCTGAATCCGGTTGAAAAGCAAAAGAAACCGGTAAAAAAAGAAGATGCTGCAGTTGCCAGAGCATATGCACAATGTGAGGAAAAGCTTAAGAAGTGCCTTGGAACAAAGGTTTCCATTGCAAGAAAAGAAGGAAACAAAGGCAAAATTGAGATTTCGTTCTTTTCACTGGATGAATTTGAACGATTGATGGAACTGCTCGGAGCAAATTACTAATTGCAGGGAACATTAGAAAAACTAAAAGAATTATAGGATAAGTAGATAAGGAAACAAGAAATTAGAAAATAGAAAACAGAATCGACAGAACAATGTCGGGACAGAATAATGTCGGGACAGCATAATACCGGGACAGCATAATACCGGTAGAATTGACAGTACAATGTCGGCAGCATCGGGCAGTACCGGCAGCATCGGGCAGTACCGGCAGCGTCGGCAGTACCGGCAGCATCGGGCAGTACCGGCAGCATCGGGCAGTACCGGCAGCGTCGGGCAGTACGGGCAGCATCGGCAGTACCGGCAGCATAATGTCGAATAGGGAGGAACCATGCTCGATTTTTTGGGTATTGATATTGAAATACCCGTATATATTATTTTGATCGTCATGATAATTCTTATCGTTGTTTGTCTTGTAATGATTATGAAGTATAATCGTTTGGCAGCAAAGTATAAGAAGT
>JAZUGQ010000006.1:0-8191 GCA_045641285.1 Lachnospiraceae bacterium
AGGAATCTCCCCATAAATGGGGCCCCCCTTACGATATATGGGTCCTTCCTTACTCTCGGGTAGCACCGCCATGTAAAATTTGCTTCGCAAATGGCGGTGCGCAGGTCATAAGGAATCCTCCCGCAAGATTGTAGCCACGCCATGAAAAATCGCTAACGCGATGGCGTGGCGCAGATCGCAAGGAATCTCCCCATAAATGGGGCCCCCCTTACGATATATGGGTCCTTCCTTACTCTCGGGTAGCACCGCCATGTAAAATTTGCTTCGCAAATGGCGGTGCGCAGGTCATAAGGAATCCTCCCGCAAGCGGGTCCTTCCTTATGACATGTCAAGCATCAATTGCGTGTATGTCTTTTAACAAAATGGTGATGTTTCCGTTTTCATCCTGCACATATTCGATGTAATTCGAATTTTTCAGGTACTCCACCGGTACCATCAGCTCTATTCCGTTATCGGTAATGATTTTCTGCTTCCGCGTCAATGCTCGCTCTGTCTTCTTGCTGACCGCTATCGGCTCCCGCTGAATTCGCTCTTCCTGCAGGCGCTCACGGTATTTTGCCCCGGCCGCCTCATTATCCCGGAACACCGCTTCCTCAATCCGGGCCACACTGACCCGCCCGGTTTCTTCCACATGATTAGCGATTTCCTTTCGATAATCCATTATCTTCTCAGGCACCTTTTCTTCCGGATAACACTCCCGAATGACTTCCACGGTGGTCTCCGCAATCGTCTCCACGGTCTCCTTTTCCGACGGCTTCGGCTTCAGCTGCAGCACACATTCCGCCAAATAATTGACATGGCAGTCATCGACATAATACTGGCTGTCCGACATCCGCACAATCCGGTTGCACACATCGATAATGAAATATTCACTGCTCTTCAGACTGGGCTTCGGCATGATTTTCGTATTCAGTGCCCAGGAAACCTGTCCCTCCGCATCCAACCGGCAATTGTACATTTCCATAAACGGCATTTTGAAAAATGCCACATATACCTGTTCGTCCGCAACAATAAATGCAAATATTCCGCTGCCGGAATGCATCTCCGCATTGGCCTTTACCAAATCGTACACGGTATCTGCCGTCACGCTGACAAATGCCTCCAGCCCGTTCGGCTCGTCCGTCACGATTCCCGCCAAATACGCATCGGCGTCATACGTTGCAATCTTCGCCGCAGTATCGGTCAGTGCCGCCGAACAAAGCTTTTGTATGTATCCGTACAACGAATCCTCCGTGTCCAGCTTTACTTCGTTATAATTCGGGTACGGCAGACTCTCGTCCAGCGTACACAAAAATACTTTCATAATTTCGATATCACTGCTTTTCACTGTACTACCTCTTTTTATATCATTTCTTCTACGTCATTTTCGCCCTTCCGGCAAATAAACACCGGCCGTTTCCGGCCGGTGCATAATCTTCCGATTGTAGGTCAAATCGTCTGCCTGCGGAACTCTCTCGGTCTCATTTTATAAAAATGATCCGCGCCGCCACCGCTTGCTCCGGTTTTTCCATTATATCACATTTTTTCTATTCCGTCAGCGTTTTTCCGCTGATTACATCATCCAAAAGCATCTGCATTTTCTCCATGTTGATTGGCTTGCTGATATAGCCGTTCATTCCGACTCTCAACGCCTCCCGACGGTCTTCCTCAAAGGCATTTGCCGTCATGGCAACAATCGGAATCGACCGAAGGACCGGATCCGGAAGTTCCCGGATTTTGATTGTTGCGTCATAACCGTTCATAACCGGCATCTGAACATCCATCAGAATCATGTCGGGAACGGTCGCTCCCTCTTCCGTCAGCAGCTTCAGCGCAATCGTACCGTCCTCTGCCGAAATCACCGAAAATCCCCATCGCTGTAGCATGGTCTCCGCAATTTCACGGTTCATTTCGTTGTCTTCCACAAGCATAACCGTCCGACCGCAGCCGAGTCCGGACAAATCCTTCCGCTTTCTGTTTACGGTTTCCTGTTCCTCCACCGGACTTCCGAGGCGGAATTCCACATCCGCGGTAACCTCCGTTCCGACGCTTTCCGTACTCTTCATCGTCAGCGTGCCGCCCATCAGTTCCACGAGATTCTTCGTAATCGCCATTCCGAGGCCGGTTCCCTGAATTCCGCTGACCGTCGAATTGCTGACACGGGTAAACGGCTCCATCACGATTTTCAGGAACTCCTCGCTCATGCCGATTCCGTTGTCCTTAATGCTGATTCGGTATCTCGCGCTGTCCGGATTCTGCGTCTCGGATTCCGTCACCTTCAGCGATACCTGTCCGCCGTTCGGCGTGTATTTCACCGCATTGGACATAATATTCAGAAGAATCTGGCTCATTCTCAGCCGGTCGCAAATGATGTGATCATCCGTAACTTCCGAGCAGTCGATATCCAGTTTCAGATTCTTTTCCGTCGCGCTCTGCTGCAAAATCGCCTGCACCGCATTGATGATTTCGGACAACCGTTCCGGCGTCTCATTGAGACTGAGTTTTCCCGATTCAATCCGGCTCATATCCAGCATGTCGTTGATCAGCGAGAGCAAATGATCCGAAGACAGTCCGATTTTCTTCAGATACTCTTCGATTTTCTCCGAATTGCCGGCTTCGTTTTTCGCCAGCTCCGTATATCCGACAATCGCATTCATCGGCGTCCGGATATCGTGGGACATATTGTTCAAAAATGCCGTCTTGGCCAGATTTGCCGACTGCGCCATATGCAGCGCCTTTTCCATCGCCTGCTCGTGCTTGTGCTCTTCCAGCCGCTTCTCGTTAATATCGAAAATGCCGACCAGGAAATGATCGCGCTCATCGTCCGTAAATCGAACCAGCTTCAACTGATGCCATTTGGGCTCCCCGTTCAGCATCATTCGGAAATCGTAAATGACCTGCGTCTTCATTTCCAGCTGATACTCCAGCTGTTCCCTCGTGAACAGCCGCAGCACCTCGTCACGGTCATCGGAATATACCAGAGTTTCGATGTTCTGCCGCACTTCCTCAAAGAAGTCGCCGTCTCCGGACAGCTGGTTGATTTCCTGGGCAAAATCATCATTTCCGCTGTAAATCCGATACTGTCCGGTCTCCGGATTCACGTCGTAAATCGCAACAAAATCATCCGCCAAATGCATTATACTGTCAATTCGGCGTTTGTTGACTCTCTCAGCGAGCTCCTGCTCGGACACGTCATACATAATTACCGTTGCCATGACATGCCGGGTCTTTTCATCCACGGACAGATACACGGAGTGCTTCAGGCATTTTCGACTCAGATTCGGAATCTTCACCCAGCACACAACATCGGTCTGCATCATTCCGTTTTCGGCTTTCTGCAGCAAAATATCCCGGTTCATCGCCTCACGGTATTCGTCCGTATTGTCCTGTATGCACCTGTCGGCAAATGAATCCATAACATCCTGGTACGTGCGGGAGCTCATATTCTCAAACAGTCCGACCTCATCGACCACCTTGCCGTCTTCGATTCGGAAAATGTCCGAAGTCAGCCGATTCTCCGTCAGGTCCGCCAGGAAATATCCGAGCGACGTCGCAAATGCCGCCTTTTGGAATGCGTCCGCCGTCCGCAGCGCTTCTTTCATGGCGCGGTAATGTTCATCCACAAGCGAAAATCCGATTACGATGTTGACCGGCCGTTCCTCCGCCATATCCGCTTTTGCGACCGTCATTTCGGAATACAGATATTCCCCGTCAAAATTCCGTCGGAACAGCGTCTTGTACCGTCTCGCATGCGACAGTTTTTCCCGGATTACCGGAACTTCCAGCTCGTGCAGCATTTCCGCGCGGTCGTCCGGATGCACGTAGGTTTTTACGAAGACATCCCAAACCTCTTCCAGATTCTGACGGCGCCGGATTTCTTCTCCGGTGTCCCGCTCATTCATTTCGCTGAGCGATATTACCGTGCTCTGCATCGTATCCAGATTGGCCGTGTAAAGACCCGTAAAATCCGTCGACAGCGTCCGCAAAATGCGGCTCGTTTCTTCCAAATGACGGGATTCGGTCGTATCGATTACCGTACCGAAAATCTCGCCCATATATCCTATGACACGAAGGATTCGTCCGGCCAAATGATACCAGTGCCATTCCCCGTTCTTCGTGCGCATCCGAAAATCAATATCATACGTCGGATCATCGACTTCGAAATCCGTCAGAGTGTTTTCAATCGTGTCCATCACCAGACGCTGCTCATCGGGATGAATGATTCGTTTCCAGGCATCCATGGTATTCGGAAAATCCCGTTCATCCGTATATCCGATCAAATGACGGAATTCGTCCGACCAGTTTACCGATGCGATCCGGTTATTTTCATTGATTTCCATGGACCAGATTCCCGAATGGATAATGTCATGGATTTTCTTCAGCTGAACCTTTTCTTCCTTCAGTTCTTTCCACGCGCGGTTTCGTTCCAGCTGCAGCGCATCATCCAGACGCCCGGCAATCAGAGTCGGGTGCAGCAGCCGGCCGAGACGGGCCAAAAGTTCCCTCTCCTCGTATTCCCAGACATGGTTTTCGTGTTTCCGGTCAATCATGCCGACACAGCCATCCAGTTGTCCGTTCCGGCAGGCACCGAAATGCAGCATGGATTTCGCGTCGGGGCATACCTTCGCAAATACTCTGTCGCTGATGCTTTCATCACGATAAAAGGCCCGGAACATCTCGTATTCTTCGTCCGTCAGTTTGCACTCCGTGCCGCACGGATTCACCGTTCCTTCTGCCGAATCGGCTCCCGTAAACAAAAAACCGCGTCCGTCCACATTGATTCGCAAAATATATACCGCATCCACGTCACACTCTTCGCGAAATGCCGTAAGTACCCTCTGCAGGTCAGTCTCTTCCAAACGTCCGCGATTGGTAATCACACCGCTGACGTAATTCAATTCCTGCATTACTCTGTTTACCTTATTCATATTTCACCCCCACAATACATATCATCACCTGAAGGGTGATGATCTACGCCTCGGCACCCTGCTCTCAAGCATGCCTTATTCTTTCAAATAACGCAATATGCGATTGTCCTGTATATTATTGTATCATAAATAAACTCTTCCTCAAACAATTTTTACCGATTTTCCGGTATACGTCACCGACTTTGTTTTCGAATTGTTGCATAATGTCGGTGTTTACGTCACCGAAGGCCAAATTTCGATGCATTCTCGTCGGTGTTATCATTTTCATGGGCATTCAATACCCATCGAAAAAAGCTTTTTGCACTTCCGAAAGGCGCACTTTTTTCCTAAAAAGAGTTCCGCTTCCGATATGGCAAAAAAACGGCACAGAAAAATGAAACTTCATTTTCCTGCGCCGTTCCGTAATTCTTTATTTTTGCCGTTTCAGCGGATTTCCGATGTCTGCCGTTTCTGTGGCACCCCGTTGTCCGCCGTTTCAGTGAAACACCCGATATCCGGGGCGATTATTACTTGGTCAGTGCCAGTTTCTTAACCGCACTCCAGTCACTGTAGAATGTATAACTGTTCGTCGACGTTTTTACTGTCTTGTAAACACGAACCTTTACATAATAAGTCTTGCCCTTTGTCAATCCGGTAATCGTCTTGTTAAGCGTTGCGGCACCGGTCACCTTCACGGTCTTGCCGTCACTCAGATTCGAGGTGGTACCGTAAACAATTTCATAACCGGTAGCAGCCGCATTTTTGCTGACAGTCACTTTCAGAGAGCCTGCAGCCGGATTGGTCAGAGCGGAAACAAAATTGTTCTTTAAGTACAACGTGTTCTTTGCAGAACTGGAAGCACTGATGTACATAATGCTGCTGGTTCCGTTTTTGGTACAGCTCTTGATTGCGTAGTAATATACGACTCCGTTTTCTACGGTGCTGTCCGTATAGGTCAGTTTCGTCAGGGTGGAGCCGATCATATGCCAGGTTCCGGCCTGAGTATCCTTACGATATACATAATATGCATCCGCACCTTCTACCGCATTCCAGCTTACCGTTACGGAGCCGCTTCCGTTGGTAATCGCCTTGATTGTCGGAGGTTCCATAAACACGATTGCCTGACCGACCTGAGACTTCACCGACTTGTCTGCCCTATCAAGAACAGCCGCATAGGTGTATCCTGTATTATTCTTCGTTGTTTTATCGTAATAGCTTGCTGCGGTCGTTTTCGTCAGCTTCGTCCACTGCGATCCGACCTCATCCGATTTACGATATAAGGTTACAGCGTTTCCGGCAACGGCAGTCCACTTAACGGTTACACCGTACCAGGAATTCGTCAGCGATTTGATGATCGTTGTCCGATTCGGACGAATCGTAACTTTACCGGTAATTTCGCTGATTTCTTTTGCAGACGAATAGACTTTGCTGTTTGCGGTATTGATCCAGAACGGGCACAATGCATAAATTTCACCGGCAACATACGGATCCACTCCTGTCGTATTCAGCTTAATTTCTGCCAGTTTGTTGCAGCCGAAGAACATCCTGTTGACCTGATCCTGCCCACTGATTCTGTCTCCGACATCCGGAAGACCAATAGACGTCAGCGAGGAACAGTCCTTAAACATAGACTCAAGGGTCCATAAACCTGACATGTCCGAATTACTCAAATCAATTGACTTCAGAGAGGTACAGCCTTCAAACATACTGTCCGCAAACATTGCATACGACATATCAAATACGGATAAATTCAGCGATGTCAGAGACTTACAGCCCTTGAACATACCACTTAAGTCGTAGACCTTGGAAGTGTTTATCTTGGTAGCATCCAAAGATGTCAGAGCGCTACAGTTTTCAAACATGCTGTTACATGTATCCAGTGAGCCGGTATCGAAAGAACTGATGTTTAACGATTGCAGGGATGTACAATCGCAAAACATTTTATTCATACCTTCTACATTTTCGGTCTCCATCCAGCTCAGGTCAAGCTTTGTTAATGCTCTGCAACCTTGAAACATATAGCCCATATCGGTAACACTGGAAGTATCAATATTTCCAACAGTGATTGTTTTTAATTTCTCACATTCCCAGAACATTGAGTTCATGTCTTCTACTTTTCGTGTATCAATACTGCCAAGCTTTACAGTCGTCAGTTTGTTACAACCCATAAACATCAATCTCATATCGGTACAGTTGGACGTGTTCCAGGCGCTGATATCAATCGATTGCAAGGAAAAGCAGCATCCAAACATTGAATTCATGCTTGTTACCTTGGAAGTATCCAGATATTTCAGATCAGCACTTGCCAAATACATCAAACCATTAAACAAATAGTTTCCTTCATTAATGGAAGCTCCTTGGTATGCAACAACCTTCTTAATACTCTCCCAATTGTCGAACCAGGGCGATTGGATTGCATCGGCCTGAACATTTATTGCACCGGTCAGTTTTAACGTTCCGGTACTGTCCAGAGTCCAGCCCGTACCGCTGGCCAATACAGTTACTGCGACGTCTTCTCCGGACGCATTCGTTCCATCGTTCTCGTTGGACTGATTACGCTCTGCAGCAAATGCAGCGACCGCCATCATAGAAATGCAGCACGCAATACATAAGCAAAGCAAAATCAATTTGCGACAAATCGAACGTTTCTTCATCTCTCTCATTTTACTGATTCCTTTCAAAATAAATTTGGCCCCCAAAAAGACCATTACGTTTAATATATATGCATTTGTAGATTTTGTCAATAGTATTGTGTTATTTTTATTTTACGTTGTTGATTTGTTATTGTCGTTTAGCCTTATATTTCTGCTTTCTCCGTTCCTTCTGTTTTTTCCTGTTCTTTTCGTTTTTTTGATCATTTCAACTGTTCCTGTTATTGTGACCTGTTTATTTCTACGGTCTTTTGTTTTTGATTTGTATTTATACTTTTTTCACAGAGTATTTTTACGGATTTACTCATCCTTGCAACATAAAAAACCTGTTTTACATTACGCAAGTCCCGAACGAATCCTTTTGAATTTCATTCTTGCGGAGTTTATATATGAAAAAATCCGCAAACAGATGTTTGCGGATTCCTCTGAGAGGCGACAACCAGATTTGAACTGGTGATGACGGTGTTGCAGACCGGTGCCTTACCACTTGGCTATGTCGCCATATTAATTTGAAGCTCCCCGAGTAGGACTCGAACCTACGACACTCCGGTTAACAGCCGGATGCTCTACCGACTGAGCTATCGAGGATTAGTCGGTAAATGCCAAAAAGAGACTTCCGTCTCTTCTTTGCCTCCGTCAGGTATACCCTGAAAA
>JAZUGQ010000007.1:0-13691 GCA_045641285.1 Lachnospiraceae bacterium
TCGGTTCGGATGATGTTATCGGAATGGCATTTCTGCCCTTTTTTGCGGGACAGAAGCCGGTACTGTTTCCGGACATTACCTATTCCTTTTACGATGTCTGGGCCGAACTGTTTCGGATTCCCTACCGCCAGATTCCGCTTCGGGACGATATGACCGTCAATCCGGAGGACTACTATACGGAAAACGGCGGAATCATTTTGGCCAATCCCAATGCTCCGACGTCGATTGCAATGCCGGCACAGGCCATTCGCGGAATTCTGGAGCGCAATCCGAATTCGGTTGTGATTGTGGACGAAGCATATGTGGATTTCGGCGGAGAAAGCTGCCTGCCGATGATTGACGAATTTGATAATCTGCTGGTTGTTCAGACGTATTCCAAATCCCGCAGCATGGCCGGTGTGAGAATCGGATTTGCCATGGGAAGCAAGGATTTGATTGACGCCATGAAAGCCGTGAAATTTGCATATAATTCCTATACCATGAACTCCCAGGTAATTGCGATGGGCGCGGCGTCCATGAGAGACGTGGAGTACTGGAAGGAAACGGTCGGAAAGGTTATTCGGACCCGGGAAGCGACCATTCCGCGACTGCGTGAACTGGGATTTTCCATCCTGCCGTCGTCGGCAAACTTTGTATTTGCAACGCACAACACGGTCCCGGCCGCAACCATTTTCGAAGAACTGAAGAAGAAGGATATTTTCGTTCGGTACTGGAATAAAAAGCGAATCGACAATTATCTGCGAATCACCATCGGAACGGATGAGGAAATGGATGCGCTGATAGCAGCGTTACGGGATATTGTCGGAAAATAACGGGAGTTCCCGGAATGATCGGAAAGAAATACTATGAACAACCGGAATTATCAGAAAGAACTGGATGCGTTGATTCAGACAATCGATGACTCGGGAACGGCTCCGACGCTGTTGCTGCATGCATGCTGTGCACCGTGCAGCAGCTATGTCCTGAAATATCTGGCAGAGCATTTTCGAATCATCGTTTGCTATTATAATCCCAATATTACGGATGCGGCGGAATTTCGGAAGAGGGCGGAGGAACTTCAGCGCCTTGTATCGGAACTGCCGGTCCGGTATCCGGTAACGGTGACGGTGCCGGACTATCATCCCGAGGAATTTTATGAGATTGCAAAGGGGCTGGAAAATGAGCCGGAACGGGGACGCCGCTGCACGGAATGCTTTCGATTGCGGCTTCGGTTTGCGGCAAGGATGGCGGCCGACTGTAAGGCGGATTATTTTGCCACAACCCTGACCATCAGCCCGCAGAAGGATGCGGAACTCCTCAATACCTTGGGGGCCGAGGCGGAAGCAATGATTGCGGAAAGCGGCTCGGAGACACGATATTTGCCTTCGGACTTCAAGAAGAAGGGCGGATATGCGGAATCGGTTCAACTGTCCCGAATATACGGGTTGTATCGCCAAAATTACTGTGGCTGCGTGTATTCCAAACGCGACATGCAGCAACGGGAAAATGCTGAGAAAAACAGGGAAAATGCTGCCGAAAAACAGTGAAAATTCCGGGGGGAAACAGTGAAAATGCTGTTGAATCCGGAAGCACAGAAAAAGCAGGAAAGAGGTAATGTATGAAGAAGATAATTTGCCTGGGCACATTGTTATTGGTATTGTGTCTGTTGCCCGGCTGTCATCAGGACACGAACAACAACAGTACGACGGATGACGCGGGTCCGAGCAATACTTCGTATGTCCCGTTTTTTGAAATAACCGTAATTCCTTACCCGACCGAGACACCGGAGCCGACCGAAACGCCGGAACCAACCGAGACACCGGAGCCGACCGAGACGCCGGAGCCGACCGAGACGCCGGAACCGACCAAAACGCCGGCCGTGATTCGACAGAATGATAATACCGAAGCTCATCATCGCGAGTACAGATACGGGAAAATTGCCGAATTGAATGATCAGTATCAACATGCAACGGAACTCGGGAACCGGTTCGGCATTGATATTCGTATTGCGGATTTGGTTGAGGACGACATCATGATAGAGGACTCAGAGAGATTATACAATCCGGAAGTAATTGAAAAAGCCTTACTTTGATGGAAGAGATTTTATCGTTATATCCGGAAGGCTTTTTTGACCAACTTGTATACGGTCAATGCAACAGTTTTGAAATATCACTGGTAAACTATTGCGCAATCGGGTCCGGGTATGCAAATACTATTACAAGAGGAAACGGAACGGTCAATGTCATTTGTCTGGTGGCACCGGAGGATGGAAGCGTTGAATTACTGCGGTCTACGCTTCCTCATGAACTGACTCATATAATTGATTTTCGAATCGGCTATTATCAGGATTGGGAGTCGGACATTCTGAACTGTTATGAGGAAAAATGGGCCGAACTGAATCCGGAAGGATTCCGATACGGCCATGATGATGAGGAACTGTGTCTTTCTATGTATGACAAGTATTTTACCTACTTTGCAGACAGTTACGGTTGCGCTACACCGTTGGAAGATCGGGCAACGTTGTTTGCAGACCTGATGGGTTATTATCAGAAACCGTTAGGAGAGTTTTACCTGCCACCGGAAAGGTGTGCCAAATACGAATTCTGGTGCCGTTGCTGCAGAGACGCATTTGATACGTCGACATGGCCGGAACAGACGGAATGGGAACGTCAGCTTGAGATATGTAAAAAAGCAATCGAATAAGAAAAAGGGACACGGGGAACCCGGTTTCCGAACGACAGATGACAAATCTGACAGTCGGAAACCGGAATCTCAAAGGGTCCCTTTTATTTTTGCAAAATAATATAGGATTAAGGGCAAATTTCACCGAAGGGGGAGCATGAGCCGATTATTTGCAGAGTTCTTTCAGAACATCGGCGGCAATCGTACCGGCGGTTCGGCTTCCGGACCCTCCGTGTTCGACATAGACAAGAAAGGCATAGGGCATGGTATCGTCGGCAACAAAGCCCGCAAACCAGGAATTGGAGTCTCCCGAAACCGTTTCTACCGTGCCGGATTTGGCTCCGATGGGAACCGGGAAACGATCGGCTCCGTAGGTCCGAACCACGTCATGCAGGAGCGCTTCGCGAAGGAATTCGGCAGTGTCCGGGCGAATCATGTTCGGGTGGGTTTCCGTTGTCGGCTTGTAGACATATTTGCCGTTTTGGTCGGTGATGGACAGAATCGTGTTCGGAGTGACGCCGGTACCGCCGTTGGCGATGGCACCGTAATAGACGAGAAGGCTGCAGGGGTTGACCAGATCGTGGTATAACCCGACACCGGCATAACCGAGCTGATAATCGTAAATGCCGGAAATTTCAAAGGAGCCTTTCGCCGTATTGACAAATCCGACCTTGTAGGAGGACGTCAGTCCGGACGCCTGAATATACCGGTTGACCACGGAATCGCCAAGGCGGACGGCAAAGTCGGAATAGACACTGTTACAGGAATTGGCCAGAGTGTCCAGCAGAGATTCGGTTCCGTGCGCTTTGGTACAGCGAACCTGCCCGTCCCGGAATTTGATTCCACCGTTACAGGAAAATGTCATATCCTCAAGAGAAACGGCTTCGGAATTTCCGAAATCGGACGGTGTCAGTGTTTCCAGGGCAGCCTGCAGAATGACCGGCTTAAAAACCGAACCGGGAGCTGCGGTGGTTGAGAAAAAGCGGTTCAGATACACACCGGAATAGGCCGGGTTGGTTTCCAAATCATCCGGTTCGTTCAGCGGATCGAACGTCGGAGTGGAGACCAGACAGACAATTTCTCCCGTTTTGTAATTATATACGCATACGGTTCCGTGTTTGTCTCCGAGAGAACGGTATGCAACTTCATTTATCTTCGAATTGATGGTCAGTGTGACCGTATTTCCCTCTTCGTTCAGCGAGGAAGTTCCCGTAAGCGGTGAATACGGTATCAGGTAATTTCGAAGTGTGGCAAGGGCTGACGTACCGATTTTTCCGGAACTGTCGCCGACTACGTGGAGCGTGGCTTTTCGCACGGCTTCGGAATCGTTGTAATGCCGGACCCCGTTAAATACATAGGTCAGACGGACACCGTTCCGGTCACAGACGGAACCGGAGAGCAGTTCATTTCCATCGGAATACAGGTGCTTGTTGTAGCTCTGCAAATACCAGTAGCGGGAGTCTTTGCGGTAGCGGTTCAACAGGATGCCGAGACCGAACAGAAACAAGAGGAGAACAAAGACGCAGATGCCTGCGCGTCGTCGGATTCGTCTCATTCGTCGTCACCTCCTTCTTCCCCGGACTCCGCGGAATCCAAAGGAACGGTTGCAACGACGGAACCGGCACGTTTGGACAGACGGTTCTGGCGGATATCCGCTTTCCGGAAGACAAAGCTGGCGCCCGGACGGGTGTCGGCGGCCTTCAGAAACGCAAGAAGACCCCATGACAGAAGCATGGACGAACCTCCGTTGGAAACAAACGGGAAGGTAACACCGGTCAGCGGGAGCAAATCGGTGCATCCGAAGACATTCAACGCCGTCTGAAAAACAATCATGGTCGTTGCCGAGCAGGCAGCAATCGTATAGAACGAGGAACGGCACATCCGGCAGGAGTAAATGGCAAATGCCGACAGGGCAAGAATACAGAGAACCGTAAGAATTCCGGTAATCAGACCCCATTCTTCACAAACCATACCGAATACCAGGTCGGTATCGGCTGCGGCAACACGTTTCAGATATCCGCCGCCGGGACCGGTTCCGAGCATGCCTCCCGAAGCAATGGCCGTCAGGGTACGAGCCTGCTGATAGCCGCCTGCGGACGCATATTCCATGGCATGACGCCACGTGGAAAAACGGGCCCAGATATACGGCTTTGCGGTTAATACAAGGACTCCCGCGGAAACCGCACCGCCCGAGAACAAAAGCAGTGTGGCAAAATCGCCGGAACGCAGGAAGGAAATGACAAGGAATGTGAAAAAGAATACCGACGCCGTTCCGAAGTCATTCATCAATGCAAGACAGACCATCAGGACAAAGGACAGAATGATAAACAGCCACAGGTTTCGTTTGCGGAACAGACGGTCCAGCGTGGCGGCACCGGCATAGATGTAACAGAGTTTGGCAAGCTCCGAAGGCTGAAAACTGAAGGAACCGATATGAATCCAGTTGGTTGCACCGTATTTCAGAGACCCGAGAAGCAGTGTCGAGAGCATCAGAAGAAGTGCCATTCCGGCCATGCACCATCGGTATTTCGGAACCTTGGACAAATCCCGCAGAATCAGACCGAACAACAGCATCAGAACCATTCCGAGAACAACGGACAGCAGCTGTTTTTTCAGAAGCGTCCAGTTGCAGGACGTGGTGACCGAAAGACAGACGGACGTCAGATAGAAGGCAATGATTTCCAACTCGAATCCACGGACACGGAAGAACCGCATAACGATAAAATAGAGCCACATCAACAGCGTATACGCAGCAAAGACCGGAATAATACTGTGGGCGGCTTCGGCATTTTTCTCGATAGTCAGCTGAATGCAGAGACAAATCTGAAGAATCGTCAGAAGCAGCAGAGAAGACCACGGCGGAATGGGACGAACCGCTTTCCGCTTTCGGTAAACGGCGATTTTTTCGGATTCGTCAACCGCGCAGAATTCCAGCTTCTTGCCGGCCAGACGGATGACGTCTCCGTAGTGCAGCGGCATGGAATCCGTGACTTCATGTCCGTTGACATACGTGCCGTTTTTGCTGTTCAAATCGTAAATGGTCCATTCGTCGTGTTCGTTTCGGGAAATGGTTGCGTGAAGTCGGGAAATTCCCGCCATCGGAAGAATGACGTCGGCGGTATGGGAACGGCCGAGAAGGCTTTCCCAGGATGTAATCGGATAAGAAGCCCGATCGGACAGACTGACAATCCGCGCGAAGAGCTCCTTCTGTTTCGGAAGAGTAAACAATGACCAGACGGCGCCGGTCAGAATCAGAGCGGACAGAATCGGAAGAAGAATCCGGACAAACTGCGTAAAACTCGAGGTCAGCGCCGGCGAGTTGTCCAGAAAATCCTTGATTTTGCAAATGATATCGTAAATCATGTCTCCGCTCCACACTTGTAATCCCATTGCCCGCACATGCGGATTGCGTCACAGGGTGCGACGGTAACCGCACAGGGCAAAGCGTTGCCTGCATATGCGGATTGCATAGGAGACAACGGATGCAATACAGCAGTAAAAGGATACCATAAAACGCCTTGAAATGCAACATTTTAACACATTTGTCAAACTTGTAATAAAATAATAATTTTTTCAAAAAAACAGAAGAAATTTTTTTCGTTATGTGATATAATTACTAATAATTTGCTTTTTTTGTCGGTTGGAAGGAGGAAATGTCAATGGCAGCCAATATTCGGGTTATGCTGGAGGAACGGGAACATTTGATGCTCCGGTCCTGCGCAGCGCACGCGGACCATTCGCTCGGACGGATTCGGGAGGAAGAGCAATGCGATATCCGAACCGTGTTTCAGAGAGACCGTGATCGGATTATTCACTGCAAGGCATTTCGAAGACTGAAGGATAAAACGCAGGTCTTTCTGACACCCGAAGGCGACCATTACCGGACCCGTATGACGCATACGCTGGAAGTATCGCAGATTGCCAGATCCATTTCCAAGGCATTGCTTCTCAACGAGGATCTGACGGAGGCGATTGCACTCGGACATGATTTGGGGCACACGCCGTTCGGCCATGCGGGAGAACGGGCACTGGACCGGGTCTGCACATTCGGATTCCGGCACAATGAACAGAGCGTTCGTGTCGTATCCATTTTGGAAAAAGAGGGGCGGGGCCTGAACCTGACCCGTGAGGTGCTGGACGGAATCGTCAATCACCAGACGAAAAGCAATCCGATGACTCTGGAGGGACACGTCGTCCGGCTGTCCGACAAACTGGCATATGTCAATCATGATATCGATGACGCCATCCGCGGACATATTATCCGGGAGGAGGATATTCCGAAGGAACTGACGAATCTGCTCGGACATACGCTGAAGGAGCGTCTGAACACGCTGGTGCACGACATCGTAATGAACAGCGTGGACAAGGAATGCATTATGATGTCCGACGAAATCAGTGAGGCATTTACAAAACTGCGGACATATATGTTCGAGCATGTTTATACCAATCCGGTTGCCAAGGGACAGGAACAGAAGGCAGAACGGCTGGTGGAACATTTGTATGGATATTATCTGAAAAATCCGGATCGTTTGCCGGGTGAGTACAAAAAAATGATAGAAAGCATGGGTGAATCGCCGGAACGGGTTGTGGCGGACTATATTGCGGGCATGACCGACAAATACGCCGTTATGACTTATGAGGATCTGATGATACCGAAAGCTTGGGGAGTTTACTGATGTATTATCCGGAACAGGTAATTGACGAGGTGCGAAATCGAAATGATATCGTATCCGTAATCGGGACGTATGTTACGTTAAAAAAGGCCGGTGCCAATTATCAGGGACTGTGCCCGTTCCACAATGAAAAAACGGCCTCCTTCAATGTCAGCCCGTCGCGCCAGATTTACAAATGCTTCGGTTGCGGAAAAGGCGGCAATGTCATCACATTTCTGATGGAATACGAGAGTCTGACATTTCCCGAAGCGGTTCAGGAACTGGCCGGACGAATCGGATATGAGCTTCCGAAAACCGATTATTCGGAGAAACAGCGGGAAGAGCATAGCAAACGGGAAATGATGCTGGCGTTATACAAGGAAGCCGCGACATATTATTACAAGAAACTGCGGTCGCCCGGGGGAACCTTCGGAATGGAATATCTGCAGGGCCGGGAACTGACCGGAGAAACCATGACCGAATTCGGTGTCGGATACAGCGACGGCAAACTGTATGAAACCCTGAAGGGACGGTATCCGGACCCCTTTTTAAACGAAAGCGGACTGTTCACGTTTCGGGAAAACGGAGGGGTCAACGATAAGTTTTTCAGCCGTGTCATGTTTCCGATTTTCGATTTGCAGGGCAAGGTCATCGCGTTCGGCGGACGGGTTCTCGGAGACGGGAAGCCGAAATATCTGAACTCTCCGGAGACGATGATTTTCGATAAGAGCAGAAATTTATACAACATTCACAGGGCACGACGGACCAAGCGGTCGTATTTTCTGCTGTGTGAAGGCTATATGGACGTCATTTCCATGACACAGGCCGGATTTGACAATGCGGTGGCTACGCTCGGAACGGCGCTGACGGGGATGCAGGCCAAGCTGATGTCCCGATATACGAAGGATGTCGTGCTGACCTATGACTCCGACGGAGCCGGGCAGAAAGCAATCAGCCGGGCGATTCCGATTCTGAAGGAAGTCGGCATTCGGGCGAGAGTGCTGGACCTTCGGCCGTATAAGGACCCGGATGAATTCATAAAGCATCTCGGGACGGAGGAATTCGAAAAGCGAATCGATGCCGCAAGGCAGAGCTTTACGTTCGAAATGGAATATCTGGCGGCCAAATATAATCGGAGCAATCCGGAAGAGGAAACCGCCTTTCAGAATGAAGTGGCACTGTATATGACGGACATTTCCGAAACGCTCGAGAGAATCAATTACATGCAGGCATTCTGCCGGGATTATGCGGTGGCATATGCACCGTTTGAGAGACTCGTGAACAAGCTCGGAGCGGAAGCGGAATTCCGAAGAGTAAAACGGACTCCGGAGCCGGAAGCGGATTTGCAGACAGCGGATCCGGCATCGGATGCGGGAGACCGGACGAAGAATCGGGACGACGGGGTGATGAAATCCCAGAGACTGCTGCTGACATGGGCCATCGAGACGCCGGCCATCATGGACAAATTACGAAAATATGTCACTCCGGAGCAATTCAGCGGAACGATTTATCAGACGATTGCATCGATGTGCATGAACCCGGAAAACGGGAAAACGCCGGATATAGCGTCCGTTATCAGCCGGTTCGATACGACGGAAACACAGAGTGCCGCGACGGAAATTCTGTCCACCGAAATATTGAGAATGCTGGCGGAAGAGGACAAAAAGAAAGCATTTATCGATTGTGTTATGAAGGTGAGGGACAAATACTGCTCCGAACTGCAGAAGACAGCGAGCGAGAATACCGATAACTTCGCGAATTTTATGGGTGAGAAAACAAAGCTGAAAAATCTGAAAAAACAACTTCAAAATGAGGTGTTTTGAGAAAAGGGGTATGAATATGGCAAAGAGAAAATTATCGGATGAGAACGGGAATCAGAATTCGGAAATGAGTGAATTTCGGGAATTCGGGGACAACGATGAGAATTTCGAACCGGAATTTCTGAAAAATTCGGAAATCGAATTTTCGGATGATTTTGATGACAGCAGCATTGACCTTGGGCTGACGGATGAGGAGGAACTGGTTTTGGCCGAAACGGAGGCCGCAGACAGCGAATCCCCGGAGAAGCGCCGGGAGCGGTTTGAGAAGGTGCAGGGAAAGCTGAATGAGCTGGTCAATTCGGCGAAGACCAAGGGCGGCGAAATCGACTGGATGGAGGTCGAGGAAAGTGTAAAGGGAACGGTTGTCAATCCCGAAACACTGGCGGACATTTACGAATATTTCCGAAGCAACGGAATTACCATTGTCAATGACGATTCCATCGGCGAGGAAGAAACGCTGGATGCCACGGAACTGACCGACGGAGAACTCGGAGGCGATGAATATGCTTCGGAGGATTCCGTCCGGCTGTATCTCAAGGAAATCGGTACCATTCCGCTTTTGTCGGCAGATGAAGAAATGGGACTTGCGGAACGAATGGAGGCCGGGGACGAATCGGCAAGAAAACGTCTTGCGGAGGCAAATCTGCGTCTGGTTGTCAGTATTGCGAAGAAATATATCGGACGCGGAATGCATTTGCAGGATTTGATTCAGGAAGGAAATCTCGGCCTTTTGAAGGCCGTGGAAAAATTTGATTATCGGAAAGGATACAAGTTCTCCACGTATGCGACATGGTGGATTCGTCAATCGATTACCAGAGCCATTGCCGACCAGGCGAGAACCATCCGAATTCCGGTGCATATGGTGGAAACCATCAACCGGGTCAACCGGACGCAGAGACAGCTGCTGCAGGAACTGGGACGGGAACCGAATATGGATGAGGTTGCGGCACGCATGAAAATGTCCGTTCACCGGGTTGAAGAGATTATGAAGATCGCACAGGATCCGGTTTCCATGGAAACTCCGATCGGAGAAGAGGAAGACAGTCATCTCGGCGATTTTATCGAAGATGACAAGACTCAGCAGCCGGAGGATGCCGCAGCAAGCTCATATCTGCGGGAACAGCTGCTGGAGGTTATGGATACCCTGACGGACCGGGAACGCAAGGTGTTGATTCTCCGTTACGGACTGGACGGAGAAATCCCGAAGACGCTCGAGGAAGTGGGACGGATTTTCGGAGTTACCAGAGAGCGAATCCGGCAGATTGAAGCCAAGGCAATCCGAAAACTGCATCATCCGAACCGAAGCAAGAAACTGAGGGATTATTTGGATGATTAACGGAATCGGGAACCGTATATACCCGAAGTACAGAACCGGACGAAAATCCGGGTGGAGGATTTATGAGATTATCCGAACGGCTGCGAATGGTGGCCGACATGGTGCCGAAATGCCGGACGATTGCCGATGTCGGCTGTGATCACGGATACCTGTCCGTATGGCTTCTTCGGGAAAACCGTGCGGACTATGCGATCGCAATGGATGTCCGGACCGGTCCGCTGGCGAAAGCAGAGGAGACCATTTCGTTCTTTCATCAGACGTCACGGGCGGAGACAAGGCTCAGCGACGGGCTGACCGAACTGAAACCGGGAGAAGCGGACTGCATTGTCTGTGCCGGTATGGGAGGAGAACTGATCAGCCGTATTCTGGACAACGGAAAGGCCTGTATCGATACCGTGAATACGCTGATTCTTCAGCCGCAGTCGGATCAGGAACTGGTACGGCGCACCGTATATCGCCTCGGATTTCGGATTGAGGACGAGCGATGTCTGACGGAACTCGGCAAGTTTTATATTTGTATGCGGGCGGTTCGGGCAACGGACTGCGTTCCGATGCCGGAGGATGCGGAATTCCGCTACGGAACGGCACTGGTTGCCCGGAAGGATATCGAATATCTCGGGTGGCTGACGGCGGAATGCGAGAAAAAAACCGCCATGGTGCAGCAATTGATGAGAGCCGGAACGACGGCAGCGGGAGAACGGCTTGCGGGAGCGGCAGAGGAACTGGAAATGCTGTCGGATACCATTCGGAAAATGCTGTAACCGGGTGAAATCGGTCCGAATGGCAGGCTTTATTTTCTATCAAAAAAAAGAGGGAGATTGAACAAAACATGAAGATTTGTTTTCAAAATGCAATTTATGATGTGCCGGAAGGAACGTCCTTTTCGGAAATGGCAGAGCGGTTTTGCCCCGAGGAAAAGGAACGGTTTCTTTTGACCAAAGTCAACGGACGGATTCGTGAAATGTTCAAAAAATGCAGTCAGGATTGCAGTGTGGAGTTTTTGGACATTACCGATGCGGACGCAAGACGGGCCTATGTTCGCGGTGTCCTGTTTGTGATGCTGACAGCAGTATATAAATGTTACGGAATGGAAGAATGTGTCAGCATTTCCGTGGAACATTCCATCGGAACGGGCATTTTCTGTAAGAAAAAAGGACGCCCGATTACGGATGAGTATGTCGCGGAAGTAAAGGCGATGATGACCGACCTCGTGGAAGCCGATCGTCCGATTGAGAAACATTGTGTCAACAAGCCGACCGCGGTCCGCATGTTTGAACAGAACAAAATGATTGACAAGGTCAACCTGATGAGATATCGCAGGGAATCCAAGGTCAATATTTATACGCTGGACGGATATACCGATTATTTTTACGGATATATGCCGGCCAATACAGGGGCATTGAATCTGTTTGATCTGGTTCCGTATGAAGACGGACTGATGGTTTTGATGCCGAATGCTGACGGAACCGAAGTACCGCCCGCAAGAACGTCCGACAAGCTCTTTGAGACATTGCAGAGAACCAATACGTGGAGCAGTGCGGTCGGAATCGAACTGGTCGGAGATCTGAACAACTGCATCGCCAACGGAGAAGCGGAAGAACTGATTCTGGTGCAGGAAGCTCTGATGGAAAAGAAAATTGCGGAAATTGCGGAGCAGATTCGTGCGGCGGGAACAAGAAAATTCGTCATGATTGCGGGACCGTCGTCCTCGGGCAAGACATCCTTTGCCAACCGCCTGTCGATTCAGTTGAGAACAATCGGGTACAAACCGCATCCGATCAGTCTTGACAATTATTACCGGGACCGTGAGTTCTGCCCGAAGGACGAATTCGGAAATTACGATTTTGAATGTCTGGAAGCGTTGGACATTGATTTGTTTAACAAACAGATGACACAGCTTCTGAACGGCGAACGGGTCGAAATGCCGGAATTCAATTTCAAAACCGGTAAACCGGAATACAAGGGAAACTTTATGCAGCTCGGACCGGAAGATATTCTGGTTATCGAAGGAATTCACGGATTAAATGACCGGCTGTCCTATACGCTGCCCGAAGACAGCAAATTCAAGATTTATATCAGTGCGCTGACCGAGCTGAATCTGGACAGCCACAACCGAATTCAGACTACGGATGTCCGGCTGATTCGAAGAATCGTGCGGGACGCGAGAACACGCGGTACCAATGCAAAGGATACAATCGCAATGTGGTATTCCGTACGCCGCGGCGAAGAGAAGAACATTTTCCCGTATCAGGAATCGGCGGATGTGATGTTTAATTCGGCGGCAATTTACGAACTGGCGGTTCTGAAAACGTATATCGAACCGCTCCTGTATGGGGTTCCGGAGGACAGTCCGGAATTTCTGGAAGCAAACCGTCTGTTGAAAATGCTGTCGTATTTGCTGGCATATCCGGCAGAAAGCGTTCCGCATAATGCCATCCTCAGAGAATTTGTGGGCGGCAGTGTATTCCGGGTATAGGAACCGGTTGACGGGATGACGGAAGGATAAGAACAGAGACGAAACAGAAAAAAACAGGGACGAAGTAGGGAAAAACAGGAACGAAGCAGGAAGAAACAGGAAGAAGCAGGGAAAAACAGGGACGAAGCAGGAAGAAACAGGAAGAAGCAGAGACGAAACAGGGACGAAACATTTGTCGAAAGTACTTGCATTTTCCTGCTTCGGTATGATATGATTGTGCAGCAGCATGGGTGATCGCGCCGATTCGTCGGTGAGGAAAGTCCGGGCTATACAGGGCAGAGTGCCGGATAACGTCCGGTGGAGGAAACTCCAAGGAAAGTGCAACAGAAAAGAAACCGCCACGAAAGTGGTAAGGGTGGAATGGCAGTGTAAGAGACTACCGGCTTCGCGGTAACGGGAAGTGCTGTGTAAACCCCACTCATAGCAAGACCAAACAGAAGGCGATACGGCGGCCCGTCGTGTCTTCGGGTAGGTTGCGTTCTGTTTTCGGAAGGAAACAGAGGAGCTGTGCGGTAACGTACAGTCAAGACAGATGATCACTATCTACAGAACCCGGCTTATAGTGCTGCATACAAAAAAACGAAAAGGACTGTTGAGAAACAGTCCTTTTTTTACATGTTTGCGCGCCATGGGCGCGCTCTAACGGGTGTAAGTCCCGAACATACCCAGATAGTGGGAAATGTATAGCTGAACAGCAAGGGTGTCTATCGTGAGGTGGAATCTGAAGGAAGCTGTAAGCAAATCTC
>JAZUGQ010000008.1:0-76776 GCA_045641285.1 Lachnospiraceae bacterium
AAGATGGAAGTCTTGTTTACAAAGATAAATCCACAAGAAAAGAAGAATATATACTAAAAGATGATAGAACTGTAAACTTGCAATATGATTTGGGTACATCATTTATGGAATTCATTTCATTGACTGGAGAGATTGGAAAAAGCAATCACCCTTTTTTTCAATGCTCCGATGAGTATACTGATGAAATCACTGACAATGCTCACTTCTTTGTAGTATTAAAGGAATATATTGATTTGGGAATATCTAATCCTACATTTTTCAATGAGCCTTGTTTCATGTTTTTCCTAAATATAAATGGATTAAGGATTCCGGCAATGCGTCAAGAAATGACATTACTTGAAGGCTGTTCCTCAAAAGATATTGAAAAATATATTGATACTGATGGCTTGACTTTACTTGAAAGAAAAATGAGAGGATTCATTGCCAGTGGTAACAAAGTTTTTGATGTACCACTAACAACTTATACCTGCGATACCGTAGAAGATGCTTGCATTGCTTCTCTTCATTTCTTAATTACACACGGCTACAATATCCTTAAATGTGAGAACTGTGGTAAATATTTCATTCCTCTTCGTAAGGATGCCGTATATTGTGACAGAATGAGCCCATTCAATCCTAATAGAACTTGCAAAAAAGATGGCGCTCTTAGAAAGCACGCAGCAACTACCCAAAATGATGATTTACTAAAAATGGCTAAAACAATTAGCAATAGCCGTGGACAAAGAGCAAGAAGAAATCCAGCTAACCCAAGATTACAAGCAGAATATATTAAATGGGAAAAAACATTTAGAAAAATGAAAGAGGATTATCAAAAGGGAATTGTTAGCGAATCTCAATTCCGTAAGTGGCTCGAAGAAAATAAAAGATATGAAGGATATTAAAAATAGAGGTTTTGCGGATATATTGTTATCTGCAAAACCTCTTCCTATTATGTGTATCTATGGCGTCTATCTTGCACCATATGTCCGATGAATAATATCAAGGATTTTTTCCTGCTCTTCTGCTGCAACTCCAATGCTCTCCAATGCCTCTCTTGTCCCACAGTCCGGGCAGATGGCTGTTACCCCATCTGCTCTAGAAAGTGCTGAAGGCTCGGAATATTTTTTTCCACAGTATGGACATATCTTTGGCTTTAGTAATTCATTAATCTTCATGATGCTCCCTCCTGTCTACTTTTTTCAATTGCGCGAAATAAAATCTCATCGTCAAATTCAAAGGCTCGATAACCTTCAAGGCAAGTTTCGACATAATGGTAACTTGGAATTCCAAGCAGCCTATCCTCGTGCATGATATACACATAGACCTGTCTTTTCCTTACCTTTCCAGTTCGGATTCCTACAATCGGAAGTACCATTTCCTTTTTATAATAAAATGTAGGAAAACCCTCGTACCTATCAAGTGCGGCCTCATCAGCCTCTGTAGTCTCCCACACAGCCACAGGAACGCTTGCTCCTTCCTTTGGTTCAATTGTTAGATAAGCCCCTGTCTTGCTACCCTTAAAAAGCAATTCATAATCCGGCACTACAGAAGTTCCAATAATCCTTGCCCCTGGGCATCGCATTCTCATCTGAGGAATATTTAGGTTACTTCCATAAGCAATGTAATATCTTTTCTGCATATCGCATCCATCCTTTCTGAAGGAAATACCCTTCTACCACCTTAAGACCGCCAAAGCGGTCACTTACTAAAGTGGCACAAGGCTATGCCCTTGCTGTTCTGAATGCTGTGTCTCCATCAAGTGTCTTTGTAACAATCTCTCTTGCTGTTTTGAACTCGTCCCCGATGAACCCCAGGGGAAGGAGCCAAGTTCTCATTGCGTATTTTGGATTTTCATTCTGCTGTGGCCTTGCGCTTGCTGATTTGACCGTCTTTGCCATTTCGGAAAGGGCTAGGCAGAGCTGAATGTAGGCTTTAAGCTGTCCGGCATGGAGTCCGTTTAATTTTCCGTCTGCAGGTGCATCGAATTGGAAAAGTCTGAACTCGATTGTTCCCTTTGTGAATGTTGCGTGATAGTTGAGCATATGGTATCGGCTGTCGTTGTAATGCTGGCTTCTTCCGTAGTTGCAACCCTGTGAGCCGTACCAAATATCTGCAAATTTGCTCATGGTCTGTGGCTTTTTCTTGTTGAGCTGCTTTAAGAACTCTGGGTCAACCGTTCTGCAATATCTGCTCATTCTTCTGTGGTCAAGGTCGAGTGCCTTTGCAATTAAGTCTTCGTGGCTTGCCATGATGTTTGCAAGGTTTCTCATAGTCTGTGGTGTGTGTCCCTTCGCTCCAATGTGAATGTGAACCCCGCATCCTCTTGTTGCATCGCTCTTTGCTCCGGCGTGTCTTAGCTGTCTTATAAGTTCCTGCAAGGTTTCCATATCCCCGTAGGTAAGGATTGGTGTTACCAATTCGCATTTCTCACTGTCAATCCCAGCAATGCTTACATCCTTTTGAAATTTCCATTCCCTCCCTTGCTCGTCCCAAGCGCTCCAAGTGAAATATCCGTTTCTTTCTGCTGTGTTCTCATATCTACAAGTTCCAAAATAAAATGCTGCAAGCCTAGCTGCTTTTTCTCTTGTAATATTGTTCATTTCAATTTCAACCCCTATGGTCTGCTCCTTCATTCTTTCAATCTGACCTGCTATTTTCTCATTCATGGCGTTGCCTCCTTGTCCTTTGGTAGTGTGTACATTACCGTATAAACACACATATTGGAATACAACAATCCACCAGAGATACCCCTAGTGGATTGTGTAGTATTTTCCGCCATAAATGGTCTATTCTTCGTCAGTGCAGACTTCATTTCCCATTGCCAGATCCTCTAATATTTTGCTGTATCTATTACGCTCGCTACCGTCTGACCCAGCCATTGCTCTCATATAAAATTCTATTGCCTCATCCCTGCAATCCCATATTTCTTCGTCCCCATTACAGAAGATTTTCACGGGATGCAGTTTTTTACAAAAATCCTCGCCATACACAATTCCCAGACTGGAATTATTATCCCAGCTTACAAATATCGTCCCCGTGTCATCCACACTTTTAACTGTGCCACGGAGTCCCGCCGGCATATCCCTATATGGGTCATCCATCGATATAAGTTCTACTCTTGTTCCGGCAGGGTATTCCTTTCGAATTGCCTCGACTATTTTTCTTGAAGGAAAGTTCATTACTGCTCGCCTCCCTTCTTGGCTCCACCCTTAAATGCTGCTGAACCATCAAGTCTTGAAAGAAGAATCTTTCTATCGGTTTTGTATTCTTCGCCAATAAATCCAAGTCTCAAGAGAAAACACCTAAATGCATATTTTTCATTTTCATTGTCCTTCGGCTTGGCTGTGATGCGTTTTTGCTCTGCACTCATTCTGCAAAGGGCTGCTATGAAGTCTGTGTAAGCTTTCATAATATCTGCGTCCTGCATTTCAGAAAACCAAGGGAATTTTACAACTGTGTCTGTTGCTTCGATTGGCAGGCTGCTAACTCCTAATGCTTTACAAATGAGTTCCTTTTTTGACTCCAGTAATTTATCCAAGTTTTCTGCATTTACTTTATCAGCCGGAATACTAATCTCAACTCCGTACCCTGCGTCTTCCCCTTCTGACTCCGCCTGCTCGGCCACAAAGCCTCTTTCAGCCAACTCTTCAATCAAATGCTCCACTTCTTCGCTGTCCGCCGAATCATCAAAAATAAGCGCCCCAGACCTGTCAATCGTAAAGTAATCAACTTCATAATTGCAGGTTGGGACGCCTTTATAAATTGCATCTGCACCTATGATACTGGCAATAGCTGTGACCATTGCTTTTCTTTGTTTACCTGTTACTCCATACTTAATTTCCATATGTACATGACCTCCTTTTTTTGGTATGTACATATATCACTCTAAAGCCCAGGAATAGCAAGCTAATTATGTTATATGCTGTGCCCTCAGTTATAAATCATTCAAAGCTTTACTACTTTGTTATATCTAAATCTTCCTAATACGGCAATCCTCACTAAACAGTTACATTATTGCTTTAACTTTTTCCTCAAAAGCCTTAATCTCATCAAGTTTCTTATTCAAATTCTCATATATCTTATCTTCTGACATTTCTTCCTCAACTTTACTATGTTTGGTAACAAAGCAAGTTCTCCATTGCCAGTTTTCCTTCTGCATTCTTGATGGGAAATGTTCATTTACTTTATCGCAGACTGCTCTCTGCTCGTCTGTAATATTTCTTGAACTAAATACCAACTGGATAAAGAATTCCTTACCCTCTATATTCTTAATTTCGTAGAAATAATGATTCTTTGTATTCCATCCACTATCCGGCTCATCAGATTCAGGCATAATTGATGACATATATGGAGTTTTAAATCTGATATAAGATTTACCACATTTTTCTAAAACAACATCAATGTCACCACACTCGGTTTTTTCCACTGCCCAAGTTTTAATAACCTCGGCAAGTTCAGTAGCTTTGTCTGGTCTATTCTCAAAAATTAAATCCAAAGCCTTTTGATGTTTTGCATATATCTCTGCACAAATCTGTGCTAACTTTTCGTCTCCCACGATATCCCTCCTAATAGTCTCAATATAGTTATCAATTAGCAAAGCTGCATCTGGGAGCAACTTTACCCTCTTTCTTGCATTTTCCACGATGCCGAGTACATCTTGGTACGACATAGAGCACCAATATTCTGGGTCACTTGCCTCCAAACCCTCTGGAGAAAGATATATGTACATCTTCTTATAACCAGAATATGTATCCTCAACTATCTTCCTATATCGATTAAGCTGATTGTCATGTTCGCCGGTATCAATCTTATTCTCTATGCATAACACAAACTGTTCATCCATAGAAACTGCCAAAACATCTATATTATGCCATTCCCTTTGAATCGTAAAATCATGGAAATCCATTAACAATGTGCTAAACACATCGTCATCATCGGAAAATGAGGTTACTACATACTGTACAAACCCCTTTAGAATATTGTCTCCTAATCCGTGATTTTCATTTGGATTCAGTAACCATGACAACATATTACTATGCCTTATTTCCGTCCTGGTAATTTTCAAAATATCAAACAAGTTAAAATTACTCGTCCACTCTGCCAATGGATCCAAACACTCGATATCAAGAAGAAAATCCTTTAACGCTTGTACTTCATCAGTTTCATTATCTTCTGCATCATCCGAATAAATATAATTACGGAACTTACGAAGAGTTGCCAAATAGCTATTTACTAGTGAAGAAACATTTCCTGTGGAATTTTCAGTAAGAGCCTCCAGCAAGGCCTCTCTAGCATCAGTCTCAAAATCTTCTGATGTAACCGCCGACCAAAAAGCCTCTTGACCCACATTATTCCATAAGTAAAAAGTATCTCCAGACATCGTTTGAACTGTGTTACGGCTCAATTCCTGCCCTTCCAAATAACTTTTATACATTCTTCGCAGACTCTCATATGACATTTTCTTTGCTTTTTCAATATCCAAATCTGCTACCTCCCAAAAACTAAAATATATATTAAAAGAAAGAATCAAATATCTTTTCTGCCTCTGCCATCTCATCTAATGAGAATGCACACAACTTTACATCCACTTGATAAGTAGGATAATCCTCCACAAACTTCTTGTATGCTCTGCAACATTGCTTTGTTGACTCTGCTGCTGGGTCTTCCAAAGAACCTCCATAAATACCTGCACTTATAAGTGGAAATGAAATACTGTGATATCCATTATCTTTCAAAACAATGAGCGTGTTATAATACGCATCGAATAATTCCTTAAAAGCTTTAGGAGTTTTACTAAAGTTCGGTCCCACAGCGTGAATAATTGCTTTTGCATTTCTCATTTTAAACGCAGGAGTAATAACAGCATCTCCATCTTGTAATGGTGTTCTGTACTTCTTACAAGCATCTGTCAGTTCAGTCATTCCTGCTTTTTTGAAAATCACTCCACAGATTCCACCACCTGCCCATAATCTACTATTGGCAGCATTTACAACAACATCGACTCTTTGGTCTGCGCAAGACCCATTTATCAATTCAATATTACTAATAGGTTTTGATATAAGCACTTCGCCATTTTTCTCGATATCTCTTAATCGATAAAGCCATCTTTCTATAGAACCGTTTTCAAAAAACTCCTTCAACGCTCCATCACAAAATCGCTCCGAGCGAACAGCACCCATCATTAATGCCATGACGGATTGTGCATCCATATTCGAAACATCTACTGTAGACATTGATCTGGTTCCCCAATCAACCCCACATCTTTCCAAAATTGAGTTATATCGATTTAATCCGTATTCAGGATGTTCTCTCTCAAAATCATATACAGCTTTTTCAAACTTACGGACAACCTCTGAATAAACAACAAAAGGCATTTGTATTGGATGTTCTGGTGTCCCATCATTTTCCTTATCAATAATCCATTCCCCGATAGAATCTTCTTTTAAATCATCAATAAGGTCTACTAGACTTCCAAAAATACCATCACTATTTCCATTGAGTATGGAATCCGCTATGGCAATCCATTTACCATAAACAGTAGACGGCTCATCCTCGCCATCAAGCAACTTCACAAATTTAGAATAAACCTCTCTATTTACAATTAAATGATTACCCATTCCAAGATTTACATAGTTCCAACCATCTGGAACCTTACTATCAAGTCCGAACACACCAAATTCACATTCATTTAATACTGGGAACAGCTTTTCAACTTTTCCCATATCAGCATCTCCAAACACATAATTAAAATGATATGTCTGTCCTTTTTTATCAAAGAAAAACACTCCACCCGGCTCACCCATTGCTCCGCCTTCAGCTAATGAGAAGAACATAATGTCATCAAAAATACTTTTTTCCAAATCTTTATTGCACAATTCAATAGTATCTCTCATAACTACACCTCCCCACTAAAGTCACAAAGGACATAGCCGTCTACAAGGTCATATTCGTCTCCTTCGAACTCTTTTATTATATCGTCTGCCTCTTCTTCGGATATAGGCTCCAATCCTTCTATTGCATTAATACCTACAACATTCCATTCAATAGCATCCTCTATATATTCTTCAGCAATCTCCCCACCTGCATATTTGTATAATGTACAGGTTTCTTCATTAAAATAGTATGTATACATGATTCCACCTTCCTTTCTATACTAACAATATACCAGCATAGGTGTACCAAAATATGTACTCTATAAGTCAAAAAGCATCCAAGCACAAAACTTGGATGCCCATCTTTCATGCTATCATAATTGAAAAGCAATACCTATATAGCTTTCAAAAAACTAACCTCTTGTATTAACGCTCATTCGTGGTCAAAAATATCAGATAACGTCTTCTCCATATCTTTTATAAGATTTACTACTAATGCATTTCCCATCATAAATCTACGCTTATTAAGAGGCATCTCAACAACCTCTCCATTCATAAGTACATTCTTTGTATGGTTAGTAGGGAACCCTTGAATTCTTTCAGTCTCTGTAGCAGTCAAGAGTCTGATACGACCTGTTTTTTTATCCTTAACAATATGTGTGGTTCTGCTAAAACCACCCTCTGATGTAAGCATAGTACGAGCTGGCTTATCTTCTGCATCAATCATAGGAATTGGACCTTCTGAATACATATACTCATGTCCGTTTGCCGCTGTTCTCGGCATTTTCTTTGCACCCTTGAGATACTGCCAAGTTTGTCTTTCTTCCTTTGAAAGACGAACCTTTGACTCATCACTGTGGGTAACATCCGGGGTTGTATAATACAATTTCTTTTCAGGAATGAAATAACTTTCTTCAACATCACCAGTCTCCATGATATCACCAAGAGTAATCTGCGTTCCATCATATGAAGGTGTTGTTTTTAATGTATATATTTTCCCATCCTGCATGATTCCTGTATTCTCAAATGTAAATGAAAACTTATCAGAAAGCTCACCTAATCCTAAAGGCAAGTCTTCAATCTTTATTTTCTTTGAATCGACAGAATCAACCTTAAATGTTTTAGCAAAAAATCCATCGGTAAGCATTAAATCTGCCATGCTAACTCTTTGTTCTTCAATTTCTGCATCTGTACGGTATTTAATCTGCTCTCTGATTCTCTTTGCATATGCTGTATCATTCTTATAAGCAAATATAAAAATACGTCTTCTTCTCTGCTGATATCCATAATCTGCCGCATTGATTACTCGCCATTCAACGGTATAGCCTTCATCTCTAAAACAAGCAAGAATAATACCAAAATCTCGTCCTCTCTGCTTTGCCGGAGACTTTACAAGTCTATCGACATTTTCAAGCAATACGAATGGTGGCTTTTTCTCCTCCAATACTTCTCTAATCGACCACCAAAGAACTCCCTTCTTCCCTTCAATTCCTTTTGAAGTTGCAAGCGAAGATGCTACCGAATAATCCTGGCACGGGAAACCTCCTACAAGTAAATTAAAGTCAGGAAGTCGAGATTTATCTACTTCTTCAATATTACAATTTGTTGTGTCATTTCCATCTAAATCCATGCATGTGCCAAAATGATATACATAGCAGTCATGCGCATACTGTGTGTTTTTCTCTGAAGGCTCCCACTGACTGAACCAAACGGTATCCCATTTTTCTGTCTTTTTCGTATCCTCCAATTCAGATATATTATTTAATCCACACCTAAATCCACCGACACCCGCGAACAATTCACATACGGTCTTTTCCATTAGGCTCACTCCTTAATCGTTTATTTTTGTATCAGTATAGCATTATGTTTCACAAAGATCAACCATTATTTTAATTCATTTTTCAATTGAGAAATAATGTAAGAATTGTTGAAAAAGAAACTCTGATGAGTCATCCATCTTCCGTCTGGAAGTTCATCTCCATCGGTTGCTTTACTACCATTTCCAAGCACAGTTCCATCCTCAAATTCATAGTATCTGTTAGATGTATGAGGTCTTACATGAATTACTGGATTATCTGCCATTCCCGGTAGATTGTTTTCTACAATTGTTGTCCTTGCAGTTTCTTTCAATGTTAGTACTACACCTTCATTAAGAACTTCTCTAGTTCTTCTCCAGCATTCAAATACATGCGTACTCAAATCTGCATATGGCATATTCCATAACTGGCATCCCTTCAAAGTGTAATGTTTATCAGATGCCTTCTCCTTTTTAAATACCACGTAAAGAAATTTTGTCTCATCCAAGTAATCATGTAATGTAGATTCTTCCCACTCATTCTCTTCAATAATTTCTTTGAATCGGAATGTTGGCAATGGACTGGTTTCTTTCATCTTTCCGTTAGCCTCTATTCGTATAGCCTTAACTTTGATATTTGCTTTTTCAAACTCCTCTGCTCTATTGGATTTTATTCCCAACATTCTATAGGCTAAACTTATCCAGTAAGACTTAGGATTAAACTCAACATCAAACTGCAATGCTAGTTTCTCATCAGTCCACCCGATGTATGTACTAATCTTATCCTGAATAATTTCCTCAAATGATTTAGTTTTAAGAAGTGCCGGATTATCTATTATCGATTCAACCATAGGCACATCCTTAACCACATAGTTATTCAAGATATATGTCATATACGAAATCTTAAAACAAAAGGCTCTTTTACGAGCAGGCTCATGTGTTCCGTAGAATTGTGGCACTGTACTCTTTTCCGCCGTAGCTCCTTTAGTACAAGCACCTAAATACATGGTGTCACCTTCTGATAACTCATGTGCTTTTCCTGCCATAATCTTATCCGTGATAATCTTGTAATCACTGATGATGATTTCCATATCTGCTGCTGGAGGAGTGAAAAGTTTCACATAGTTAATAGGATATAAAGCCTTACTATTTAACAGCTTATTTCTCCAATAATACACAAGTAAAATCAATCGACTTTTTTCCCATGCATGAGATTTATAAAAATCAATTTCTATCGGTGTCTCATAACTTATCATTCCCAGAACAAGACGCTCCCCAGCTTTGATGGTTCCATTCTTATTCATCTCATATGGAGTTGCTTTCAATTCAACTCCTGCTTTAGGGAAATCTGGTTCTGGAGAACTATTAGCCTCATAACAGAAATATTGCTCTTCAATTAAATTTCCCAGCCCCCCTTTTCGTGACCCAGATATATAAGACTCTAAATCTCTTTCAATGTGAGACAGCTTCCATGCATACACTTCAGCGAATGTGTGACCCTCTAGTTTTTTTCCATATGCTTCTATGCTCAATGGATCTGAATCATCATATTTTAATAAATAGTCCATCCTATCGCCTCCGTTCAAATAAATTATAAATGTATTAATGTACCAAAATAAGGACTCTGTTAGTCCCTATTTCATCATATCATTTCTGTATTTTCGACCTTTAATATAAAAAGTGTAGTTACAACCCTAAGCAAATGAACCCCTTGCAATTCCAATTGCAACTGCCATTGCAGAAAAATAAAACAGATTAAAATATCATTTCATTTTTCATTTCAACAACTGATAAGTTTCCAGAGATTATCATAAAAATACATCTCCAACATCCGAAAATGCAACCTTTGGTCTGCAAAGCCTTTATTTACGGCATTTCTGCTACTCTTCTATTTAGTTCTTGTCATCAACACGACAGTCTCAACATGCGGTGTCTGCGGAAACAAATCCACCGGCTGAATTTTGATGGCCTGATAGCCGGCTTCCTGAAGAGCAAGCAAATCATTTGCGAGCGAAGTCGGCTTGCAGGAAATATATACCAGGCTGTCCACGCCGTATGCGATTATTTTTTCCAATGCTTTCGGGTGAATTCCTTCCCGCGGCGGATCCACGACGATAAAGTCCGGCTTGTCCGTGATTTTATCCAATTCTTTTAAAACGTCTCCGGCAATGAACTCGCAGTTCTTCAACCCGTTCAATGTCGCATTGGCCTTGGCCGCCTCGACAGCCTCTTCCACTATTTCAATTCCGATTACCTTGTCGGCAACCGGCGCCAGCAACTGTCCGATGGTCCCGGTTCCGCTGTACAAATCAAAAATCACTTTGTCCCTTGTCTCGCCGACAAAGTCCCGAACCTTGGAATACAGCACCTCCGCCCCTTTCGAATTCGTTTGGAAAAAGGAAAATGCGCTGATTCGGAACGACAGCCCCAATATCGTTTCGTTAATATACTCCCGTCCGTACAGAATATCGGTATGTTCATTTACAACCGTGTCCGCAACGGAATCATTTTCCGTATGCAAAATGCTGCATATACTTCCCCGGAGCGGCAGTTCCCGCAGCCGTTTCACCCAGTCGGACAGATCGCGCTGTTCCTGCGTTGTGGTCACCAGATCAACCAGTATTTCCCCTGTGTTCACGGCTTTTCGGACAAGCAGATGCCGCAAATATCCTTCATGCCGCATTTTATGAAAATACGTCATGTTCTGTTCCTGTGCGAATGTCAATGTTGCCGCTGCAATCGCCCGGACATCGGCATCTCCGAGCCGGCAATCGCAGGCATTTGCCAAATCATAAAAGCTTCCCTTGCGGTGAAATCCCAGGGTCAGCGGTCCATCCTTATATTCATCGCCGAACGAAAATTCCAGCTTGTTGCGATATTCATACCGGCTCGGACTTCCCGCAATCGGCAGCCACTCACATTCCGGGTTGGAAATGACCGGATTCAGCAATCGCTTCAAATGATCTTCCTTTAACGACAGCTGGGTTTCATACGGAACCGACTGCATCGTACAGCTTCCGCAAATTCCGAATTGCCCGCATTGCGGCTCTTCGGTCTCCATCGGACTTTTTTCCAGCACCTCGCGCAGCAGCGCTTCCGCCTTTTCCGCCGATGCTCTCTTTACCGCCGCCGACACACGCTGACCGGGAAGCACTCCTTTGACTCCCACTTTGCACCCGTCGCAACGAATATATCCTTTATTCGGAAATACCGTGTATTCCACGGTTCCTTCAATAATCTCTCCGCGTTTCATATATTGATTCGATTCCTTTCCGTTTGTCCCGGAGACAACTCCGATAGAATTACTTTCATTTGTCCCAAAGACAGCTCTGATGAAATATTTCGATTGTCCCAAAGACAGCTCTGATGAAATACTTTCGCCTATCCCAAAGACAGCCCTGATGAAATTATATTTTCCCCTTTACTTTAGCTCTGTAAAGTGTTAAAATGTGAATTGTGAAACCATTCACCAATTTTCCGTTTACAACGGAACCCGTTTTTTATAGGAGGCTCGCATGGGCAAAGATATTCATACACCTGCGGTCAATCAGTTATTTTCCGCAATACTAACGTTAAAAACAGTCGATGAATGCTATAAATTTTTTGAAGATGTCTGCACCATTCAGGAGCTTGTTGCCATTTCACAGCGATTCGAAGTTGCAACAATGCTGACCCAGAAAAAAACGTATTTGGACATTGCCGCGAAAACCGGCGCATCCACTGCCACAATCAGCCGTGTCAATCGTTCCCTGACCTACGGAAACGACGGCTATACCATGGTCTTTAACCGGATGACGGACCGCGACGGTTCCGAAGACAACTCCCAAAACACTTCCGAGTAAAAACGACACACAGGGACATCATACCGATGTCCCTGTTTTTTTCATTCACTCTTTTCGGCAGTCTCCGACTCTTCGGCCTTGCTTTCCTTTTTGCTCTTCTCTTTTGCCTTGTCTTTTGCTTCCTTTTCCGCTTTCTTCTCCGCTTCCTTTTCCGCTTCCTTCTTTGCTTTTCGCTTTTCCTGTGCCGGAACGAGAAGATCGTCGATGATTTTCTCAATCATGGCCTTTTTCAGATACACATCAAAGCTCAGCATCGCAATAAAGCTGAAAATGTTCAGATACTCGCTTTCTTCTTCATTTTCCACCTCGGAAAAGACATGACGGGACCGCAAAAACTTCTTCATGACGTCCTCGCCCATATCTCCGACAACCTGCGTTTCCATTTCCACAATCTTCTCGTAAATGGTTTCCAGCGAAATATCGGCATCGTCCTTATAGAACATTTCCTGCATCGGTGTCAAAATGTGCTCCACGTCGCTGATGCTCAGGAAATTCTTCAGGTAATAGATAAATACAAGCAGATACATATGCTCTTTGCTGTACTTCTTCTTAACGGGATTCGGCAAAAGTTCCTTTTTGGTATAGTTGTTAATCATGGTCTTGGTCAAAAGTTTGTCATCTTTAAACCGCTTCGTGGTTTCCAGATGCTCGTCCATAAAGGTCGTGACCTGATCCATGTATAAATCGATGTTCGGGATATCGTGAGGACGAATATAGTCCGGATTGCGGACGCTTTCCATCAAATCCCTCAGATAGCTTTTCCATTCATTTTCCATCGTTCTTCTCCTCCTCAAAACCTTCCGTTTCCGAAGATGCCGTATATTATATTATAACTGTTTTCGCGATTTTTTACAAGCACAAATCCTGCAACTCTTCTGTTGCCGTTTCCTCCCCGTTGTGATAAAATGAACATACATTCGATTTTTGGAAGGTGATTTATCATGGATTTATTCAGTTCATTAAACAGTGCGCAAAAGGACGCCGTACTGCACGAAAAAGGCCCCCTTTTGATTCTTGCGGGCGCCGGTTCCGGCAAAACCCGTGTGATTACGCACCGTATCGCTCATTTGATTCAAAACTGCGGTGTCAGTCCGTATCGGATTCTGGCCATCACATTTACCAATAAAGCAGCCAAGGAAATGCAGGAACGTGTTTCCGCCCTTCTGGAGGAAGGTGAGGACGTCTGGGTCAGCACCTTTCACTCGACCTGTGTCCGCATGTTGCGCAAATTCTGCACTTCCATCGGATACGACCGGAATTTTGTCATTTACGATACGGACGATCAGAAACGTGTTATGAAGGATGTCATCAAGCATTTGAATATCGATCCGAAGCAGCTGTCTCCCAAAACGATTCTCGGTGCCATTTCCAAAGCGAAAAATGAAATGATCGGTCCGGACGAATTCCTCGGAACCTCCGGAAACCGCGACATTGCACGCGCATACAAGGAATACCAGGACGTTCTTCTGAAGAATAATGCCTTCGACTTCGACGATCTGCTTCTGAAAACCGTCGAACTGTTTCAAACCGACCGCGAAGCGCTGGGATATTATCAGAACCGGTTCGAATATATTCTGGTTGACGAGTATCAGGACACCAATGCCGCTCAATTTGAGCTGATTCGCCTGCTTGCCAACCATATCAACGATGAGGGCGAGCCCGAACACAACCTCTGCGTCGTCGGTGACGATGACCAGTCCATTTATAAATTCCGCGGTGCCGATATTCGGAACATTCTCGATTTCGAACGGTATTTCCCGGATACCACCGTTATTAAGCTCGAGCAGAATTATCGTTCCACCAAACGCATTCTGAATGCCGCGAACTCCGTTATCGCAAACAATATGGGGCGAAAAGTCAAAGCGCTCTGGTCCGATAACGAAGAAGGCGACCTGATTGCTCTGACGGAATATCTGAACGACCTGAGTGAAGCCAATTCCATTGTTTCCGACATTTCAAATGCCGTCCAAAACGGCTTCGGCCAGTACCGGGATTATGCCATTTTGTACCGAACCAACGCCCAGTCGCGTGTCTTTGAAGAGCGATTTGTCAATCGCGGAATTCCGTACAAATTAGTCGGAGGCACCAACTTCTACGAACGTATGGAAATCCGCGACATTCTCGCCTATTTGCGTACAATCGACAATGCCAACGACACGATGGCCATCAAGCGGATTATCAATGTGCCGAAGCGCGGAATCGGCGATACGACCATGGACAAAATCGACGATTACGCCTACGTCAAAGACATTCCGCTGTATGATGCGCTGGAACGTGCCGCCTCGGTTCCCGGTGTTTCCTCCCGAACCGCCAACAACATTGAGCATTTTCTGGCAATCATCGGAGAGCTGAGAAGTCTGGCCGCTTCTTCCGTTTCCGCCCTGTCCTCGCTGATTGACGACATTTTGGAAATGACCGGCTACGACACGGACCTGAAGGAACAGGATCCCGATCATTACGATGACCGGATGGACAATATCAACGAATTGAAAAATAAGATTGCACAGTATCTGGAAACGGCCGAAAGCCCGTCGCTCTCCGGTTTTCTCGCCGAAGTTGCGCTGGTTGCGGATGTCGATTCCGTGGACAGTGAGGCCGATTATGTCATTTTGATGACTCTGCACAGTGCCAAAGGTCTGGAATTCGATCATGTTTATATCACCGGACTGGAAGAAGGCCTTTTCCCGAGTCAAATGTCCATTGATTCCGATCATCCGGATCTGGAAATCGAAGAAGAACGCCGTCTCTGCTACGTCGGCATTACCCGTGCCCGCAAAACACTCTGCCTCAGCTACGCCAAGCAGCGAATGGTACGAGGCGAAACCCAGTTTAATCGGGTTTCCCGATTTGTCAACGAACTTCCGCGTGATATCATTCGGAAGCGCACGGAAGGCTCCGGAAATTCCGGCTGGGCCGAGCGAACCTCGTCCCGGTTCGGCAGTTCCTACGGCTCCCGCGGCAGCTCCTATTCCGACGATTCCTATTCCGGAAGTTCCTATGGCTCCCGCAGCAGCTCCTATTCCGACGATTCCTACTCCGGCAGTTCCTACGGCTCCCGCGGCGATTCCTACTCCGACGGCTCCTACGGACGCAGCCGCAATTTCTCGTTGGACGACCTTCCGGTTTCCGGCGGATCCGGCGCATCGCTGTCCGATTTGCTTCAAAAGAAACGGACGTCTTCCGCCTCTGCGGATTCGTCGTACCGGAATCCGTATTCGCAAAAAGCGGCGCCTGCTGCCCCCATATCATCCGACGGCCCGGGTTATGGCGTCGGCGACCGTGTCAAGCATGTCAAATTCGGTGTCGGTACCGTAACGGAGCTCACACGCGGTGCCCGGGATTATGAAGTCACGGTAGAATTTGCGGCCGGAACCAAGAAAATGCTTGCCGCATTTGCCAAACTGGTCAAGGTGGACTGACCCTCCGGCGGCCGGTCCCAATCCGCCCGCAGATTTCCTCATTTGGCGGTCCGATTGGCCGGGTGCGCCTCAAAAATGCCACATTTCAGGTCATTTTGAACACATTGATTAACTTTTTCTAAAATGAGGAAAACTCTTTGCAAATGCAGTTTTTCATGCTATAATTAAATAATCTTAATACTGTAAAGGAGGATGAACTACTATGAATTGTGAATGTAATGAATGCAACGATTGCAAGAGCTGTAAGGTACTCGGCCTGATTCTTGGCATTATCGGTATTATCGCCGTAATTGCAGGTATCGCTTATGCCGTATATCGCTTCTGTACACCGGAATATATCGAGGAATTCGATGATCTTGATATCGATCCTGAAGAAGAGGACAAGAAGGATGACGAAGCAAAAGAAGAGGATATCTTCGAAGAGTAATCGTTCTTTGATTAACACAAACAAAATAAATCCCGGTTCGGTTCGGAAAGCCTGTGCTCTCCGTCCGACCGGGATTTTTTGTCATTATATGATTTTGATACCGTTTCCCGGATTCGACTCCGGCGTCTGACAGGTCAGTCGTATTGGCTGGCCGAATGGCTTCGGCTCCTGTCTCCGTCACTCATCGGATGTCTTCTGGCTGTTCCGGAAACCGAGCGTGACATCCATCACAACCTCACGGAATTCGCCCTCAATACGGCGCATAACCGTAACCTGAATCTTGGTACCGCCCTTGGTGTATTTCAAAAACTCCTGAATATCCGACTGTGTGGTGATAATCTCCGCATTCAGTTTCACGATAATATCTTCCGGCAAAATGCCTGCCTTATCGGCCGGTGAATCTGCCTCCAGTGCCTGAACATAAACACCCGTCGGCATATTCAATGCTTCCTGATGCGACAGGGAAATGTCCACCATACGGATTAATCCGAGATAGCCCTGCTCATCTTCTTCGTAAATGATCCGGCTGCTCAGATCATCAATCAAATCAACGATGTCACTGATTGGAATTGCATATCCCATTCCTTCGACATCCGTACTTTCCATTTTCGCCGAATTGATTCCGACAACTTCTCCGTACTGGTTAAATAACGCACCGCCGCTGTTTCCGGGATTGATTGCGGCATCCGTCTGCATCAGCTTCTGGGTAATTCCCGTTTCGGTGGTAATCTCGCGATTCAAGGCGCTGATATATCCGACCGTAACCGACTGTCCCTGGCCGAGTGCGTTACCGATGGCAACAACCATTTGGCCGACCTTAATATTATTGGAATCTCCGATTCTTGCAATTCGAATCGTGTTTGCCGTCGATTCGCTGATGCTGTCCAGCGACACGGAAACAACTGCCAAATCCGATATCTTTGCGGTTCCGCGAACCGATGCGATGGCATTGGTTCCGTCACACAGAGTAACTTCGATTTTGGTTCCGTTTGCAACAACGTGATTATTGGTAACAATCAAAAGACCGGACGAATTCTGTCCGATAATGATTCCCGAACCGCGGCTGACCACAACCTCACGCTGAGATCTCTGTCCGGTAAAGAAATCGATGCTCTCCTGCACTGCGCTGCAGGTAATCTCAACCAGCGACGGCATTACGCTTTCCACCAAATCGGAAACGTCCACTGCCGTTACCAGTGATGTCAGCGCGGAACTCTGATGCAAATCAACATCGATTCCTGTTCCCTGCTTATCGGGTGAAGGCGTAGTCTGACCGGGTTCCGTCGGCTTTGCCGGAATCGACTCCTGGTATTCTTCACCTTCCTGCGCCTTCTCGTGCTTCTCGGTCAGCTTCTTACCGCCCCAGAACACACCGAACGCAACCGCGCCAAACAGCACCGCCAGCAAAACGGTCCGCATCATTTTCCCGAAAAATCCACCGGATTTCGGCTGTTTTTCCTTCTTCGGTTCCGCTGCCGGCTGATTTTCCGTCATCTCATCAACCTGTCTGATATACTCATCATCCATTTCTCACGCCCTCTTTCATCCTTATCATACTCCGAAAAATACATCCTTATCGGCTTCTCCGGATATCAACAGAATACTTTAAAAATATGATAATTTTGTGTTCATTAATAGAATAAATTGCAAAAAACGGTTTACTTCTGCAAACCCATCGCATCACTCAGGGAAATTCCGTTGTCACCGAGCGGAATGGCATGATCCAACCCGACAAAATGACCGTTTTCCTGCCACAAAACGTCTTTGACAAAATTGTATTTTGCATCATCCCAGGTTTTGAAATCATCCAGCAGCAATCCGCCGGTATCTCCGGAATTTGCGTTCAGACACCAGAATGTATGATTCAAATGATACGTTCCGATCAACTGTTTCATATACGTCATCCATGTAATATTCGGTTCCGTCATGAATCCGCCCCATTCTCCGATCAGAAGAGGAGCAAGATTTTCTTCATAAATATAAAACCAGTTGTCATGCCAGCAGTCCTTCATCAGCGTGTCGTAATTGTAATCTCCGCTGAACCACGGCTGTTTATACACGGTCGGGCCGTAATCGTGCGGCGAATACACCAGTTTGTTCTGATATTGGCCGAGATCCACCGGATAGTCCGCAACTCCGCGAAGATTGCCGCCCCACCAGTTAAAATCATAGTCCTTGTCATCGGACGAATGAAAATCCCCGTTCGCCGCCGTATCCTTCGGATAAATCTCAATTCCTTCCACCAGAATCAGCACATTCGGATTTTTCGCCAGAATCCGCGCCGCCGCCTTTTCCGCAACGTATTTCCAGTTATTCGGCTTTTCGGAATCGTTCCAAATGGCCGCACCGTCCCCTTCGTACGGTTTTCCGTGAGGCTCATTTTTCAAATCGTACGCAATAATCGTATCATTGTCCCGGTACCGTTCCGCCATCCATTCCAACGCATGCAAATAATCCTCTTCGGTCACTTTGGAGGTTGCCCACAAATTGATATTATGTCCCGACGCATTGGTCTCCGCGCTGTGGATATCCGGCATGACCTTAATTCCGTTTGCTTCGGCCAGTGCAAGAAAATAATCGAAAATTTCCAGACTGTTCATGTCGTTCAGCACAGCGTTATATGCCCTGTTATAATTGGCCTGCGGATATTCGCCCGCTGCCCACCGGTTGATCAGCTCCGCGGAAATCGGCACCCGGATCAGGTTGAAACCATGGTCCGCAATGGCCTTTACCGTCGGTTCCAGCTGAGAATTCCACAATCCGTCAAACAGATTGGTTCCGGTATTGTAGCCGAACCAGTTGACACCGGTCAGCCATACTTTTCTGCCGTTTTTGTCATAAATTCCGTTTCCGTCCGTAAACAGCCAGTCGTCGCCCTGCACTGCATTTTCGGACCGTTTGAGCAGTTCTTCCACATCGATGGACGGGTCGTTCTGACCGCCCTGCTGTCCGCCCTGATTTTGATTCTGCGGATTTTGCTTGTTCTGATCGACATTTCCCTTTCGCACCGTACACTCGATTCCGTTCAGTACTGCCTTCGAAATGTTCAGCTTGCCTTTGATTCCGAGGTTGCAGCCGACAACCTGCGTGTGGCCCTTCGGAATTTCCGCATTGTAATTGGCATTGGTGACGGTAAGCACCGTCGGGCTTACGGAAAATGACCCGTTCCAGCCGTCTGCGGAAACCAGTCCGTCAATCGTAAGTTCCAGTTTCCAGCCTCCGGTAATCGCGTCATCGGAGTTATTGGTTATCCCGAACTGAATTCCGATCATCACAACGTCGCCGTTTTCCCATGTATTATCCGTTGCATACTCAACAAGAATGCCTTTGATTTCCTCCGGCTTCTTGGTCGGCACCGCAGTCGGTGTCAATGCTGCCGTTTCCGTCGGTTTGGGTTCACCGGTCACTGCCGGCGTTGTCCCTGTCCCCGTAGGCGTTACGTCCGGAGTCGCCGGATTGCCCGAAGTCGGCGTTACTGAATTTTCCGAAGTCGGCGTTACGGAGCCCGCAATGTCGGAATTTTTCGGTTCCCGGTTTCCGTCCTTTTTGGAAACCAATGCCCAAATCAACACTCCGACAATGAGCAGCGTTGCAATCAAAAATCCGATTGTCATCCCGCGATGCTCCTTTAAAATCTGAAAAATCGACTGTTTTTCCGTATTGTTGTCCATTTTTATGCACTCCACCTTCACATATTGTCATACTGTTATATAACAGTTTAGGCCTGCACTCTACCTGTGCAGGCCTTGTTTGCATTATTCTTTTAAACCATCCAACTTATGATAATATTCCGGTACTCCGACGCCTCTCTTCAGAAGCTCTTTCACGATTTCCGTTGCAGACTTTGTACAACTGTTATCAAATACACGACGTGCCTGATATGCAACCAGATAATCATCATGTAATTCATTAATGTGTACTTTGAAATTCGTTGACATGGACAAATAGTAATATCTTCCGTTCACCTTTCCGATATAAATACCGGAATGATGCGCCTGGTTGTATTCCTTTCCGTTTCTACGGCCGTAAGGATCGTTCAGCGTAACAACAATATCTCCCGGTCTTGCATCGGCCCAGGACACCTTGTATCCCTTCGTCATCTGTTCCGGACAGGTTCTTCCGAGCTCAATTCCAAACTGTTCGTAAATGAGCTGTACAAATCCGCAGCAGTCGGTACCCGAAGTCAAACTGTTTCCAGCATGTTCGTATTTCAAATCCTTGTACTCAGCACACTTCAAAAGGATTGAATAGCCGTCCAGCCCCTTCGGTGCTTCCGGCTTCTTGTCCGAAAGGAATTCGGTACTGATATATCCGACAGATCCTTCAAAATCAATCTGCCACCATTTCGTTTCCACACACTGACCGGTAACATGAATCTCCGAACCGTACGGTTTGGTAAGTACTCCGATCTTGTTGTCGCTCTTCACTTCCGGCGACTTCCGGACATTGATTCCGGAATTGATCAGATACATCGTCGTATCCATCTTCTCAATGGTATATTCGGAATCCGGTGCTTTGGTCGGTTCCGGTGTTGCTGTCGGAATCGGTGTTGCCGTCGGTTCCGGTGCCTTCGTCGGTTCCGGTGTTGCCGTCGGAATCGGTGCCTTCGTCGGTTCCGGTGTTGCCGTCGGAACGGGCGTTGCCGTCGGGGCCGGTGTTGCCGTCGGTGTCGGTGCCTTGGTCGGCTCCGGCATAACTTCCTTCAAATAAGCATCGCCGACATATCCGGAAACTCCCTTATAGGTTACCCGATATGCTTTGCTTTCACTGCACTGAGCCAATATGGTTACGATCTGTCCCTTGTCAATCGTTCCGAGAACCGGACCGGACTTATCGGGATTGGACCAAATGTTGACGAAGCTGTTGACATTCACAACTTCCATCATTTTGTTCATGCTTACAAACGTATACTTGTTTTCCGGAGTCGGTGTAGCCGTCGGAACGGGGGTTGCCGTCGGCATCGGTGTTGCCGTCGGAACGGGCGTTGCCGTCGGTTCCGGCATTGTGGTCGGTGCTCCGGGTACCGGAGTCGGTGTCACGCCGTTCGGAAGCTTATCCGTAATATACGAGTTGCTTACGTAAGCAACCATTTTCTTGGTTCCGTTTTTGTATTCGATTCGATACCAACCGGTTTCGTTACAGATACCGGTTACAAACACTCTTGCATCTTTATCCAAATGACCGATAATATTACCGTCAACGCAAGGCAAATCACGAACATTGACTCCGTTTGCAATGAACATTGCACGTCCTGCTCCGGCAAATGTATAATTTGTGATTGCCGGTTTCGGTGTTGCGGTCGGTGTCGGTGTTGCAGTCGGTGTCGGTGCCTTGGTCGGCTCCGGTGTTGTTGTCGGTTCCGGTGCCTTGGTCGGCTCCGGTGTTGTTGTCGGCTCCGGTACCTTGGTCGGTTCCGGCGTTGTCGTCGGCTCCGGTGTTGTCGTCGGTTCCGGTATATCAACCGGCTCCGTTGTCTCATCGACATATTCCGGTCTCACGGACGCCGTCGTCAAAATGCGAGGTGCATCCGAAAGAACGGTTCGTTTCATGTTCAGTTCCGTTTTGGTGCAAATCGCCTCGACATCGTCCTGCGTCGTCTGTACTTCATTTCCCGAAGAAGCAACGACATTGGGATCAACGTCTACAACAACTGTTTTAACCGGTTCCGGCGTAGCCGTCGGTTCCGGCAAGGTTTTTGTAACAGGATCGGCATTTCCGTCCTTGTCTCCGTCTGTGTTATTCATCAAAATGATACCGTCATCCGGTCCATTCTGTAAGTCTGACAACGCAACTGTCGGTGTTAAGAGTCTGTCGGTCATAGACATATCCGTATTCTCATTTGATGTCTGCGGCAGTACCGTAAGTCCGATGGCCAAAATTCCTGCCATCACGCCCGATACAACACGTGTCAGATGTTTTCCGGCTTTCTTCATTTCCCTAAATCTCCTATGTACAAACCGATAATCGATTTCCCCTAGTATTGTATTTACTGAATTCTAAATATGTTACATAATTGTTACATATTTGTTACGCGTCATATCATACCACAGATAAAAAGAAAAATCAACCCCTTTTGTTATTTCCGCTGATTTCAAGCACATTTCAGCACTTTTTTTACGTTTTTTCCGGTTGCCGAAAATCATTTTTTTCCATATAAAATTGTCATTTTTGAGACTACATTAGTAGTCTGAATTGTTACAAAAGTGCGGAAATCACTCTCCCAAACGTAACAAAAAAGGACATGTGGAAGCCCTTCCTATGACTCCGCATGCCCTTTCCCATAATATTTGTTTCCGATTTAAAAACCAATCTCCCGAATCGCATTGACAAGGTTTCTTCCGTACACTTCGGCACCCAGCTGGTTCGGATGAAGATTGTCCAGATAATACTCCGAAAGATGCGGCACAAGCTCAAACCCGTCCACAAGCCGAATCTGTTTGTAGCGGCCGACGATTTCCTTCAGCCTGACGCAGAACCGAATCAGCGTCTGAAGTCCATCCGGGTTGTCCCCGCGCCAAATCGGCGTAATGCACAGAATCGGAATATCCTTGTAAATGCTCGTCAGAACTTCATAATATTCCTCGACATCCTTCATCGTTTCCGTCCAGAACTGATTCGTGCCAAGTGCTACGATGATTTTGTCCGGCCGGTAGCCCTCCATCGGCATCAGGGATTTTTTGTCGTAAATATAGCCGCCGATTCCCTGATTGATAATCTCATAATGCAGCAGACGATTTGCCACGCTGACATAGGTCTGTGCCGAACGAAGCGGTCCATAGCCCTGTGTAATCGAATCTCCGAGCCACAACACCTTTTCCTTCGCCATAACCGGCGTAAGCTCCGCGTCGGCGCTGAGGTTTCGGATTACCACCGTCGCATCCGCCGGAAGATAAATGACAACATCCTTCTCTCCGCTTTCCATTGTAAAGGAAACGCTTCCTTCCGTCTCCAGGTCCTTTACGTAAATGATTTTCTCGATTCTGTTATTCACGCATAATTCAAAGGAGTCCTGCGACCCGGTCCAGAGGAATTTGTACTCCAGCGCAACCTGTGTGGCAGCCGTACGGAACTCAAGCGTCTTCGACGTGGTTGCCATGCAGCGGTCATACCAGAACTCAAATGCCCCCTTAAAATAATCCATCTGCGCCTGCGTATACTGAAAAGCCTGCAGATACCCGTCCTCTGTTTCCGCAAAAGAATAAGCCCCATGATAATATTTCTTTAACTCTTCCGTACTGATAATCATAAATACCTCCTGTGACGACATACAGTGAATATAGACACTGCTCATTATATGCGTAATTTATGATACACTGTTTGATGCACTGAATAAATACACTGTTTGATGCACGTTCAACTGTACATTTTGATGCACTTTAAACTGTACATTTTGATGCTCATTTCACAGGAGTATTATAACAAACGCTCTCATCATTTACAACCGATAAATGAATCCTCCGTCTTCTGTCCTGCTTCCGGTTTCTGCACATTTTTCAACGCATGAACGGACGGACTGTTGTCGCATGATACCGTCCTCTGTTAATTCTGCCATGCAATCTCAACCAAATGCTGTACGCAGATTTCATCCTCACGAACGGAGAATATTTCGCCATGATTGTCTTTACGCTGAATTAGTTGTCTTTCGGTAGTTTTCGTTCCGTCCGGCGAGGAAACTTCCGACTCTATGATGAGATACTGGGTGTTATTCAAAGGAATAATCTCGTCCGGAATGCTGTCCGCATTAATTATTTGTTTTGCGATAACGAGATTTTCTTCATCATACTGAAGCAAAGTAGTTTTGTTTTTCATCTTGCGACAATTTTCTCCACAAAAATAAGCAGCAGGTCTTTTGATAGAACCTGCTGCCATATTTATTGTTCTGTCTGACAAAATCCAAGATGTGACCGACCAAACGAAACATTCTTTATTGACATAAATAATGCGAATAAATTAAGGATAATGTGCAAAATTCATCACCTATGACAAATACCTGAAAAAAATAAGATATGTATTTTTCAGAATGGTCACTTGATTATTTCAACATCGTAGTCACAGTAGGTTTTATATTCGTTGATATTTTTCAAGCCCTCCATTGTAAATGATGGTTAATTCACATTGTTTTGTCGTTTACTCTTTCACAATATCCGTAGAGATATCGTAATTATCAACTTCTGCCAAAACACGATGTTTATAGATAGAGTCTTCATGCGTTGTTCCATACAAATAGTATCCGTCCAACTTATCCAGACCCTGTTGATCAATATTTTCCATATCTGCATCAATGGACAAATTCCATTCCGTTTCATTCATCATGGCAAAATCATACCATAAACCATAGTAATATACATCGCCTTCTGTTCCCTCATCACCGACAAGATGTCCCTTTACAATCACATAAACATAATTATTACGAATACCCCAAAAAGAATTTTGTTTCTCCGGATGTTTCAAATTCAATACATAGGTCCCATAATATTCAGTAGAAATCAAGTCTGTATGGCTATTTGCATATTTCGCTGTGAGATAATTGGTCGTAGTCTGAATCATCTCGTCAAGAGCTTTCTTCGGGATTTCGTCCACAGTTGCAATATAGTGAGCGTTCCCTGTAACTACATATTCCTTTGTCGACGATGTCAGCTGCAGGTGGTATTTTTCGGCATCGCGATCAGAAAATTCGGCAGATACGGTTACGGTATCTCCGGTTCTCAGGCACCCGGATTTATCCAGTTCAAAGTCAATCCAGTTGGCACCCTCCACCGATTTAATCGTATCCAAAACTTTCACTTCTGCTTTCATCTGAGGAGAAATACCTGTAAACTCAACCTCAATGAAATCAAATGGATTTACGTCGACATATGGTATCGGTGTAGGTGTTGGTGTTGCTTCCGGTGTAGGGGGCTCCGTTGCTTCCGGTGTGGAATTATTTGTCTTCGAATTGTACAGGATGTTTGTTAAATAATCGTTATATCCCTTCAAGACATCGACATCTCCCGTTGCGCTCCATGTAATATCGGCATTCATCGTCATTTCACCGACAAATGTAACGCTACTCTCTTTCAGTGTATCGGATTGTATCGCGTATTCTGAGTTTTCCGTTTCTGCCAACAGGTTCCATTCTTCCATAAACTCCTGCTTTGAGCAGGACATTTCACCGAAATAATCGAAACTGGCGATTCCATTTTTAACAGTTACCGTAAATTCTGCTTCGGAATAAGGGAAGAAGCCCGGTTCGACTATTGTCGCCTCCGCTGCCGAAAGAATTGCGTATATTGCATCGGCGTCTTTCTGTGTCAGCGTTTCATCCCTCTTTGTTCCCCTTTCATTTTCCCCGTCATCCGAATCATCATCCGAGCAGGCAAATAAACATCCCACACATAAAATCAACAACAAAACCAGAAATAATTTCTTCTTCACGCTTGTGTCCTCCTCATTTGGTATTATTCAACACCGGTGTTTACAAAACACCGCATGCCACACAAATACAGCATTTTTACATTAGGGAAGCCAACTGTTTCAAAATAAAATACTGCCAAAAAGTGTACCTTTTGACAGCTGTAATAATTTATTGCAAATTGATACAAAAACTTTTTAGCCTTAACAAAAAGACGTAAATACATACATATTAACTTGACTTATTGCGCAAATTTATATATAAATATATTTGTTAGGGATGTCCAAAAGGTACACTTTTTGATTTCGAAGCAACAGATTCATTCATTACTCTGTTGTTTTATTTTTTCCTTGATACACCGATAAAAAGTGGATGACGAAATCTGACATTTTTGCAAAACATCGTCTAATGGCATCTTTTTTTCTTTCCATTGCTGAACAAGCCTGTCAAAATCATCCGGTAAAGCCTTTTTGGGACGTCCTATATGAATTCCCTTCGCCTTGGCCGCCGCAATGCCCTGTGCCTGACGCTTTTTTATATTCTCGCGTTCATTCTGCGCGGCAAATGACAATATCTGTAAAACGATGTCGGCAATAAATTTCTCCAGGAGATCTTTTTCAATGCTTGTGTCCAGCAGCGGCATCTCAATAACATGAATTTCCACTCCGATTTCCTTTGTCAGAATTCTCCACTGGTTTTGTATTTCCTCGTAGTTTCTTCCAAGCCTGTCAATATTCAGAATATAAAGCCTGTCGCCTGTTTTTATCTTTTTTATCATTTTTCTGTATTCCGGTCTGTCAAAATCCTTTCCTGACTGCTTATCGACAAATATGTATTTGTCATTGATTCCCAGCTCATGCATAACAACCATTTGCCGTTCTTCATTTTGATCTGTGCTTGATACACGCACATATCCCCAGTTTTTGCTCATTTTTTTGCTCCTTTATTTGAATTACTTTGCAAATACAAGTTCCTTCATTATCGCGGATTCTCGTCAACTTGAAAATATCCTGTGCAGGATTGCACTTCATTTTCCAACTTTAATCAAAATGAGCAAAAAAATAGCGGCTTCGAAAGGAAGCCGCCCAAAAACCGATTGATTCCGTTTTTCATATCTCATAACATGCGTTAAAAGCAGGTCTCATATTCTCAATTTGACCACGAGACAACCCATATTCCTTTGCTAATCTTTCCCAATTGTTTCCGACTATAGTAAGGATTTCTTTTGATAGTTTTGCGGCATCTTTTTCGGAAATACCGAATCGGGGAGCCGTCCTAATCGCCAAATCCACACTAATGCTATTATCTTCCGAATCAACCAAAAGCGAAAGCTCATCTCCATACGGCACAGGATTTACATCATATAAAGGGGATAATATCCATCCATTTTTTGTGAGTATAAATGCATGGTTTCTAAGGTGGTCATCCGTATTGGTAACCGCCATGTTAAATACGATTCTTTTCCACAATTCCACTAAATCTGATTTTGGATTTGCACCATATGCTTTTATAAATCCTGCGATATCGAGATAACCGGTCCCATCTTCTGCAGACGCACCATCTGTTTTGCCAAGCAAAGTCATAGCAGATGCAAAATGAATTCTTTTTTCACCATCTCTGTCAAAACGTTTCACCAAAAATGTACTGCCAAGCTTAGAATATTTTTCCAGCTTGGATTCAGGAACATTAAGTCCGCACATTCCTGCAAGATCATGAACCACCTTTTCCCATGCTCCTGTGTCACTTTCATCATTTTTTGATGGAAATTTTGCTATCCAAAGCTGTCCGTTCGTATCAACCACGGTCGCTTTAGGTCTGGCTCCGCCTAAGGAAGACCCGGGCTTAATAAGTTGTTTTAACCACTTGTCCGTAAGGCTGTTTTCATCTTTTTCAATATTCCTGGAAGCTTCTTCCAAAGTCCTTAGTGCTGTCCATGGCGGAGTCGCCGTATCCTTATCATCAGAAAGGAATTCTCCGGCAATATCTGATTTGAATCGGATTCCTCCCATTCTTGTCTCATCGTATAGTCCAAGAAGATAATCACTATCATATAGCTTTCTCGGCTTTCGGCCTTCCTTTTCCGCCAAAAGACGTTCCCGCTTATTCATAAGCATACGCCCCCATCTATCAGGGGAAGCGTCTGCGAACAATCCGAAAATGTTTTTCCCATTCGTAAACTGACGCCCTGCAAATGGCTGAATTTCAGGGTCCAGAGAAATTGACATTCTGTTATTTGCAAGCCACCCGTTATCATATTCAAACGAATAGGTTTCTCCGTTCCTGATAACACCAACATACAATCTTCCAAGCAAAACCGGTTCATCCATTGAAAAGTCATCATATACGTAGATAATTCTCTCTTCGTTCGTCATGATTTCTTCCTCCGCGATGCTCGTTTTTTCGTTAACAGTCCCAGATCCTGCATCTGTCTTCCCCTTTCGTCGTCTTTCGCCACAAGAAGAAAATCCTTGTCCATATTTCCCAATGCATGCAGAACCGCCGCATAAATACCTATAGCTACCGCAGGATTGCCGGACTCCACTTTCCATAAAGACGCCCGACTGATGCCTGCACGTTCAGCTACTAAAGCAGCGGACAAATCTCTTCTCAGTCTGGCGAGCTTAATCTGCTCTCCCAATGTTTTTAATATATCTTCAGTTCCCGGTAATATATTATAAGCTGCTTTCTTCATTTTCTTCCGCTCCCTTCTTTGTGTTTACTATTATATACATATTCGCATTTAATGTCAATAAATGAAAGCGTTAATGGCAATTAATTTATCCAATCAGGTTTATCAAAACGGCTTAATCAAAATGAGCAGAAAAATAGCGGCTTCGAAAGGAAGCCGCCCAAAAACCGATTTTTCTGTTTTCTTCTGTTATTTTGTTTTCTTCTTTCTGATTGACAGAATCCCCGAGGTGAACAGAACTGCTGCAAACACAAAGAAAATGATATCTTCATACAAACTGTACTTCTCATAAAAAGTAATCTCATCGTTCAAAGGTGCATCAAAGGTATATACCGTCTCAAAACCGTCCTTGGTGTGCGACTCGTAGATTATTTTGCCGTAGGAATCATACATGACAGACCGTCCGTAACAGGTCGGCTTCAGAAGGGTCACACCGTTCTCGACAGCACGAAATCCCGCTATCATGGTGTGATTATTTTCGATGGGTGCCCAGTCCCAGGACGGATACAGATACAGGTCCGCGTCATCCTGCATGCGTCTTATGTACTCTTCAAAATTTCCGTCGTAGCATATGGAATAAGCCATGTCCACGTCACCGCAAGCAAAGGTCTCGCTGCTGCTTCCAAAAGTTCCGTCACCGCGGATAAATCCGGCCTCGACAATCGGAATTACCATACGCTTTATGTACTTGCCCGCTATCGCACCGTTTCTGCCGATAAAATATACGCAGTTTTCGCAGTCTTCGCCATCCTCTGTTTCCAAATCAAAGGAAATCAGGATTGCCATGTTGGTTTCTTTCGCTTTTGCCTGCGCCGCATTCAAAAAGTCGTCAAGCTTTGTCTTATCGATTCCGAAGGCCTCCTCCGCATAAATCAGGATTTCTGCACCCTTTTTCGCCGCTTCCTCGGACGTAGTCAGGAACGACGCCAAGTTCTCTTCGTAGGATATCGCTTCCCACTCCAGACCCTCGCTATGAAGTTCCGGTCCTGTGGTCCAGGCCGCATGCACGAATCTGTCAGGCTCTTTCGTATTATGCAGTCGGATGACACCGAAAAGTAACGAACCTGCCAAAACAAGTGCCGAAAGGACTGTCGCAATAACGTACGGGGTCTTGCATTTTCTCGAAATCATGGTAACAACCGAGGAAAGGAACCATCCGATAATGAACGAAAGGCCTGCCGCTCCGATCAGGGACGCACACTGAATCAACGGGGTTGCGTAGAAGAACCGATATCCGATATTCATTCCCGGACTCAAAACGGCAAACATCCCGATGAAATCCGTAATCACGATTCCTACCGGAAATATCAGTGTATAGAAAAATGAATCATATTTGCTGAATACCGCGTACAGAATATACGGAATGAAGAACACGGTAAGGCACATCAGATACGCTAGCGCATTTATCAGAAATGAGCCGCTTCCCGTATAGTCTCCGAAAAACGCAAACATGGACACGTAATAAATCGCATAGGAAATCAGTATCCACTTAACGCTGTGCTTCTTCGATAACAGAAACAATAATACAACAGTCAGAGCAACTCCGAAAACCGGCGGTAAAATCATTTGAAACATAAATTCCCTCCTGCACTTTATTACTTATTACCAATACGTCTGACTGAAAACATCTGTAAAGCACGCTTTCCGAGTGTTGAGACAGATGATACTTTTGTTACTCTTTTCTTTTTCCTTTACGTCTGCAACTCCTTGAAAATCCTACGTTTTCAGCACTTTCCGTTTCCTACTTCTCCTCGCAGACCTGGAAGATATAAAACTTCAAATAATAGGATTCATCCGCCGCCCAGAGAATCGGATGGTCGGCAGCCTGCGTCCGATATTCCACCTGACGCAGCCGTTTGTGAACACTTCGGGCCGCCTGTGCAATCGTCTCCGTAAACAGTTCGGGCGTCATAAAATGAGAGCAGGAACACGTTGCCAGAAATCCGCCGTCGCGAACCAGCTTCAAACCTCGCATATTGATTTCCCGATAACCCTTAATGGCCTGTTTGGTCGCCGTTCTCGATTTGGTAAATGCCGGAGGATCCAAAATGACAACATCGTACCGTTCGCCGTCCTCTTCCAGTTTCGGAAGAAGGTCAAAGACATCGGCCACGCGGAAAGACACTCTGTCCTCCAAACCATTCAGGCGCGCATTGATTTCCGCCTGGCGAATTGCCAGCTCCGATGCATCAACTCCGAGAACTTCCGAAGCACCCGCGATGCCTGCATTTAATGCAAATGAGCCGGTGTGGGTAAAGCAGTCCAGAACCTTTGCGCCGCGGCAAAGTTTCTGAATTGCCAGACGATTGTATTTCTGATCCAAAAAGAAGCCGGTTTTCTGACCGTCCTGAATATCCACCTGATACCGGACGCCATTTTCCGTAATTTCCACCAAAGTGTCGAACGGTTCGGTCAGAAATCCCTTGATTCGCTCCATGCCTTCCAGTTCCCGGACCTTTGCGTCGCTTCGCTCGTATACTCCGCGGATTTCGATTCCGTCCTGCTTCATCAGCTCCTGCAGTGCATTGACAATCAGCATTTTAAAGCGATCGGTTCCGAGCGACAGGGACTCCACGACAAGCACATCCGAGAACTTATCCACTACAATTCCGGGAAGCCAGTCCGCCTCTCCGAAAATGACCCGACAGGACGAGGTATCCACTGTTTTTTTACGATATTCCCACGCATCCCGAACCCGGTTTCGCAGGAATTCCTCATTGACCTCGGTCTGCTTTCCCCGCGTCAGCATTCTGACACGAATGGTCGATTTTTCGTTATAGACACCGATTCCCATCGGATATCCGTCAAAATCCCGCACTGCTGCCAGTGTCCCGTTTTCCCCACCGCCGAGTACGGATGCAATCTCATTGTCATATACCCAGAGGCCGCCGGCCTTCAGGCTTCGTCCCTCACCCTTTTTTAATGTTACGGTACGTGTTACTTCAAACATGGTCTTCGTCCTTCTCCGGTATCACTGCCCGGTCTTCGTCCTTCTCCGGTGTCACTGCCCGGTCTTCGTCCTGTTTCTTTTTCCGGAATACAATCAGTTTACTGAAAACATAATTCAGAATAATTACCAGTATGCTGGTAAAAATCTTTGCCCACCAGGACGGATCTATGCCAAACCGGCTCTTTGCGAAAATTTTACCGTCCACCAGAATCGTCGGCAGGAACCATTCCAGTACACCGGTTGCGACACGGGCCAGATAAAATTTCAGCATTTCCAGCAGGTACGCGGCAATCCCCTTCGTCTTACTTTCAAACACGTACTTTTTATTGGTCAGGAATGCAAATGTCACCGCCGCAATCCATGCAATCACATTGGTTACGGTCAGCTGCCATCCGCTTTTCGCCATTCCGCACAGCTGCAGCAAAAAGGTCACGGCGAAATTCACCAGCGTCGTCAGCACACCGAAAATCAGATACATCACAATTTCCTTGTATTGAATCAATAACTCACGAATTTTCTTCATATGTCTCTCCTAAGCACTTTCTTAATGGAACAAAACGGACCGTATAAACGGTCCGTTACATGTCAGAAATATTTGCGATTGCCCCAAAGATTATTCTTCTTCAGCTCCAGATATTCATCATACGCCTTCTCAAGTATCTGTTTCTCGTTCGAGAATTTCAATAAATGATAAGCTTCATGATACTTATAAAATCCGGAGTCCACAAAATATTCCTCAGTCTGTGGTTTGCTATAATAGCTGTCCGCCATCATCAGGTACCAATGAACATCCTTCAATACGGTATTCTGCGGGGTATTAAAGGTATACTGGCTCTTTCCGACGTACTTAATAATCTTTGCGTCGGCGCCGCTTTCTTCCTTTACTTCCCGTATCGCGGTATCCGGATATTCCTCGCCTTCCTCCACTGTGCCCTTCGGAAGCACCCATCCTTCGTACTTCCTCTTGTAATTCTTGTACAGCAACAGTATCTTTCCTCTGAAAATAACAACACCACCACAGCTAGTTGCCTCTACCATCGTAAGACCCCCTGTTCCGGGATCATCGCCTACTGTCCGCCGGCAATGTAATATGCCGTTTCCGAAGAACCGGCACATCCCTTGGTGTATTATAAATTAATTTCAGTATACTCCGTAGTATCACATTTTGCAAGCAATTATTCTTTTTCGCTGTCAATCTCGCGAAGCCGTTCGCTCAGCACCCGGATTGCCGGCATGTATCGCTTTTCCGTAATTTCATTTCGCTTTTTGTAAAATGCTTCCCGTTCCCGTGTATCGGTTATGGTGATTCCCCTCGATACGTCCGTATTGTGCCGCAAATCCGCGAGCTTAACCCGGATTGCCAATCGGTTTCCGGAATCCCGGATGGTTTCAATATACTTGCTGTACGTTTCCTTTCGGTCGCGTCGCAGCAACAGCAGCGCATCGGTTACGGAATTGCCGAACATCGTCCGAAACTGTCCTTCCGACATAAAATCCGGCCGATCCTCCATCACATCGTGCAAATACGCCACAATTTTTTCTTCTTCCGTTTCCACAAAGGACGCCACGGTTTCCGGATGAAGAAAATACGGGCGGTTTGCCTTATCCACCTGCCCCTCATGGGCTTCTTTTGCAATCGCAATTGCCTGTTCCAACAAAGCACTCATCCATTCTTCCCTTCCGTCACAAAACGCCGCGTTTCCAATGACCTTTGGTGTATTGTCCTGTCTTTTCCGGTTCCGATACCGTCATCCCTGCCATCGCATCCGCTGCCGTTTTCAGGGCTCGTTCCGTTTCCTGCAGCGTCTCCGTTGTAAAATTCATCCGGATTCCGTACGGATGCTTTGACCGAACCTCATCCAGCACCGTCAAGAGGGATGTAATATGGGCATTATACAAAACGGAATGGCAATATCGGCATACCGTCTGAACCGGCATGTCATTTCCTTCCCCGTCCCGCAGAATACCTCCGTTCCAAACTGCCCGGTATTCGTGTCCGGAGACGGTCTCCGTTTCCCGCAGACATCCGAATGCGGTACGTCTCACGCATTGCTCCGACACCATCAGCGGAGCTCTCTCATATACCGTAATCCAGGATTCCGCCGCCAGCCGTTCGGACACCTCGGACCGTTTCAGTTCCGCCGATACCGTTCCGTGCGTAATTCCGTTTGCCCGTAAAAAACGGACGGACGAATCGTTTGCCATATACAGCGTACTGTCCGCATCCACCCGTTTGGCGCCAAATGAACGGAATTCGGAAATTTCCGCCAGCTGGTCCGGTGTACGTACCATTACCCCGTTTGCCGGCCCGTCTTCCAGCAGCATCTTTACATCCGTCATCATGCGCTCGTGATGCGTTCCTTTGGTCACTCTCGGCAGCAAAAGCAGCACCGAAATATTTGTGGCCGAGCCGAAACGCTGTTCGGCCTTAACGATATTCAGGCACATTTCATACTGCCCTTCCATATCAATCAGTAAATCGGTCAGCTGCGGCTGCCGCAAAGCGGCTTCCGTCTGTTCCGCTGTCATGACCGCAACCGCAAATCCCGGTTTTCCGTCATTTCCACCGGATGCCTGCTCCGCTTCTTCGGTCGCGGCATCGACATCGTCATACAGCTCGTCCATGGCATCGTATCGTTCATACGTGCGAAGAACCGCCTGTTCAAATGCCTGAATTCCTTCCCGGCGCAGCTCGTTGATTTGCGATACCGGAACAAACAAACCGTCGTCCAGTTGGGTTGACATCTGCTGCCAGCAATAGCCGGATCCTCCGGTCTTTTTCATTTTCTCCTGAATCTGCTCCCGCGTGGTCGGATTGGATTTCGCCGGTTCCGGAATTGCCCCGGTCACGGTAATATGCGCCCGTTCCTCTTCGTCGGTCACAATCAGTTTCATCGGTTCCCCTGCCCGGATAATGACTTCTCCGATAATCGGAATATCTCTCTTCGTTTCGGTAAATGCCTCTCGGATATCCCCGAGGACATCCTCGTTTTTCATCCGGTAAATCGTCAGTTTTCCCGGCATTTTTCCGTCCTTCGGATTCCATTTCAAGAGAGCCACCGGTTTCTTTTCGTCAAATCTCGTAATGTCCTTCGGGGTCGTGATTTCCCCGCAGACAATATTCCCATCGGTCCGGAATTCCAGTACCTGCTCCGGTCCCGGTGTTTCCTCATAGGTTGCAACCGCAACTTTTCCCGTGCTGTTCGCAACCGGCAAAACACTCGCCGTACCGACCCGGATTCCCGTATGGTTCGGGCGCTCCGTGCACATCATGGCCGATCCTTTGGTGTCATATACATATCCGTTGCAGAATCCGCCGCGGTTGTACAAATCCGCAAGCAGTTCCACATCTTCGTTCATTTCCTCTTCATTGTCCCTGCAATAGTCCCGATACTCGTCCGAAGACATGCTTTCGTAACGGTCCAGCCATTTTCGATACACATACGTAACCCCGGCCGCGTATTCCGTCCGTTTCATTCTGCCTTCGATTTTCAGAGACTCGATTCCCGTATCCAGTAACGGACCCAATCCCGGTAACAGGCATTGGTCCTTCGGGCTCAGCAGATACTGTTTTTCACTTTCCTTCACGCCGTCCGATTCCGAATACACATACTGTTTCCGGCACGGCTGTGCGCATCGTCCGCGATTTCCGCTGCGTCCGCCGACCAGGGACGAGAACAGACATTGTCCCGAATAGCAATAGCACAGTGCTCCGTGTACGAAAATTTCCAATTCCCGGTCCGTTGTCCGCCGCAATTCGCGGATTTCCGAAAGTGTCAATTCGCGAGCCGGAACTATCCGGGTAACCTGCGGAGGCAGAATCGCCGCCGCACGACCGTGCGTCACGGTCATTTGCGTACTTGCATGAATGGCCAGTTTCGGAAACCATTCCGCAATTTTCGTCATCACACCGAAATCCTGTACAATCACCGCATCCAGCCCCGCTCTGTAATACGGGAGCAGATACGTCCGCAGTTCGTTGAGTTCCTCATTTTTCAAAAGAGTATTCACGGTCATATAGACCTTGACTCCGCGCAAATGAGCATATTCGATTCCGCGTATCAGCATATCCTCATCGGGATTGTCCGCATACGCTCTCGCGCCAAAACGGGTTCCGCCGATATAAACGGCATCGCAGCCGGCTTCCACAACTGCGCAGAGTGTCTCGTATGACCCTGCCGGAGCCAGCAATTCAATTTTTCTTCTGCTCTGTTCCATCGTCCCTGTCCCGTTTCGTTCTGTCCTTTGCACGCGTCCGCCGTCATGCGCGGCTGGTCTGCCAGCGTTGCACGGTTTCTCCGTTTCATGCAGATGCCTGCGAAGCGCGGTTTTTCCGTTTCATGTGTCTGCCTGCGTTTCTGTCCGTATCTTTTCAGCCACCGGAAAATCAGCGTCCCTTTCGGGCATTTCCGAGTTCGGTTTCCAAGCGGACAATCTTCTTCTGATACTCCATCTGTGCGGCCTGCAAAGTGCGAATCTGTTCCTCCAGTTCGCGGATTTTGTTTTCCTCTTCCAGCAAATCATGCTTCAGATTGAAAATGTCGGTATCCCGTAGTTCCAATTCTTTCTTCTTTTCGGCATTTTGCTGCTTCTCCTTCAGGAAATCATCGGCGGTATTAATCAAAATCAGCGCCTGCTTCATATCCGCATCCATGTTGCGATACCCCTGCATTTCGCGGATGGTGGCGTATTTTCCGTTCAGATAGGAGGCAATCTTCTGCAGATACTCCTCTTCTTCGATGCCGGCAATTTTGTACCGCTTTCCGTTGATAATAACTTCCGCTTCCGTTCTCTTCTGCATACCCTTCTCCTCGCTTTCACCTTCTGATTTATTACTTCGTCATCGGAATCCCAAGATGCTCATAGGCCTCTGCCGTCACCATTCGTCCGCGCGGTGTCCGCACTATCAGCCCGGTCTGAACCAGATACGGTTCATACACTTCCTCCACGGTTCCCTGATCTTCCCCTATGGTTGTCGCAATGGCTGCCGTTCCGACCGGTCCGCCATGAAATTTGGTAATCATGGTGGTCAGAATCGCACGGTCTATCTGGTCCAGCCCCAGTCTGTCGACGTCCAGCAAATCCAATGCCTGTTTTGCCACCTCGCCGGTAATCGCCCCATCGTATTTGACCTGTGCAAAATCGCGTACCCGCTTCAGCAGGCGGTTTGCCAGACGGGGCGTTCCGCGGGAGCGGCGTGCCAGCTCCGTGGCCCCTTCTTCATCAATGTCCACATTTAAAATGCGTGCCGAATGCCGGACAATCAATGTCAGTTCTTCCACCGTGTAAAATTCCAGCCGATCCACAACGCCAAACCGGTCCCGCAGCGGTGCCGTCAGCATTCCGGCTCTCGTGGTTGCGCCGATCAGTGTAAATTTCGGCAGTTTCAGGCGAACCGGTTTTGCCGCCGGTCCCGTTCCGATAATGATATCCACTCCGAAATCTTCCATTGCGGAATACATCAGTTCTTCCACCTGACGGTTCAGCCGATGAATCTCATCGATAAATAAAATGTCGTTCGGCTGCAGCTTGCTGAGAATTGCCGCCATGTCCCCCGGTTTCTCGATGGCCGGGCCGGAGGTCTGTCGCAAATTCACGCCCATCTCATTTGCAATAATATTGGCCAGCGTCGTTTTGCCCAGTCCGGGCGGTCCGAACAGAAGCACGTGATCGAGCGCCTCTCCGCGGTTTTTCGCGGCCTGTATATATACCGACATCGTCTTCTTCACTTTGGTCTGGCCGATATAGTCGTCCAGCGTCTGAGGCCGCAGGGACCCTTCCAGTTTGGAATCCTCCGTTATTTTCTCGGTTGTTGTTATCCTCTTTGCCATTCTGACTTCCTTCTTTGTAACCCCTGATTATAAATATCTCAAGCTGCAGGACAAAATATCGTCCGAATTCATGGACTCGCTTCCCTCCACCTGAGAAACCGCCCGCAGTGCATCGGTTTTGGAATATCCGAGAGCCACGAGGGCCAATACGGCTTCCTCCTTTGCGCCTGTCATCGGTTCCGACACAGCCTTCGACGATTCTCCTGTCAGCGGCGTCAGCAGGGTTTCTTTCCAGTCCACCTTGTCCTTCAGTTCCAGTACAAGCTTGGCTGCCGTCTTCTTCCCGATTCCCGGTGCCTTGGAAATGGTTGCCACATCATCGGAAATAATCGCCATCCGCATTTCCTGCACCGTCATTCCGGACAAAATTCCGATTGCCGCTTTCGGACCGATTCCGCTGACGGTAATCAGAAGCCTGAAAAACTGCAGCCGATCGTCCGATGAAAATCCGTACAGAGCCACTCCGACATTTTCATTGACAATCATTGCGGTATATACGCGAACCTCATTTCCGGTTATCAGCTCTGCCAAATCCATTGCCGGCATCGTGACGGAATATCCGACTCCGCCGCAGGAAACGACCGCTTCCGATTCTGTTTTGTACTCCAAAATTCCCTGAAGAAACGCTATCATAACCCATCCTCCGCACGACATTTTTCATGCCGTTCTCCGGCCGCAACCCCCTTCTGTTGTGGTGTTACGGACTCTCCTATACATTATAGCATATAAATTATAGAAAAGCACCCATTTTCTGTTTGAAAAAACACACTTTCTTTGTTACCATATAAGAGGACAATAATTCATTTGGGAGGTCACGTTATGCGTTATCTGGAACAACCGTTAACCGAGCTTTTGCCGGATTCCGTTCTGCGGGAAGCAGACCGCTTTGCAAATGACCGGACCTACCTTCCGAATGCCTCTTCGGTCCCCTGTTATTTTGATATCGAAACAACCGGACTGCACTCCGACACCGATTATGTGTACGAAATCGGAGCCGTTTGGAAGACGGAAGCCGGATATGTATTCCGGCAATGGTTCTCGGAAGGTCCGTCCGAAGAAGAAACGCTGCTTCGGGACTTTCTGGCCTCGCTGCCGGACCGTTTTTCCCTCCTGCATTTCAACGGAGACACCTTTGATATTCCGTTCCTGAAAAAACGGTTTCTCCTATACCGGATCGATGCGCCGGACTATGATACGTCCGTTGATTTATATCGTTTGTTCCGCCCGATAAAGACTCTTGCCGGGCTTTCGTCCTGCCGTCAGAAGGATTTGGAACCGCTCGCCGGATATTCCCGAATCGACCCCTATGACGGAGGCACTCTGATTCGGTTCTATGCCGAATATGTCGGAATTCATAAATTCAACCCCGAGAAAGCGGAAGCACTGCTTTCGGACCTTATGCGGCACAATCGGGAGGATCTGTTGGGGCTGGTTTCTCTTTGCCGCCTGTATCCCGTTTTTTTCCTTCGGACCGGCTGCATTACCGATGCCGAAATCTACGGAATGACCGACGATACGGTATCTCTCCGCCTTCTTTCGGAATACTCGCTTCCCGACGGCATTTCCCTTGCGAAGCCTGTTCGGCAGCTTCTGTCGCTGGCCGATACGTCCTCGGAGGCCAAACTGACACTGACCGTTTCAAACGGCAATCTGATTTTGGAAATTCCGATTCTGAAAGAACCGGCCAAACATTATTATCCCAATTACAGGGATTATTTCTATCTTCCGCTGGAAGGTCGTGTGATTCACAAAAGCATCGCCTCCCACATCGACCGGAATTATCGGCGTCAGGCGACCCGGGAAGAAGCCTTCGACTGGTTCCGCGGAGAGCTTTTGCCGCAAGGTACGGACGTTTTTCAGCCATGCTTTTCCTATAACGGGAAAGACAAATGCATTCTTTTTCCGCTTCGTGAACTGACGAAACGGGAGGACCTCCTGAAGGACTATGCCGTCAGCCTCCTGGCACTGATCGGCTAAGTTCGGGACCCGAGTCCCGGAAAATGCATCCTCATGAAACATAAGAAAGCATGGCACGTGCGACATCCTGCGCCGCTTTTGCGCAGCAATCTTCCGATGCAAACGCGTGCATCTTCACGGAACGTAAAAAAGGGTTGAGCAAACGCTCAACCCTTACTTTGTACATAATCAATTTGAAATTATGCTTCCTGCGGAATGATTTCCTTCTTGTTGTAAGAACCGCAAGCCTTGCATACTCTATGAGGCATCATGAGTGCGCCACACTTGCTGCATTTAACAAGATTCGGAGCAGTCATCTTCCAATTTGCTCTACGACTATCTCTTCTTGCTTTGGAATGTTTATTCTTAGGACAAATAGCTCCCATTGTCTACACCTCCTTGACTACTATTCGCCGAACCTCTTGCTCGGCACACGCATGACAGTATTATATCTGACCGTTTTCTGTTTGTCAATGAAAAATTTCTGTTTTCTTACACTTTTTTGTGCGTCAACAGGCATTTTCCCTGAACAATCATTTTGTCATTAAATCAATGCTACGGTTTCTCTTGCAATGGCAAGCTCTTCGTTGGTCGGGATTACCAGAACCTTAACCTTACTGTCCGGAGTACTGATAATGACTTCCTCACCGCGGATTGCATTCTTCTCGTCATCGATGGTGATACCGAGGAATCCGAGACGGTCGCAAATCATCTTGCGAACCTTCTTGTCATTTTCACCGATACCTGCCGTAAACGCAATGGCGTCAACACCGTTCATTGCAGCGGTATAAGCACCGACATATTTTGCGACACGATATGCAAATGCGTCGATTGCAACCTTTGCTCTCTCATTTCCGGAGGTTGCTGCAGCATCCAAATCACGGAAATCGGAACCGACACCGGAGATACCGTCAACACCGGACTTCTTATTCAAAATGGTCATCATGTCCGCAAGCGACTTGTTCAGTTTCTTTGCCATGAATTCGATGACAGCGGGATCCAGGTCACCGGAACGGGTTCCCATAATCAGACCTTCCAAAGGAGTCAGACCCATGGAGGTATCAACGGACTTTCCGTTCAGTACAGCGGAGCAGGATGCACCGTTTCCGAGGTGGCATACGATAACCTTGGAGTTCTCGGTCTTCAAACCTGCAACATCGATGACACGCTTGGAAACATAGCTGTGGCTTGTTCCGTGGAATCCGTAACGACGTACATGATAATCGGTATAATACTCATAAGGAACCGCATACAAATATGCCTCCTTCGGCATTGTCTGATGGAATGCGGTATCAAATACGGCAACTTCCGGAACACCGGGCATCAGAGACAGACAAGCGTTGATACCGATCAGGTTGGCCGGATTGTGAAGAGGAGCCAAATCACTGCACTCTTCAATTGCCTTGATGACATCGGGTGTAATCACAACCGAAGATGCAAACTTCTCGCCGCCGTGTACGACACGATGGCCTACCGCGCCGATTTCCTTCAGCGATTTGATCACGCCGTAAGACTCATTGGTCAATGCAGCCAAAACGCTCTGAATGGCAACCTCATGGTTCGGCATGTCGATCTTAAATACATTCTTCTCTCCGCCTGCCGGAGTATGCTTCAGACAACCGTCGATTCCGATACGCTCGCAGAGGCCGGTAGCCAGTGCCTGCTCGCTCTCCGAATCAATCAACTGATATTTCAAAGAACTGCTTCCGCAGTTAATAACCAAAACCTTCATGTTTCCCTCCGAATTATTTATTGGCCTGAGCCTGTACTGCCGTAATGGCAACAACACCTACGATATCCTCAGCGATGCAGCCACGGGAAAGGTCGTTAATCGGAGCTGCAATACCCTGGGTGATAGGTCCGTAAGCTTCTGCCTTAGCAAGTCTCTGAACGAGCTTGTAGCCGTTGTTACCTGCATCAAGGTCAGGGAATACCAAAACGTTAGCCTGTCCTGCAACGGGGCTTCCGGGAGCCTTGGATGCGCCAACGGAAGGAACCATAGCGGCATCAGCCTGAAGTTCACCGTCCAGAAGAATGTCAGGGCGAAGTTCCTTGGCAATTCTCGTTGCTTCGGTAACCTTGTCAACGTCGGCATGCTTTGCGCTGCCCTTGGTGGAATGAGAAAGCATAGCAACCTTAGCCTGCTTCTGAACAAGGAGTTCAAAGGACTCTGCGGAGCTGATTGCAATTGCCGCAAGCTTCTCGGAATCCGGATTCTGCTCAAGACCGGAGTCTGCGAAAAGGAAGGTTCCCTTCTCACCGTACTCACAGTTCGGAACGATCATCATGAAAAATGCGGAAACAAGCTTGGTGCCGGGCTTCGTCTTGATAATCTGAAGAGACGGACGAAGGGTGTTTGCGGTGGAATGGCAAGCACCGGAAACAACACCGTCTGCTGCTCCCATCTTAACCATCATACATGCATAGTACATATAGTCCGTTGTAAGAAGCTTCTTAGCTTCCTCGGGGGTCATACCCTTGGACTGACGAAGTTCAACCAATTTATCAATGTAGGACTGAAGCTCCGGAGCGGTGTTCGGGTTGATTACCTTTGCGCCTGCTACGTCAAGTCCTGCGTTGTTTGCTGCACACTCTTCGGGAGTACCGAGAACGATAATGTCAGCGATACCTTCCTTCAAAATGATTTCAACTGCCTCCCATGTTCTTCTGTCCATGGACTCCGGCAAAACGATCGTTTTCTTGTCCTGCTTTGCTCTTTCTTTAATGCTGTCAATAAATCCCATGATTTTTGACTCCTTTCTATGTTATTGTGTTCAGAAACACTTAGTTACTGCCCTAACTTTAAATTATAAAACAAACCATATTTTCCGTCAAGAATATATCTGTCAAATCTTTTCGTCTTTCCCGGCATTTATCCGTCATTTTCAACACATCCGGTTCTTTTCCCTTTTGGAAAATGATGCCCTCTTTCGATTCTCTCTTTCGGAAAAAGATGCCCGTTTTCGATTCTCTCTTTTGAAAATGATGCCCGCAGACGGGACTTCCGCCCTGCTTCCGTCGAAAATCAGTAATGAGCCGAGGTCGAGAAAATGGTTCCGTTGATGCAAAACCATTCTTTGAAATAGTCTTCCCAGTAGCTGCTGGTTGCGCGGAAATTCTGCCACTCATAACGCCCTGTTTTCTTGGACAAATCGATACCTGATTTGTCGATTTCACCGGATGCGATGATTTCTTCCCAGGTCAGTCCCTGGCTCAGCAGACGTTTTGCGGCCTTGTTGCTCATGTTCAGCTTTTGGGCATCTCCACCCGTTGCCGTCTGATTTATCCACTTATAATATGCTTTATAAAAGCCCGGTTCTTTTTCAGATGTGTCGGTATATGTGGGCGAAAACTGTCCGGATTCATACAGAACCTCCCTCATTGACATATTTCGATAGGTCATTCGGTTCAGTACGGTCATTCCGCAGCAAAGCATTTCCATCTCATTGCCACCTGCTTCACAGTAAATGATCGCCGTCAGCATATCCTCTTCCGTTGCATCTTTTGGAATCCGTATGCCCAAATCGTTGAACTTGACATACCCGGTTTTGCCGTCATACGAAATACAGAGCCATTCAATTTCATCGACAATTACCTGTTCTGTTGCGGTAACCTTCGTATCCGGCTTCAATTCAACTACCGATTTACTCTTTGCATCAGGCTCTTTCCGGACACTTACCGATTTATTGGTATACACGACAAGATTTATTTTCTTTGACGTATTTCCGCCCGGCTTTGGTGTCACAGTCGGTTTTGCGGTCGGAGTCGGTGTTGCTGTCGGCTTCCCGGTCGGTGTCGGAGTTGGCGTCGGCGGTGCGGTTTTCGTCAGATAATTGTTGCTGACGTAGCCTGTTTTGCCGTCATAGGAAATGCGGTACCAGTTATTCTCCTTGCACTGGGCCGTCACGGTCACCTTCGTGTCTTTTTTCAGTTTGTCCAAGAGCTCGCTGTCGGCATCCGGCTGTTTCCGGACATTTACCTGGTTGAGAACATACATGACAGTATTCATTTCCCGATACGTATATCCGACCGGAGTCGGCGTCGGGGTCACCGTCGGAGTCGGCGTCGGCGGGGCGGTTTTCGTCAGATAATTGTTGCTGACATAACCGGTTTTGCCGTCATAGGAAATGCGGTACCAGTTATTTTCTATGCACTGGGCCGTTACGGTCACCTTCGTGTCTTTTTTCAGTTTGTCCAAGAGCTCGCTGTCGGCATCCGGCTGTTTCCGGACGTTCACCTGATTCAGCACATACATTTCCGTATTCATCTCGCGGTATGTATATTGAATCGGGGTCGGAGTGGCGGTTGGTGTCGGAGTGGCGCTTGGCGTCGGCGTTGCGGTTGGCGTCGGAGTCACACTTGGAGTCGGTGTCACGGTCGGCGTCGGGGTTGGCGTCGGCGTATTGCCGGGGTCGGGTGTTCCGGTCAGCGTTGGCGTCATGCTCGGCTCCGGTGTTCCGCTCGGTGTCGGCGTTCCGGTCAGCTCCGGTGTTCCGCTCAGCTCCGGCGTCATGCTCGGCTCCGGCGTTCCGCTCACTCCCGGCGTTCCACCCGGTTCCGATGTTCCGCTCGGTGTCGGCGTTCCGCTCTCTGCAGTGGTCGGCGTGACATCAGAAAGAAACGTCGAAATCGGTTCTTTGTCCGATTCCGGCGATTTATGCAAGGGTTCATTTTTCAGCGTTTTTATAATCGAAATCCATGCCGTCGCGGTAATCAACGCAAATACGGTCATGAACAGATATGCTGTTGTTTTCTTCATATCCTTCCTGCTGCCATTTCCTTCATTTTTACGGTCTGTAATACGGATAAAAAGCTCCCACACAGGAATTCCGTGCGGGAGCTGCAAGTTCTGAATCAGTCTTCCTTTTCCTCTTCGGGAAGTTCCGAAGTACAATGAGGACATCTGGTTGCCTCAATGGAAATCTCGGATTTACAGAACGGACAAATCTTTGTTGTAGGTGCTGCCGGCTCCTCTTCTTTCTTACCGATAGAAGATGCCTTGTTCACTGCCTTGATAACAAAGAACATGCAAAGAGCCATAATCAGGAACGTAATAATAGTGGTGATAAATGCGCCGTAACCAAGGCATGTATAACCGGCTTCCGTAGCCTCTGCCAGCGTTGCCGGGCAGCCGCCTTCCGGAATTACCTCAGGCTCCTTCAAAACTGCGAAGAAGTTGGTGAAATCGGCCTTGCCGCCAAGCAATAAGCCGATTAACGGCATGAAAATATTATTAACCAAAGACGTAATGATGGCACCGAATGCACCACCGATGATAACACCGACAGCCAGGTCGATCATGTTACCACGCATAATAAACTGTTTGAATTCCTTCAGCATAGCAAAATCTCCTTTGATAAATTATTCAGGCCCGTTCCAGTCCGGTCAATCCGGTCCGCACAAGTTCCAGAATTTCAAATTCGTAGAACATTCTGATAAATGCATCGATTTTGGCCGTTTCGCCGGTCAACTGCATCATCAGAGAATCCACTGCCACGTCAACCACCTTTGCACGGAATACATCGGCAATACTGATTGCACTCTGTCGTTTGGCATCTGTTTTTGTCCGCACCTTTAAAAGCACCAACTCGCTGCATACGGAATGTTCCGGTGTCAGTTCCTTCACGGAAATGACCTCTTCCAGCTTGGTAAGCTGTTTCACAATCTGTTCCAGCGTCTGCTCATCTCCCGTAGCAACAACCGTCATACGGCTGATGTCGGGCCGTTCTGTTTCGCCCACCGTCAGACTCGCGATATTATACCCGCGACGGCTGAACAGTCCGGACGTTCTCGCCAGAACTCCGGCGGTATTGCTGACCAGAATCGACAATACGATTTTACGCATATGGTACCTTCCTTTTCTGTTTCCAACCGGCATGTCACACTGCCACGGACTTATTATAACATATCAAATAAGATATTCAACATAAATTCCGAAGTCCCCGCCGGAAACATTTTTATGTAATATTGTATGGCATTTTCAAGCCTTTTTTGCATCATTTTTCTTATCGGCCAAATACTGCGGGTTGCTGATCAGTGCCGCTGCCAGCCGATTCGGAAGCACTTTATAGCTCTTTCCGAGCCGGTAACCGATCCATTTTGCCCCGCTCTGTGCGACAAATACGAAAATCTTTCCGAACTTCTTTCGTTTGGCCAGGCACCGGATCACCTTCTTCACATATCGGATGCCCTCCGACTCCGAAGACAATTCACCGAACACCTCGGGATGATCCTTCTGATTGACCCCGATATCAAAATTCCGACAGAGCAGCTGCCGCAGCGAATACCGATGCCAGTGAATCACGCGTGCCTCCGGCTCATACACAACCTCATGCCCGTAATCCAACGCCTTTTTCGCAAACAGCGTATCTTCCCCGAACAGAATATTTTCCTCAAAACCGCCCAGCGCATCCCACGCCTCGCGTCTGTACATACAGCATACATCGGAGCAGAAAATGGCCTTGATTCCCATGGTTTCATAGCAGCTTCGGTCCTTCACAATCCGTTCCTTCGGATAATTGAAACCCTGCGTCAAATGAGTCAGAATGTCCGCTTTGTCATCTCCCGTCTGGCGCGCATACACCGCAACCGCATTTGGTTGCATCTGCATGGCATTTCGCAGGTGTTCCAGCAGTCTGTTATCCCACGGTACCGCATCCATTGTCATGCACACCGTGTACTCGGCCCGGCTCTTCCGCATACCGTCATTTCGCGTATTTCCGTGATTGAAATCACTCTTGGCAAGCGGCGTCACCGAAATCATCACGCTCTCACTGCCGGGAAGGCGTTCCTGAAGTCTCGCCAGCTGTTTTCGAAGGGTTTCCGCCTCATCCGGGCACTCCTCGTCAGCCAGCGTCAGCATTAGGAAAATGGTCCCCGGCCGAACCGTTTGCGTCAGCAAACGACCGATGCAGCGAAAGAAGGTTTCGTCCGGCTTATAAACCGGAATCACAATGTCAATCCGTTCCTCATTCATAATTTTCTCCATACTTTCAGCCGGTTCTCCCGGTTTGAGTCATTTGTTCTGTATCTATTCTTTCGGCACAGATATCGTTCTGTGTCGCATCCGATTGTCTCAGCATCGTACTTGCCGTATCCGGCCGGCACACGATTTATTGTACACTATTCCGTCCCTGCATGCAAGCCTCTGCCGAGAGAATCCGGCCGGTTCCGGTTTCATGGGTTTCGGCAGTTTCATTTCCATGGGCCGGCGGTTGCATTTCCATGGGCCGGCAGTTGCATTTCCACGGGCTGGCAGTTGCATTTCCACGGGCCGGCGGTTGCATTTTCCTACAAAGCAACACGCGCCTCTGCAAATTGCAAAGACGCGTGTTAAAAGAATACTTTTTATTTTGGAACTTAGAATGTAATCTTACCGGTAACAGTGTTGTTTGCTACATAGTATGCAGCGTTGTCCTCAGGCTTAACATACAAAACGATGTCCTTGAGTTCTTCCTTGTTATCAGCTGCATAAGCCTTCTTTGCAGCATCCAAAAGGTCAGCCATAGCGATATCCTTGCCTGCGTACTGAAGAACAACCTTAGCGGTTGCGGCCTTCTTTGCGGTCTTGGCAGCCTTTACGGTATCATCTGCCTTCTTAACAGCCTTCTTGGCAGCTTCCTTTGCAGGAGCAACTTCCTTCTTAACTTCCTTCTTTACAGTTTCCTTTGCCGGAGCAGCTTCCTTCTTAACTTCCTTCTTTACTGCTTCCTTTACTTCAACAGCCTTGGTTGCAGCCTTCTCTTCGGTCTTCTTAACAACGTCCTTTGCAGCCTCAGCATTAACGATTACGTCCTTTACCTTCTTCGTAGCCATTTCTATGGTCCTCCTAAAATATTCAACAACGGGCTCTCACGAATCCCACGGTACTATCATACAGAAAAAAAACAGGTCATGCAAGCATTGGAAAACATTTTCTCCATTTTGGCAATAACCTGTTTTTTTATTGGTATTTATTTAGATAATATATACAATTTCTCACCCAATATAATACAAGATATAGTATTTTCAACGGGAAATCATACTATCAATCCGTCTTCGATTCGTATAATTCGTTTTGCGTATTGAGCAACCTGACTGTCATGTGTGACCAGCACGATGGTCTTTCCGTCCTCGTTCAGCTTGGTAAATACGTCCATAATTTCCCTTGTGGTATTCTGATCCAGTGCGCCGATTCCGTCTTCCGATTCCGCCGATACATAATACGTGCTGACATAGGCATATTTTGACGCATCTTCAAGCAGTCCCCAATCCGCCTCAAACATGGAAACCGATATCATCAATACCGTAAATGCCATCAAATAACAAAACATCATATAGCCGTCAACCGCAGGATATCGGAACAGTTTGCGAATCCACCGTTTCATATCATTCCCCTTTTTGTTGCTGAATAAATACCGGGATATTCGTACGAACATCCCGGCTGAAATCAATCAATAATTTTCGTATATACGTAACGCCACTTTGTTGTTTCTATGTGTATCGTTCCCGCCGTTTTCGAAGTAACGCTGTAATATAAATCCGCACCCTTACCCGGTTTCGGAATCATTACCGTCTTGTCAAAACCATCTCCGGCCTTCGCAGACCAGGACCAGCACTGTTTGCCCGCTTCGTTCTCAATATAAAACCGAACTTCGCCTTCTTCTACCGTTCCGGTAAAATGAAATTCAATTTGTGCACACTCGAAAAATTGATCGTATTCGCCAAACAAACTTGACGTATACCACCCATTTTCATATTGAGCGCCTTCCGGTGGATTCAGGGAAGTCGTCGTACTTCCTCCACCGACTTCCACTTTTATATGTCCGAGCAAATATGCCAGTACTCCGATTCCGATCAGAATCAGAAGTGTTTTGATTGTTTTGACCCAGTTCATAATGTTCCCCCTACGGATATCCCGTGCAATAACTCGTCTGTCCCCTTTGATTCAAACAGATTGTCCTATCGATATGCTTCTTTGAAAATATACTTTCAAATCATTGATATGTTCATTTGTCAAATGTAAGAATTATTTTACCTCTTTATCCTCGCTTTGTCAACCATTTAAGCTGACAAAAAAGCAAATCCACCCTTGTTCGAAAACTCCGGTGGATTTGCTTTCGTTTTTACATCATTTTCTTTATAGCGGCATTTTCATGCTACACGCTGCAATGATTCTGTCATAATTCAATGCCAAAATATGCTGCATATATCTGTTTTACCAATGTCGGTACTTCGGCAGCCAAATGTTCGTCAAATTTCTTTTTAACTTCATCACGGAACGTTTGAATTGCAATATCATATGCGCCGTACGTATCCAGTTGCTCGTCCTGCAAAGATAATTTGATATTATCCCAAGTAATCGACCATGCGCATTCAAGAAATGAGAGGACCGTATCATTAAATATTTCACTATCTCCTCTATCATCTAGTTCGCTCAAGATTCCTAATATCTTTTTCTCCTTTGCAGTATATTTTGCATTTATGTTAGCCCCTATAGTATCAATTGCGTTATCCTTTATGTTATATTTCTCCTTAATATATTCACGGAGAAAATGCTTAGGATTTTTTTGCTTCAGTTCATCTATTTTTTTAACTAATGCCTTAAAATCCTTGATAGTATCTCCGAAATGAATCAAATAGCTACCGAATTCATCTATTGCGTTTATTATATACGCCTTATCAATCAAGGCATCTGAAACCCACTCTTGTATTAACGGAACAATTTGGGGCATAATCCTATTAACCTCAGCGTCACTATATTTTTCAGCCAGTTCACGACTAATTTTGCTGATTTCTGTATTGCATATCGCAGAATTCAGTTTCGTAAAATACAGTTCATCCGATGGATTTAACGACATAAGACTATTCATGATTTTTCCGGAGAACTCCTCTACACTCAACATTTCTTTTGCAACCGGTATCTGCTCAGCAATCGTAAGGGCTACATCAAATGCCGCCAACTTAAGTCGTGCCTTAATATTATCGTTGCTGGTTGCAATTGTGTACCTAAAGTATTCTGAAGCGCTTGCAGTTTCCGGATCTCCGTAAAGACTCCATGTCTCATTATCACATAGTTCAAGAATCATAATATCAGATACCATGTATTTATTATTCACCGAATCATTTGCTTCGAATGTCTTCAGAATAAAATAGCACTGATCATTGATTTTTTCCCAATGAGGAGATACATATTCATATTCAAAGTAGTAGTCCGGCATGATATCTTTTCCATATAGTCTTTGCAATTTTTCTTTTAAGTTGTTCGTCGTCAGCGGACTCCAGACAGCAAACAATACAACCTTATTGTCTATAATCTCATCCGTATACATATCTCCTGCATGATACTCTACATACTGTTCCCTTGAATTCAGTGACCAGCCTTCAAATAAATATCCGTCTCTGCTCGGCTCGCCTTCTGCGATTAGATATTGATTGTCTTCATTCAGATTGAGATCAACTTCTCCCGGGCCACCGGTTCCGCCCATAGGAATGTAGACAAACATCACCTTCCCTTTCGGAGCTTCATTTTCATCATAACACGAATAGAAATGCATGTCTTTTGTCAACGTACGCAAACTGTTCGATTCTTCATTATCTTTGATGATTTCGTCATCAGAAACATTTATCGGAAGTCCGATTGTTTCCGCATTATTAATTTCCGTCCAACCTAAAAACGTATAACCTTCCGTATCTACTAACGAAAGCAGTTCCTCATCAAATGACAATCTTGTTCTGGCATTGACTGTTCTTGTGATAAATTCTTCCGGCTGGAATCCATTATGATAGATAATTCGATACTGCTGAATATCCCATTTCGGATAAAAGGTAACTGATTTTTCCGGAAATGTATATATATCTGTTCTTGTATATTCATTTCCATCGGAATCCATCCATGTCTTCGGATAGTATCCATCCCGTTCCACATATTTACTTAATTCATCAATTACAATTTCTTCTCCCGGACAATATTTGTTTGTAATATCCTTCTTTTTGGCATTTCCGAAGCCCGGCTCTATCGAATACTCTATTCCTGTTGTTCTCCATTCGGAAATAAAATAAAGAGTAGTGCTCGGAACTAAAAGATTACCATATATCTTCGAAAAAACAACACTCGCCGGCAAAATTAATCCGCCATCGAATATCACTGAAGACGTGCTCTCTTTCCAACCGCCGAATTCGCAATAATTACGCTCCGGATTAATAAAAGGAAAGATGACATTATCAAAACTTCTACATCTTTCAACCGTTCCCTGTTTCGTATAAGTATCAAAAAAGACTGCAACAAACTCACCTTCCAAAAAATCGCCTATATCCTCGGCGTAAACATAACATGAGTATAATTTTACAACCGTCTCTCCTGTATACGGAATTTCTGCCACACTGCTTCCTGCTCCGTGAATATTGTATTTTGACAAAAACTCATTGGTTTTTTTGAAATTATTCAAAGCATTTAAAATTGCTCCATTCCAAATGCTATCCCAAATGTCGTTTGAATCTTCCGTTGTTGTCTTAATGAATTTGTCATTCACGTAATTTACCATATCCTGCAATAAATCAGTGCTCAACATGATTTTAAAATTCTTATTCGCACTCCATCCCAGAAATGTCGCTCCCTGAATTTCCGGTCCATCTTTCAGAACTCCCGTTTTGGTATCTACTTCTTCCGGTTCCCACAGCCGTTCTCCCGATATGGAATCATAATACTCAATCGTATACTTAATCGGTTTCCAAGTTGCATACAGAGTTGATCCATATACCGGCACTGTGTACTCACTTCCGCCGGGATAAACATTCCGATATTGCGGTATATCGTTTTCCGAATCATCCGAAGTATCTATCTTGCCTTCTCCCCAGCCTCCGAAAATATATCCGCTTTGATATGGAATTGGCAGAGTTATCGTACTCGATTCCGGTTTCACCACTGTAACATTTCCTTCACCATATATAAATGTTACTTCTACATCAGCACAATATTCCCAGTCCGCATCGAAAATAATATTATTCTTATTAATCGTTCTGACCGCAATCGCATCATATTTTGTGTAAAATATTTTTTTCTTCTGATTCTTCACATCTCTCTGATTCCATCCGTTAAATTCATACAGGGAATCAAAATAAGGAAACGCGATATCTTCCGATGTAACGGTTTCCCATTCGTCGTAGATTTTTACAATAATATCATTATTCTTTTGATTCTTATCATAGTAAATCAGTGCACGTTTACCTCTCTCCAGCTCGTATACAGGATATAATTTCAAATCATCTTCTCCGGAAGCGATGATATCTTCATTTCCACTATATTGTGCTATCTTCTCTCCCGTTTTTTCTTCGACCAGATGCTTAAATTTCTTCTCCGAGCTCCAGCCGACCAAACGCAATCCTTCTAATTCCAACTGTGGAAATTCACTGGTATCCGTGATTGTATACAAATGCGTCTGTCTATCAACTTTCAAAACCTCCTGTCGAATCGGATCAAGATACTTTACAAGCTTATTTTCCTTCCACAGTGCATACAATGCAATCGATTTCTTAGTTCCGGCTAGATTTACAAAACTGCATAAAAGGTCATTGACAGAATAGTATTTGTCGCCGAGTGTTCGCATCGGCGAATCACACCATCCTTCAAAACCGGTTCCTCCATCAAATTTAGGTGTGTCGTTTGACCATGAATATTCCTGATCATAATAATAGTAGCGGTATTCAACTGTTTCCTCTTTGTCTCCGTTTCCAACAAAAACAACCAGATACTGGTTCTTCTTTCCCCATACCGGAAGCAGTGTAATATCCTCTCTTGTAGACACTATGGTATCTTCATCATAGAAGTTCCCGTCAGCGTCTTTCCATGCAAGAATCTGATATTCCTTTGGATTTTGAACTGTCGGAAATACATTTCCAAACGGTTTACAATAAGTTACCAATTTTACAATTTTTGCAGGAATATCCTCTCCATGGTTATCCTCAATCTGAAACTGTACACAAACCGGGGGCACCTGATAATGGGCATACAGTCTGGTGATATGCGGATCGACAACACTTTCTTCCGTTATCTCTTCTCCGCCCTCCGGCTCCGTAAACCAACCACTAAACTCCCGGTCTTCTCTATCCTCTGGTTCAGGCGGAAAATCATAGTGCCCGCCAACAACCATTTCGATATGAATTCCACCGTCAACATATCCATCGTCTCCGGAATACGTACCATATAGTTCGTCGGTGCTGTAATAAAAAGTAACCGTAATCAATCGTCCCGGTTGTTCTACATCTACATATATCTGTTCCCCTGTCAGGGAATCTTCAATGATAATTCGAGCCTGTCTGGAATAATTATCTTTGTTCTCAAGTATTACATAATTATATTTTCCTTCGCTTCCGGCTATTGGCTCAACATTTATCCAATCAGTTCCATCATCCGAATAAACACGTAAATATTTCGAATTCTCATATCCGTAGACTTCCAACGTTCCCTTAACCTGATTACAATTGGATAAACGAATTTCTTTCGGTTTCGTCCACATACCATACGGGGTCGGACTCGGGCTCGGCGTCGGACTCGGGCTCGGGGTCGGGGTAGATGTCGGTCTCGGTGTGCTCGTCGGCTTTGGCGTACTCGTCGGCGCCTGGCTCGGAGCGACTGTCGGCTTCGGCGTATTCGTCGGATTCGGACTTGGTGTTGCTGTCGGCTTCGGGCTCGGCGTTGCTGTCGGCTTCGGCGGCAATGTCGGTTTCGGCGGTCTCGTTGGCTTCGGTGTACTCGTTGGCTTCGGGCTTGGTGTTGCTGTTGGCTTTGGTGTACTCGTCGGCTTCGGGCTTGGTGTTGCTGTCGGCTTCGGACTCGGGGTCGGACTCGGGCTTGGACTCGGACTCGGGGTCGGACTCGGGCTCGGCGTCGGACTCGGGCTCGGACTCGGACTCGGACTCGGGGTCGGACTCGGACTCGGACTCGGGGTCGGGGTCGGACTCGGGCTCGGTGTCGGACTCGGCGTATTCGTCGGCGGTACGGGCGTATTCGTCGGCTTTGGTGTCGGCGTATTCGTCGGCGGCTTCGGTGTATTCGTCGGCGGCACAGGCGTATTCGTCGGCCTTGGTGTATTCGTCGGTGCAGGTCTTCCGGATTGCCGAACTCTTAATATATATGCCTTATTTGCGGTAGCTGACTCAAAATGAATATCCACACCTCGAGATGATGTGCTTGAATTAGGGCTTACAGTAATAGAATATCGATATTGTATTCCGGTATCGGCTACCGTTACCCAATTACAACCTGACATTATATTTCCCGAATCAGGATACATATAAATCTTTTTTACAGTTCCTTTTGCTCCGCTGAAAGTAACCGTATCACCTCCTCCGGAATATCCACAACTAAATGTCCTTTTTTCCGTAGAGAGCATCATCCTCTCCGCGTCAACTTCTACTTCGGCACTCACTGCTGCATTTACATTTACGTCCTTCTTGATTTCTGCCGCGTTTGCTTTTTGGGGACATTCGGCAAACAGCTCGAAAATCATAAGAATGCACAGCAAAAATGCCATTGTTCTTCTGTTTTTCCATCCTCTCATAATACGCTTCTCCTGAATAAAAATGCTATTTAACACTGCTTCATCACATATGATTTATCATGAAATAAAAAAAACGGCCGCAATAAATAACCTATTGCAACCGAACTATCATAATAACACGAGCTCAACGTCACACCCCATGTCACGTTAGACTTCTGGTTTTGCGTCTCTGTATTTCTACAGATTTGCCTTTTTAATTTCACGTATAAGCAATATGCGATTATGAATAGCATAGCATAATTTTTGCATAAAATCAACATTCACATTCCCTAAATATGTATTAATTAGTTGACTTTGCGTCTTGTAAGATGTGTTTTCATGCATTATTTTCTTTGTAAACCGGCTTTCCGACAGTCTGCCTACCATCAGTAAAAACATCCTTTTTCCCCTGCTCTTCCTTGATTTTTCTTTATTTGTTCTCTTGCGTTTTCCCTGTTTTCCCCTGCTCTTCCGCTCGCTTTCGTAATTTTTTACTTGACATTCCCCGCGTCTTGTTGTATATTCCAAACAAATACATTGACTGGGAACCAGTACGAAGTGATTTTCCTTTTCAGAGAGCCGGGACGGTGAGAGCCGGCATCGAAAAGCTTCCGAATTCCTCCCAAGAGTAGCGTGTTGAACAGCATTTAAGTAGGCATCGCCGGAAGCGTCCGTTATCGCGATAAGGTATTGGCATGTACCTGATGAGGGTGTGATTTCACACTAAAATGAGGTGGTACCACGGGTAGATTGATTGCTCGTCCTCTGTTTTCGGAGGATGGGCTTTATTTTTTTCTTCCGCTTCTCATAGCTCGTTAAAATGCCGAATTCATTTTTGCCGTCATGGCGCATTTTCGATTTACAGGAGGTTTTTATGAGACAGCCGAAAATTCACAAAATTTACAATCCGATGATCGAATGTATGGAGCGTTCCAAGCTGCGCGAACTGCAGAATCAGCGGCTTCGCGACACCGTTGCGCTCGAATATGAACGGGTTCCGCTCTATCGGGAGCGTATGGACGCACTCGGTATAAAGCCCGAAGACATCCAAACCGTTGATGATTTATATAAACTTCCGTTTATGGAGAAGACCGACCTTCGTGATAATTTTCCTTACGGATTGCTGGCTTCCGACCTGACCGATATCGTTCGTATCCAGGGTTCGTCCGGAACGACCGGAAAGCCGATTGTCGTCGGATATACGAGAAATGATATCGAAGTCTGGACCGAAATGGTTGCCCGCGCATTGACTGCTGCAGGCGGCGGCGACAATGACATTATCCAGATTTGTTACGGCTACGGTCTCTTCACCGGCGGTCTCGGTGCCCATCAGGGTGCTGACAAAATCGGTGCCACCGTGGTTCCGCTCTCTGCCGGCAATACCGAGCGCCAGATTATGATGATGACCGAGCTTGGCTCCACGATGCTTTGCTGCACTCCTTCCTACGCTACGTATTTGGCGGAAACCATACAGGAAAAAGGCCTGCTCGGCAAAGTCAAGCTGAAGTCCGGTGTGTTCGGTGCAGAGCCCTGGACTGAGGAAATGAGGCGTCACCTGGAGGACATTTTTGATTTTGATGCCTGCGACATTTACGGTCTGACCGAAATCGGTGGTCCCGGTGTTGCGTTCGAATGCCTGGAAAAGCATGGTATGCACGTCAACGAGGACAATGTCATCATTGAAATTATCGACCCGGATACCGGAAAATGCGTTCCGGACGGCGAACTCGGTGAACTCGTCTTCACGACCATCACAAAAACCGGTATGCCGATGCTTCGTTACCGTACCCATGATATCTGCAGCATCAATCACGAGCCCTGCGCCTGCGGTCGTACCTTTGTCCGCATGAACCGTCTTGCAGGACGTACCGATGATATGCTTGTCATTCGCGGTGTCAACGTATTCCCGAGCCAGATTGAAACCTGTCTTGTCGGTTTGGAGGGCGTTTCTCCGTTCTATCTGCTGATTGTCGATCGTGTCAATTCCACCGACCGTCTCGAAGTTCAGATTGAAATGTCCGAGGAAATGTTCACCGATAAAATCAGTGATATCGAAAAGCTTCGCAACACCATCGTGGAGCGTATCAAATCCGTTGTCGGCATTGCCGCCAAAGTCACTTTGGTTCCGCCGAAGTCCCTTCCCCGTTCGGAAGGCAAGGCAAAACGTATCGTTGACAATCGGAAGCTTCACGGCTGATGAAAACCCGTCATTTCCGAAAATTCTATAACTGTTAAGAAAATGCCTGCACCGGAATTTACTTTTCGCTTCTTCCATGGTATAATGGAAGGAATAAAAGAATCCTTGCAGGCATTTTGCAGATGCCCCATCGGGGAGAAGGAGGCTTTATGTTTGTACATCAGATTTCTGTTTATCTTACCAATCAAAACGGTGCGCTCTCCCGTCTGACCGGTCTGCTTGCCGATCACAATATCGATATCCTCGCTTTGATGATTGCCGACACGACGGAGTTTGGTATCGTTCGTTTTATTGTCAAAAATGAAGACATCCAGACATGTCTGGATTTGCTGAAGGATGCCGGCTATTCGGCCCGCAAGAACCACGTTGTCTGCGCAAAAATCGACAACCGTCCGGGCGGACTCAACCGGATTCTCCGCTTTTTGGATTCTTCCGGAATCAGTGTGGAATACCTGTATTCCTTTAACTACAGCAACGACGATCAGAATGCACTGATTATTTTCCGGCTGTCCGATAAAGACGGCGCGCGCCTGTTGCTGGAGAACGGCTTTACCGTCGTTTCCCAGGAAGACATTGACCGTTTAGGCAAATGATTTGCCCGGAATTTTACATTAACAGCTTTTTCGGCAAGTGATTTGCCCGGAATGTTTACATTAACAGCTTTTTCGGCAAATGATTTGCATGGCATTTACATTAACAACTTTTCATGACGCAAAAAACCGCCCGGTGAAAATTTCATCGGGCGATTTTGTATGATTTCTGATTGAATTACCAAATGATTGGCTTACAGACGAGCAACTCCGGTATCACGTGCTGCCTGAGCAACTGCCTTTGCAACTGCTGCTGCAACAGACTTGTCCAATGCGCTCGGAATAATGTAATCTGCGCTGAGCTTATCATCGGTAACAAATGCTGCGATTGCCTTAGCTGCAGCAATCTTCATGGCATCGTTGATATCCTTTGCACGAACATCCAATGCACCACGGAAAATTCCGGGGAATGCAAGTACGTTGTTGATCTGGTTCGGGAAATCGCTGCGGCCGGTTCCGACAACTGCTGCACCTGCTGCCTTAGCTTCGTCAGGCATGATTTCGGGAGTCGGATTTGCCATCGGGAAGAGAATCGGGTTCGGAGCCATGCTCTTAACCATCTCAGGAGTTACACAGCCGGGAGCGGAAACACCGATAAATACGTCAGCGCCCTTGATAACCTCCTCAAGGCTTCCCTTACGCATCTGCTGGTTGGTCATCTCAGCGATGAGCTCCTTCTCGGCATTCAGACCGTCACGTCCCTTGTAGATAGCGCCCTTACGGTCACACATAACAACGTCCTTAAGTCCCATGGAAATGAGAAGCTTGATAATTGCAATACCGGCTGCGCCTGCACCGCTGGTTACAACACGAATCTCATCAATCTTCTTATTAACAACCTTCAATGCGTTAAGCATAGCTGCAAGGCATACAACCGCAGTACCATGCTGGTCATCATGGAAAATCGGAATATCGCAGCACTCCTTCAGCTTTCTCTCAATTTCGAAGCAGCGGGGAGCAGAAATATCCTCAAGGTTTACACCACCGAAGGAACCTGCAAGAAGTCTGACAGTATTCACAATATCATCAACTTCCTTAGAACGGATGCAAAGCGGAATCGCATCAACATCACCAAAGGTCTTGAAAAGAGCACATTTTCCTTCCATAACAGGCATTCCTGCTTCCGGACCGATATCACCGAGACCGAGTACTGCGGTACCGTCGGTAACTACTGCTACCAGATTGGAACGACGGGTAAGATCGTAGCTGAGGTCGGTGTTCTTCTGAATTTCCAGACAAGGCTGCGCAACACCGGGAGTATATGCAAGAGAAAGATCTTCCTTGGTCTCCAAAGGAGCGCGAACGATCATCTCAACCTTTCCTTTCCATTCGTAATGCTTTTTGAGTGATTCTTCTGCGTAATTCATAAAAGTATCATCCTTTCTATTTTAGCAAGAATCTTGCTTATTTTACTTTATTAATTTGATAAATCTGTGACTAAATCATGTTCTCCGGGTGAAACACACGGTCGAACTCCTCAGCCGTCAGGAAACCGAGGCTTACACAGGCCTCTTTCAGGGAAATATTGTCCGCATACGCCTTCTTCGCCGTCTTCGCCGCATTCTCATAGCCGATATAAGGATTCAGCGCAGTAACAAGCATAAGCGAGTTGTGAAGATTGTCGTGCATCTTATCACGATTCGCACGGATTCCGCGCACGCAGTTTTTCTCAAAGGAAAGCATCGCTTCGGAAAGCAGACGAACCGACTGAAGGAAGTTATATGCCAGCACCGGCATAAACACGTTCAGCTCAAAATTACCCTGGCTGGCTGCCATACCGACTGCCGTATCGTTACCGATTACCTGAACGGCAACCATTGTAACCGCCTCGCACTGTGTCGGATTTACTTTTCCCGGCATAATCGACGAACCGGGTTCGTTGGCCGGAATCGTAATCTCTCCGAGTCCGTCACGCGGACCGCTCGCAAGCCAGCGAACGTCATTTGCAATCTTCATCAGGTCTGCCGCAAGCGCCTTCAGCGCGCCGTGAACGGCAACCATCTCATCCTTCGAGGTAAGCGCATGGAATTTATTCTCTGCCGTAACGAAGTCCTTTCCGGTAATCAGGCTGACCTGCTTGGCTACCTCTTCGGCAAAGCCTTTCGGTGCATTCAGACCGGTTCCGACCGCCGTACCACCGAGTGCCAGGGTACGAATACCGGGAAGCAACAGCTCAATCAGCTGACGGTCTCTTTGAAGGCTCGTTCTCCAACCGCTGATTTCCTGGGAAAATGCAATCGGGACGGCATCCTGCAGATGCGTACGTCCGCTCTTGACTATTCCTTCATTTTCCGCCTCAAGACGCTCCATGGTAGCAATCAGTGTATCAATGGCGGGGAAAAGCCGGTCTTCGATTTCCGTTACCGCCGCAATATGCATTGCCGTCGGAAACGTATCGTTACTGGACTGGGACATATTGATATCGTCATTCGGATGAAGCAGCTTCCGGCCGACAAGCTCGTTGGCACGGTTGGCAATCACTTCATTAACGTTCATGTTGGACTGCGTACCGCTTCCGGTCTGCCATACGACAAGCGGGAAATGCCCAGCAAGCTTTCCGTCCGTCACTTCATCGCAGACTCTTGCAATAACCTCCGCCTTCTCGGGTGTCATCTTAGCCGGCTGCAATACGGCATTTGCCGTTGCGGCAGCCTTCTTCAGAATCCCGAACGCATGAATAATCTCCGCGGGCATCGTTTCAATTCCGGAGCCAATCACAAAATTGCGTCTGCTTCTCTCGGTCTGAGCACCCCAGTAACGGTCTGCCGCGACCTGAATCTCACCCATTGAATCATGTTCCGTACGAAATTCCATAACATCCTCCGTGCCTGTGTCCATTGCAGCGTTTCACGGAATTATCCGCATGCTATACGGAAAATGCCGTTTTTATATGACAAAAGCGTGTGTGAAACCGGACACACGCTTTTGTTAGAAAGCAATTAATCAAGATTAATATTATTGATAACTTCCTTAAGGTTGTCTGCGCTCTTACGAAGAAGGGCAACCTCTTCATCATTCAAAGGAGTTTCAACATTTCCGACAATACCGTTCTTACCTACGATGGCAAGCGTGCTGAGGCATACGTTATCAATGCCGTACTCGCCGTGCATCATCGTGGAAACAGTCATTGTGGTATCCATACCGGTTGCAATCGTACGAACGATAAATGCAACAGATACGGCAATAGCGTAATAGGTTGCGCCCTTGCGGCTGATAACGATACCGCCGGACTTCTTTACGAAATCCTCAATCTCTTCGCGGTCAAGCTTCGGGAAGCCCTTAACGGAATTGTGTACTCTTTCCTTGTACTGATCGATCGGAACATTGGAAATGTTAGCCAGAGACCAGGTAACGAAGGAAGAATCTCCATGCTCACCGAATACGTAAGCATGAACATTGCTCTGGCTGATATCATAAATCTCGGCAAGTCTTGCACGAAGACGGGAGGTATCAAGAATGGTACCGGAACCGATAATCTGGTTCTCCGGAATACCGGAATACTTGTGGAAAGCATAAGTCATAACGTCAACCGGATTGCTTACGATAATGTAGATTGCCTTCGGAGCATACTTGGTAATCTTGGATGCAATATCCTTCATAATGTTTACGTTGGTCTGTGCCAGCTCAAGTCTGGACTGACCGGGACGTCTCGGAATACCGGACGTGATAATAACGATATCCGAATCTGCGGCGTCCGGATAATCGCCTGCAATAATAGACATGGAGCCGAAGAACGGGCTACCCTGAAGGATATCCATTGCTTCACCCTTTGCCTTCTCCTCATTTACATCAATTAATACGATTTCTGAAGCGGTTCCATTGGTTGCCAGCGTAAATGCAATCGTAGAACCTACGCTTCCGGCGCCAATAATAGTTACTTTCATAGCTCCTCCGATCCGAAGAACAGTGTCTCCATAATGTGAATCTGAAATATAGTGTGGTAAAGTTGCGAAGGATTGTATACAATCCTAATCAAAAACAATCTTACCATATCACATTTTTTGTTGCAACCTTACAAAATGACAAAAAATGCGTTCTATTTTTCCATTGTATTATTCATTTTCACTATTTTGACGAATAATCGCAAAAATATACATCCTCAGCGGACCTTGAGCGGGACGTTTCCGCTGTCGTCAAGCTGTCCGGGCTTACAAATAATCGTCCTCGAAAGGCTCCTGTCCCGGATCTTTCTCCTTCGGAGATTCCTGAAGCCGACGGCGAAGAGCCTCGCGCCTCTTGGCACGCTTTCTCTCATAAATCCGGTTGGCAATGAATATATATGCGGCGAAGATGAGGAACACGCCCACAACGACGGCAGCTATGGCAAGCAGTACCTTTCTCAGCTTTCCTCCGTTCTTTCCGGAGGTATTCTTCGCTTCTTCGGTCTTCGGTGCGTCACTATTCTTCTTATCCTTATCTTTGGCGGAATTACGTTCTGCCTCCGCGGCGCGTGTCAGCTCGGCAGCCTGTGTCAGCTCAGCGGCACGTGTCAACTCGGCTAAACGTTCCTCCTCTGCGCGACGCGCATTTTCCTCCTGCTCACCGTAGGATACCAGATTTTCAAACATATCGTTGGTTTCATTGTTTCCGACGGTTGTACGGAACAGTCCAAAGTCGGCACAGCTGTATTCATAATCATCCGAAACGTAGAACCAGCACCACTGTTGGGAGACGTGCTTCTTATAAGCCGCCGCTTCGACCGCAATCGGAGTTTCGCCGCCAAGCTCGGGAGCGGGCTGCCGCAGGTCAAGACGAATCGGATTCTCCTTATACAGATGAATGTAGGTCTTCGGAACATCCCACGTGCCGTACTTCTGCGAGGAATCCGGTCTGAACTCCGCTTCCATCGAATGATTGATTGCTTCCTTCACCGTCTGATGAAGCAGCATATGACCGCCGTGTCCGTACTCTCCCGCTTCATCGTGCGTTACGATAATAAGCGGTTGAAAACGCCTGATGTTCTCCGTAACGGAAGTCAGAACATCCTCGTAGCTGTAAACTTTTTTGGCATCTGCCAAAGTTTTTGCGTAATAGTCATTAAACGGCATATTCACCGGGTACGCCCGCAGGCCCATCGTCCAAAGGCCGTCAAGCTTTTCATGCTCACGGATGCGGTCACCATTCCAATAGTGGCACAGATATACAATCTGCACGCGTTTCTTCTGAACGCCTCCGTACAAAGTTGCAACGCCTCCGAAGAACAGAACCTCATCATCGGCATGCGTCGAGAAAATGACAATATCCGCCTTTTCATACGGCGGCTCCCAAACCTGCACCGAATCGGGAAGGACTCCCTCCGAATACGCGTAAATATCGCAAATGCTTGTTTCTCCCGCTATCGTGATTACGCATTCATTTACCGGCGTGTCAAAAGCAATATAGTCGTGCAGGAAACCGTTCTCTCCGCAGGCTATCTCCTTACCGCCGGCCGTAACCGTATACGGGACAACCGGGCTTCCCCATATAATATATATTCCGGCCATCTCCGCTTCCGAAGTAACGGTAACGGAATCCTTCGCCGCATAATTCACACGGGTATTGTAATCTTTGTCTACAAGATACGTCTTTCCCTTGCCGTTACTGTTCTTAATATCTATGGAAACAGCTGTTGCCGGTGTTGTAACCGCATCGGAGGTATTCTGTTCCGGTGTCGGATATATGCTCGCTTCTACATCTGTAGAATCATTATTTTTCGGTAACACCTTCGCGCCAGCATCGGTATTCACCATCTGTACGGTATAGCTGATATCGCCGATATAGTTCCCGGCCGCATCAAAATCAAGGTCCGAATAATACACATATGCGCTTACGGTAATCGGACTGTACACCATCTCAATCTTCTGTCCGGCAGTAAATTTCAGGGATGAAAGAATCGTATTCTCATTTTGGTTCTCCGGCAGAAGGTGGTAATACCATTTGCCCTTTTCCTGATGAATGTCATCATACAGATAGTTTTCAATATAATCCCTGTACTCCAGTTCATCTCCCGGCGTCATCAGCATCTTATCGACAACCAGACCGTCGGTCGTTTGAAACTGTACCCGGTAGCAGATTTTGCAGCTGTCGTGATTATCAAAGCGGTTCCACTCATCACGCCAGATATCCTGAAAATACCGTCCATTATTCGGAATTTCAGCCGCATCGGAAGCGATGCATTCAAAGCTTGTGATATCGCTGCCCTTCTTCCAGACCGAAGCGTACTCCGCGGCATATTTCCGCCGCAGCTTCTCGTCCTTCATATTCTTGTACAGGGACATCGTCGTTACACCGAACGGCGGGCGGGGCGTCGGCGTCGGGGTAACGGTAAACGTCGGAGTTGGCGTATCCTGCTGCGCTTCCTGCGTGGGAAGCATTGCATCCATCTCCGTTGGCGTAGCATCCGCAATCGTTGCCTGCTTTTTGCGGCCTGCTCCGCATCCTGTCATAAGAATCACTGCCAAAGCAAGAACCGCCGGACATATTATATGAAATCTTTTTCGAATCATTGTAATCTCCTGTATCAGCCAAAAACTCAAAACACTAATATCATATCATAACATTCGCCGGAAAACAATACGTCCGCGACTCGGTACGATTCACCTGCCCGCAAGATCACGGCGCAGGAAAATCTGCGCACGACGAAAAACACCCCGCAGCAACGTGCGGGGTGTCCGGATTCTCCAATATTTGCGTCCGTTTATCTTTCCTTACAGCTCAGCATTAAGCTGCATCATCGGTCGCGTCTTCGTTGGACTCGGGAACGGTATCGGTCGTCTTGTCGGTCTCAATGCCGTTCTCCTTCTCATACTTAGACTTACAGGTCTTGCAGACGTCATTGCAGCCGTGCTCGATAGCGATGGTAACAAGACTCTTGTCAGCATCCTCAGCAACCTCATCTCTGGTAGCCTTTGCGCCATAAACGGTATCGCTATGGTTCATATGCTGGCAGCCTTCATAAAGGTGATACTTCTTACCGGTTCTGGTAAAGAAAACATCCCCCTCCGGAAGAGCGGCATCATTATAGATACCTTCCTGTGCAGCCTTCTCCTCAGCGGAAATAGGATTCCAGTCATAAGCACATGCTCCACCGATCAAAAGAGCAATAACGCCGGCGATTGTAGCAACCGTCTTCGTCTTCTTATCCGCATTCTTGTTGGAAAGAGTCAGGATAATGAAAGGAAGGAAAGCAAATACGGTAACAATCAGTCCCATATTGTTCCAAAGCCAGAACTTAACCTTGTTCTTCTCGGAAGCGGGATCGATATGGTTCGCACTCTTCCAAAGCATAGAACCTGCAATTACACAGATGAGATCCAGAACAAGAAGGATAATCATTGCAGCAATTGTGTTCATGAAAGTAATCGGCAATTTTCCGAATACAAGCAAAACAGCCAATACCTCAAATGCAAATGCCAATACCCAAAGGATAACGGCTCCTACCCTCTTGCCGGTTGCGCTTCCGGCGCTTCCTGCCGAAACAGGTGCCTTAGCGGCTGATGATGTTTTCTTTCTGCCTGAAGCAGCAGAAACAGTTTTCTTCTCGGCCATAATATTACACTCCTCAAAATAATATATTTGCAAAACACTGACGGAAAATCCGCCATCTCGTTGCCTACGAGGTCATTATATACTATATTTATGACTTTTTCAACGGAAACGGTTCTATTTTGTTGACTTTTTTTCATTTTCGGTTGATAATGTTGTATGTAAGTAAAATCTTGCAAAGGAGACGATATTTTATGGATTTTTCATCATTGTTGACAGGTTTGATTTCCGATAAGACCGTAAATGAAGTCAGTAAGAAATCCGGCGCATCCAAAAAGGACGTGTCCAGTGTTCTTACCTCCGCACTTCCTCTGCTGCTTCAGAACGGCAGCAACACTTCCGCTGCTCAGGTAGCCGAGAACAGCGGTGTCAGTGAGAATACAACCTCGAACGTACTCAGTTCCGCAGCGCCGCTTCTTCTGAATATGGTAGGCGGCAACAACAATACTCAGCAGCAGTCGAACGGACTTCTTTCCGCCGGGAACATCGCTCTTGTCGGTTCTCTGCTCGGAAAGCTTGACCTTTCCAAACTTACGTCCGGACTTATGAATCTTGTTTCCACCAACACGGCTAACGAGAAGCCCGCTGAGGAAAAGGACGAAAAGAAGCCCTCCGCAAAGAAGCCTTCCGCAAAGAAACCGGCCTCTACCGCAAAAAAGACCGATTCCAAGAAAACCTCCTCCGCGAAGAAGACTTCTTCTACAGCAAAAAAGACCGCAGCCGCAGCTAAGAAGACTACGACCACGGCCAAGAAAACTACGACCACAGCCAAGAAAACTACCGCTAAAAAGACTGCTTCCAAGTAGTTTTTGTCAAAGGATTACAGAAATCCCGCAACCGGCAACCGGCTGCGGGATTTTTTCGTATCATTTATTTCCACTGAAGAGCAAGCTCCGTTCTTGTGCCATCCCTGTGAATAAGCGTTGCCGCAAGTTCGCGCTGCGGCGGCAGCTCTCCTTCCGTCTTCTCCGCGAACAGGGATTGCTCCGCATCCCGATAAACCAAAAGCGTTCGCGAATACCGGCCGTTTTCAAACTCATAGCCGTCTCCGTCATCATTATACAGTTCAAAGCACCCGTCAGCGCCTTCGTATACAAGAAGCATCTCCGCTCTGCCGCCGTTCTGCCCGGACCGTGATATATCGGCGGAGACGGGAATAACGGAGCCCGCCCTTACAAACAGAGGCATCGACGAAATGTCTGCCGGAACCGAAACCTCCTGTCCTCCCTCATAGCAGACATCCGTCCGGAAATCATACCAAAGTGTTTTCTCGTCCTTCTTCGGCAGGTAAACGCGCCGCGTTTTCTCCTTCTCCGGAAGCCTTGTATTACCCGGACCGTAGTACATCGGCTCGTCGACCGGCGCAACCAGAAATGCCGGTCCGAACATATACTCCTGCGAACAGGATACCGCCTTCGCATCCTCCGCGAAATCAAAGGCAAATGCCCGCATCATAATATACGCTTCGCGATGCGCCTTGTAACCGATTGAATAGATATACGGCAGCAGCCGGTAGCGCAATCGGATATACTTCACTATCGTTTCATAAAAGGGCAGCTCGCAGCCATCTTCGTTAATAAAGTTCCAAGGCTCCCGCGGTGTCTCCGTACCATGTGAACGGAACACGGGAAGGAATGCTCCGAACTGAAGCCATCTTGTGTACAATTCGCGGTAGCCCGCATCCCTGACCCCTCCTTCAAAATCACCGTTCAGAAACCAAAGCGGACCCTTCTTTACAAAAAAGCCGCCGATATCAAGCGTCCAGTAAGGATTTCCGGATAAGCCCATCTTCAGTCCCTCCGTAATCTGGTGACGGAGAGTCTCCCATCCGGCGCTGATGTCACCCGACCAGAGAATGGCCCCGTATTTCTGTACCGAGATATAGCCGGAACGGGTCAGATTGACCACCCGCCGATTCGGAAAGGTCCTTCGCCAGTTCTCATAAATACCTTCGACATGATACAGCCCGAACAGATTCAGCCGCTCCCATTCCATAGACTTTTTGGAGTCGGAAACAACCCGTTCATAGCGTTCCCGTTCCGGTCTTTTTGTCCCGCCGTTCCAGTCAGCATCGGAGAAGGGCTCGGAATTGTCACACCATAAAGCGTCCGTTCCCGCCGCCATAATTTCCCGCATACACTGTTCCCAGTACAGGCTCCGGCCTTCCTCGGAAAATGCATTATACACATTGGAATTCGGAAGCAGCTCTCCCTTTCTTTCAAACTCCTTATAATTTTCCCCGGCCGTGTCCATATTCGGCCAGATGGAAAACATGAGCTTCACCTGCTCGTTATGCAATGCCGCAACCGTCTTCGGAAAGTCCGGATAACGTCCCTTGTCCAGTATTTTCTCGCCCCACAAGCCATTTTCCCAGGTAAACCAGTCCTGCACAAGGACGTCTATCGGTATATTTCTTCTGCGAAATTCAGCCGCGGTCCGCTCCAGCTCCTCCGCCGTATGGTAGTGCTCCTTGCTCTGCACGTAACCGTACATAAAGCGCGGAAGCATGGCAGCCTTACCCGTCAGCTCCTGAAAATGCATAATCAGTTCGTCAATACCGTCTCCCATAATCACATAATACGTCAGCTCGGAAACGGTATCGATTTCAAAGCGGAGCCGGTTTCCCTCGCTGCGGAAAATCATATTGCTGCCGGAATCGATATAGACAGCATAACCTCCCGTAGTCATCAGTATCGGCATGGCAATTCTCATATTGGATTCATACAGGTACTCCGTATGATTTCGGTAGTTGAAAATGCCGTCCTCATACTGTCCAAGCCCGAGTAAAAGCTCCCGCTCACCGATTTCAAACTCCAGCACGGCGCTGCTTGCATAGCGGCTGAAGCTGCTGCGCGCATTTTCAATATAAGTAACCTGCCCGTTGGCGGTATCCTTTTTGGCGAAAACCGGCTGTCCGTCAACGTGACAGGCAAATACCTCCTTCGGTGTCATTGACACGTTAATCTGTGAAAGGAGTTTCCTGCCCTTGCGGTAAAAATCCAATATCTCCGTATCTGCAATGGTTTCCGGCATTCTTTCGGCTTCGTTCGCCCCCGCCTGACGCATCTCCGGGATATAGGAAACACGGACTATGTGTTCCGTCTGCTGTGAAACATTCTTCATCTCTTTCCTCCAATTCCGCTGTCCTTCCGTTCCTCGGCGTCCGGGCGCCGGAAGTGCAGTTTGAAAGCCCCTCCCGCTACCGGTTCAGCGGTTTCGTGAGAAGGACCGCAATATCTCTTACCGTCCGCTCCGCATTCCGACGGAGCTCCTTCCTTTGTGTATCAAGGGCGCACACAACCTCCAGCATCATGGAGCCGAGAGAGTCGGCATGCTTTTTAAACGTTGAATAGAGCATCGCAGCTCTCACGTTGCTCCCGAAAAATGCTTCGTCCGCTTCCCCGCTCTGCTCTCTCAGACGCAGAATTTCTTCGGCGATTCCGGTGTTTTTTGCGCATATCTCCTCGATTCCGAGCAGCGGAAGCCGGTTCCGGTTCTCCGGACTTAGCTTCTTAACACTGCGCATAAATGCCTGATACAGTTCTGTTGTACTCTGCCACCGTTTCATTTCAAGCAGCGCATCGCCGTCCGGTCGCGCAAGCCTCTCCGAAACGGACGCAAGTCTCTGAAGCCACGCATTTCCGGCCTGTGAGGAATCCGCCACCCGCCTCTCCTCTTCCGCAAGCTGTTTGCAGAAGGACAATAAACCGTACTCCTCCCGGTCTTCCGACATACCTCCGGCCATAGCTTCCTCCGCGGCCGCCGAAACAAGCCTGTGAAGCTTCTGCTTTGCTTCCTCGCGTCCGCTGCATTCTTTTTCAAGCCGCTCCGCTTCACGGAAAACATTCTCATAATCCGTTCCCGCCTGCTCATATGCCCGGGCCGCCTCTTCCTCCTCCGCAACAATCTCCAGAAAGCGTTTCCGGTTCATCCTCGCAAAAATTGCCGAGCGGCTCATCTTCTCCCCCATTTCCGCACGTTTGCCCTGCTTTGCCCGAAGCGTCTGCTCCAGCTCCGGCTGCAGCTTTCGAAGCTGCTCCAAGGAATCCCGCAGCTCTCGCGCACAGAAAAGCTTCTCCTCATATTCCTCACAAAGTGTGAGACACTTTTTCATCTCATCCAAATCAATCATAGCTGAATCGTTCTCCTGTCTCTTCCCGCAGCAAAACCCGTGAATTCACACGTGCTCCGGTATGCCTCTTTTACCATTATAAAACATTTCGAAAAAAATAAAAATACCTGTTGACAAATCCGCTTTCATCGTGTATATTAGGTCTTGCGTTGCGGATGAAGCAACAAGGCAATGCACGAGTGGCTCAGTGGTGGAGTATCGCCTTGCCAAGGCGAGGGTCGCGGGTTCGAATCCCGTCTCGTGCTCTTAAGGAAGTCGATTGACTTCCTTTTTTTGTGTCCGTACATTTTCTCTTTGCATTTACGGAAAATGTGTTATAATATTACGTTGTAAAGGCTGACGGGCATACTCCCGTTGTTGCCCGACGCGTATAAATATTATTACGGAGGAGATCAAAAATGAAGTTATTGTTTAAAATTATTATGTATGCCGTATTCGGTATGATTGCCGGATACATCATGAAGAGTAAGGGCGGCTTTCTTCGCAACCTCATTATGGGACTGATTGGTTCCGTAGTCGGCGGTTTCCTTGCAAGCCTTCTGCCGATTGGCGGAGCAGGAAACTGGATTGTATCCGGTGCCATTTCCGTTGCCGGTGCTTGCCTTGTTATCTGGCTTGGCAGAAAGTTCCTTAAATAATCACTACATTTCTCTGGGAATTACAAAAAGCTGCGGCTTCTTTCATGAAGTTGCAGCCTTTTTCTTTATTGGAACGGACCGCCCATCTACAGCGGCTCGTCACTCTTCAGTCTTCTGGCGCCGGACAGCCGCGCCATCGCACGCGCCATGGAAGCGCTTGACAGGTTATATTCCACAAGACTCTGCTTCTGCTGCAGCTGTTCCCGTGCAATCTCCAGTTCCCGCTCGGCTGCCTTGATATCGATTTCGTCCGGCCGTTCCGCGGTAAATGCGAGAATCTCCACGCGATTGCCGCCGACATTCATCATTCCGTCGCTGACAATCACATGACGTTCCTCACCGCCCGGAAGGCGGAACTTAATCTCACCGTTCTCCACAACCGTAGCCATCGGCTGGTGGTTGGCCATAACGCCAAGGCTGCCGTCAACGCCGGGGAAGGAAAGGTACTCGCACTCTCCTTCGAAGAATACCCGGTCACAGGCTGTAATTTTCAGGTAAAAGGTCTTCATATCTTCTGTCACCTCAATACAGACACGGTTTCATTTTCCTGCAAAGGCCGTTCTGTCTTCTCGCCGTTTCCGTGAGAAATCTGCTTCGCAGGCCTCCGGCAAATACTATTTCAGCTCCGCAGCTTTCTTCTTTACGTCATCAATCGTTCCGACATTAAAGAATGCCGCCTCGGGATACTCGTCCATCTCACCGGAAAGGATTGCCTTGAAACCGCGGATGGTCTCGGAAAGAGGAACAAACACACCGGGAACACCGGTAAAGGTTTCCGCAACCGAGAACGGCTGTGAAAGGAAACGCTGTGCTTTTCTGGCACGATATACAAGCTGTTTATCCTCCTCCGCCAGTTCATCCATACCGAGAATAGCGATGATATCCTGCAGCTCATTATAACGCTGCAGCATCTCCTGCACCTTTCTGGCAACCGAATAATGCTCTTCTCCGACAATGTCCGCCTCAAGGATTCGCGAACCGGAAGCCAGCGGATCAACCGCCGGATAGATTCCCTGTTCCACAATCTTTCTGGAAAGAACCGTAGTTGCATCCAGATGCGAGAAGGTCGTTGCGGGAGCCGGGTCGGTCAGGTCATCGGCCGGCACATAAACAGCCTGTACCGAGGTAACGGAACCATTCTTCGTCGATGCGATTCGTTCCTGCAGCTCACCGAGGTCGGTAGCCAGAGTCGGCTGGTATCCGACGGCTGACGGCATACGGCCGAGAAGCGCCGAAACCTCCGAACCTGCCTGAACGAAACGGAAAATATTATCAATAAACAAAAGTACGTCCTGATTCATCTCGTCACGGAAATACTCTGCCATGGTGAGACCGGTTTCCGCAACACGCATACGGACACCGGGGGATTCGTTCATTTGCCCGAATACGAGTGCCGTTTTGGCAAGAACGCCGGACTCCTTCATCTCCACCCAAAGATCGTTTCCTTCACGGGAACGCTCTCCGACACCGGTAAAGATGGAATATCCGCCGTGCTGTGTGGCTACGTTATGAATCAGCTCCTGAATCAGTACCGTCTTTCCTACGCCGGCTCCGCCGAACAGACCGATTTTACCGCCCTTGGCATACGGCGCAAGAAGGTCAATAACCTTGATTCCCGTTTCCAGAACCTCTGCCACGGGACTCTGCATATCCAGGGACGGCGGTTCACGATGAATACAGCGTCGTTCACTCTGTTCACCCTCAAGCGGTTCGCCGCCGTCGAGCGGTTCGCCGAGCGCGTTAAACACTCTCCCAAGAATCTGCTCGCCGACCGGCACCTGCAATCCGTCACCCGTGGCTGTTACTTCAAGTCCGCGGTACAGTCCTTCGCTCGGTCCGAGCGTAATACATCTGACCATCTTCCCGCCGATATGCTGCGCCACTTCCATAAACAGCTTTCTGCCGTCCACTTCGATAACGAGCGCTTCCCTGATAAACGGAAGCTCGCCGTCGGGAAACTCCACATCCACAACAGGTCCGGAGACCTGTACTAAATATCCGATTCGGTTCATGATTTTTCAGTCCTCTGCTTTTCTTTCTTCCGGCGCAGAGCTTTCGCTCCGCCGATTACTTCCGTAATTTCCTGCGTAATGGCCGCCTGACGCATACGGTTATACTGTACCGACAGGACCTGCAGCATCTTGTCGCCGTTGTCCGTTGCCGTCTGCATGGCAAGCATTCTGGCGCTTTCCTCGGAGGCAAAGCTTTCCGTCAGCGCACCGTACAGATAACCGGTAATATAGTTTTTGGTAAGCTGCCCGAGAACCTGCTCCGGAGACGGATAGATCAGATAGTCGCCGTCCTTCGCCATATCTCCCTTTGCCTGCATGGAAGCACGCAGGAAAGAGCTCGTACGAAGCGGCAGCAGCTGCTCTGTCACAACCTCCTCTGTCAGACTGTTTACCATTCTTGTATAAATAATATAAATCTCATCCAGTTCCTCATGGTCGTACAGGTCCATCAGATATTCCATCATAACACGCGCCCGATGTACCGAAGGGTCGTAGGCCGTGGAATGAAAATCATCCGCAACATGCTCCTGCAGGTCACGAAACGCATGGCGTCCGTATTCACCGACGAAGAACAGACGGTATTCCTCCGCTTTCGCCACAGCCTCGCGCGCCTGCTTCAGAATGTTGATGTTGTAAGCACCCGCCATTCCCTTGTCGCCGGTCACGATAATGAAGCCCTTCCGCTTAATCTTCTCCGCTTCATCCTTCGGCCGGTTATCAAAATACAGATGTCTGATTTCGGGAAAATGAAGAAGGATATCGGTAATCTGCCGCTTCAGGCCGTCAAAGTACGGTGCGGTTTCGGCAAGCTTGTTCTTTGCCTTCTGCACCTTCATTGACGAAACCATATACATGGCTTTCGTAATCTTCATCGTATCCCGGATACTTTTTATTCGGTTTTGGATTTCTCTTGTCTGTGCCATACAAAATACTCCTCGGCAGCCTTTTCAAGGCTCTCCTGCAAGTCGGCAGTCATCTTTCCTCTGTTCTCCAGAAGATTCAGCAAATCACTGTGCTTCTGGTCCATATACTCCAGCAGACCTGCCTTGCATTCCTTGACCTCCTTAGCGGGCACCTCCGCAAACAGATGCTTCCCCGCCGCAATCAGCAGAACAATCTGCTGTGGAATCGTAAGAGACTGTAAAAGGGGCTGCTTCAAAAGCTCCATCAGGGAACGTCCGTGTGCCAGCTGTTTCTTCGTCTGCTCATCCAGATCGGACGAAAACTGGGTAAATACTTCCATCTCACGATACTGCGCAAGATCGATTCGAATCGTTCCCGCCGCCTTCTTCATAGCCTTTGTCTGTGCAGCGCCGCCGACACGGGACACGGAAAGGCCGACGTTTACTGCCGGTCTCTGCCCGGCATGGAACTGTTCGCTCTCAAGGAAAATCTGTCCGTCGGTTATGGAAATAACGTTTGTCGGAATATATGCCGAAACGTCTCCCGCCTGCGTCTCGATAATCGGCAGTGCCGTAATCGATCCGCCGCCCAGCTCGTCCGAAAGACGGGCGGAACGCTCCAGTAATCTCGAATGCAGATAGAATACGTCACCGGGATAAGCTTCACGTCCCGGGGAACGTTCGAGCAAAAGTGAGATTGCGCGATAAGCAACCGCATGCTTCGAGAGATCGTCATACACAATCAGAACGTCCTTGCCTTTATTCATAAAGAATTCGGCCAGCGCCGTTCCGGAATAAGGCGCAACATACTGCAGCGGTGCCGGATCCGACGCCGTTGAAGCAATCACGCAGGTATAATTCAGCGCATCCTGCTTACGAAGGGTATTGGTCAGCTGCGCGATGGTCGATGCCTTCTGGCCGATGGCTACGTAAATACATACTACGTCCTTGCCCTTCTGATTAATAATCGTATCAAGCGCAATGGAAGTCTTTCCGGTCTGCCGGTCACCGATAATCAGTTCTCGCTGTCCGCGACCGATCGGGAACATGGAATCAATTGCGAGAATACCTGTCTCCAGCGGCGTATTAACCGACTGACGATCCCGAATTGTCGGTGCGGGACGTTCTATCGGCAGGAAATCCTCCGCCGTTACGTCCTCTTCCCCATCCAGCGGATTTCCGAGGGCGTCAACCACTCTTCCGAGGTAACCGTCGCCAACCGAAATACCGGCCATCTTCCCGGTACGAACAACGTGACTGCCCGCGCGGATAGCCGTATCGCGGCCAAAGAGTACCGCGCATACCTCATCGCGGCGAATATCCAGAATCATACCCTTTACGCCGTTGTCAAAGACAACAATCTCGCCGTAACGGACATGCTCCAGTCCTTCCATAATCACAATTCCGTCGCCGACCCACGTTACGATTCCGACTTCACGGGAAGTTGCTTCCAGACGGTATTCATCAATATTGGAACGAAGCCCCGAAAGAACGTCTTTGGCGCTCTTCAGCTTGCCTTCGCCCTCATCTCCGAGTTTCTTCAGAATCCGGTCGCGGAACTGGCCGATACGACCCTTTTCACTCCAGTCGTACTCCTTTGTCCCGAGACGGAGTATGAAACCGCTCTTCAGCGATTCATCCGTAATGACCTTCAGCTCCAGCGTATCGTCACCGCATTCTCTGCGGGCAAATGCCTGAAAGCTTTCCAGCTGCTCCTCGGACGGCGGGGTGACACAAAGTAATTTTGCAGTCATTTTTTCTCCCCCACTTCGCCAAGAAATTGATCGTACAAAGCACGGTCAACAGCCTCTCCGCTCTTCTCTCCGATATTTTTCTCGGTAGCGGAAGCAATCATGTCCGCAATCTCCTGCTCCGCATCGGACAGAATTCTTGCCTTGCTGCGCTCTGCCTCCGCATTGGCATCTGCTTCGATCCGTTTCGCGTTGGAGCGGGCATTTCCGACAATCTTCTTATACTCGTCATCGGCTTGCTTTCTGGCCTTCGCCAGAATCTGTTTTCTCTCCTCCTCGGTATCGCTGAGGCATTTTTCATAGCGGGCCTTTGCAGCCTCCGCCTCTGCGATCCGGTTCTTTGCCGCGGCATTGTCACGGTCGGCCTCTGCCTGGCGGGCTTCGAGAATCTTCCTCACGGGCTTAAACAGAAAATACCACATGGCAGCCACAAGAATGAGCAGATTCACAACGGTAAATATAATATTCCAACAGTCAAGTTTCAGCATGACTTTTCACCTTTCCGTAATTCTTAGAATCGTCCTGTGTTACTTCAGCATTATGATAATCAGGAAGGCAATAACGAAACCGTAAATAGCGGTTGCCTCCGCGAGTGCGCAGCCGAGAATCAGAGCCTTGTTAATCTTGCCGTCTGCCTCAGGCTGACGTGCGATTGCTTCAGTTGCCTTACCGGTTGCGATACCGATACCGATACCTGCACCAAGTGCGGAAAGAACGGCGATTCCGGCGCCGATTGCGATAATAGTATTCATAATTCAATCCTCCAAAAATGATATAATGTATTACTCAATTTCCTCACGAATATAAAGGCTCGTAAGGAATACAAAAACGTATGCCTGCAGCAGACCGTCAAACAAATCGAAATAGAGACAGAACACGGCCGGCAGAACAATATTATGGGTGATGGTTTTAATCAGCTCCATAATGACAAATGCACCCACAACGTTACCGAACAGTCGCATACACAAAGACAACGGACGCGTGAACACCTCCAGGATGTTAATCGGTGTTACAACAGCTATCGGTTCGGCAAATTTGTGAAGCCACTTCTTCACCCCAAGGTAATATATTCCGGCTGCCTCTACCAGAACAATACTCATAATCGCCAGAACAGCGGTTACGTTCAGGTCCTTCGTCGGCGACTTAAAGCCGAATATGCCGCAAATATTGGCAAGTCCGACATAAAGCATAATTGTAGTAAGATACGGAACAAAGGCACGTCCCTTCTCTCCGACCATTCCCTTCACCATTCCCGTCAGCTTCGTTACCACCCATTCGACAAATGCCTGTCGTTTGGAGATATTGTGAACCTTCAGATTTCTGGTAAGAAGAAATGCTCCGAGAATCAACACCGCCATAATAATCCAGGTTACGACAACCGACTCATATACCGGAATTCCGCCGAATATCGGAATCGTAAACACGGTTTCGACGTTCAGCTCTTCATTGATTATCTCGGAAAGATTATCCAACGTATCATCTCCTTCCTTTTTTTGCTTCGCAAAAAGGATTTTGTTTCGCAAAAAGCATTTTGTTTTGTTGCAATCGCTGAATGAATGTCGGCTTTCGCCGACAAGCGATTGCGCAGGTAATCCTTTTTGCTTCGCAAAAAGCATTTTGTTTCGTTGCAATCGCTGAATGAATGTCGGCTTTCGCCGACAAGCGATTGCGTAGGTAATCCTTTTTGCTTCACAAAAAGCATTTTGTTTCGCAAAAAGCATTACAATTATAATATCACTTTCTTCGGCTGTTGGAAATAGAAAAATGCTATTTACTGTATTTTTCTATTGCTGAATCACATAATATTGTGTTTACAAGGTATATGTCGCCTATTCCGTCACAGCCGGGAGAAAAACTTTTTTGCGCAGTGTCATTTTTGAGGATTCATGTGTACCCAAATGGAACATGTGTATTCATCGCAGAATGTCCCTGAGAAAAGCAAGATGAATCCGACATCGGGAAGTGTGAATGTGGTTGTTCCCGATGCTTTTCGAAGCTAAGTGAGATGAATCCGACATCGAAAAGTGTGAAATCGGTTGTTTCCGATGCTTTTCGAAGCTAAGTGAGATAAAATCCGGCATCGAGAAGTGTGAATTTGGATGTTTCCGATGCTTTTCAAAGCTAAGTGAGATGAAATCCGGCATCGAAAAGTGTGAATTTGGTTGTTTCCGATGCTTTTCGAAGCATAGCAAGCGGAATCCGGCATCGAAAAGTGTGAATCTGGTTGTTTCCGATGCTTTTTGAAGCATAACAAGCGGAATTCGGCATCGGATAGTATGAAATTATCGGTTTCCGATGCTTCCAATGCAAGGGCGCATTGAAAGCACAGCGGAGCAAGCAGAATTCGGCGCTGCATGCCGGTCCGGTATGTAAATATAGTCTATAGTTGCAAGCAGACCGGCATTACATGCAGACTCGCACCGCAAACAGACCGCCACCGCAAGCAGACCGGCATTACATGCAGACCGCCACCGCAAGCGGACCGGCATTACAAAAAGACTTATTGGCAAGCGGCTCGCCGGTTGCCAATAAGTCTTAAAAAAGGACGGTGGAAAATGTCTTCACATTTCCCACCGTCCCAACTGCGTCGTAAGTTTCTCCTGCTTATCCGCCAATCGTTCCGGCTCATCCTCTGTATGCCAGAGAAGTCTGCCAGAACAGGTAGAGCGCTTTTATAAGAATAACCAGTTCAGGATCATTCTCATAATTGTACATCTTCAGTACGATCTCGATATAATGTGCCGGATTGGTTACCACAGAGAAGTCATCGATGCTGAACTTGAATTTGTCGCCGATATTACTGAAGTACAGACTTTCTATCTCAAAATAGCAGAGTCTGCCGTCTTCGGAAAGCTTTTGCAGACCGTATTTTTCCAGCTCCGCTTCACGCTCCGGCGCGAAGGAGAAATACATCCGGTACCGGATATTATCGAGAAGAAGCAGGCTCTCACCGATATAGAAGAAGCCCTCCGGCATCCCCGTCATATGGAACACATCATACGTGGATTTGATTGTCGGATTATCAAAACTGTACTTTGTCATAAGGTCGGCTGTCTGATATTTCTCTGCTGCGCTCTGCAGAAGCTCCTCCGCATCCAGCGCATCGTTGAAATAGCAATTTGCCATACTGCAGTAGAGTCCCATTGCCTTCGCAAGGTTGACCTCCTTCTCCTCATACTCATCCGCATGAGCAATGATATACTGAATATAATCGTCAACCGAGAAGGAATATGCTTTTCCGCTCTGACCGTCAAAGTATAACTGTACGGAGAAATCCTCGCTGTAGTCCTTAGCCGTCATCGGAACGCTGACAACGTAATACACTTCATTGTTTTCGATTTTAAAGTCGGATCGTAGCCATGT
>JAZUGQ010000009.1:0-9853 GCA_045641285.1 Lachnospiraceae bacterium
ATAAGATATCCCTTGACATAAGTCAGAAAGACCCCTGAGAGACGATCAGGTTGATAGGTCGGGAGTGGAAGTGTGGAAACACACGGAGCGGACCGATACTAATAGGTCGAGGGCTTGACCTCAGTTGTTGTTACAAGATCATCACCTTAGCAGGTGATGATAGATAATCGGTATGAATTTTTCAGGGTATACCTGATGCTGGCCCGGTGGCTCAGTTGGTTAGAGCGCCGCCCTGTCACGGCGGAGGTCATGGGTTCGAGCCCCATTCGGGTCGTTGACCAAAGGTCAAAATTAAATAGTTTATACGAATACTCAGGTTAACTGAGAATTTTGTATATAGAGGGGTCTTAGCTCAGCTGGGAGAGCATCTGCCTTACAAGCAGAGGGTCATAGGTTCGAGCCCTATAGGCCCCATCTGGATGGGTTCCCGAGTGGCCAAAGGGGGCAGACTGTAAATCTGTTAGCGACGCTTTCGAAGGTTCGAATCCTTCCCCATCCATTTAGCATCGCGGGGTAGAGCAGTCTGGAAGCTCGTCGGGCTCATAACCCGGAGGTCGTTGGTTCAAATCCAGCCCCCGCAATTTTCCGGATTTAAAACGAAATAGTTTTTACCATGCCCAGATAGCTCAGTTGGTAGAGCAGAGGACTGAAAATCCTCGTGTCACTGGTTCGATTCCGGTTCTGGGCATTTTTCTATATCTGAAGATATGGAAAAGTTCTCTTTATGAGATGGAGCACTAGCTCAGTCGGTAGAGCACTTGACTTTTAATCAAGTTGTCGCGGGTTCGATTCCCGCGTGCTTCATAATTAGCCTTACGACATTATGTTCGTAAGGCTTTTTCTTTGTCGGATGACATTGCGTTCCGGTATTGTACTGCATCAAGGCGTTGCTGCATGATGCTGCGTTCCGGTGTCACGGCTCGATATTTTTTGAAATACGGTACCGGGACAGAGGTAAATATATTAAAAAATTTTACAGAATGATAAAATTTTTAAAGACAAAAGGAAAAAATTGTGCTAATATATAGCTGTTAAATTTCATTTTGATTATTTTTTAGAGTATTTTTGTGAAATCCGGGAGAATCGAAATATGTATAGGGTTATGATAATTGATGATGAACCTGCTGTGTATAAGCTTCTTACGAAGACAATTGACTGGGCGTCTTTTGATATGGAAGTAATCGGATCCGCATCCAGCGGAATTGAAGCCATTAATACGATTGATGAGCTGCAGCCGGATGTGTGCTTTGTCGATGTGCAGATGCCGTTTATGGACGGCATTGAGTTTTCGAAACTGGCCAAAACCCGTTATCCGGATTTGGCAATTGTCGTGCTGTCGGCATTTGATAAGTTCCAGTATGCGCGTGAATGCATCGGAATCGGTGTGTTTGATTATCGTCTGAAGCCGATTGACCGCGCTGATATCAATAATACGCTGGAACGTCTTCAGAAATATTTAAATGAAAGCAAACCGGCCCGGAAAGAGACCCCTTTGTCCGATGATATTTCCGAAAAAAAGAGCAGTCACAGCTCCGAACAGGTAAAAGAATATATTCAGAAGAGATATTTCGAACCGGACCTGAACCTTACGAAAGTGGCGCAGGAATTCGGATTTAATCCGAGTTATTTGAGCCGCAAATTCAAAAATGACACCGGAGAGAGCTTTGTCGATTATCTTGTTCGCTGCCGAATCGAGCATGCGAAACGGGTGGCTTTGACCGGAATTCCGATGTATCAGATTGCGTCGGAGGTCGGAATCCCCGATCCGAATTATTTCAGCCGGTGTTTCAAAAAATATACCGGTATGGTATTTTCGGCTTATGTGGCAAACGAAAAAAAGCAGTCTGCCCAGCAATAAACGATATTTGCCGGCTGTATTGGTGTCGATGATGAAGCACTGATACAGCCGATTTTTACAATGTGAAATGATCGGTGCGGTTGTGCATACCGAAATGATCGGTGCGCATGTTCGTAGTGAAATGTTCGGTGCGGTTATGCATCATAGAAAGATTGGCAGGGAGAGAAAATGAAACGATTGATTTGGATGATGATTATCGGAGGACTGCTCCTGATTGCGTTGTATTGTCTTTATATTATAAAGAGAATGCTGAATTTTCTGTTTCCGAAAAAGAGCAGGAAAATGAAAAATCTGATTTTGCTCGGAATCGTGGCGGTTGTTGCCGCACTGTGTCTGTTCGTTCCGTACGGACCTCCGTTCTTCCTGTATGCGGGGCTGGTTGCGCTGCTGACGGAGCCGGTTCATTTGGTAATTTACCTGATTTGCAAACGAAAGCCTCCGAAGTTCTGGAATGTCATATACCGGCTTTGCCTGCCGGCAGTATTGCTGGGACTTGTATTGTGCGTGTACGGAGCATGGAATATCCGAACGATTCGTCGGACGGAATATACCGTCACATCAAAGGATATTGACCGGGAAATGACGATTCTTCTGGTATCGGATTTTCACTACGGAACGGCGCAGTCGGCGGAAACGCTGAAGAACGCGGCCGCGAAAATGAACGACGAACACGCGGATTTGCTGATTATTGCGGGAGACCTCACCGATGAGCAAACGTCGGCGGAGGAAATGCACGAGGTTGTCGAAATTCTGGGAACCGTTTCGGCGCAGAATCGCATTTACGTATTCGGAAATCATGATTTGTCGCCGTATTCGTCGAAGGAGCCCGCATTTTCCAAAGAAGAACTGGTCACGGCGCTGAAAAATGCCGGGATTACGGTGCTGGAGGATGAGACACTGCGCATTTCCGATTCGGTCACGGTATTCGGGCGAAAGGACCGAAGCTCGATTCGGGAACAGTATTCGCAGAGTGAGCCGTTTGCGGGAAATGAATATGTGATTTCGGTGGATCACCAGCCGTCGGAGTTTGTGAAGGCGGACGAGGCAGGGGTTGATTTGCTTTTGTCGGGGCATACGCATTCCGGACAAATGTTCCCGCTCGGGTGGATGATTACGCTGACGATGGATTCCGATTTATTATATGGAAGAAAGACGATGAGCGGAGGAATGGAGGCGATTGTGACCTCCGGAATTTCCGGCTGGGGCTTTCCCGTGAGAACGGAAGGAATCAGCGAATACGTGGTAATCCATGTGCAGCCGGCGAAATAAGCCGCGGACATCGGAAACTCACGTGCAGCCGGCGAAATAAGCCGCGAAACCGCGGAAACTCATGTGCAGCCGGCGAAATAGGCCGCGAAACCGCGGAAATTCACGCGGAATCGGCACAATGAGTATGCAAAACCGTGAATCTTATGCGAATTTACTTGCAAAAAAAATTGTATTAGCATATAATGCGTGTGTTATTGGGGAAAATGACAATTGTAAGAAATTGTGTTTTTCGACGATGCGGTAACGCATCAGTCACGGAGGTTATTAATATGACATACAAGAAAGAACGGGCCGGCCTTGCGGCGATGCTGCTCATGTCGCAGGTCGTTCTGTTGTTGTTTACACTGGAAGCAACAATTGTGAAAAATGTTTCCATTACGTCGGTTTTGCTGCCGCTTGTCATTGTTCAGGCCAGCTTTGTAATCATTTTGATTGCGCTTACGGTTATCGGATATTACCTGATTCCGGTATCGAAATACCGGGCGGTGTATTCCGCAACGTTCTGCGGAATCGGCGTCGTGTTCTGGCTGATTACGCTTGGAATGATGAAGAGCAAATCGATTCTCGGCGCCAAAGAGGCAATGTTCATTGTTCTGGAATGCTTTATTCTGGTTATGGTTGCCGGAGTCCACATCCTGTTCAGCCCGAAGGACAAAAATGACAAAAACAGCTGGTTTGTCCTGAAGGTCGGCGAAACGGCGATTGCGGCTGCCATGCTGATTTCCGCAATTTACTGTACGCTGAATTATAAAAATGACCTGTTTGAACCGAAGGGCACCGTGATTATGTTCTGCCTGATGACGGTTAGCATTTTGATTTACTGGTGGACCGATGACAAGGTAAATAATATCGCATCGATTATCGTGGTACTCGGCGAAGCAGGCATGTTCGCCCTGTATTTCTCGAAGCTTTGCAAATCCGACACGATTATCGGAATGTTCAATGCATTTTTCAAGAGCATGACGGTTCGCCAGCTCCTGTTTGCGATTGCGGCGGTATTTGCATTTTTGCTGCTGCTGTCGATTCTGATTCAGTATCTGAAAAACATTCAGATTCTCGGAAAGTTCTTTGCCATCATTTGCGTGTGCGTTGTTACGGTTGTATTTTCGACATTGTTGTCCATTGAGAAGAAGACGCAGGACGCGATGGGCGTCGCACCGGGCAACACCACAAAGACCGAGGAATACTGTGTCTTTGTACTGAAGACGGATCCGGCAAATGAGCTGAAGGACGTGACCGGATATCCGATTGCGTACACGATGGACGGCAACGACGATGCGATGAGCAAGGCGCTGAACAACCTGAAGGCGCAGGCGAAGACAACGCTGAATCTGGTTGAGAAAAACAATCTGTCCGAAGTGGCGGATGCTCTGTACGACGGCAGCGTAAAGGCCGTGTTCATGGACCGTGCATTTTCGGAAATGATTGATGCCGAATACGAAGCAAGAGAAATCGAGCGCATTTTCACGGAAGATACCAAATCGGTTGCCGTGATTTCCATTGATTTCGTGATTCCGGTTGAGCCGGATGCAACTCCGGTACCGCCGAGACCGACTGCACCTCCGAAGGATTTGTCCATTGAGCCGTTTGTTCTGTATCTGAGCGGTATCGATACGTTCGGTGCGATTACGACCAAGAGCCGAAGCGACGTTAACGTATTGGTTGTTGTCAATCCGAAGACGAAGGAAATTGCCATGGTTACAACGCCCCGTGATGCGTATGTGGACATTCCGGGCAAGACCAAGGATATGCGTGATAAGCTGACGCATGCGGGCAATTACGGTGTGGATTATTCCATGTCAACGCTGGAAAATCTGTACGGTGTTCCGATCAATCATTATGTTCGTGTGAACTTCACAAGTGTTGAAGGTATTGTGGATATTCTCGGCGGTGTGGATGTCGTTTCGCTGTATGATTTCACGGCCCGCCACGGAAAATATCATTTTAATAAGGGCATGAATCATATGAACGGTTCTCAGGCGCTGTCTTTTGCGCGGGAACGTAAGACGGTTCAGGGCGGCGATATTACACGAGGCAAGCATCATATCGAGCTTGTGAAGGGCCTGATTTCCAAGGTGACGTCTTCGGCGGTGCTTCAGAATTATCAGTCTCTGCTCGGCGAAGTATCCAAGAATATTCAGACCGATATCACGCTGGAACAGATTACCGAACTTGTGGCAATGCAAATGTCCGACAACAGCGAGTGGCACATTACCACGTATGCGGCTGTCGGCGAAGGCGATATGCGTCTGTGCGACTGCTACCGAAGCAGTAAGCTTTGGGTCAGCATTTTGGATGAAAATTCCGTGCGCAAGGCATCGCTTCTGATGGTTCGTGTTCTGAACGGCGAGCATATTGCGGACGGCGAATATCAGTACGACGAGTGATATGCGACCGAATTAAAATAACAAAAACGATACGGCGGAAACGCCGATAAAGGAGCCCCGGAAGAGTTTGCTTCCGGGGCTCCTTCCGTTGCCCGGGCGCCGGTGAGAATTCATTTTGCAGTTGCCCGGGCGCCGGTGAGAATTTATTATACGGTTCGGCGGCGCCGGCAGAGGCTCATCTTGCTGTTCGTGGCCGGCACCGGGCCGGCGAGATTTCGCAAAGTATATTGGAAATAAGGTGGAAAATCAATTTATATTCTGATAAAATGAAACAGGAAGGCAGTTGTCTCGCATTTTCAAAACAGGCGCAAATGCCCTGAAACAGCGGGTTTCGCGAATGTAAAAGAGGATTTGCGCGCGGAAAACCGCCGATGTAAAACGCCAATTGCTTGTCATAACAGCATTCATTCGATATAGTGAGAGTCGAAAGGAGGACACGACGATGAAATTAGGTCAGACCATTGTAGAAATCCGAAAAGAACACAATTTAACGCAGGAGGATTTTGCAAAGGAATTCAGTGTTACAAGACAAACGGTATCGAATTGGGAGAATGAAAAAAGTTATCCGGATTTATTAACATTAATTAAAATCAGTGATACTTACAATTATTCTCTGGACAGAATGTTAAAGGAGGATGTTGCTATGACAGAAACAATGAACAGAAGTATTCAGTTGGGAGATAAATATGAGAAAAGTACCAAGAGAAATCTTTGGATTTCCGCGCTTGGAATGGTCTGCTGCCTTGTGCTGATAATCCTGTCGGTGGTAGAGGACAAGGGCGTGGCCATGGTGATTGTGTGGTCACTTGCACTGGTTGTGAATGTATCGGAAATGATTTCCTGCTATCTTGCCGTGAAAAAACCGGCCAAGCAGGAGCGTACGCTCAGCGGTGACGATATTGACATGGTAAAGCAGCTTCTGGACCGCAATATGCCGGCGGAAGCGGTGAAACTGGTCAGAAAAGTGACCGGACTCGGATTGATGGATGCCAAAGCGGTTGTCGACGATATCCAGAAGGAATCCTTGTAAATCCGGCAAAATCATTGTAAATTCAGAAAATAACACCGGAAGGAACGTGCATCGGCATAATCCTTCCGGTGTTTTATATTATAGGAAATTGCGTCCTATAATGCAAAAAACGCTCCGCGAGGATGCGCACGCTTTTGCAGCGGTATTTTGTCGCTAATGCGACGCAAAAGCGGCGCTGCATGTCGCAAGCGACATGCTTTCTTATCAGGATTCCTTTTTGCGGCGTAACGAAAGGAACGGAATCCGGGAGTTTCCGAAAAGTGTTCGGAATTAATAAACATTTTATTACATTTTTTTAAAAGAACATGATAGAATATGGAAAAATAAAGCATACGAAAGGGCCGCGAAGCCCCGGAAGGAAACACCGGGCCGCGAAGCCCCGGCGGGAAATTAACAGGCAGGACCATGTATGGAATTACAATATACAGAACAGGGGGTGGCAAAGAATGAGTCTTAGGCGACGTATTTTGACTGCAATTATTTTATGCCTTCTTTTGCCGCTTCTGATTATCGGTATCGTGATGATGCTGGTTTTGAATATGCAAACGCAGATGATATCGGCGACCTACGATGTCGATGCGAATATGATCGAGCTGATTCAGAACTCGCCGTCGATGTTTATGGGAATGGCCGAGGAGGAACACCGGCAGTTTTTGTCGGTGCTTCGAAACAATCCGGAACGACTGACGGATATGAAATGGCTGTCCGAGCAGAATAAGCGGCTTGACGACAAATTTTCGTTCCTCTGCCTCCGCATCGACGATCGGATTGTTTATATCGGAAATGAGTCTTTTTTCAAAATGATTGAAAGCGAACTGCCGGCATATGTCGGGCCGGATTCGAAGACGAAAAATTCCATTTTCCTGGAAGAGTCGTCGCATGCGATTATCCGGCAAATCGATTTTCAGACCGGGAGCGGGGAAAATGCGTCACTGTTCATTTTCACGGATGTCAAGCATTTGCTTCCGCAGATGAGAAAGTCCCTGGTTGAGCTTCTGATTGCGCTGCTGGCCGGTCTGGTTCTGACCACCGTGATCGTTGTAACGTGGCTGTATCGAAGCATTGTACAGCCGCTGGCGGTGCTCGGTGTCGCGGCAAACCGGATTTCCGAAGGCAATCTGGACTGCGCCATCGTACCGAATAAAAATGATGAAATCGGGGAGCTGCAGAGCGACTTCGAAACGATGAGAATTCATTTGAAAACCATGTCCGACCGTCAGCTTGCGTATCAGCAGGAATCGCGGGAAATGATCAGCAATATCAGCCATGACCTGAAGACGCCGTTAACGGCAATCAAGGGGTATGCGGAGGGGCTGATGGACGGAGTGGCCGACACGCTGGAGAAACAGGAGCGGTATCTGAAAACCATTTACTCCAAGGCTTGTGATATGCAGCAAATGGTGGAGGAGCTCGCATTTTTCTCAAAAATCGAACAGCAGGCGGTGACGTACAATTTCCGTGAGGTGCCGCTGCACCGGTATCTGCTTGACTGTATCGAGGAGCAGAGTCTGGATTTGGAAACGAAGGGGATTACCCTGACGTACGAAGAACAGCTGTCGGACGGGGTGAAGCTGATTTTCGACCCGGAGCACATCAAGCGGGTGATTATGAATATTGTGGGAAATTCCGTGAAATACATGGACAAGCCGGACGGACACATTCGGATGCGTGTGGAGGAGGAAACGGACCGGGTTTGGATCGGTATTTCCGATAACGGATGCGGAATTCCGGAATCGGATGTTCCGTACATTTTCGACCGTTTTTACCGGAGTGACAGTTCGCGCGGCACGAAAAAGGGCGGCAGCGGACTGGGGCTGTCCATCGTCAAATCGATTGTCAGCGATCACAACGGAACGGTGGAAGCATTGTCCAGGGAGGGCGAAGGAACGACCATCCGGTTCTCGTTGCCGAAGCCTGTTTCGGAATCTGTAACAAAAGAACCGGAGAAAACAAACGGAGGAAAACGATGGAAGAAAAACAAACAATCCTGATTATAGAGGATGAAGATGCGATTGCGGAACTGGAGCGCGATTATCTCGAAAGCGCCGGCTACCGCGCAATGATTGCGGACAACGGAGAGACCGGACTGAAGCGGGCTCTGGAGGAAAATTTCGATCTGGTGATTCTGGATCTGATGCTGCCGCAGATGGACGGATTTGAAGTGTGCAAGCGGATTCGTGAGGTCAAAAACATTCCGATTCTGATGGTTTCCGCAAAGAAAGAAGATATTGACAAAATCCGCGGATTCGGGCTCGGTGCGGACGATTATGTAACCAAACCGTTCAGCCCGAGTGAGCTGACGGCCCGTGTGAAGGCTCATTTGACCCGCTATAACCGCCTGGTAGGAAGCTCGCAGCAGCCGAAAAATGAGGTGATCGAAATTCGCGGTCTTCGAATCGACAAGACGGCACGGCGCGTGTTCCTGAACGAGGAAGAGAAGATTTTCACGACGAAGGAATTTGATCTGCTGACGTATCTTGCGGAGCACCCGAACCACGTATTTTCAAAGGAAGAACTGTTCCGGGATATTTGGGAAATGGATGCGGTCGGCGAGATTGCAACGGTAACGGTGCATATCAAGAAAATCCGTGAGAAAATCGAGGTCAACACATCCAATCCGCAGTATATCGAAACGATTTGGGGTGTCGGATATAGATTTAAAGTTTAAAAAGAACACCTGTTCGATTGCGAACTATATGATATAATGAAATAGTAATCAATTGAGAATATTGTAGGGATAGTCTGGTGATTGCCTTTTCGGGAACGGAAAGGCGGGAACTATGAATACACTTGAAGTGTTGACATTGTTATTGGTGGTATTTGCCGCTTTGACATACATAGAAAACCATATCAATCGCAAGAAAAAATGGGCTATCCCCTACGCTAATAGGGAATAGCCTGTAATAACTTATAAACTTATTTTTAAGTTCCCGATAAACCATCGGACACGCGAATATCCTTTGATTTCTTAATCTGGTTATAAGCCGTTTGTTGTAAAAAAGCAAGCGGCTTCTTTCATTTTTAAATTATTTGAATGTATCTTTTCTTACCTAGATGAATTAATATTGGAGCGATTTAACAATTCAATCTGCGGTATATCCGTGAGTATCGCAAAGTGCTGTATAACAGCCTGCTTCTCAGCGGAAAGCTCAACAGCTACCTTGCCGATATGAACGAGCAAGCTGAGGAATTGTTCCTTCGGCTGGTAGAAGAACTTGCTGAAAAGGAAAACATCACGGAAACGCTAAAAGCCGAAAATCAGATGCTTTGGGTGCAACGGATGAACGCAGTACGAGAAATGGCAACAGA
>JAZUGQ010000010.1:0-7096 GCA_045641285.1 Lachnospiraceae bacterium
GATACGTCGCCGGAACCGACCGTAACACCGGAGCCGACTGCAACACCCGAGCCGACGGTAACATCGGAAACGACGGCAGAACCGACGGCAACGCCGGAGCCGACGGCAGAACCGACCACAACGCCGGAGCCGACGGCAGAACCGACGGCAGAACCGACCGCAACGCCGGAGCCGACGGCAACACCGGAGCCGACCGTAACACCGGAGCCGACGGCAACACCGGAACCGACGGCGACACCGGAACCGACTGCAACACCGGACCCGACCATAACACCGGAGCCGACGGCAACACCGGAGCCGACTGCAGCACCGGAACCGACGGCGACACCGGAACCGACGGCAGAGCCGGAACCGACGGCAGAACCGGAACCGACGGCAGAGCCGGAACCGACTGCAGCACCGGAACCGACTGTAGCACCGGAGCCGACCGAAGAGCTGGACCCGACGGCAGAACCGGAACCGACGGCAGAGCCGGAGCCGACCGAAGAGCCGGAGCCGACCGAAGAAACAGCGGATACGAATACCGTTTTACGAAATATGCCGACAGACAAAAACATTGCATATGCAATGTCCACGTCCTGCAGCACGGGACACGTAATTCTTCGCGATGGGGAGCTTCCGGAGGATGATTATGTTTATGTAAATATTGATTATAAGGACGAAGAGGGCAATACCCTGTTCCAGTCCTTTACTGCGCAATTACATGCGGGAAGTATGTTTTCTCATGAAATATACTGTCCGTCTTATTTGGGTTATGCTCCTTTTGAAGTAATCGGAACCAATCCGGAAACAGGTGCCTATATTACCGATACCGAACCGAGTCCGGTGATTACATTTAATCAGACGATTACGGAAGATATCACAATCTTAATCGTATATAAGCCTCAAAAGGTTTCATACGGTGTTCGTTTTATGTTCCAAAAGACCAATTCCGACGAATACGAAGAGGATGTTGCGGCATCGTATACCGATTATGAATATACGGGAACCACTTTGTCTGACGAAGAACTGTTGGATCATTTGGAAAATAAATCAAAACTGATCGGATTTAAGGCGTTGTATCATTATCCCGACAGTATTGCGGCAGACGGATCGACCCAGATCTATTATTATTTCGACCGTGTTTACAGTTTGATTAAGTTCGACCTTGACGGCGGATACGGAATGGAACCGCAGTATGGTCGATATGGCTCGAACTTTATTGTAAATACTCCGTCCAAACCGGGCTACAAATTTGAAGGTTGGCAGTTGGTGATGGATGAAGAATTGCTTGACGGATTCGAAAAAGACGGTGAGTATTATTATACCGTTGACGAATACGGCAATCGAATCTATTACAATGATCCGAACGGACACGACGACCTCCCGTCCACCGTACCGGCGATTTCCAAGTGCTATAAAGCGCTCTGGTCAACCACAAAGACATCCTATAAAGTTGTTTACTGGGTTGAAGATTTGAACGGAAAAGATTACAGTTACTGGAATCAGACGATTGTCAACGGTGTTCAAAGTGCATCCCTGGTAAACGGAACGGGTTACCGGACTTTACCGGACGGACCGGAAGATAAAAACGGATTTGACTACGATCATGCGGATACCAATGTCCTTGTGGAAGGAGATGGTTCCACTATCGTCAATGTGTATTTTAAAAGAAAAATGATTACGTTGTCATTTTATGATTCCTCGGTAAAATCATGTCAAATGCCTCAGCATACACATAATGACACTTGCTATGAGAATATTTGCGGAAAAACAGAACATGTCCATACCGATGATTGCGAACTGACATGTACGATTCCGGAACATAAGGGCCATTTGGATGAATGCTGCAGCATTACGGAAGTTCCGCATGGGCAGGAATGCTATCATACTCATACGGTGGACTGTTATGCCGGAGCGACAAGTACGGTTGCGAATGGTGATAATTATAAAAACGGAAGACCTGCAACCGCAGAAAACGGCTATGTATATGTATTTCGAAAAAACTTAACCAACTACAGAAGTATCTATATAGGAAACACATGGTATGTATACGATGGTAACGCATCCAAAGAAGATATTATTGAACCTGCCTGTGTCGGTGAAGGAGAGTTGGATTGCCAGAATCCGAATCACCATTTGCATTTTGAAGGCAATTGTGTATATACGGATGAATCCTGTATTTATGGAGGTCTTCATGTTCATACAGGAGAATGTTATTCCTGCGGACTTGATGAACATGAACATACGGATGCGTGTAAGCGGTGTCAGATGACAGAGCATACGCATTCTTCTGAGACCGGCGTTTGTTCGTTCACTACCGGTACCTCCTCATATAATAGAAAGACATACTATAAAGTATATGAGATTAAGCGCAAATACGGAGCGGATATATCCGATATTTGGCCGATTACAAGATCGGACGGTACGGAATATACGGGACGTTGGGATGAAACTCAGGGTTCCAGTACCATTTTCTTTATGGAGAAAATGCCGAGCTCGGACAAATCATATATTCCTTCAACGTCAAGAGATTATGATGTAACAATTGAATATTATCTGGAAACCGTGGATCACAGCGGTGATGAAAACTACGGCGGAAAGAACTATGTACATGCAAGAACATACAAAACCAAGTATTCTTCCTGGGATGAAAATGAATATGCATTTACGATTGACGGATTCAGCTACTATACTCAGAAGGAATTGGAAACACATTATGACTATGTGTTGATTATTTTCCCGGTTAAGCGAATTGATAAACTCGCGATGTATTATACCAGAAATTCCTATAATCTGACCTTCTCCGACGGATATGACGGGAGCACAACCGTCTCTGTCAAGTATGAAGACCGAGTCAATAATGCAATAGCCGGCGGCGTTGTCAATTATGTACCGGAATATCCGAAGAATTCACTGGAGGAAAATGCCTTTCGATTCGACGGCTGGTACACAACCTCGGATTGTGTTCCGGGTTCGGAATTTGATCCGACGATGAAAATGCCGGCAAAGGATGTTGTACTGACGGCAAAATGGACTCCGTTGACCCATACGGTTCGATTTATCAAGACGTATCAGCAATATGTCGAATACGAGGAAAGTGTTGCAAACGGAACTCCCGACGAAAGTCTGGTTTATCACACGGCAGTCGTAACTCACGGCGATGTTGTCGGCACCGTAACGGAGCCGGAAGATGATTGGAGTGGTACGAACAACTATCATTTCGTAAACTGGTTCAACAATCAATACGGTGAAGTCAAGGCGTATATGCCTTCGGAAATGGTAGTAGACCGAGACATGACAGTCTATGCGGAATGGGGTTCTGATGTTGCCCAGCCGTATGTTGTTCATTATACATTGGCAGATCCGGTAACGTCCGATGTGGCGGCACAGATTCAGGCTGCATGCGGAACTCCGGAATTCGGGCATACCTATTCCTACAATAACCTGAAATATTTGTATGACGGAAGCAATTATTATGAAAAAGTTGCTGACGATACAAACGGATATGCATTTGAGGGTACCAATCGTACGTTTTCGGCAAAGTCCGGACAGAGCTCCGCTGAGGATACGGGAGAACTGTACGAGAAGTATCGAAGAGGGTATTATCCGACACTCGGAAGCCATGCATTCCAGATTAAGTCGGAAGTGAACGAAGATTATCCGGAGCGGAATACATATACGTTCCGGTACGCGCATGTAACCGGCGATATTACGTATAAGGTGCGTTATCTCGAAAAGAACAACATTTCCCATGAATTGTATGAGGAAGTGACTGCGGTAACGGATTTCGCAGTAGTTGATGAACGTTTCAAAGCAGTTCAGGAATATGTACCGGATGCATTCTACAAGAGACTTGTGATTTCGGTTGTCAAGGATTCGAGCGGCAACTGGGTCAGCTCGCCGGATAATGTATTGTATTTCCTGTATTCCAAAGCGGCAAATGCGTCTATGTATGCGGTACATTTCATGCTGCAGGATGTAGGAGGAGATGCGACCGACAGAAAGATTGACGGTACCGGAGGATATACCGAAAGTGCGGTACGTGTCGAAGGAAGTGCGGATATCGACAGTGTAATCAATGTGGTTCCGCAGATATTTGAGGGCTTCAGCGTCAGCGGAAATGCAATTGCAATTGAAGGCTTGGGAGGAACCCAAAAACAGGTTTCCATTTCCCAGGGCAGCTTTTCGATGCAAGTCAAGAACAGCGGTTCCGACCTGTATATTTTCTATACAAGAAATGAGTACGAGTGGCAGGTCTATTATCTGCTTACGAATACGCCTTCCACGCCGTCCTATCTGACAAACAATCTGACTTCCGCGCAGGTAGTGAAATCTGCGACCGGTCATTTGTATTACATGAGCGGAACGGCGCAGCTGGGTGCTACCATCGAGCATATTTGTGAGGATGTGGAAGGATATGGACGTACGACGGGAAATCCGGTCGGTTCCATTACGATTCATCCGAATGTAGGCGGTTTATGTCAGAATATTATGGTATTCTTCTTCTCACCGGAACAGTATACGGTACAGTATTCGGTAGCCGGTGGTGAGGGAGGAAGAGTATCCAACGGTAACGTTACCGGAAGTTTTGAGACGGTTACGACATATCCGATTACGGCAACCGCAAACGACGGTTATGTATTTGCAGGCTGGTATATGGATGAAGAATGTACCGTGCCGGTATCGGTTACAACGGAATCCGACAGAAACCCGGCAAAAGGCAGTCAGACGGTTACCGCGTCCGGATGGACTCAGGTGGACGATATGGCAGTCCTGTCCAATACGCTCAATGCGAACGGAGCAGTTACGGCATCGACGATGTCGATAACAGGAAACGGTTTGATTAAGAACAGTGTAGATAATATTTTCTATGCAAAATTCACTCCGGAAAGCAGTGACCTGACGATTACAAGAACCGATGCGGAAGATGAGAACCAGAGTTTTGTTTATCATATCTGTCAAACGGATGTATCGGAAAACCCGGTTGAATTTTACATTACGCTGGTAGGGAATGAAACCAAAGTAATTGAAAATGTGCCTGCCGGAACCTATACGGTAACCGAAATTTCCGACTGGTCCTTCCGATATCAGGAGGCCGGCAGTACAACAAAGACAATCACCCTGGTGCCGGAAGATGCAAACGAGGTTGTATTTGACGGTGAGTTGACGGTTCCGTCCTGGTTGACAAATTTGGACAGAGCTTACAATTCGAACGGTGAGCAATAAACCGGATATTCCGGAAAAACATGCAGAAAGGAGAAAATGCCGTGAAACATTCGAAACGTAAAAAATGGAATCTTTCCGTCAAAGCTGTGTTGCCGGTATTGGCAGTACTTGCGGCGATTTTCTCCTATACGCTTGTTTTGGCATTGATGACCAAGAAAACACCGAAGATTGAAAATGAAATCCATCTTGCGGAAGTGACCTGTAAGATTCATGAAAAAGTCAACGGAAAAACAACCGAAGAAACGTCATCGGAAGTGACCGGTATCACTGTGAAGAATTCCGTAACAGTGGAAAATACCGGCAATATCGATGCATATATCCGTGTTCGTCTGGTGTCCTATTATGTCAATGAAGACGGCGATCCGATCGGCGAAAGCTGCGAGGTTCCTGCGTTTGTTGCAAACAGTGCATACTGGGCAGCGGATACGGCAAATGATACGTATTATTATAAGACGGCAATTGCTCCGGGAGTTCAGACCGAAAACCTGGTGGCATCCGGTTCAACGATTGCGCTGACGTCCAAAACGGTCGGAGCCGAAACCGTATATCAGGTTGTTGAGGTTCTGGCGGAAGCAGTACAGTCCGAACCGGACGATGCGGTATCGGCCGTATGGAATGTCACCGTCAGCAACGGTTCGATTTCCAAATGACAAGATAAGGTCCGCATTCGGAATATCGGAGCACAGTGGCACGGTAACGCTGCAGGGATGACGGAATCCCAAATAAAATGAGCACTAAATCACTATAACACTATAACTCTATGGTATTATAACTCGATAACCCAAGTATTTATTCAATAATCAAAAAGCTCTCAGAAAGAATTCTTTCCGAGAGCTTTTTTGTATTATGATTTCTGTTTTAACACGAATCGGGTTTCGTTAAGTTGTAACAGTAAAATCAATACCGAAATCAGAACTTACCGGCGGTAGCAGCTTCTTCAACAGCAAGTGCAACAGCAACGGTAGCACCAACCATCGGGTTGTTACCCATACCGATGAGACCCATCATTTCAACATGAGCCGGAACGGAAGAGGAACCTGCGAACTGTGCATCACTGTGCATACGTCCGAGAGTATCGGTGAAACCATAGGAAGCAGGACCTGCTGCCATGTTATCCGGATGAAGGGTACGACCGGTACCGCCGCCGGATGCTACGGAGAAGTACTTCTTGCCGGCTTCAATACGCTCTTTCTTGTAGGTACCTGCAACCGGATGCTGGAAACGGGTAGGATTGGTGGAGTTTCCGGTGATGGAAACGTCAACATTTTCCTTCCACATGATAGCAACACCTTCCGGAACACTGTTTGCACCGTAGCAGTTAACCTTGGAACGAAGTCCTGCGGAGTAGGAGATACGGGACAGTTCTTTTACCGTGTTGGTGTAAGGATAGTACTCGGTCTCTACGAAAGTAAAGCCGTTGATACGGGAAATGATCTTGGCAGCATCTTTGCCGAGACCGTTCAGGGTAACACGAAGAGGCTTCTTACGAACTTTGTTAGCCTTCTCTGCGATACCGATAGCACCTTCAGCAGCTGCGAAGGACTCGTGACCTGCAAGGAAAGCGAAGCAATCGGTCTCTTCCTCAAGGAGCATCTTGCCAAGGTTACCATGGCCAAGACCTACCTTACGGGTATCTGCAACGGAACCGGGGATACAGAAAGCCTGAAGACCTTCACCGATTGCAGCTGCAGCATCGGAAGCCTTACGGCATCCCTTCTTGATTGCGATAGCAGCACCAACGGTGTATGCCCAGCAAGCATTCTCAAAGCAAATAGGCTGAATCTTCTTAACCTGATCGTAAACATTCAAGCCGGCATCCTTGGTGATCTTCTCAGCCTCTTCGATGGAGGCGATGCCATAGCTGTTCAATACGGAATTGATCTTGTCA
>JAZUGQ010000011.1:0-9383 GCA_045641285.1 Lachnospiraceae bacterium
GTCGGTTCTGCCGTCGGTTCCGATGTTACCGTCGGCTCCGGTGTTGCAGTCGGCTCCGGTGTTACGGTCGGTTCCGGCGTCGTATCCACAATTAAATCAATAAGCTTGTCATAAGGATCATCCGGAGTGTCTTCCTCTACATCAATCAGATTGGACATTTCATAATCCGTAAACTGAACCTTGCAGGGGGTACTCGTACAGCTTTCCTCTGCATTCGAAACAATGACACGAATCGATGTCTTTTCATCGACAAGTGCCTCCGCAAACATCGCATACGACAGTTCCAGTTCCCTGTCTGTCGCATCCATAATATCAACCCAGATATTTCCGTATTTTCCCAACAAAATCTGCCAACGATAGCTCGCTTCTTCCAAATCACTGTATGCAGTGACTTTGATCTTGCTATCCTTGGCTAAAACAACCGAATCACATTTCTTCTGATTCTTTCTGATTTCAACAATTTTATCTTTTGTTTTCTTACTGTCTGCCGAAGCAGGAAGGGACTGCAGAGATTGCAGACAAGTAACCAGCATAACCAGCACCAGTGTCATTGCAATAACTCTTTTTCTCATGTGCAATCTCTCCTTTCTGAATAATATTGATGCAATTCTCAATCAAGCTGAGTGACAATTGCCTGAATATCCAATCGGATACAGCTCTCATTCATACCGGACAGAACCGATTCGATATATGCCAAATCCTCTTTTGTATTCGCCGATACGAAAATTGTATCATCCACAATCACGGAAACCGGGCTCAAAACCGAGCCGATTGCCTCGCCGGGCTGAAGTTCTTTCGAAAATGTATATTCGTCTCCGATTTTTCCCTTAAACGCAAATTCCGATGTATTGACCTGAAAACCCAAAAGCTCGCTGTCTTCATTGAAAAAACCAAACTTCGAATTGTCCTCATCGTCCTGAACCCAATATTCCGGCAGCGTCAATATCACATCGACGGAGCAGGCGATTTCGCCTGCCAAATAATATACTTTCGGATCTTTGACGATATCCACACCGGGAATCAGCATAAACTGTCCTGACGTAGTCGGTACGGTGCGGTTATCCACTTTTTTCGTCTCATATAAATCAATGTCTCCGATTTTTGCCGTTCTGGCATTCACGGATTTCTCCTGGGACACCATATATTTTGAAAATGAAACTCCCGAAATCACAAAGGAAACGACAATCAAGTACATGAGGTACACGCGCAGCGGTAATTTTCTGTTCGATTTTTTCTTCTGCATTACTGCGTACCTCCTTTACTTGTTTTTTCCAAACAGTTTGACGGTTTCAGACATTTATTTGCTGCTGTCGGCATTCTCCGTCGGATCTGTCATTTGCTCTTCTGTTCCTTCATCCTTTTCCTGTAACTTATCGGACAATATTCCCGGCAGGAATATCAGTGCCACACCTATCGCCAGCAAAATCAGACATCCCAGGGGGCTTCGTAAGAATTCGATCCATTTTCCTGCTTTGGGCACCGTCAGAATCACTTTCCCGCAAATATCTTCTTTTTTCACGGGATCTTTATCTTCCGTATTGTTGGCATCTCCTTTGGTGATGTACAAACCATCCCGAATGTCGATAATCCGATGTGTCACGCAGGATACGTTTTCGCGGTACAGGACGATATCATTCACATAATACTCGTCTTTCGCTTTCGTGATTACCATATCATTTACTTCAATGGTTCCGCTCATACTGCCGGAAATGATCACTCCGATTCCGATTCCCGCCACTGTCGGATACGGTGTATTCTTCTTTGTTTTTTGAATTCCGAGAAGAAGATTGAATATCAGAATCAGCGCCAGCAGAACCGTAACCGGTATGGTAATGCATTTTCCTACGATTTTGAAAAGTTTTTTCATACTAATCGATTGCTTCTCTTTCTTCGTTTCGACGTCTTTCAATGAGCAGGAAAATCAAGAATACCGCACTGACAATCGTCAAAATAATATACAGAGTAAACGGAATATGGTCTCCCGTCGCCGGTCCGATATCTCCGCCTCCGTAATTCATATCCGTTATATAAATGATGATTCCTATGGTAACATCATCCGCTTGTCCGATTGCGCTGGCATCTCCCAGGTCCGTATCGTCTTCATCGATTCTCTGATTGATTTCATAATTCCATGCAAATCCCACATCAAAATCCTGAATCTGTCCTGCCGCTACGGTTCCGGAAAGTGCACGTATAATCTTACTTTCCGGTATGTCCTTTAACTCATTTCCCGGTTCGATCTCGGTTGCTCCTTCGCTGTCCAGCGTAACGGTCATCCCGGACAACTTCGGCGATTCGATGGAATAACAGATGGCGGTATATTCTACGGTATATCCCGCTTCATTTTTCAAACGGACAATGCTTTCCCCGCTTGTTCCGGGAGCAATCAGCAAGTCCCCGTTATCGGCTTTGACATTGGTATATTCCGAATCAAACAGGGACAATACCGCCGTTCCGTCCGAGAGAATCTTCTTATCGTCATCCCAGACAAGCTTTCCCGGAGAATATGTCAATATTCGATCCGTGCCTTCGCTTCGTCCGGCAAATGTTAATTTCACGACAATAGGGAAGGTTAAGACTTCAAGCAAAACCAGAACCGCTGTCAATCGCAATAAACGCTTTGAAAGCTGTTTGCTCATAAGCATACCTTCCTTTCCGAAATCATTCATTTGTAATTTCATTTAGGTAAAACTCAAACATGGAAACCGTTTGGGCTTTACTTAAATGAAGCCTCTCACCCTCGCGAGAGGCTTCACGTAATCATTCATTAGTCAATCTGAGTTACAGATACGCTGAACTTAAATCCAAGATCCAAGTTGTAGTTATCGGTATCGATTGCTTCGTAGGTATAAGGATCGCCTTCGTTTGCCGGCTCTACCGGAGCAGTGCCTGCATATCCGTCTGCAGTAATTCCTGCTGCAAGATTTCCGAGAATCGTATCGGCAATATCATCCTGTTCTTCAAAAGCCCAAGCCCAGGAAATCTCGAATGAACCGAATACATCCCCAAGATCGTCTCCGGGATCATACTGTCCGTTCAAACCGGTAGAAGCATCCTGGAAATAGTCAACAACCTGCTGAAGAGTTCCTTCGACTTCTGTAGTACCATCTTTCGTCAAAGTGAATACAACAGGATAATAATCCTCTTCAAGACTATAATCATCGGTAGGATCTGCAGTTGTATCATCCGTATAAGCACCTTGCAAAAGGAATACATCACTGGCATCCTCAAAGGAAACAGCAACATCAACCGCTACTTCCGGAGTTCCGCTGATTGTGAAACTAATTGCATTTCCGGACGTTCCGGGAGCTACCAGATTATCGTCCGCATTCGATACGGAAAACTCTCCGGTATACAGTGAATCATCATCTGTTTTATATGATTTCTTAAAGAAATCATTCTCATCAGCTGTGACAGCAACACCAAACTTGGCAACTCTTGCCGTAGCTTCGCCTTCGCCCTTAACAACATACTTTGCAAATGTATTTCCCGCAAATGTCGAGGTAATCAATACAAGAGCAAATAAAACGGCTGCAACACGCATGGATTTCATTCTTTTCATTTTTGATTTCTCCTTTTTTTTATTTATTATTCGGAGTCCTGATTACAACCGTCTTGAACTCCATATATTAAGAATGCTTTGCATTCCAAATATCAACTTAATTCTCTTTGTCGCTTTCCGGTTTCATTTCTTCGTTCAAACCGTCCTCCGACTGTTTTTCTGACGCTTCCTTTTCCGAGTTGAGCGCCTGTAACCGTCTGATTTCCGCCTTCAGTTCTTCCGTCTTCTGAGATTCACGGTCTCGACTCCGTTTTCTCATGCAGAAATCATAAATGATAAATGCCAGCAGCGGAATTCCGATAAACAGAATCATTCCGATCGGTGTCTGTAAAAACATTGCCACTCCGCCGAGCTTCGGAATTCTTGTCCGATACCGTCCCACGATATTATCCTCAGATACCGAATCTTTGTCTTCGGTATTATTGGCATCACCTTTCGTTCGAAACTGTCGTGTTCCGTCCGGTTGCTCCAGGATCGTAACAACTCGGTGCGTTACCGCAATCTTGCCATCCATAAAGCAAATGACATCGCCTTCTTTGATATCCTTCGGATCGACTTTTGAAACAAAAATTAAGTCGTTCACTTCGATATGGTCGGGGGCATTTCCGCTCATGGAACCTGACATAACAACCATAGGAGTAATCCCCAACACCGAAGGAGGTGTTTCCGGCTTGAGCGACCCTTTGATAATAATTACGAGATTGCATATCAACAGAAATGCAAGTATTCCGCAAAGGATAAATCCCAATATCGAAAGAACCTTACCGAGTATTCCCTTTTTGTTGTTCATCAGCTTTCCCCTCCGCAATATCACAAGAAAACGACTTCCGATAATATTGACTTTTTTTATGATGTCATAATACAAAATAAATCCGCAAAATGCAACATTTTTAACGCACAAAGTACACAGAATTTACGTTTTGCCATAATTTCATTAAAAATCAATAAATTTTTGACAAATCTCATTGCAAATAAAACATACATTCCGTCTCTCATTGATGCGAATTACACCGCTTATTTGCCTTGCAGAATGCCTGTCCTCGGTCTGTTTATAAAATATATCAAGGCTCCCGATTATCCGAGAGCCTCTATTAATATAATTTACTCTTCATCCCTCTTCGATACGATATTCCCTTCCGCTTTGTAAATACTGTTGGCAGGTACTACCCCTCGCACCGAACTGAGCGGATAAATATTGGAATCATGTCCGATTACTGTTCCGGGATTCAGGACCGAACCGCAACCGACCTCAACACGGTCACCGAGTGCAGCTCCAACCTTTTTCCGTCCGGTTTCATACCGTTCGTCTCCGTTTTTGATGACAACCGGCTTCTTGTCGGATTTCACATTGGAAGTCAGGGAAGCCGCGCCCATATGTGCACGGAATCCAAGGATGGAATCTCCGACATAGTTATAGTGCGGTACCTGAACCTTATCAAACAGAATCACGTTTTTCAATTCCGTGGAATTTCCGACTACCGCGCCGTCGCCAACCAATGCATTGCCACGGATAAACGCACACTGCCGAACTTCGGTCCCTTTTCCGATAATGCACGGTCCCGTAATGGATGCCGTCTTCGCAACTTTGGCATCCTTGGCAATCCAGATATCGTCTGCCGGATGGTCATATTCGTCTTCCGGCAAAGCGGCACCGATTTTCAGGATGGTATCCTGAATCCGTCCCAATGCTTCCCACGTATATGTACATTCCGAAAGCATCGAAGCCGCAAGCGTTTTATACGGCTGTTCAAATAATGCCTGTATTGTGATATCTTCCATGGTATTCTTCCTTTATTCGGTTATTTTGTCCATTCCGCCCATATACGGACGAAGTACTTCCGGAATGCGGACGGAACCGTCTGCCTGAAGATTATTCTCCAGGAATGCAATCAGCATACGAGGCGGAGCAACTACCGTATTATTAAGCGTATGAGCAAAATACTTGCTGCCGTTCTCTCCGACGACACGGATTCTCAGTCGTCTTGCCTGTGCATCACCGAGGTTGCTGCAGCTTCCGACTTCGAAATACTTCTTCTGTCTCGGAGACCATGCCTCGACATCACAGCTCTTGACCTTCAAATCGGCCAAATCACCGGAGCAGCACTCCAGCGTACGAACCGGGATATCCATGGAGCGGAACAAATCAACGGTGTTCTGCCACAGCTTGTCATACCATTTCATACTGTCTTCCGGCTTGCAGATAACAATCATTTCCTGTTTCTCAAACTGGTGAATCCGGTAAACGCCGCGCTCTTCAATACCGTGAGCACCCTTTTCCTTACGGAAGCAGGGAGAATAACTGGTCAATGTATAAGGAAGCTGGTCCTCGCTCTGAATCGTATCGATAAACTTTCCGATCATGGAATGTTCGCTCGTACCGATCAGATACAGATCCTCACCTTCAATCTTGTACATCATGTTCTCCATTTCGGAGAAACTCATGACACCGGTTACCACTTCGCTTCGAATCATGAACGGCGGAACACAATATGTAAATCCGCGATCGATCATGAAATCTCTTGCATAGGAAATAATAGCCGAATGAAGTCTTGCGATATTTCCCATCAAATAGTAGAAACCGTTGCCGGCAACTTTTCTTGCGGAATCCAAATCCAGTCCGTGAAGACGTTCCATGATTTCGGAATGATACGGGATTTCGAAATCCGGAACAGCCGGCTCACCGAATTTCTCGATTTCCACATTTTCGGTATCGTTTTTGCCGATCGGAACACTTTTATCAATAATATTCGGAATTATCATCATTCTCTTTTTGATTTCTTCCGCCAGCTCTGCTTCTTTTGCTTCCAGCTCAGCCAAATGGTCGGAGAATTCGGTAACCTTTGCCTTCATCTCCATTGCCTCGTCCTTCTGACCCTTTGCCATCAGACCGCCAATCATTTTGCTGATTTTATTGCGTTCGGAACGAAGTCCGTCAGCCTCCTGCTGAGTCGCGCGGCTTTCGTCATACAGACGAATCACCTCATCGACAAGCGGAAGTTTTTCATCCTGAAATTTATTGCGAATATTCTGCTTCACAATCTCCGGATTATCATGTACAAACTTTAAGTCCAACATATCTATGCCTCTTTTCTGCGCATTGCGCAATTGTTATTGTAACGGACGCTGTGTCTGTTCGTACTTATGCAGTAAATCATCGATATCCTGATTTCCGTTAATTACCGCACCGCCGAAGTTAATCGGGAAATGCTTTCCCTTCGATTCCATATACCGGTATGCAATCATAAATGTCGTATCGTCAAAATTGGTAAAATACTTTTCGTTAATCCGGCTAATCGCATAATCAATCGGCTGAGACGGATCGTTGCAAATGTCCGAGAAAACCTGGTCGAAGGTTTCGTACACGATCCGTTCCTGCATTTCAAAATCCGATGCGATCGTATGCATCCGAAATGCCGACAGATATACTTTCAGCCAGGGATTCATATTGGCAAACCAGGAATAAATCGTGTCGTATTTCTGGTCCATGTAGCAGATTTCTCTTGCCCAGCCGGAAGACATATACGAGGAATCGACAATTTTCTGAATGGTATCGTCATCCAGATACATATCGTACCGATCACTGAATTTCTTCACAATCTTGGATCTCTTCTTGGACGATGACGGCAATCCGTACGAATTGGGTTTCGGATTTCCGCCGTACATGTTCTGATAGCTCATGTTATTGGCATAAGCGTTGTTAATCTGTCTCTGATAATTCTGTGCCCCGTTCGTATATCCGGTATAATAACCATTGACACCGTTCATTCCGTTGGCGCCGTTCATCCCGTTCATCCCGTTCATTCCGTTGGCACCGTTTCGATAATTACTGTTGTTCATATTCATCCCATTCATTCCATAATTATTCATCATGTTTGTAAACTGCTGTCTCTGATTTTGCATGAAGTTATTTGCTCTGTCGAACGTATTTCTATTCTTTTTACTCAAACTTGAAGATATCAGCATGATAATGAGTGCAATGGGAAGTGTTCCTGTGATTGCAAGCAAAAAGAACAGTCCCGGTGACAGTCTGGGCCCGTTTGACTTATTGACGTTTTTTCCGATTCTTCCCGTAAAAAATAAAATAATTAAAATAACTGCTAAAATTCCCATATATACGTTTCCTGACAAATCTCAATCTTGTGCTTTACAGCAATCTTTTCGGATGCAAATGACATCCCAAACTAAAACGTAGTATATTATACTACACTTTTCCCTCTTGTGCAAGAAATACTCTGTTTTCCTGCCGAATTCACATTTTCACGACTTTTTCGAATTCCGTCACCCAATCAATTTCTTATATTCCAGCTTGCCGCCGAAAATATCCAGCGCACTTCCCACCGTATAATCCAGTTTGCCGCCGCTGAGTTCCCGGAACTGCTCGATGGCTTTCATGCTGTGAAGCCCTCCCGCATAAGTCACGGGATTGCCGTCATACTTCGACAGCATAGTCACCAGTTCTGCCTCCATTCCGTTCTTCTTCCCTTCCACGTCCACTCCGTGAATCAGAAATTCATCGCAGAACGGTTCCAGAATCTGAAGCAGTTCGGAATCCACCGCCAGCTTCGTAAACGTCTGCCAACGGTCGGTCACCACCATATAAAAACCATCTTTTTTCCGACAGCTTAAATCAATCACGACATGCTCTTTTCCGATGCTGTCAGCCAGTTTCATCAGGCGCTCTACGGACAGTTGTCCGTCCTGAAACAGATACGATGTCACAATAACATGACTGGCCCCGGCATCCAAAAACTGTGCCGCATTGGTTGCCGTAATCCCGCCACCGATTTGAAGTCCGCCGGGATAGGCCTGTAACGCAGACAGTCCCTGATTCAGCGTTGCTTCGTAATTCGGGCTGTTTTTCTTGTTCAGCAAAATGATGTGCCCGCCGACAACACCGTCTTCCCGATACATTTTTGCATATTCCGCTGCGGATTTCTGCGAAACAAAGTTTTCCTTGGCGGCATCTCCCTCATCCTGAAGACTTCCCCCAACGATCTGCTTCACGGCTCCGTTATGAATGTCAATACAAGGTCTGAATTTCATACGATTTCTGCCCCCCTCTGAGACTTGTAATCATTCTGATTTATTGTATCACGCTCAAAAACCATCGTCAACAAAATCCACTATTTGTGATACGGTTCAACGTAACATTTCAAATGAACCGGTAATGCAAATCTCGAATCAAATCTATACCATCCATACCTTGCATTCCAATTATGCTTATCATCGTTATTCTCTCTATAATGCATTCCGACAGAAATCTCCGACAGGTTACTAATTACCATTTTACTGTTTTTTATGATATGAACTTGCCTCCGGCCTGATTGAAACACCATTCCACCGGTAATCATGAAGCCCGATATCGTCCGGAGTTACCGACTGGTACGCCCCCTTCATGCCATTAATTCTCACATCTGAGTCATCTATATCCACTACAACGTAAAATGGATCTCTATAAATCAGGTTACCATTCAAATAACCGTATTTTGCTTTACGTTCTTCTGTACTGTCAATCTGTATTCCCAGCCAGATATAGGATGCCGAAATCAACGAATAATACACTGTTCCATCCTTTTCCAGAATACCATCTCCGTGGTCATGGCCATTCATACACAGGATTACATTTCTCCGTCTGAACATATTCTGAAGTTCCGCTCTATTATAAACGCCTCTTTGCTGAAACTCATTTGCAAGACTGTGATGTGAGAAAACAATCTTTTTCTTTTCTCCTTCGAGCTGCTTTTCAAGCCATCTCATTTCTTCCTCAGGAACTATAGGAAATATTTCTCCCTTATAGTTTTTACCGAAAAAAGATAATTCC
>JAZUGQ010000012.1:0-36697 GCA_045641285.1 Lachnospiraceae bacterium
ACCAGAGATTTGCTTACAGCTTCCTTCAGATTCCACCTCACGATAGACACCCTTGCTGTTCAGCTATACATTTCCCACTATCTGGGTATGTTCGGGACTTACACCCGTTAGAGCGCGCCCATGGCGCGCAAACATGTAAAAAGGACGCATGTACATGCCATGCGTCCTTTGGAATTCATTTTCCGATTCCGAGATTATACTCTCTTCATGTATTCACCGGTTCTGGTGTCAATCTGAATAACCTCGCCTTCATTTACGAAAAGCGGAACAAATACGGTTGCACCGGTCTCTACAACTGCGGGCTTGGAAGCGCCGGTAGCGGTATCACCCTTGAAGCCGGGCTCGGTGGACGTAATCTGAAGCTCTACGAACATCGGAGGCTCGATAGCGAATACCTGACCCTGATGGGACAGCATCTTAACCATCTCGTTCTCCTTAACAAACTTCAAAGTATCACCAACCTGATCCTCTGTCATGGAAATCTGATCATAGGTTTCCGCATTCATGAAGTTGTACATATCACCGTCTTTATACAAATACTGCATATCCATTCTCTCAATATGAGCCTGAGGGAATTTTTCAGTCGGGCGGAATGTTCTTTCGGTAACACCACCGTTCTTAATATCTTTCAACTTAGTACGTACAAAAGCAGCTCCTTTACCGGGCTTTACATGCTGAAATTCAACTACCTGGTAAACGGCATTGTCAATCTCCAGGGTTACACCATTTCTGAATTCACCTGCTGATAACATAAAGGGTCCTCCTTCAAAATTTAAGACTACGAGTTAGTTTATCCTATTTGTTTCTCATTTGCAACACTTTTTTTCAAAAACACGAAATTATTTGACCGGCAATTCAATCAACTGTTTCGGCGAATGGGTAAGATTTTCGCATCCGGTTTCCGTCACGACAACCAAATCCTCAATTCGGACTCCGCCGTACTGCTCGATATAAATGCCCGGTTCCACCGTCATCATGCTTCCCGCGGGCACAATCGCCTCGCTTCTGGCATTGGCATACGGAGGTTCGTGAATCTGCAGACCGACGCTGTGTCCGAGGCCGTGTCCGAAGCATCCTTCGTATCCGGCTTCATAAATGATGGTTCTGGCAACCGCATCGATATCCTTCCCGCGCATTCCCGCATGAATTGCCGCAAGCGTTGCTTCCTGTGCCTTCAAAACCGTATTGTAAACGGCTTTTTGCCGTTCGTCGGCGGTTCCGAGCACAACGGTTCTCGTCATATCCGAACAGTATCCGTTATAAATGCAGCCGAAATCCATCGTGATGAAATCGCCCTCGCGGACTGCCCGTTCTCCCGGCATTGCATGCGGCATGGACGAATTCACACCGGATGCCACAATCGGCGGAAACGAATTTCCGGATGCACCGAGCATACTCATATAATACGTCAGTTTTGCGGCAATTTCCCGTTCCGTAACGCCCGGTTTGATGTCCGCAAGAATCCGTTCAAACGCCTGGTCGCCGATTTGTTCGGCTTTCCGCAGCAATTCGATTTCCCCGTCGTTTTTGACCGCACGAAGGGCAATCAAAATGTTGTCCACCGGAACCGTTTCTGCGGACAATGTGTCCCTGTAATTCCGGTATTCGCCGTATGTCACGATATCCTGTTCAATCGCAACGGTTTTTACTCCGTGCTTCTGCATCAGCGATTCCAACAACCCGGCATACGTATTGCCGGAAACGTCCATGACCTCATACCCGACGGCTTCCTGCTTGGCCTGGAAGAAAAAGCGAAAATCCGTCAGCAGATAGCCTGCGCCGTCCGTTGTCAGAAGAAGGACACCCGTATCATTGGTATATCCTGTCAGATATCGTATATTGGACATATCCTGTACGATCATCGCATCCACGTGCCGATCTTGCAAAATCCTGCATGCAGCTTCTTTTCTTGTCATTGCTCTGCCTTCTTTTCCAATCGTTCATTCATTCTGATAATTTCATCAATTGCATCGCTGTACCCGCTGAATCCGCGTCCGCTGATCATTTTGTCGCATGCGGGTGCCGTTACGCTGACCGACCGAAAATTCTCCCGGTTGTACATATTTGCCATATGTACTTCAATCTTGGGAATATTCAGAAGAAGCAGCGCATCGTAAATCGCATAGCTGTAATGTGCGTAAGAGGACGGATTGATAATGACTCCGCAATAGTCCCCTCCGACCGCCTTCTGCAGCTTTTCGATAATCTCGCCTTCAAAATTGGTTTGAAAATGCTCTGTCTGAAAATTCCGCTTCTGTGCTTCCGTACGAACGCATCTCTGCAGCTCTTCGTAGGAATTCTCCGGATCTGTCTGTCCGTTTGAATTTTTACCGATCATATTCAGATTCGGCCCGTCAATAATCAAAATTTTGTTCATTCTTCTCCCTCGCTTTCTCATCTGTATCACAATGCCGTTGCGTACTATAAAATATCCTTAATTGCCTCTGCAATTTCGTCATCGCTCCGTCCTTCCACCTTCACGGTTCTGTGTGCAACCATCGGATACACAAACCGCCTCTTAATAAACAGACGCTTGCATTCCTCCTCGGTTTTGCACAAACGGGCTTCCGGCACATTTTCCATTCCCAACACTTCACAACGTTTCTGCACTTCCTCTTCGGACGCATTCAGATACACAACCAGTCCCAATTTCCGAAGCATTTTCTGATTCTTCGTATTGATCGGCAAGCCGCTGCCCGTGGAAAATACGGTATGCTTTGCGGATTTCTTCAATCCTTTCAGCGCCATCGCCTCCAAATCGCGGAAATACTCTTCTCCCTTTGTCCTGAAGATTTCTTCCTCGGTCATTCCGACTTTTTCTTCAATATACCGAGTGGTGTCGAGGTAATCAAATCCGATCTTCTCCGCCAGAATTTTACCGACAGATTCCTTTCCCGTCGCATCAAATCCGATCAGCAGGATATTCATCTGCTTCATCTTTTCCCAACGGTCACGTTTATAAAAATGAAGTACCACCCGCTCCAGTTTTCGTTTCATAACGATCTGAACTTCTTCGGTTTTTGCAATCGGCTTTACCAAAATGGAACGGATTCCTGACCGGTTGGCACCGTATACGTCGGTAAACAGCTGATCTCCGATAAATAACGTGTTTTTCTTGGTCGTTCTCATCAGAAGCATGGCCTTTTTGTAATTCTTCCGGGCCGGCTTATGTGCTCTGAAAATGTAGTGCAGCTTAACGCCTTTTACATTTGCGCCGTGATAGAACCGTCTTACCCGCGGTGCTTTGTTATTCGATAACAGGCAAATCCGAAATCCGATTCTGTTCAGTCTCTTAAACAGCGTAATGACCTGTTCGTCGGCATCCGCACCGTGTTCCACCAGGGTATTGTCGATATCATAAATCAATCCCCGATACCCTTGCCGGTACAAATCCTCATAATTGATCGAATAGCTGGATTCCGCCATTTCTGCGGGATAAAACATCCGAAACATAGACTCTCTCTCCAATTTCACAGTGCTTTTACGTGTTTTTGCAAACACTTTTAAAGTGTATCAATTTTCCGTGTTTCTGTCAATTCTTTCTCGCAATATTCAATGTTTCTTATTGTTTTTTTAGAAATGGTTTCCCGCTTTTCCCGTCGTTTCGGGACTCGCAAGTCTCCTCATTCTGACGGTTCCGTCTTTCGAAACGGGTTTCCCGGCGCCGTCTCCGGATTCCCGACATCTTCTCCGGTTTCCAATCGGTGTCTCCGGATTCCCGAAAACGCAGCGAAGGGATGGCGCAAGGCCACCCCCTCGTGTATAAAAATACCCTCTCCAAATGTCACTTACTCTGCTTTTTCATATTCGGATTACTCGTCGTCTTCAACGCGTTCGCCTTCATCGATGACTCTAGCCTGTACATCACTCGGAGCCGGCTCATAGCGTTCGAATTCATACGAATAATCTCCGATGCCTCCCGTCATGGAACGCAAATCGGTGGAATAGCCATACAGCTCGGACAACGGAATATCCGCAACGATTTCCTGCTTTCCGCCGTTCAGCGGGTTCATTCCGAGAACACGTCCGCGACGTTTGCTGAGATCTCCCATAATATCTCCGGTAAACTTATCCGGGATAACGACCTTCAGCGATGCAATCGGTTCCAGAATAATCGGATTGGCATCCATCACACCGGCCTTGAATGCCTTTTTGGAAGCCAGCTTAAATGCCATTTCGTTGGAATCGACCGGATGATACGATCCGTCAATCAGCGTTGCCTTGATTCCGACTACCGGATATCCTGCCAACGGTCCTGCCAGAACACTTTCCTGAACACCCTTTTCAATTGCCGGGAAGAAATTCTTCGGTACGGAACCGCCGAAAATCTTCTCTTCAAAAATGTACGGTTTCTCCAAATCACCGGACGGCTCAAAAATCATGATAACATCACCGAACTGACCGGCACCGCCGGACTGTTTCTTATGACGACCCTGTACCTGAACCTGTTTCCGGATGGTCTCACGATACGGAACCTTCGGCTTCGACGTTTCCACTTCCACCTTATAACGGCTCATCACCTTGCTGACGGTAACCTCCAGCTGCTGATCGCCGATACCGTACAGAAGGGACTGATGATTTTCCTTGTCATTGACAATCTTCAGTGTCTTGTCTTCTTCCATCAGTTTGGACAGAGCCTGCGATACCTTATCGTCATCGCCCTTGTTCTTCGCCTCATACCGGACATAGGTGTACGGTACGGACAGCTTCATGGCATCGTAAATAATCGGATTGGCCTTTGTGGACAGCGTATCGCCGGTCTGCGTATCGGACAGTTTTCCGATTGCGCCGATATCGCCGGCATACAATTCCTTGACTTCAATCTGTTCCTTGCCTCTCAGAACATACAGACGGGACAGTTTTTCTTCGGTACCCTTATTGGCATTGTAAATTACCGAATCCGATTTCAGAATGCCGGAACAAACCTTAATCAGAGAGAACTTACCGATAAACGGATCGGCAATCGTCTTCCAGACTTTGGCGGAAAAATCCTTGTTGGCATCATAATCGGCAAAGAACGTATTGTCCGTCTTCTGGCTCATACCGGTAATGACATTCTTGTTCGGTGACGGGAAATATTTGTCAATCGCCTGCAGCAATGCATATGCGCCGCGTGCCTGTACGCCGGAACCGCACAAAACCGGAATCATATCGGTTGATGCAACACCGGAACGGATGGCATTTTCAATCTCTACCATGGTAAATTCTTCGCCCTCGAAGAATTTCTCCATCAGTTCCTCACTGGTCTCGGCAATGGACTCCATCAGAGCACTGCGGTATTTGTCCACATAATCCATGCAGTAGTCCGGAATATCTCCGTCGACATACTCACCAATGGTATTGCTGAACCGGCGACCTGCCATTTTTACGACATTGACAAATCCGATAAAGGTTTCATTTTCACGAATCGGTGTATGGAACGGTGCAATCCGGTTGCCGTAATCCGCCTTCAGGTTCTCTACAACGTTTCGATAGGAGGCATTGTCATCGTCCATATCGGTTACAAAGAAAATGCGGGGCAAATGATACCGTTCGCACAAATCCCATGCTTTTCTTGTTCCGACTTCGATTCCTGCCTTTGCAGACACCACAATAACCGCTGCATCCGCTACACTGATTGCCTCTTCCACTTCACCGACAAAATCAAAATAACCCGGAGTATCCAGGAAATTAATCTTCGTATCTTCCCAAATAATCGGAACTACCGTAGTACTGATGGAAAACAGTCGCTTCTGCTCTTCCTTGTCATAATCACTGATGGTATTCCCTTCTTCCACTCTTCCGAGACGTTTGGTAATCCCGGTGTTGTAAGCCATTGCCTCAACCAGAGTAGTCTTACCGCAGCCGCCGTGTCCCAAAATCGCGACGTTACGGATTTTCTCATACTTGTAAGTCTGCATTGCTGTAATCCTCCAATAGTTCATTTTTCAGGTTAAACAACAACCATAGGTTGATTTTACCAATTTTTAAAAGGATAATCAATTCTTTTTGTGTATTTTTTCGGGAATATCCGTAAAAAATGACGGCAGATGATTTCTGCCGCCATTTATTTCAAGTTTATGACATTCTATTTTACAATCTCCGGAGAAAGGCCCAAATGCTTTCTCAGAACCGACATACTGCACGGTCCGACATTCAGATAGGCGATGCATGCCTCATCTTCGGTCATTCCCTTGGTTTCCATCAGTTCTGCGATAATATCCTGTACCTGGAAATTCGAATAGCAATAGGACAGGTAGAGTCCGGGGTCGGAATAAACCAAATCCGCCAAATAATCGACATTCATGACCATCGCTGCCAAAACAGGATCCGCTTTAAAATAGTTTTTGACCTCTTCCAAACTCCATCCTTTATAGTTGATTGCAATATCTATCAGAGATGCCATTGCCATTCCGTACGTATAGTCGTAATCCGACAAAATCGCCAGAGCCTTGTCTCCGCCGTTTGCGTCAGCATACGATTCGGTTCCCATAAACGTTGCCCAACCTTCGACATATCCAAGATATGTAAACAGCTGGCTGGCATCGTGATAGCCTTCGCTTTCCCGGAAATATTCAAATTGATACAGATGTCCCGGAAATCCTTCATGAGTCAAAAGCATATACTTTTCCGTGTTGCTCAACTCTCCGTCAGGATTCACACGAATCACTTTTCCGGACGGATTGTCCCACTGAGGGTACATATAATATGCACCGATGGAAGGTGTCCGAATTTCTTCCGGCATTTCCGAAGCGACAAAATCGCTGTTTTTCAGTTTGCCGAATCGCTTTTCGGCATTTGTCTTCAGAGTCTCCAAAATGGTACCCATATCCGATTCCGGATAATCGCATTCTCCGCTCATATACCGCTGCATAACGCTCATATCCATCATATAGGCTTCCTGAAGCTTCTGCGTCATCTTGTCCATCCATCCCCGAATATACTCAAACATGGCATCCGGGTCCAGATCGGAGCAGGTAATAGCCTGCGCCTGATATGCATAATATTCCGCACCGCCCTCGAATTTCGCCAATCCGAGCGGATTTTCCGAAACATACTTATCCAGTGCATACACATCATCTTCAATCGCATCCCATGCCGGGAGCCATTGATTGAACAAAACATCTTCAAACCGCTTTATATAGTCCTCGCAAACGTCATCGTCCAATCCCAGAGACTTTGCGCCGTACCGGAACATTACGTCCATTATGTTGTCCTCTTTTTTCCGGAGGTCTTCATAGTCGTCCATCGCGGTGTCGTACATATCCTGTGTGACCGTTCCGCCCTTCTCGCACTGTTTCACAATTGCTTCCACTGTCTGCTTCGGCAAATCGAGATTGGCTTCCAGAATTTTGATATAATCTTCCAGATCTTTTTCTTCCAGGAACGGATATTCCATAAAATTGGAGGTAATCGAATTCATGATATTCCCGTTTTCAGACAGTAACGAGCATCCGACCTCTTTCACATTCCGATATCGTTTTGCAAATTCATATTCATACATGAAATTGTCGTAATATACCTTTTGCGGTTCTGTCAGAAAATCATAAACAAACGTAAGAAGCTCATCTTTGTACCCTTCCATTATCTCATAAGCTTCTTCTCCGGAATACTCCCCAAAGAAATCGACTTCATATACCACATCGATTCCGTACTTTTCCGGATGTTCCAGTCTGTAATGAACATCCAGACAGGAATCTCCGATATTGTCCTTGACATAATCATCCAGGAACTGATTAAACCGTTCCTGTTCTTTCTTCACGGTATCCGGATCGGGTGCCTCGGTCGGCTCCGGCACATCGGTCGGCTCCGGTGCACTTGACGGCTCCGGTGCATCCGTCGGTTCCGGTGCACTTGACGGCTCCGGTGCATCCGTCGGTGTCTGTATCTCGGTCGGTTTCACTGCCTCTGTCGGGCTCGCTTCCCCGGTTGGAGTCACAATTCCCGTACTATTCTTCTTTGCTCTCGGTTTTACACGTTCGGATTCCCCACATCCGGTCAAAACCAATACGAAAATAAGGAGCAAACAAAGGAATCGTTTTTTCAAATTTACCTGTTTCATTGCGTTACCTCTCATTTCTTACTGTTTTGAACAGTTTCCTTTCATTTTCTACATTATATGTTCAAAAAATTACTTTTGCAACAAAAATACTTTTTTTATTTGTAAAATAAGTGTTGCATTTTTCGTAAATGTTTGTTACAATCAGCTTAGCAGTAAACTTGGTTTACAGTTCTAGAAGGAGGATTTTTCTATGGATCGTGCTGAAATCGGACGAATTATCAAAGAAGCCAGACTCGCCAAGAAAATGACACAGAGTCAGGTCGTTGGTGACTTTATTACCCGTAATATGCTTTCTCAGATTGAAAGCGGAACCGCCGTTCCTTCTATCAAAACGCTGGAATATCTGTCCAAGAAATTGGATATTTCCATTCATCTGCTGACACCGGAAGAGAGAAGACTTTCCATAACCGAAACAGAAGGGGATTCCGCTCCTTTGATGAAAGCCAAAGCGCAGTACCGAAACGGTGACTACAAAAATGCCGCAGTTTCCGTAAAGCCGCTTTTGGACACCGAGAATCTCTTTTATGATGAGGCTTGTGCCGTTTATACCATGAGCTGTCTCGCACATTCCAAGGAGTTGAATTTACCTCAGTCGGAGGTTCTCGCATATGCAAGAGAAGCACTCCTCTATGCGGACAAAGGATTCTATGCCAGCCGCGAATGGAAAGTGGAAGCATGTTGCCTGATTGAATCTTCGCAGGGTTCCAAGAGCGAAAAAGACTGATTTCGAACAGAGTCTCGATACACAATTCAGTAACGGAAAAGAGGGTTGCCAATCGGCAGCCCTCTTATTTTCATGTCCGGCAGTCACCGGACCGATTCCTCCCGGGAAACAGACTTATTTGTTCTCTTCCACCTGAATTTCACGAATTTCCTTTGTATCGATTTCCTTGCGGATTGCGGTGATGAACTCGGACAGATTCTTCTGGCCTTCATCTCCGAGGAAGCGGCTGCGTACCGATACCACGCCGTCCTCTTCTTCCTTCGCACCGACAACGAGCATATACGGCAGACGATCCAGACGTGCTTCGCGGATCTTGTAACCGATCTTCTCATCGCGGGCATCCACCGTAGCCAGAACGCCGGCGGATTTCAGTTCCTTGCAAACCTTATTTGCATAATCATTAAACTTCTCGGAAATCGGAAGTACACGAACCTGCTCCGGACACAGCCAGGTCGGGAACTGTCCTGCATAATGCTCAATCAGCCATGCAAGAGTTCTATCATAGCAGCCCATGGACGTTCTGTGAATAATCCAGGGAAGTGCCTTGTTGCCTTCTGCATCAATATAGTACATACCAAACTTCGCTGCACTTTCGCAGTCAAGCTGAATGGTAACCATGGTATCTTCCTTACCGTATACGTTCTTTGCCTGGATATCAATCTTCGGACCGTAGAATGCAGCCTCACCGTCAGCTTCGGTGAACGTAATGTTGTTCTTAATCATAACCTGACGCAAATAATCCTGCGTGCTGTTCCAGTATTCCTCATCGCCAAGGTATTTTTCCTTGTTGTTCGGATCCCATTTGGACAACCGATAGGTCACATCATTCTGTACACCGAGTGTCGTCATAACGTAGTTGGCGAGCTCTACGCACCGGGTCAGCTCATCCTCTGCCTGATCGGGGCGAAGAACGATATGTCCCTCCGTGATGGTAAACTGGCGAACGCGGGTCAGACCGTGCATTTCACCGGAATCCTCATTTCGGAACAGCGTGGAGGTCTCGGACATACGATACGGCAAATCACGGTAAGAACGCTGCTCGTTCATATATACATAGTACTGGAACGGACATGTCATGGGACGAAGTGCCATCACTTCTTTGCCCGCTTCGGCATCTTTATTCAAAATGAACATACTGTCCTGGTAGTGATCCCAGTGACCGGAAATCTTGTACAAATCGGACTTTGCCATCAGAGGCGTTCTGGTACGAACGTAGCCCCACTCATTATCCTCAAGGTCTTCCATCCATCTCTGAAGGGTCATAATCATTTTCGTTCCCTTCGGAGTAAACAGCGGAAGTCCCTGGCCGATAACATCCGCCGTCAGGAACAGTTTCATTTCCCGACCGAGCTTGTTATGGTCGCGCTTCTTGATATCTTCCAAATGCTGCAAATACTCTTCCAAATCCGCATTCTTCGTAAATGATGTTCCGTATACACGGGTCAGCATCTTGTTCTTCTCATTTCCTCTCCAGTAAGCACCGGAAGACGAAATCAGCTTAAATGCCTTGATCGGCTTGGTGCTCATCAAATGAGGCCCTGCGCAGAGATCGATATAGTCCCCCTGCTGATAGAAGGACAGCTCCGCATCCTCCGGCAAATCATTGATCAGCTCTACCTTGTAAGGCTCGCCGCGTTTTTCCATCAATTCGATAGCTTCTTTTCTCGGAAGGGTGAAGCGTACCAGTTCCTTGCCCTCTTTGATGATTTTCTTCATCTCGGCTTCGATGGCATCCAGCGCATCGCGATCCAGCGACGGCATATCGAAATCGTAGTAAAAACCGTTCTCGATGGACGGACCGATGGTACATTTGGCATCCGGATACAGCCGTTTAACCGCTTCTGCCAACACATGAGACGTTGTATGGTGATATGCCGCCTTTCCTGCCTCATCATTAAAGGTCAGAATATTCAGCGTGCAATCGCTGTCAATCACGGTTCGCAAATCCTTTACCTCACCGTTTACTTCTCCGACACATGCCATTCTGGCAAGTCCTTCGCTCAGATCGGCCGCGATATCAATGATTCTCATCGGCTGATCATACTCCTTAAAGGAGCCGTCTTTTAACGTAATCTTCATACCATTACCTCCTGTTTTTTTCATGCCCGTTCCGGGCACCGGGTTCTCGTCCTCCGTTCGGAGAACGGCATTGTTCGTATCCTTCGGAGCTGTTATACCGGTTTTGCAAATGGCCCGGTAAAATAAAAAAAGCCCCGCTGATACGATTTGTATCAACAGGGACGAATATACTTCGCGGTTCCACCCTATTTGGCCTGTAAGCCCACTTCATTCTTGACGATAACGGAATCACCGGACCGTATTGGGGTCTCTCGGGAGCCGGTTTTCGGTATTCTTCCTCCTTCGGTGCTTCCACCACGCTTTCGCGGCACCTGTCTCTGACGGATTCCAAACCCTACTCTTCTCCTTCAACGATTTATAGATGTAGTATAGCATTCGTTTTCTTTTTGTCAAGAGGAAAATACCTTTTCGCTCACTTCCCGGCTTTACGGAATACACACCATCAGCATCCGTCTGTTTTCTCCGTTATCGCTTCAGGGATTACGAATGCTTCCGTAAGAATCACATTTTTGAAACGAACATAACCGTCTTTTCGTTTTGTATCTCATTTTGTTTTCCATAACAAAAATTCCGATTATACTCGATACAATAAAAAGCCCTTCGTCAGCATATCGACCGGATTAAAATCCGGACGTACTCATGACGAAAGGCTTTTTTATATTTCCCGGTCTTTATTTTGTTATGGTAATACACTTCTTTTGCACTCATTCTCCGGACAGTTTCAACACTGTCAGGAATTATCACTTTGTTATCGTGATGCTCTTCTTCGCGCTCCAGTTTCCGTAGAACGTATAGCCGGCCACGGTGATATACGGACGAACCATTACATAATAGGTCTTGCCCTTGGTCAGCCCGGTTGCCTGAATCGTTTCCCAGTTTCCGCCGGCCTTGGTTACATACTTGGAATTACTCATGTTGGAATTCGTACTGTATGCGATCTGGTAACCGGTTGCCTTGTCATTCTTCGAATGAACAACCGTCATCGTTCCGGCATGTGCATTTGCTATCGAAGAAATGAATACATTCTTCAGATAAATCGTATTCTTCGCCGCACTCGAAGCACTGACCGTCTTCTGATTTCCGGTACCGGCAAAACTCTTCACCGCATAATAATATACGGTTCCGTTCTCTACATTGGTATCGGTAAATGTCAGATTCTTCTGCGTTCCACCGATATAATGCCAGGTTCCGTTTCGGGTATCCTTCCGATATACGTAATATCCGTCGGCACCGTTTACTTTGTTCCACGACACCTGTACCGAGCCGGACTGATTCTTAACCGATGAAATAACGGGCGAATTCAGTGTGAGTTGCACTTCTTTATACTGCGGTTGTTTCTGCAGTGACGAATTTGTAACATAGGCTTCATATCTCGGTTCAATTGCACCGTCCTCCATTTGAATCAACTGATAACAATCACCTGTTATTGTCAATCCCTGAAAGGTCATATAGTTTTTATCAATTTCTGCGGTTTTCACTATGCGGGATTCACTCAACAAATATGCTTCAATATCGGCATCTTTTTCAGTCGTTGTCAGCTCCTCACTGCCGTTTCCGGAATAAAACATCTCAAAATGAACATACGTTTCCGGATGTTCCACACAAACATAAAAGCTTACATTGCCGTCGGAATCCGGTATTACGGCCTGATAAAAGGCTCCGCTTCGTATGAAAATTCTGGTACAGCAGGTTCTTCCCTTCGAATCGGTATAATCTTTTAAGAAATTATACTTCACACCGTCTTCTGTTCTTTTCCAATCTTCATCGAAAAAGTCCGGCAACAGTTCGGATAAATCACATGTTTTTTTTACATAATATGTTTTTTTCTTATATACGGAAGCACCTGTTCCACCAAAGCCAAACGTCGTATAAGTATAGTTTTTACCGGTAGAATCAATACACAAATCAATCTCTCCACTCGGTAACGAAAAGGTTTGATCAACCGCGCCCGAAACAGTTACCGACGTTTTAGGCTTACCATTTACGGAAAAACCGCAGGAGGACAATTTGAATTTCTTGGTATTACCGTCCGCATATTTACTGTTAATCTTAAGACGGACAGATCCTGCCGGAACCGTCAAAATTTTCTCATCGGATAGCATGCTCGTAACACTGTAACGGGTTACCTTATATTCCTTGTTTTGTTCCAGATAACATGTGTTGGGAAATGTCTCATACAAATCCTTTTTGGTATTATAAACCCGAACCGAATTGGCTTGTTTTAAATCTTCCACTTCATAATAACATATTCCGTCAATCGATGTTAAAAAGTTGTCGAAAGCATTACCCAAATCATTACAGGAATACTTTAGTGCCCCTGTTTCGTAACTTACGCTATTGTCAACAATCGTAACCTCCGGATTTCTGCCGCTTCCCGAAATTATCGCAAGAAGTTTCCCGTTCGGATCACATAGACCGAATTGACCGAGATTTCCCGTATAGGCATTCCGGTTATCATCGACAAAACGAATCGGTATTGTTCCTGCCGGGACAAAATCTTCTATTATGCCGTTTGAATCAGACTGAAAATTCTCACCGATCCATTCAGGAATTTCTCCTGCCAATGCTCTTTCTCCCAGAATTCCGGTAATCATCAAAATGCCAAGAAAAAATGTAATAATTTTCTTACCATATCGATTCATTTTGTATCCTTTCCGAGACAGTATCCTGCTCTTATGACATCGGTACTTATATTACTTGGTTATCTGTATAGACTTGATTGCACTCCATGCACTGTAGAAGGTATATCCGGCAACCGTCTTATATGCACGTACCTGTACATAACATGTTTTATTCTTCGTCAAACCGGTAAATGTAGCGGTATAATAGTTCGGATTGGTAATCCGCATCGTAATCGCATTGCTCATATTGTCGCTGTTGCTTACCATAACCTCATATCCGCTTGCAAGTGCATTGGTCGAATGTCCGACAACCATAGCGCCCGCATTTTTATTCGTCAGAGACGAAACGAAGATATTCTTCACATAAATTGTATTCTTAGCCGGTCCGGATGCGCTGATTGCATTTGCCGATGCATCCTTCACGAAGCTCTTTATCGCATAATAATATACGGTTCCGTTTTCAACATTGGTGTCGGTAAAGGACAACGTCTTGGTTCCGCCGATAAAATGCCAGCTTCCGGCCTGAGTGTCCTTACGATATACATAATAACCGTCAACGCCGGTCACCTTTCCCCATGTTACCTGTACTGAACCGGCCTTATTGGTTACCGATGAAATAACCGGTGCCTTCGGTGCCAACTCTACCGTAACGGTAGGCACACTACTCGGGTTCTTATAAACCTTAAAGGAAATCTTCTTGCTGGTTGCCTTGCTTCCGCCTTCGGATGTCTGACGAATTTCATATGTCGTTCCTTCGGTCAAACCGGCAAGTGTAACACCGTTTTCCGGAACCTTGATTGTCTTAATCTTAATTTCATTTTGTTCCCAGGGATTAAAGAAAATGCCCGATTCGCAACCATGCATCTGTGCTCCTTGTGTTTTATAGCCGTATGCACAAGTAAAATAGGAGTTATATGGATCTTCCGTACATACATATACATCAACATATCCGTCTTCATCCGGAACAACTCCCTGTATAAATGAACCGCTTACAAAAATGAGATTTCCGAAGTACGTGGTTCCGTCTTCTGTATAATCTTTGCTGAAATCAAATACACTGGTACCGCTTTTATAACAGGTTTCATTTATAAATTCATGACATCTCTCACTCAAACGTATGTGTTCCTTCACATAATGGGTGTCGGTATCAAAGATGGTAAGCACATCCTCTTTTTTGTTAAACTGATAATGTCCGTCCATCTGTGCGGAAAAATCATATGTTCCCGGATTCATAGACCAGGTTGTCGTACTTACATTATTCCATTCGGTAACACTGATTACCTGCTCTTCAGTCCTAATGGCATATCCGGACCTTGACGATTTGATTGTACTATCGGTCCATTCGGGATCTCTCGTGGCTCTTGCGGTTCCCTTGGGAATCGTAATAACATCCTTAGAATCTGCGCGAATCCCAAGCGTCGTCACACGATAAGTCTCATTGCAAAGAATCATTATCGTATCATTGGATTCTGCGGTTCTCGGAACTTTTTTATTATATACGATTGAAGTTCTGTAAGAATGGTCCCGGAATTCTTCATATCCGGACATATACGTATTCAGATTGAATGCATTGGAAACTTCACCTACGGAGACACGCATTTTACCTTCATTCAGATTAGTGAGTGCCTGATTCAGACCGGATACCGTAATATTATCGCCGGTACCCTTCAGAGTAGCAACCTTTTTTCCGTTTGCGTCATACAGGTCGAATGTTCCGATATCACCGGAAAACTCCTCGCCGTTCTCATCCACAAAACGGAAATTAACGGTTCCGTCCGGCATCACCGTCTTGGTCCCGTCGCTATCGGTTGCGATTGTATCAACAGCCAGTGCAACGCCGCACATTGCAGACATCGTTAAAAAGACCATAATCCACATGGTCAGCTTCTTAAAACGTTTCATATTCGTTTTCTCCTTCTCATCAATTTATCGGTTCCTTTTTTTACGCGGAACAAGAAAATTATAGTATATCTTTTTTTGAAATGCAACAAAAAAATCCGTTTCATCTTACATCGTATTATCGCGGCTTATCTGTTTTCGTTCGTCCGTTCTTTCCGTTGCTCATACGTATGCCGGCATTTTCATCCGGCTCATCCGATTTGTAGTGTTATCTTACCTGTTTTTGCATTTTCTCTACAAATTCTCTGCGATAATTTCGGCAGCCATTCGAACCAGTTCTTTGCAGGGACGTTTCCGATAATATTCGGCGGTTCGTTTTTCCGGAACAGCCGTTCCCTCACCTTCCGTCTGTACTCCGCTTAACAGTTCCCGACAACTAATACTGCCGTTCTGCTCCCGGAATTTTTCCGCCAGCATCTGCACAACCTCATAATTGTGCTGCTTTGCCTCCCGATTGCCTTCTTCCGCTGAACCTGTCAGCATTCCCGCGACCAGAAACATTCCGCTGCAGCAACCGCAAACCTCTCTCATGCGTCCCATTCCTCCGCCGAACGACGAAGAAAGCTTTAGCGCCGTCTCCTTATCGATACCAAGATCTTCCGCATATGCGGCAAATACCGACTGTGCGCAGTTGAAACCCTGCTCAAACAATTCCACAGCCCGTTCCGAACGATTCTTCATTTGAATTCTCCTTATAATAGCATGTCGCTTGCGACATGCCTGCGCCGAGCGCGGGCTGCGAAGCAACCGTTTTCCTTGCGCGCGAGTGTGCATCCTCGCGGAGCGTATTTTTTCTCTCATAGGAATTTTTTCTATGAGAGAAAAAATACACATCCCGCCTTTATCACGGGATGTGTATCATTGTATCACATTTTGTATGAATAAGTAACGCCGAAGCAGAAATCCTTTCGATTTCCTTATTTTTCTTCCAAACGTTCTTTCATTTTGATTTCCGCCATAACCTTCTGATCGTAGCAGGCAAACATGGCATCTGTTTTTGCAGGATCCGGCTTCTTGGTAAAGAGACTGACAATCGGTACCAGAACAAGTCCTCCCGCCATCGAGATTACACCCGAATTGATAGATGACTTAAAGATATACTGAAGAACCGTTCCGTCTGCGAAGGTCAGCAGCTTGAAGGATACGAGAAGCTGTACAACCGTCATGGCCGTAGCAAACAGGAAACAAACACCGACCGATGCTTTGCTGACTTTCTTGGAGAACAGGCCGTACATAAACGGTGCCAGGAAGGAACCGGCCATTGCGCCCCAGGATACACCCATCATTTGCGCAATAAAGGTCAGATTCAACTGATCTTTCAAAACGGCAAGAACAGCGGAAACGATTACGAAGAAAATGATGAACAGTCTCATAATCTGTACCTTTTTCTTCTCCGTCATGGTTCCTTTGCGATCCTGTGCGGGAACGATAACATCCAGCGTCAGCGTGGAGCTCGACGTCAGAACCAGCGAAGACAGCGTGGACATGGACGCAGCCAGAACGAGCACGATAACGATTGCGATAACCACCTCCGGAAGTTCCGAAAGCATGGCGGGAATAATGCTGTCAAACTGAAGCTTGCCATCTACATAGCGAAGGCCTTCGGCTTCCTTGAACAACCGTCCGAATCCGCCGAGGAAATAGCAGCCGCCTGCCACAACAACCGCAAACAGTGTGGAAATGATGGTACCCTTTTTGATGGCATCCTCATTTTTAATGGAGTAAAATTTACCGACCATCTGAGGAAGTCCCCAGGTTCCGAACGAGGTCAGGAATACGACAAACAGAAGTGCCAGCGGATCCGGTCCGAAGAAACTTGTGTATGCGCCGTTCAGCGTTTCACCGTTCGTCATCACAGCGCTCTCCGAAGACAGTTTGGAAACAGCGCTGAGCAGACCGCCCTGTTTTGCCAGCATGGCAAAGACAACCGAAACAATGCCGACCAGCATGATAATTCCCTGAATAAAGTCGTTGATCGCCGTTGCCATGTATCCGCCGAAGATGACGTAAATCGCGGTCAAAACAGCCATGATTGCGATAACAACCCAGTACGGAACGTCAAATACGATATTGAACAGACTGGACAAACCGTTGTACAGAGATGCCGTATACGGAATCATAAATACAAAGACAATCAGAGAAGCCGCAATCTTCAGGCCCTTGGAGCCGAAGCGCTTTTCGAAGAAATCCGGCATTGTTTTCGTATCCAGATGTCTCGTCATAACTCGGGTTCTGCGGCCCAAAACCTCCCATGCGAGCAGCGAGCCGAGAAATGCGTTTCCGAGTCCGATCCAGGTGCTTGCCAGACCGAAATTCCATCCGAACTGACCTGCGTATCCGACGAAAATAACTGCCGAAAAATACGATGTACCGAATGCAAATGCCGTCAGCCACGGTCCGACATTCCGACCTCCGAGTACGAATCCGTTAACGTCGGTCGCATGCTTCTTGCAGCGAATTCCGACGATAATCATCAAAGAGAAAAAACATACCAGCAATATCGATGTTAACGCAATTAACATAATACACTCCTATCCGCCTGTCATAATGCGGGCTCGTTTACTTTTTTGCTTTAAAGCGATAAATTTATTTTGCAAAATATTGTGGGGGAAGATCCCCCACAACAGAATTTTTGATTGTGTGCCTTCGGTACGGATTTTCCGTCCCGTACCTCCGACAGCCTTCCGGCACCGATGATTTTCCGTGCCTCCGACAGCCTTCCGGCCCGGATTATTTGATCTGTGCCTCTACCAGACTTCCGCCGCAGTAAATTTTACGAAGCTTCGGCTTTTCGATTTTTCCGGTAGGATTTCTCGGAACATCCGCAAACACGATCTTTCTCGGTCTCTTATATCTCGGAAGACTCAGGCAGAACTCGTTGATTTCTTCTTCCGTCGCCGTCATTCCTTCTTTAATCTGAATGATTGCGAGCGTGACCTCTCCGAGACGCGCATCCGGAATACCGATTACCGCAACATCGGCAATCTTGTTGTTGGCACGAAGGAAATCTTCGATCTGAACCGGATAAATATTCTCACCACCCATAATGATGACATCCTTTTTCCGGTCAACCAGATAAATGAATCCGTCCTCGTCCTGTTTTGCCATATCCCCGGTATACAGCCATCCGTCATCGGACAGCACCGCTTTGGTTGCCGCTTCGTCCTTGTAATAGCATTTCATGACGCCGGGTCCCTTAACGGCCAGTTCCCCGACCTCACCCTTTGCGACGCTCTTGCGGTTCTCATCGACGATATCGCATTCCCAGCCGTATCCCGGAACACCGATGGCGCCGACTTTGTGGATATTTTCCACACCGAGATGAACACAGCCGGGTCCGATGGATTCGGACAAACCGTAATTGGTATCGTAATCATGATTCGGGAAATGTTCCTTCCAGCGCTTAATCAGACTCGGCGGAACCGGCTGAGCACCGACATGCATCAGTCTCCACTGGGACAATTCGTAATTTTCAAGCTTGACCTCTCCCCGGTCAATCGTGTCCAGAATATCCTGTGCCCACGGAACCAGCAGCCATACGATTGTCGCTTTTTCACGGGAAATCGTTTCCAGAATCCATTCCGGCTTCACACCACGCAGAAGAATTGCCTTGCTTCCCGACAGAAGACTGCCGAACGAGTGCATTTTCGCTCCGGTATGATACAACGGAGGAATGCAGAGGAAAATGTCGTCATGCGTCTGTCCGTGATGATGCTGTTCGGTTTCGCAGGACGATACCAGCGACCGGTGAGCATGCAGAATCGCTTTCGGGAAACCGGTGGTACCGGAGGAAAAATAAATCGCCGCATCATCGTCGTCGGTCAACGGAACTCCCGGATTTTTCGAGGTGCAGTATGCGGTATATTTCTCGTAGCTGTCCGCAAATGACGGGCAGTCCTCTCCGACGTAGAACAGTTCCTTTACATTCGGAATACGCTCTGCAATATCCTCGATACGACCCGTAAATTCCGGTCCGAAAACCAGGACACTGCAATCCGCCAAATCGAGGCAGTACTTAATCTCGTCCGCGGTATATCGGTAGTTCATCGGAACCGCCAGGGCTCCGCTCTTCAGAACACCAAAGTAAATCGGAAGCCATTCCAGACAGTTCATCAACAGAATTGCAACCTTATCGCCCTTCTTCACTCCACGGCTCAAAAGCAGGTTGGCAAACCGGTTGGATTTCCGATCAAAATCTTCCCATGTCATTTCGCGGCGATATTTTTCGTCACGATCGCTTTCAATCAATTCATATTCTCTCCATGTACGGCTCTTCTGCTCTGCGGGGTTAATCTCGACGAGACAAACCTCATTTCCGTACAATTGAGCGTTACGTACCAAAAAATCTGTAATCGGCATATTACCCTCCATCTCAGAGAACATCTGTCATATCCGATGACCGTTCCCCTTTCCGACTTCAACGATTAAAAGTGTAACGCTTTAACGCGTCAAAGTCAAGCCTTTTTTTATCTTTTTTTGAAATTTCCCGTTCCCACCGGAAAATGATGGTCTCACGCGGCTTTTCGGAGCACAAAAAAGAGGCTGCTCCGTTGCGGAACAGCCTCCTGAACGTCTTGAAAATTATCGGAACTGCCAGGATACAAACCGATATCCGTTTCCTTTGAAAATGAAATACAAATCATGAACACCGGTAACCGTCCTGAGCAGATTTGCCGTCATCTCCGTCTGGCCCGGGCAGATTTCCAGATAACCGACATCCTCGCCCTTGTTCAGACTGTCGATGCGAATTGCAACGGTTCCCTCGGCTCCGGCTTCGCAGCACATTTCCGCCAGCCATTCGGTCGCTCCGGTATCACCGAAATCCACCTTCGACAGACACATCCAGTCTCCGTCATCAATTCCGCAAACTGCCATTGCACCGGATCCGTACACTTCTGCATTGCGGTCCGCGGCGCAGGTCTGAAGACCGCCCATCGTCCACATGGTGGCAGCCGAAACACGCTGATACGGGTCGAAATTCTTCAGCTGTGCAACACCGAATTTCGTTCCCTTTGCCATTTCGATGGACCCGTCCTCGCGGATATTGATTTCGTCAATATGGGTGCAGCGGTATCCGCCGCCCGTTCCGAGAGGCTCATCCAAAATCTGAGAATGGTATGTAATATAATATTTTCCGTTAAATTCAAAAATGCAATGATGATTATTTCCGCCGCATCCGAAATATGCGCCCGGATTTTTCAGAATCGCACCCTGATACGTGAACGGTCCATACGGGCTGTCGGATGTCATATAACAAATCTGTCCGTTTTCCAGATTGTACAGTCCGGCATGTTCGTGTCCGTCAACATTAAAATTACTGCAGTAACTGTAGTAATACGTATTTCCGATATGATTGATTCCGGAGTCCTCAAACAGGAACGGAGGATTGATGGCAACCGGTTCTCCTTCAATGGAAATCATATCCGCGCCAAGCTTCACCATACGTGCCGTTCCCGGGAATTCGAACTGTCCGCGCGGTACGCCGCCACCGAAATAAATATATGCGGACCCGTCTTCATCCACCCATACGGCCGGATCGAACAGCCATTCCACATTGGCGCAGTTCGGTGTCTGACGGGAAATCAAAGCCTTATTAATCGGGTCGGTAAACGGTCCGATCGGGCTGTCGGCGCTCAAAACACCGATTCCGTTTCCGCTGTTTGCAAAATACAGGAAGAATTTCATCGTTCCGTTGATTTCCTTGCATGCCGCTGCCGGTGCCCAGGAATTTCCGCCCCATTTTGCCGCACCGTTGCTTCCTGCCGCCAGCACGGAACCGTGGTCGGTCCAGTTGACCATATCATCCGTGGAAATCACGTTGATGGTATTGATTTTCTGATACGTATTCGGTCTGGGAGTTCCGTCCGGATTGGTTTCCACAACGTCCCCCGTCATATAAATATACAGTCTTCCGTCATATACAAGGGCATACGGATCCGCTCCGAGTCTCTGTGTCATCAGCGGATTATTCAACCCCGGCTTTTTCAATGTCTCGGCAAGTTTCAATGCCGCAAATTCCTCTTTTCGGTTTGCTGCGGCCGTCGGAGCCGCGGTATTGGTCGGTGCTTCGGTCGGCACCCCCGTATTGTTCACAGTATTCATGTTCGTTTCCTCTCCGCATCCGCCAACCAACAGCGCGATGCAAAATAATAACAGTATTATACTACATTTTGCTTTCGGTTTCACCTGTTTTTTTCCTCATTTTTAATTCAGCAGCAGACTCCATTCACTGCAGTCGATGACACGGGTTGCCAATCCGTCGTAAAACTCCGGTTCATGGCAAACCATCAAAACGGTTCCCTTATACTCCTGTAATGCACGCTTCAGTTCCGCCTTGGCGTCAACATCCAAATGATTGGTCGGCTCGTCCAAGAGCAACAGATTGCTGTCTCGGTTCAAAAGCTTGCACAGCCGCACCTTTGCCTGCTCGCCGCCCGACAGAACCCGCACCTGACTTTCGATATGCTTCGTTGTCAGACCACATTTTGCCAATGCCTGGCGAACCTCATAATTGGAAAATCCGGGATATTCGTCCCACAGTTCATTCATGCAGGTTTTGGTCCCGTCGCCGCTCATTTCCTGTTCAAAATACCCGATTTCCAGGTAATCTCCCAGCTGCACCGTTCCGTCCAGTGCCGGAATCAGGCCGAGTATGCTTTTTAACAGAGTGGTCTTTCCGATTCCGTTTGCTCCCTTTAAAATGACCTTTTCCCCGCGTTCGATATGAATATTCAGCGGGTTGGACAACGGCCTGTCATATCCGATTACAAGTCCCGTTGTCTCCACCACGACGCGGGACGATGCTCTCGCCTCGCGGAACCGGAATTCCGGCTTCGGACGTTCCCTGTCAAGTTCGATAACGTCCATTTTGTCCAGCTTTTTCTGTCGGGACATTGCCATATTCCGTGTCGATACCCGGGCTTTGTTGCGTGCCACGAAATCCTTCAGTTCACGGATTTCCTGCTGCTGTTTGTTATAGGCCGCTTCCTTCTGCTCCTTTCGCATTTCCGATACTTCCAGGAACTTATCGTAATTGCCGACATAGCGGTCCAAATGCTGATTTTCCATATGATAAATCAGATTCACAACACTGTTGATAAACGGCACATCGTGAGAAATCAAAATAAACGCATTTTCATAATCGTTCAAATACCGCTTCAGCCATTCGATGTGCTCTTCATCCAGATAGTTGGTCGGCTCGTCCAACAGCAGGATGTCCGGCTTCTCCAATAACAGCTTTGCAAGCAGCACCTTGGTTCGCTGTCCGCCCGACAGTTCCGTCACGTCCCGCTCAAATCCCAGTTCGTCCAGTCCGAAGGCGCGTCCGATTTCCTCCACTTTGGTATCAATGGCATAAAAGTCATGCTGTTCCAGCATTTCCTGCAAAATGCCCATTTCCTCCATCAGATGCTCCATCGTTTCCTCATCGGCATCGGCCATTTTCTCGCAGATTTCGTTCATTTCCGTTTCCTTGTCGTACAGCCAGGAAAATGCGGAATTCAGCACGTCGCGAATGGTCATTCCCGCCTGCAGAACCGTATGCTGATCCAGGTATCCGACCCGTACGTGTTTGCTCCAGGTTATCGTGCCCGCGTCCGGCATCAGCTTCCCCGTTACAATATTCAAAAACGTGCTTTTGCCTTCGCCGTTCGCGCCGATTAATGCAATGTGTTCTCCCGCCAGCAGGCGAAACGAAACATCCTGAAAAATCGCTCTGTCTCCGAATCCGTGTGACAAATGTTCCACTGTCAGTATACTCATAAATTCTCCTTACGATTCAACGATGGCGGTACCCCGATCCGGAGTGCCGCCACAACATGGTTCTCTATTTTTCCGGTGTTTCAACGCCCGCCGGAACCGGGCCTTTTCGGTATCGGCAAATGCCGGTATCAGCCAAGCTTATGAATGAACAGACCGCTGCGAAGCTTCGGTTCGAACCAGGTGGACTTCGGAGGCATCAGAAGCCCTGCATCCGCAACCGCAAACAGTTCGGAAATCTGCGTCGGATACATGGAAAATGCGATCTTCATATCGCTGTGAGCACGACGCTCCAATTCCTTCAAACCGCGAATACCGCCGATAAAATCGATTCGCTTGTCGGTTCTGGGATCTCCGATACCGAGAACCGGTCCGAGCAGATAATCCTGCAGAAGCGCCACATCCAGGGATTTCACCGGATCGGTGATTGCCATCAGCGGTGCCTTCGCCTTCAGCTCATACCAGCAGTCGTTCCAAAACATTCCGAATGTTCCTTTTTCTGCCGGAGCATACGGTTCGCTGCCGACTTTATTGCACTCAAAATTCTCGGAAATCACTTTGACAAATTCCTCGTCGCTCATTCCGTTCAGATCCTTCACAACACGGTTGTACGGAAGAATCATCAGCTGATCCTCGGGAAACAGTACGGAAAGGAAGAAATTGAATTCCTCCGTGCCCGTATAGCTTCCTGCTTCCGCGCGTCTCTTCAATCCGACCTTAACGGCAGATGCGGCACGGTGATGTCCGTCCGCGATATAAATGGAGTCCGTTTTGTCAAATGCATCACGAATTGCCGCAACGTCAGCCGCATCACTGATTCTCCATACATTATGCGTAATTCCGTCATCTGCGGTAAACGCATACAACGGTTCTTTGGTCTGAGTTCTTGTCATCACTTCGGAAATGACTGCATTGGAACGGTATGCGAGGAAAATCGGTCCGGTCTGCGCATTGCAGGTGTCGACGTGACGGATTCGGTCCTGCTCCTTCTCCTCACGGGTATTCTCGTGCTTTTTGATCACACCCGAAACATAATCGTCAATGGATGCGCATGCCACAATACCGGTCTGGGAACGGCCATCCATAATCAGTTCGTACACATAATAGCATTCCTCGGTATCGGTCAGATAGGTTCCGTCGGCAATTCTTGCGTCCAGAAGTTCCTTGGCCTTTGCATATACCATCGAATCATACGTATCAACGGAATCCGGAAGATTGCTCTCCGGACGGTCGATATTCAGAAACGACAACGGATCCTTTAATGCAACTTCCTTTGCCTCCGCACGATTGTACACATCATACGGAAGTGCTGCCACGCGGGATGCCAGCTCACTCTTCGGTCTTACACAAACAAACGGTTTTACTTTTGCCATGTTCCATTACCTCCATGCCTTTCGGCAAATGATTCTTTCTATATTTCGAAGCGGGTTTTCACAGGTTTCGTATCCTACCTGCTACAGTCCGGCCGTTTCTTCGGTTTTCGGGAATATTTTCTTCTCGATCAAAAGCAGCGTTCCGAAATAACAAATCAGTATCAAACCGCAGGATATCGCAATTTCCGTCAGCGTTCTCCTCGTTCCGGTCACATTTTTGTTCGGCAGCTGATATGCATACCGTACCAGTGCTCCTCCGATTATGAAATAGAAAATGGTTGCACTGATGCCCGACAGCCGCTGCTTCAGGAAAAATGCGTACGTCAGCGACACCACGCAATATACCAGAACCATCGCCGCAAATGCAATCAGCAGATAGTTGAGCAGATCCAGCGGTCCGACCAGAACCTGGCCGTCGGAGGACATTTTCTCGATGAATTTTTCCTTTTCATCCGGATACATATTGAAAAATATCAGACTGCTGAGTCCGATTTCCAATGCTCCGAGCGCACAATACACAAATACGGTTCCGCAGGAAATCAGGCATTTCCAAAGAAGTGTCTTCGGTGTTGAAACGCCCTGTTTTTCCAAATCCGAAAAGTACACCTGGCTCCGTAAATTACGAAAATAAATACTGCCGGCTTCAAAAGCGGTATAAATGATGGAAATAAAAATCAGGAGTATCATAATGATCAGACAGGTACTGACCAGGCTGCTGTTCTTCAAACCAAGTCCTGCCAGCAAAATGCACTCCAGCAAAATAAACGATATCACCATCATAACACGAGAAGGCAAAATCTCCTTCAGGTCTTTTTTGATTACTAATTTCATGAATTTCCTCCGACTGCGTTCCGGCCGTGCCGTATCGTCCCGATTGGTCCGGGATGACAACGAAAGGAATGGCGGAGTACGCCATTCCTCCCGATTTCTTCTTTACAGTTCTACCAAATGCTTTCTGACAAGTTTTTCTTTTCTCAGGAAACGAAGGTCGCGATTAAACCGAACCTGAATGATTTCGGCATCACTGTTATCGATAACCTCGCCGACACCGTACAGAAGGTGAACCAGCGTATCCTGTTCCTTCAACGCATCCAGCTTCGCACGAAGGATGCTTTCCGGAGTTTCCGTTTCTTCCTCAAACAGTTTTTCGCTGTCCTCTTCCGGAGCGATGTTCTGAGCATAATTCGGAACGATCTGCTGAATCAGTTCCCGCTCCTGCGCATCGGCATTTTCCGTCAGATGACGGATAAATTCCTCATCTTCCGCATTCCATCCGTCACTCTGCGACATCGAAGCGGCGTACTGTTCGCTGCTGTTTCTGGTATCTTCCTCGACCGCTTCCGTAACAGCCTCCGAAACCGCTGTTCTCGTGTCACTGTCATCATCGAAGATTCCTTCCAGATCCAGTTTGAACTCTTCCTCTTCCGCAACGGGTTCCAATTCCTGCTTCGGAGCGCTCTGTTCGTGTTCCTTCAAACGACGGCGCATTGCTTCTTTCCGGGCAATCTGATAATCTTCTTCGGATTCCCCTTCCAGTCTCTCAATGGAATCGTCTTTATTCATTTCGAGATTCATTTCTTTTTCGATTCGTCTTTCCGCAATTTGCGAAATTACCATGTATGCGGTAAATCCGACCGCAACCGCAAGAATCAGAATCAGGAGATACCGAATCGGTCCGAGTGTTTTCTTCTCTTCTTCCAGCATCTTCTGGGTGCTCTCCGCAACGGTCGGTCCCGGCTCTTCAAACGGACTGTCCTCGCCGGTGATTTCCGGAGTCGGTGTTGCGGTCGGTTCCGGAGTCGGCGTTGCCGTCGGAACCGGTGTTGCAGCCACTTCCGCCAAATCCGCATTCAGCTTTTTCCAAAAAATGTATCCGGTAATCCATTCTCCGTTTACCTTGGTGGTAATCCAGTACCAGTTATCTCCGTCTTTGTCATAGGCTTCGCCCCAAACGTAGATTTTCTGTTCTTTGACAAGATTTACTTTCTTACCGTCTGACGTCGTCACAATCGGGACTTCTTTTCCCGATTCATCCTTGGAACCGGGCTGAATACGTATTTTTCCGTTCACATCCTGCGAAGTGTTCGGTGTCGTTTCATAATGGCGGTTCATGTATTTTGCCAGGTCATGTTTCTCCACACCGTCCTCTGCCGGTTCAAAAATATCCGCAGTTTCCGTTCCTTCTTCGTCACCCTTCGCCGTAAAGCTGCTTCTGACCGCAAATACGACCGCGCACAACAGCAATACGGATACGGATAACATCCCGATTTTCTTAATAACCCGAAGCGTACTCATCATTTTCCTCACTTTCTACATTCTGTCCGGAGCGTCAAATGCAAGTAACTCAATACATACCTGCAAAATACCGAGTGTCAGCCGAAGCAGTCCGATCCATTCCGTCTGCTTTGCCGTATCGGTTTCCCCGACAATCTTATTGGCATGATAAAATCCGTTAAAGTTATTGGACAATTCATAAATATACTGACATACCTTATGCGGTGCCAGTTCCTCACCGGCCTTTTCCAGCATATCGCCAAACCGGTCAATGGTCAGAAGCAGAGACTGCTCTTCCTCTCCGCGTTCGTATGCCGCAGCCTGTTTCGGCATTTCCGGAACCGTACCGAGCTTTGCCAAAATGGATTTGATACGAACCATGGTGTACAGGATATACGGTCCCGTATTTCCTTCGAAGGAAGTAAACCGGTCAATATCGAAAATGTAATCCTTGGACGCCTGGTTGGACAAATCACCGTATTTCAGTGCCGCCAGACCGACCGTCTGAGCGATGGTCTTCTTCTCGTCCTCGGGGATATCGCGATCCGCCATCTTGTTGTAAACCTCATCGGCAATGCTGCCGACCAGCGTTTCCAGTCTCATAACACCGCCGTCACGCGTTTTGAACGGCTTGCCGTCGGTTCCGTTCATGGTACCGAAGCCGATAAACGTCAGTTCCGTGTCCGGCTCAACCAGATGGGTTTTCTTCGAACAGCGGAAAATCTGGTCGAAATACAGATCCTGCCGCTTGTCCACAACATAAATAATCTGATCCGGACGGAACAGCTTCATCCGTTCCACAATCGTTGCAAGGTCCGTCGTGTTGTACAGTGTGGCACCGTCGGACTTCAAAATCATGCAGGGAGGAATCTGTTTGGTGTCGGTCTCTTCCTTGACATCGACAACCAGCGCGCCTTCGCTGATTCTGGTATATCCGCCCTGTTTCATATCCTCAATCATCTGCGGAATATAGGGCTGTGCATCGCTTTCCTTCTTCCACAAATCAAAATGAACATTCAGCTTGTCGTAATTGATTTTCAAATCGTTCATGGAAACCGTCATGATATGTTCCCATAACGCATAATAGCCGCGATTTCCCTTCTGCAAATCCAGAATGGCCTTTCTCGCCTCGTTTTTGTACTCCTCGTCCTCCTTGGAGCGGGCACTGGCAAACGGATAAATCTCCTCGAGTTCCGCAATGGTAAACGGCGGTTCTTTCGGATACTCTCCGGTATACTCCGGATCGAAATACGGAAGCTCCGGCTGTCTCTTTCTGACTTCCGTGATGATCAGTCCGATCGGAAGTCCCCAGTCTCCGAGATGCGCGTCTCCGATGACATGATGCCCCTGATAACTCAGAATCTTACGGATGGCCTCTCCGATGATTGCCGGACGCAGATGTCCGACATGCAGTGCTTTCGCCACATTGGCTCCGCCGTAATCAACCACAACGGTCTTCGGCTCGGCAACCGGCTCCACACCGTACTTGTCCGCCTGTCCCATGTCCAGTGCATACTGTGCCAGGAACTCGGGCGTCAGGGAAATATTGATGAATCCGGGTTTTACGGATTCGCATTTGGACATCATGCTCATTTGTCCGAGTGCCGCAACCACTTCGTCCGCAATGACAAACGGCGGCTTCTTGTATAATTTTGCTGCTGCCATGGCGCCGTTGCACTGATACTGGCACAGATCCGGCCGGTTGGAAACCGTTACCGCACCGAACTTTTCGTCATAGCCGCATTTTGCAAACGCTTCGCTCATGCATTCCGAAATAATCGTAATAATCTTCTTCATACTCTTTCACCTTATATGCTTACCGTCATATTTTAACGGGATTTTACCCCTTCTTATGTCAACACATACAAGGTTATATTATCACAGTGTCGGTTCAATGTAAACACTTTTTTGTTTTTCGTCGATTTCGACACAAATGATTTCCTTGCGGATTTATCTGCCGTTTGCCGGTGTATCGATCCGCTCCTTGCCTGCGTATTGATCCGCTCTTTGCCTGCGTATTGATCCGCTCTTTGTCTGCGAATCAACCTGCCGTCAGCGTATTGTTTTTCTTCTCTTTGCACGGGATTTCACTGCTATCGCAATATCGTTTCAAGTTTTTCTTTTCTTTTAGTTCCTTCTATGATATAATGTTTTTCGGTGTTGCCGTTTTCCGACATTCCATTGTTAACGTGCAACAAAATGATGGTAAAAAAACAGATTGATTCAAGAGGTGTTTGTATGATTAAGGTTCTTAAATTCGGCGGCAGTTCTCTTGCCAACGCCGAACAGTTTATGAAGGTCAAGGATATTGTGGTATCCGACCCGGATCGTCGCTTTGTCGTTCCTTCCGCTCCCGGAAAGCGCAACAGTGCCGATACCAAAGTTACCGATATGCTGTATCAGTGCTATGCAAAAGCGGAACAGGGAATCGATTTTGACGATGACCTGGCCGCAATCGAAGCAAGATATCAGGAAATTATCGACGGACTCTCCCTCACGGTTTCCCTGAAGGATCAGTTTGCTCAGATCAAGAAAGACTTCACCGCACATGCCGGCAAGGATTATGCCGCATCCCGCGGAGAGTATCTGAACGGTATTCTGCTGGCGAACTGGCTCGGCTTTGATTTTATCGATTCGGCGCAGTACATTTTCTTCTTCGAGGACGGTACGTTTGATGCCGAGAAGACTCAAAAGGCTTTGTCCAAAAAGCTCTCGACTCTGACTCACGCAGTTGTTCCCGGATTTTACGGTTCCCTTCCGGGCGGCAAGGTCAAGACCTTCTCCCGCGGCGGTTCCGATATTACCGGTTCCATCGTTGCCCGTGCCGTACAGGCCAACCTGTACGAGAACTGGACCGACGTTTCCGGCTGTCTGGTTGCCGATCCGAGAATCGTATCCAACCCGAAAGTCATTGACACCATTACCTATCGGGAACTTCGCGAGTTGTCCTATATGGGATTCAGCGTACTGCACGAGGATGCCATTTTCCCCGTTCGTACCGCCGGTATTCCGATCAATATCAAGAACACCAACTCTCCTGCCGATGCCGGTACCTTTATCGTGGAGAACACCTCCCGCAAGCCTGCCTTCACTATTACCGGTGTTGCCGGCAAGAAGGGCTTTACGGCAATCAACATTGAAAAAGACATGATGAACTCCGAAATCGGTTTCGGTCGCCGCGTGCTTCAGGCATTCGAAGACAACGGAATCAGTTTCGAACATATGCCGTCCGGTATCGATACGCTGTCCGTATTTGTTCACCAGACCGAGTTCGAATCCAAGGAGCAGGCTGTTCTGGCCGAATTACATAAGCTCTGCAACCCTGATTTCATCGATATTTCCACCGATTTGGCTTTGATTGCGGTCGTTGGCCGCGGAATGAAGTCCAATCACGGAACCGCATCCCGCATTTTCCGTGCTTTGGAAAATGCCGGCATCAACATTCGTATGATTGACCAGGGTTCCAGCGAGTTGAATATTATTGTCGGTGTTGCCGGCGAAGACTTTGAGTCCGCCATCAACGCCATTTATCACGCATTTGTTCAGTAACGGAATCCCCCCGATTCCCTCTTGCGGAACTCTTATTCAGAAAGGAGACTGAGTATCATGGCAAACCCGATTGTTACATTTACCATGCAGGACGGCTCTGTTATGAAAGCAGAACTGTACCCCGAAATTGCACCGAATACGGTCAACAACTTTATTTCACTGATTAACAAAGGCTTTTATAACGGCCTCACCTTCCATCGTGTCATCCCCGGATTTATGATTCAGGGCGGATGTCCGAACGGGAACGGCATGGGCGGCCCCGGATACAGTATTGCCGGCGAATTTGCTCATAACGGCTTCCCGAATGCACTTCGTCATACCGAAGGCGTTCTTTCCATGGCCCGTGCCATGAACCCGAATTCCGCCGGTTCCCAGTTCTTTATCATGCACAAAACATCTCCGCATCTTGACGGAGAATATGCTGCATTCGGTAAAATCACGGAAGGTCTCGAGGTTGTGAATGCCATTGCCGGCGTTCGGACCGATTTCCGCGACAAACCGTTAAAGCCGGTTGTAATGGAAACCGTAACGGTTGAGACGTTCGGTGTCGGCTATCCCGAGCCGGAACAGTGCTGATTCCAAATGAACAGGGGCAACCGAACCGGTTGCCCTCTTTTTTTCCCTGTCACTTTGCATTCTCACGATTTTACGGAAAGGGATTTCATCCATGAACATATGCGGCGTCATTGCAGAATACAATCCGTTTCATAACGGCCATCAATACCATCTTGCGGAAACCAGACGGCAAACCGGCTGCGACGGTCTCATCGTTGCCATGAGCGGCGATTATGTACAGCGCGGAACCCCTTCTCTTCTGTCCAAATATGTACGTGCCGAGGCGGCACTCCGCTGCGGAGCCGATCTTGTCGTCGAACTTCCCCTGTACAGTGCAACCGCCAGTGCCGAAGAATTTGCGGACGGCGGAATCCGGATGATGAACACCCTCGGATGCATTCAGACCGTTTCGTACGGTGCCGAGCTGTCCGACACGATTACCCCCGCTGCGATTCGTGACACCGCCGCCTTTCTTTCGAACGAGCCGGAATCCTACCGTACCCTTCTTCAGGCCGGTCTTCGTTCCGGTCTGTCCTTTGCCAAGGCACGTTCCGAAGCTCTGTGCTCCTGTTTTCCGACCGCTTCCGAGGTATTGGCGACATCCAACAACATTCTTGCCGTGGAGTATGAGAAATCCCGACTTGCCCGTCATTCGTCCTTTTCCACGCTTCCGATTGCCCGTACCGACAAAGGTTATAAAGACACCGAACTGTCCGACCTCTGTTCCGCCACAGCAATTCGTACCGAACTGGCACGGGAGCATTCATTTCCCTTCCGCGCAGTCCCGGAATCCCTTTCTTCGCTATACGATTCCGCATTGGCTTCCTGCCTCACTGCCGATGATTTCAGTGACTTTCTGTATGCCTCGCTGATGTCGGCTTCCCCGTTGACGCTGACGGAGCGGTATGACATTTCCGACGATCTGGCCAATCGGATTCTGTCCGTTTCCGGCGGCTCGTTCACCTATACCTCTCTGGCAGAAGCCGTAAAATGCAAAGCCTTTACAAGGACACACATTGACCGTGCCCTCTGTCACTGCATGCTCTCCGTTACGGAAGAGGATATGCGGCAATACCGGTCAACGGATTCTCTTCCGTATGTTCGGATTCTCGGTATCCGGGAAGATTCCATGCCCCTTCTGACAGAATTGTCCAAAACCGCTTCGGCTCCGATACTCACCAATGTGACCCGGGACTCCGAAAAACTGTCCGGTGCTTCTGCCGCACTGTATGCCAAGGAACTGCAGGCGTCCCGCATGTATTCTCAGGTCATGTATCGAAAATCCGGTGTTCTTCGTGACGAGTCTCATCAAAAATTCCTGGTTGTATCGTAAGGAATCCGAAAGGCTCCATTTGCAAAATGACAGCACAAGAAAGCATGGCGCTTGCGACATGTTGCGCCGCTTTTGCGCCGCGTCAGCGACAAAATACCGCTGAAAAAGCGTGTGCATCCTCGCGGAGCGTTTTTTAACATTGCAGGACGCAATCTCCTATAATGCAAAAATACGGCACAGCCTCTTTCCGAGGTTGTGCCGTTTCTTGATTTCATTTGCTATGCAGTTACAACAATCGTTTTCCTGTTTCAACCGTTTCGTTCGGTATCGTCCCGATTACTCTTCAATTCCTTCCAGGAACGTATTCTCGTTAAAGTTGTAATCTCCGTCCTCCGTGGTTTCCGCAATCGGATCGTCATAAACATATGCCTGATCCTTCGGAGACAGCTGAATTGCCAGTTCCTTACGGTTTTCACTGACAATGGTATAGCTTTCGTTCAGGGAAGAAATCAGAGACTCTGCCTGATTCTTCGTGTTATAGAACGCGTCGGAAAGAATCCGCTCCATATCGCTCATGATTTCATTTGCATAATTCAAGGCACCGGTACGAATCGCCTCCGCATCGCTCTCAGCGCTGGCACGCATCTCTGCAGACTCTTCCGAAGCCTGGGAAATCATTTCCTGGGACTTGGTATATGCCTGCTGTACAATCGCATTCTCACTGACGAGCTGTTCTGCCTTAATCTTCGCATCCTTAATGATGTCCTCGGCGCGCTCCTCGGCCTGTGCAATGATGCTGTCACGGTTTGCAATAATCTTCTGATACCGCTTAATCTCGTCCGGAGTACGATCCTTCAGTTCCTGAAGCAATTCGTACAGCTCATCCTTCGGAACCGAAATCTTGTTGCCGCCCCATCCGGAACTCTTGCATCTTTCCACAAATTCATAAATCTCGTCAATTGTCTTTTCAATCGATGCTCCCATAGTTATTTCTCCTTTGACTGATTCAATTTATTATATACATCCTGCAAAACTTCCTGCGGTACAAATTTGGAAATATCTCCGCCGTAACTTGCAATTTCTTTTACGATGCTTGAGCTGAGATACGAATACTCCACGCTCGTTGTCAAAAAAATAGTATCGATTTCCGGGTTCAGCTTGTGGTTCATTTGCGCAATCTGAAGTTCGTATTCAAAATCCGTTACCGCTCTCAAACCGCGGACCAGAATTTTGGCTTTCTGCTCTTTCGCAAAATCCACAGTCAGTCCGGAAAATGACATAACCTCCACATTCGGAATTCCCTGCGTTGCCTTCCGAATCAGTTCCTTTCTCTCCTCTACCGAAAAGAGAGGGGTCTTGGCACTGTTGTTCAGAACCGCGATAATCAGCTTATCCACAATTCTGGAAGCACGAAGGATAATATCCAGATGTCCGAGCGTAATCGGATCAAAACTGCCTGCGTAGATACCGGTTTTCATTCTGTCACAAAACTCCTGTCAGGTCCCCGAAACCGTTTCCTCCAGGAACCAGTGCCGGTTGGACTTATATTCTTTGATCTTCCGAACCGTATATCCCAATCCGGAAATTTCGTCGATCGGCGTCTCTTTGGATGCCTCCACGACAATCAGTGCATCGTCATTGAGAAGGCCGTACTGCTTCAATGCCGTCAGCGCCGTCACTTCCAGTCCGCGTCCGTACGGCGGATCCATGAAAATGACATCAAACCGGCGGTGTTCCGACTTCATTCGGTCCAGCGCCGCCAGAAAATCCATCCCGTATACGGATGCGCAGGAATCCAAATGAGTATGCGTCAGATTGTTACGGATGCAGTTCAAAGCCTCCCGGCCATGTTCCACAAAGCATGCGTGCTTTGCGCCTCGGCTCAGTGCTTCAATCCCGATTCCGCCGCTTCCCGCAAACAAATCCAGGAATTCGCAATCCGCAAGATACGGATTCAGCATATTGAACAGGGTTTCCTTAATCTGGTCCGTCGTCGGCCGGGTATCCATGCCCGCCGGTGTAGTAAGCAATAATCGTCTGGCCGAACCGGCAATAACACGCATAGAATCCTCCCGAGCGCACCGAAAACAATTGATAATGCACTGTAAACTATCATTTATTATAGACTAAATGCCTATTTCTTGTCAACGAAAAATATTACTTTACAACAGGCAGTGCCGCTTCCAGACGGGCCGTTGTATCTGCCAGTTCCCGAACATCCAGCTGTTCGACAAGACCCATATCGACAATCTTTGCGGAATCAGGGTCAATCGGCAGTTTTGCAAGTACCTGCAGGTCGAAATGAGCAGCCACTTCTTCAATCTTGCTCTCTCCGAAAATCGCATGTTTTTCCTTGCAGTTCGGGCATTCGAAATAGCTGTAATTTTCGACAATACCGAGAATCGGCACATTCATCGCTTTTGCCATGTTAACAGCCTTTGCAACAATCATGGAAACCAGATCCTGCGGGCTTGTCACAATGATAATTCCGTCAACCGGAAGCGACTGGAATACCGTAAGCGGAACATCACCGGTTCCGGGCGGCATATCCACAAACATATAGTCGACATCGCCCCAGCAAACATCCGTCCAGAACTGCTGAACCGTGCCGGCAATGACCGGGCCTCTCCATACTACCGGAGTTTCCTCTTCATCCAGCAGAAGGTTGATGCTCATGACACGAATGCCGGAGCTGCTGACTGCCGGAATAATGCCGTCATCATTTCCTCTGGTCGGTCCCTTCAGTCCGAATGCCTTCGGAATCGACGGTCCGGTAATATCGGCGTCCATAATGGCACACTGATATCCCTTTTTCTGCATCTGAACACTCAGATTTGCGGTAACAAAGGATTTTCCGACGCCGCCCTTACCGCTGACGACACCGATTATCTTCTTCACTCTGCTGTTTTTGTTGGCAGGTGCAAGCATATCTTCTTTACTCATCTTCTTGCTGCTGCAGTTTGCCGTACACGTCGAACAGTCATGGGTACATTCGCTTGACTGTGCAGCATTCATTTCTTCACTCATAGCGTCCTCCTTCATGTTGCCCCAATCCTCCGGGGCATCCGTAATACCGGAAAAATGCCCCTGCCGTAACAAGCAAGGGCACTACATTACATTATATCATATTGTTCCGAAATATGGCAATAGAATTTCACCCGTTGTCCTGTGCATTTGTTGTGCAAACTGCTGTTTTCAGCTCATTTTCAGGACACGGCACAGGGCATCGCAATCAATATCCTTTCAGGATACCATGCTTCGCCTTGCAGTACAAAATCCGCATCACGCTTTCCTCCAGACGTTCTTCGGAAATCGTTCCGTCTTCCACCGCTTTGACCAGCGCATTGATGGTCTCATCCAGTTTCTCCGGCATCAAAATGATGTCTGCTCCGGCCAGAATTGCCGCTACCGCCGCCTCGCCGGATTTGTACCGTTTGGTTATGGCACCCATATTCATGGCATCCGTAATGACAATGCCGTCAAATCCGAGTTTCTTTCTCAAAATTCCGGTGATGACATCCTCATTCAGAGAAGCCGGCAAATCCTTGTCGGACAGTCCCGGTGTATTGATGTGGCCGACCATGACAAATTCCGCTCCCGCCTGAATTCCCGCACGGAACGGCTTCATTTCACAGGTCATCATCTCTTCCAGCGTCTTCTTGGTCGTTACGGTTTCGGCATGGCTGTCACCGGTTGTATCCCCATGACCCGGGAAATGCTTTAAGGTGCAAATCATGCCGGCGTCCCGGAAGCCCTGCACGCACTGGGATACATAGTCTGCGGCAATGTCGGGATCACTGCTGAATGCACGGTTTCCGATAACGGTATTGTCCGGATTGGAAAAGACATCCGCAACCGGTGCAAAATCCAGATTAAACCGAAGTTTTTTCATGTATTTTCCGATTTCCAGGCCGACCTGATATCCGTCCGCAGGATTACCGGATGCACCGATAATTCCCATATTGTCGAACTTCTTCACACCCATTCCCTTGGTATTGGCAAGTCTTGCAACGGTTCCGCCTTCCTCATCCGTAGAGAGGAACAAACCGTATTTGGAATAATTCTGGGAATTGTACAGCATTCCGTTAATCTGTCCGCTGTCGGTAATATTATTGGCGAAGAAAATCAAACCGCCGACCGGATATTTCTTCAATGCCGCTTTTGTCGTTTCTCCCGCACGGGTAACCGTATTGTATTCGGTAATCTGATTCGGGGTCGTGATAATCAGCTGCAGTACTTTTTCTCTTGTTGACATTTTGGCAAAAACCGATTGAGCCTGTTTATAACTTTCCGCATCGACTCCGGTCGGTTCCGGGGCTTTCGTCGGCTCCGGTGCATCCGTCGGTTCCGGTGTATCGGTCGGTTCCGGCGCATCCGTCGGTTCCGGCACATCCGTCGGTTCCGGCACATCCGTCGGCTCCGGTGTATCGGTCGGTTCCGGCACGTCCGTCCGTCCCCGCACATCCGTCGGTTCCGGCACATCCGTCGGCTCCGGCACATCCGTCGGTTCCGGTGTATCCGTCGGTTCCGGCACATCCGTCGGCTCCGGTG
>JAZUGQ010000013.1:0-33571 GCA_045641285.1 Lachnospiraceae bacterium
TGCACCGCATAAGGATCTGGCATGGCAGGTTTATTGTGCCTGCTATTCCGACCCGAGAATTGCTTCTCTTTTATATTGGGGATATGCCGATGAAGAAAAATGGAACCGGTGGACGGAAGAAATGAATACCAAGTCGGCTTCCCCGACAACCGGATTTGTTCCGGAATTAAGTGAGGAGCAGTGGGATGAGTTGTACAAATATGACGATGCCGTGACGGAACTGTTCAATAAGATGTATTACGAAGGAAGCAAACAGGCAAATCCGGATTATTTGTATTACCTGGATCAGGTATCATCAAAAGGCACCAAGTATGATAATCTTTGCCAGACATTAAATGAGCAATTGGAGGAATGGAAGAAAAAGAAAAGCAAATGAAGCAAAAGCACTCTGTGATAATGAAATATGAAGCAGAACAAAAGAAAGCAATCATTTGTTGAATAACATTGCGAAAGCTTATAAAGGATGTAAAGACAGGACGGATAAAAGATGAACTTTTTATGTGCCCTGTCTTTCTTTATGCACTTTTACTTGAAATACACTTCAAAAAGTGTTAAAATCTGTATGATTGCAAAAATCGGGGAGTGTTTTCATTTCCGAGTTGCGACAGCGGCTGTTTTCAAATATGCAGTCGGATACCGATGAAAGGACAGGAAGAACAAATGATTTCAAACCAGATTCTTCAGAACACGATTGACGGAATGAAGGGCATCGCCAGAGTGGATTTGTGCATTTTGGATACGGAAGGCAAAACACTTGCTTCCACTATGAGCAGTACGGAGAATTATGATAATTTGATTTCGGCATTTGCGGAATCTCCGGCAGACAGCCAGGTGATTCAGGGCTATCAGTTCTTTAAAGTCTATGATGATCATCAGTTGGAGTACATTTTGCTTGCAAAGGGTGATTCCGATGATGTCTATATGGTCGGTAAGCTTGCGGCATTCCAGATTCAGAATTTGCTGGTTGCATATAAAGAACGGTTCGACAAGGATAATTTTATCAAGAATCTGTTATTGGACAATCTGTTGCTTGTAGATATTTACAATCGTGCCAAGAAACTTCATATCGAGACAGAAGCACGTCGTGTCGTTTATTTGATTGAGACGAAGATTGAGAAGGACACCAATGCGTTGGAAACGGTTCGTACGCTTTTCGCCGGAAAACCGAAGGATTTCATTACGGCGGTTGACGAGAAGAACATTATTATCGTGAAAGAACTGAAGCCGACCGAATCGTATGAGACGCTGATGAATACCGCAAAGGTAATTGTTGATATGCTGAATACCGAAGCCATGAGTAAGGTTCATGTCGCTTACGGTACCATTGTCAATGAAATTAAGGATATTTCCAGATCGTATAAAGAAGCGAAGATGGCACTGGATGTCGGGAAGATTTTCTACGGAGAACGCAAGGTCGTTGCCTATAACAACCTTGGTATCGGCCGTCTGATTTATCAGCTTCCGATGCCGCTTTGCAAAATGTTCATCCGTGAAATTTTCGACGGCAAATCACCCGATGATTTCGACGAAGAAACGCTGATGACCATCAATAAGTTTTTCGAAAACAGTCTGAACGTATCCGAGACATCCAGACAGCTGTATATCCACAGAAATACTCTTGTGTATCGTCTGGATAAGCTGCAGAAGAGCACGAATCTGGATTTGCGCGTATTTGATGATGCAATCACCTTTAAAATTGCACTGATGGTTGTGAAGTATATGAAGTATATGGAAAGTGCAGAATACTGATTATGAACGCGAAGCCTCATTTATCCGATAAATGGGGCTTTATGAGGGAAAAGGGACAAAAAATGTTGTTTAACAGAAGAAAAGGATCATTTGAGGACGATGAAACGGAGGAACAGTATCCGTTGAGTGATAAGTTACGGAATGGTGCGGAGTTCGACGAGGATGAAGACGAGGACGCAATCTGGTACGGCGACGACAAGTCCGAAGAGAGAGATGACGACGAGGACGAGGACGCAATCCGGTATGGCGACGACAAGTCCGAAGAGAGAGATGACGACGAGGACGAGGAGGCAATTTGGTACGGCGATGACAAGTCCGAAGAAAACGGTGACGCCGAGGACGAGGACGCAATTTGGTACGGCGACGACAAGTCCGAAGAGAACGGTGACGACGATCAAATGAAGAAATCCGGGGACAACCGGGACGACGGAGAGCCGGACGACTACGAAGACGAATATGAGCCGGAGGAAGCGGCAAACAGGACGAAAAAAGCGGAGGATTCCGCGGATAAGCCGGTTATTGTATTCCGGGACGTTGTGAAAGAGTACGACGATTCCGTCGGAGAGGAAGAGCGTGCACTGAAGGGCGTGTCCTTCCGAATCAATAAAGGAGAGTTTGTGTTTATCGTAGGCCCGAGCGGCTCCGGTAAATCCACACTGATCCGACTGCTGATGAGAGAAATCCGACCCACATCGGGATCGATTTATATTGCCGGAACGGAACTGAATGCACTGAAGGATCGGAATATTTACAAATTCCGTCGGGGAATCGGAATCGTTTTCCAGGATTTCCGTTTGCTGGAAGACCGGACGGTATATGAAAACATCGCATTTGCCCAGAAGGCAATCGGTGCTCCGAGCAGAAAAATATCAAGAAACGTCGGGAAAATGCTGACGCTGGTCGGATTGAAACACAAGTACAGAAGTTATCCGAATAAGCTGTCCGGCGGTGAACAGCAGAGAGTGGCACTGGCCAGAGCGTTGGTCAATAATCCGACCATTTTGCTGGCCGATGAGCCGACAGGTAATCTGGACCCTACCAATACGGAAGAGATTATGGAGCTGCTGGAAGAAATTAACAATCAGGGAACAACGGTAGTTGTAGTCACCCATAACAAAGAAATCGTCGACAGGATGCAGAAACGGGTTATCGTTCTGAAGGATGGCCGGATTGTCGAAGATAAGAAGGGAGGCTATACCCGTGGATAGTTTTTTCTATTGCTTCGGACAAGGCATTAAGAATATCGGACGAAACAGACTGTTTTCCATCGTTTCGATTGCGACCATGACGGTATGTATTTTCCTGTTCGGTATTGTTTACTTTATTTTGACCAATGTACAGTTAAAGCTGCTGGAAACGGAAAGCGATATCGGTGCGACGGTATTCTTTGAATACGGAACGGAAGAAGCGCAGATTCTGAGCATCAAAGATACGGTCAGCAAGGTTCCGGGAGTTCGTCATGTGAACTACATTTCCGCGGATTTTGCGTGGAAGCGGTACAAGGACAATCATCCGGCTTTGGACGGACAGGTGTTCGGAGACGACAACCCGCTTGAGAATTCCGCATCGCTTGAAGTGTATTTTGATTCCGTGGACGACCAGGCCGATGCGATTAAGCGGATTTCCGGAATTCAGGGAGTTCGTGCGGTACATGACATGGAAGACCTCGTAGATACGCTGAAGGGACTGAACCGGGGGCTGAAATACGGCGCCGGCGTGCTGATTGCGCTGCTGATTGCGATTGCCGGATTCCTGATCAGTACTACGGTTTCCGTCGGTGTTTCGGTACGTGCGAGGGAAATTCAGATTGAAAGTCTGATCGGTGCGACGGACATTTTCATTCGAGGACCGTTCCTGGTGGAAGGAATTGTCATCGGTCTGCTCGGTGCATGCATCCCGCTGTCCATTTTGTATGCACTGTATTATAAGCTTGTAAAGCTGATTTCCGTGAAAGCAAGCGGAATTTTTGATACCATTAATTTTGTACCGGTAGGAGAGGTATTTGCCGTGCTGGCACCGTTGTCTTTGTGTATCAGCGTCGGAATCGGATTTTTCGGAAGTTATTTTACACTGAACAGAAAACTTCGCAAAATCCGTTCCATGTAAGGACGGACTCCGGTCCGTGCTTCGGAACCGGCGGACCGTCCGGAACGGATTCGTTCCGTATGATGACGGACTCCGGTTTGTGCAGGAGCGGTTTTTCGGAAACCGCAAGAGAGGGAATGGTATGAAGAAAACGAAAACAAGAGTAAAACAGGGAATGCTGATTTTGCTGGCGTCGACCATTGGTATTGCGACACCGGCGCTCGGCCGCCCCGATTCGGCAACGGTCGATCTGTATTATGGGATTTCCGCGGAGATTGAGACGGAAGCCAAACGAATGAACGCGGACGGCTATAAGAAGGAGATTGAAGAGGCCGAAAAGAAGCTGAAGGAAACTCAGGACAAGAAGCGCAATACGGAGAACAAAATCAAGGAATTGACATCCAAATACGAGGATATTGACGAGTATTTGAGAGAAATCGACATGAAACAGGAAGAGGTCATCGACAACCTGGCGGAAAACGAGGCGACGATTGCCCTGCTCGAACAGCAGATTGCCGATACAACGCTCGAACTGGAGGCGGCCGAGGCTATCGCCGATTCGCAGTATGAGGGTATGAAGCGCCGGATTCAGTACATTTATGAAAACGGAAATACTTCGCAGCTGGAACTTCTGCTGAATGCGACGAACCTGAGTGATTTGCTGAATCAGGTGGAATATGCTCAGCAGATTAATGAATACGATCGGACTCTGTATGTCCGTTACGTGCTTGCCAAAGAGGATGTCAATTTGGTCAAGCAGAATTTGGAAACGCAGCTGGAAACAGCAGAGCTGGCCAAATCCCTGAACGAACAGGATATGGAGTATTACCAGAAAATCGCACGCACAAAAAGCGAGGCACTGGCTGATTATCAGGCGATGATCGGTGCTTCCGAGGATCAGCTTGAGGAATTTATGGCTCAGGAAAAGCGGGATCGGGCGGCGCTGACGGAAGTTCAGGAAAAGGAAGCAGAACGGATTCGGAAGCAGCAGGAAGAAGATCGGCTTCGCAGAGAAAAGGAGGAACGGGAAAGCGGACGTTACAGTGGAAAGGATTATTCCAAGGTACCGCATACCGGATATGCATCGGCTTCCGATATTCCCAAGAAGGATGTGACCGATCCGGACAAAATGATCTGGCCGCTTCCCGGAGATTCGTCCCGCGGTTCCGGTTTCGGACCCCGTGTTGCTCCGATTAAAGGCGCCAGTACGTTCCATAAGGGCGTGGATATCGGCGGAAGGTTCGGTGCTCAGATTGTTGCGTCGCTGGCAGGAAAGGTTGTTACCGCAGGATATAGCAGCAGCGGCGGAAATTATATCGAAATCGACCATGGCAACGGATATGTGACACGGTATTTGCACTGCTCGAAGCTTTTGGTCAGCAAGGGACAGTATGTGAAGCAGGGTGAGGTCATCGGCCTGGTTGGTTCGACCGGAATTTCAACCGCACCGCATTTGCATTTCACGGTTGTTCATAACGGAGTATGCGTGGATCCGTTGGATTACGTTCGGTATTAATCGACTTTGCCGCAGGCAAATGTTGTGAGCCGGATAGGAGGATAATGATTTGAAAAATAAGTTTATACCGGGGTTTGTGACCGGATTGCTTTGCTGCATTTTGCTCGGGGTGCTGTACGGATGCGAAGGAACCGATGAAAATAAGCTGACGGAGAAACAGAGCGTTTCTTCCATGAGCAGTGAAGCCCAGAACGACTACAATATGAAAATCGAGGAAATCGTCAGTGTTCTCGAAAAATACTACTATAAGGATTTTACCGAGGAAGAACTGCTGAACGGTATTTATCACGGTCTTGTCAACAGCCTGGGAGATCCTTATACCGTATATTTCGATCAGAAAGAATATTCAAAATTTACCGAATCCACATCGGGCAACTATGCCGGAATCGGTTGTATGGTACGAATCGATGAAGATTACGGATATCCGAAAATCGTCCAGGCATTTCCGGGCAGTCCCGCCACAAAGGCAGGAATTGTTGCGGGAGATCTTGTTGTAGAGATTGAAGGCGAGGATATTCAGGGCATGGATCTGGACCTTGCGGTTGCCAAGATGAAGGGTGAGCCGGACACGGTTGTACATTGCAAGATGTTCCGACCGAGCACCGAGGAATATTTCGAGGCCGATATTGTCCGTGCCTTTGTAAAACGCCCGACAGTGGAATATCAGGTAACGGATGACAATATCGGATATGTTTATGTTTTGGAATTTGACGGCGTAACGGCAGAACAGTTCGAAACGGCGATCAGGGATCTGCTCAGCAAGGGAATCAAAGGTCTTGTTATCGATCTTCGGGATAACCCCGGCGGAATGTTAAGCGCGGTGACATCCATGCTGAGTCTGTTTGTTCCGGATGGAGAACTTCTGGTGTATATGGAAGACAAAGCGGGAAACCGTGAGGAATATACCGCAAAGGGAACGCAGATTGTCAAGGATATGCCGACGGTTATAATGATTAACGGAAACAGTGCCAGCGCTTCGGAAGTATTTGCCGGATGTATGCAGGACTACGGTTACGCAACACTGCTCGGAACCCGGAGCTTTGGCAAGGGAATCGTGCAGAGTCTGATTCCGTTGAGCGGCGATACGGCAGTGAAGGTTACGGTTTCCAGTTATTACACACCGAAGGGACGCAATATCCACGGAATCGGTTTTGAACCGGATGTGCCGGTGGAACTCGATCCCAACAGTATTCACAAGGATGAAATCATTACGATGACGGATGTGGCAAATGATAATCAGATCCGTGCGGCTGTCGAAGAAGTTAAGAAAAAGATTCAATAAGGATTACCGGGGCATGAAAAAATAATTTTCATGCCCCTTTTTTTGATTGAAATTTGATGTGCTTTATGGTAAAATGAGTATCAATTACGGACAAATGTTTGCGGACGGCATACACAATACAAAAAGCCGGCTATAAAAACAAAGACGATCGGTCGCCGGAAAGGAGTATCGGATGGCCAAGGATGAGGTGTTTATTGTCAGTAAACGGGCTTTGCCGAAGGTGCTTCGTAAGGTGGTTGAAGTGAAGCGAATGCTTGCCAGCAATCCGGACCTTACGGTACAGGAGGCGGCGGATTCGGTGGATTTGAGCAGAAGCTCATTTTACAAATATAAAGACGATGTTCTTCCGTTTCACGAGACGTCGAGAGGAAAAACGGTCAATGTCCTGCTGCAGGTCAGCGATGAGACCGGAGTTCTGTCGGCAATTCTGAAGGAAGTGGCTCAGTGCGGGGCCAATGTGCTGACAATTCAGCAGAGCATTCCGATCGGAGGAATTGCTTCGGTTGCGCTCGGCTTTGAGATCCTTCCCGAAACGGCGGATTTGGACGAACTCGAACAGCGGATTCAGAGTGTTTCGGGAGTGCAGAAACTTCAGGTGCTCGGAATCGAATGAGAGGACGGAAACGTCCGGGACCGGACGGTATGACGGTGCGGAGACGTGTCTGACTGCCGGAACGGAACAAAGCTTCGGAAGAAACGTCCGATGTCCGGAGGCTGAAAATCACGGAAAGAAAAAGAATGGAGATAAATGTTATGAAGATTGCAATTTTAGGCTACGGCACGGTTGGATCCGGTGTATTTAACGTAATCCGGGAAAACAGTGCAATTATTGAAAAGAAAGCCGGTTTTCCGATTGAAGTAAAATACGTGCTGGATCTCAGAGAGTTCCCGGGAAACCCGGTAGAACCGTATCTGGTTCATGAGTTCAGCACCATCATTGAAGATCCGGAAGTGGATATTATTGTGGAAGTAATGGGCGGAATCAATCCGGCCTACGAATATACCAAGGCAGCCCTGTTAAGCGGAAGAAGCGTTTGTACGTCCAACAAGGAACTGGTTGCCAAACACGGTGCCGAGTTTGTGGAGATTGCCCGTGCCAGAAGCATCAACTTCCTCTTTGAGGCGAGTGTCGGCGGCGGTATTCCGATTATTCGCCAGCTGATTCGTTCCATTACGGCGGATGAGGTGGAAGAGGTCAGCGGTATCCTGAACGGAACCACGAACTACATGATGACCAAAATGCGTGAAGAGGGCATCGCATTTGACGAAGCATTGAAGGATGCACAGGCAAACGGCTTTGCGGAGAGAAATCCGGCAGCCGATATCGAAGGCTATGATGCATGCCGCAAGATTGCGATTCTGACGTCCCTCGCATACGGAAAGCAGGTTGATTACGAAGATATTTACACGGAAGGAATCACCCGGATTTCCGATGTCGATGTGGCGTATGCAAAGGCTATGAAGCGTGGTATCAAGCTGATTGCACGAAGCTTTCAGAAGAACGGTGCCGTGTATTCCATGGTAGCACCGAGAATGCTGAAGAAGACCAGCCCGCTGTATCCGGTTAACGGTGTTTTCAATGCCATTTTGCTGCGCGGAAATATGCTCGGAGACGTTATGTGCTACGGTATGGGAGCCGGCAAGCTTCCGACCGCCAGTGCGGTGGTATCCGATGTCATTGATGCGGCAAAACACCGGTTCGTCAATATTCCGATTCTGTGGAATCCCGAGAAAATGAACCTCGGTAACCGGGACGATATCGAAGGCCGTTTCTTTGTTCGCGTGGCAAAGGAACAGCAGGCGCAGGCAGAAGCGCTCTTCCCGATTTACAAGACCGTAGAGCTTGAGAGCAAGCCGGATGAATTTGCCTTTGTAACCGCGGAAATGACCGAGAAGGCATTTGCGGATGCAGCTGCAAAGACGGACATTATCAACAGTATTCGATACGAATAAAGAAAGGTGATCACGCAGACGGAAACACAGTTATCCGGTCTGCGTGATTTAAGGTAAACGGAAATGAAATACGTAGTGATTTTGGCTGACGGCATGGCCGACAGACCGATTGACAGCCTTGGCGGAAAGACGCCGCTCGAATATGCCGATACGCCGGAAATGGACGCATTGGCAAAGGTGTCCGAAATCGGAATGGCGCACACGATTCCGGAAGGAATGAAGCCCGGCAGCGACACGGCAAATCTGGCAGTAATGGGCTATAACCCGAAGAAATACTACACCGGACGGTCTCCGCTTGAGGCACTCAGCATCGGTGTTGATATGGCACCGACCGACATTGCGATTCGGTGCAACATTGTGACGGTATCGGATGACGACCTTCCGTACGAACAGAAGACCATTATTGACCACAGTTCCTCGGAAATTTCCACCGAGGATGCGGCGGTTTTGTTGGAAGCGGTTCGCAAATCGCTGGAGTGGGAAGGATATCATTTTTATGTCGGAACGAGCTATCGTCATTTGCTGATTTGGAATCGGGGACAGGTGGTGGAACTGACGCCGCCGCATGATATTCTGACCCGTCAAATCGGCGAGTATCTGCCGGAGGATCCGGTTCTGCGGGAGATGCAGAAACACAGCTATGAAATTCTGAACAACCATCCGATTAACGTCGAGCGGGCGAAGAAGGGACTGAACAAGGCCAATTCCGTTTGGTTCTGGGGAGCAGGGACAAGACCTGCACTGGATTCGTTCCGTGACAAAACCGGACTGAACGGTGTAATGATTTCCGCAGTGGATTTACTGAAGGGAATTGCCGTCGGCGCCGGCATGCGGAACATTTCCGTGGAAGGAGCCAACGGAGGACTTCATACCAATTACGAAGGCAAGGCGAAGGCAGCCGTGAACGCACTTCTCGCGGAGCAGGCGGATTTTGCCTATATCCATATTGAAGCGCCCGATGAAATGGGTCATCAGGGCAGCGCGGAGAGAAAGGTTCAGGCGATTGAAAATATTGACCGACAGGTAGTACGTGTTGTGAAAGAGGCCATGGATCAATCCGGAGAACCGTATCGAATTCTGATTATGCCGGATCATCCGACGCCTGTCGCACTCCGGACACACACATCGGATCCGATTCCGTATCTTTTGTATGACAGCACCAAAACGGTAGCCTGTGCCAATGTGTACTCCGAGGCTTCCGGTGCGGCAACCGGCTATCGGTTTGAGGAAGGCTATCGTTTGATGGAGCATTTTACGGGCCGTTGAGAGACGTGTCGGACATGGAAATACCCGGCTGCGTACGGCGGCCGTCGAAACAGCGTGCCGGACAGTGGAAATACCGGACCGTGAACGGCGGCCGTCGAAACAGCGTGCCGGGACGAACGGGCTTTAGGGCGTTTGAAGAGGGAAAGGCAGAGGTGTACGAACGAAAATGAAGACAAATCGACGGGTGGTTTCAATCTGTTTAGCCGTATGTTTGCTGACCGGAATTGTTCTGACCGGATGCTCCGATCGGAAGGATTCGAGAAAACCGAAAAACAATTCGTCTGTGGGCGGAACCGGGACGCCGGAACCGACGGACGCTCCGGAAGCAACATCCGCTCCGAAACCGACGGCAACGCCGACACCGGATGTGTATCTGTACGAGCAGACGGAGTCGACGATGACGAAATACAATTATTGGACCGTGACGAAAAGCACTTACGACAGGGGCGGAATGCCTGTCGAGCGGACCGTAGTCATTAGGGACAATACCGGTATCCGTCCGAAGGAATGGACCAAAGAGACCACAACGAGGAAAAAAGGTCAGACGGATGTTTTGATACCGGACGCGCCGGTCATTTACGAAACAATCGGTTATGACAGTGACGGCGTGGTGCAGATGCAGAAGGTGGAAAGCCGGTACGCTGACGGAACGGTGCAGACGGATCTGGTGTATTTTAAGGGAACAGCGAAGGTTCAAAGCATTCGCGACAAGGTCGATGCGGACGGCAGGCTCCTGGAATCGTCCGAGGTTCTGTGTGACGACAACGGCATTCGAACCGAAGAGAGCAAAACGGTTTTCCGCGACAATGAGTCGGCGGTTCCGCGGTATATGATGGCGTGGGATGCCGAAGGCGGAACCATCGAGCGGATTTGTGATGACGATTTTTATTTCGATGCGGCGCCCGGATATCCGTATCTTGCGCTGGTTACGATGAACAAGGGACCGGAAGGGGAATCGCGGAGAACGGAATACGAGCTGCAGTGCGGCGACGGAACCGTGAAAATGCTGGACTCCTGTGAGTGCACGGAAAACGAAGGAAAAACGGTATATCGCTATTTCTCGTCCTTGGCACCGGACATTGCGGTGGAAATCACCATACAGCGGGATGCGACGGCAGACGGACAGGAAGGCAGCGGACGCGTCGAGCGAAAAGCGGTATATGGGGACATGATTTGGCAGTGCAGTGCCGATGAAACACAAAAGCAGATATCGTATTCTCATTTGGATAAATGCGTCCGGATGGTCAGCAGCGGAACTCAGGGAACCGACGGATATACGAGAATCATTTCCGATATCGGTTCGGACGGGACGGAATTCGTATCGTTCCAGGAGCGTTACGAGCTTGTCGGCAACGTCCTTCAGCACCGGATCTGCAGCGAGGGAACGGAGTATATGGCGGATTCCGTAATGACACAGGACGGGACGGAAATCAGCAGACTGCGCTATTACCCGAACGGAGACATTGCCGAGGGCTTCGAAACCGCATTTGACGAACAGGGACGAATCAGCACGAGAACCGAGTACTTCCCGGTGACATCCTCCATTGCGTCGAAGATCGTATCGGAGTATCTGTACAAGACGGAAAATGACGAAAAACCGTTTATGGTAACGACGTACCGTTTTACCGGAGAGGACAAAACGATGATTAGCCGGGTAGGATACGATTATGACGAGTACGGATACGTCATATATTGTATGATGGAGAACTTTGCCGGGGATCAGACGGAACAGACGTCCTATTCCTATGAGAACAAATACAAGCCCAAAGAACCGTAAATGACGGAACACCGGATGGTGACCCGAAACGAACGGATGAAAGGACTGTTATCAAAAAAATAACCGTGGCTCCGATTGGAGAGCCACGGTTTTCTTGTCTTCGGAAATGGTTTGGTTCCTTATTCCGGATCTTCCGCATCCTTCATGTCAGCGGCAATGTCGGCAGCGAGATCGTCAACCTTGTCGGCAACGTCCTCAGCAACATTTTCCAAAGTATCGGTTACATCCTCGGTAACTGCGGACGCCTCGTCTGCAACTTCCTCGGCAGCATCCTCAAGTACTTCAGCGGTTCCGTCAACAATGTCAGTCTCGGTATTGGAATTCAGCTTCTTGGAAATATAATCCTTGGTTACATCGTAAGCCTTAACAGCCTTTTCGGAAACAACACCGGAAAATGCAATGGTCTTTTCCTTTGCCTTCTGAGCAAAATCACCGGCCTTTGCCTTAAACTCTTCATACTTGGAAGGCTTTTCCTCCTCAGCCTCGCCATCTTCTGCGGTAATCTGAATTTCGCCGTCATCGAACAAATCGTCTTCTTCAAAGGTATCGCCGGCAGGCTGTTTCTGCTTCTCCAGTTCCTTATAGAATAAATATCCTCCTGCAAGAGCAGATGCAAATAATGCGAACTTCGTAAATTTCTTCATTGTATTTCTCCTTTCCTGCGCTTTTCGCGCCTAAATCCCTCCCTTGTCCGGTCGGATTTAAGAATATTATAATGGATTGTTTACTAAAAGTGAAGTGGTATTTACCTATTTTTACTTTTTTTTTATAACGGAGGTTTCGTGTAAAAAAATAAGTAATTTTCTGCAAAAAATGCTTGCAAAGTTCAAATGTATGGTATATAATAGCGACTGTTGACAGAAAAAATACTTTTGGGCTATCGCCAAACGGTAAGGCAACGGACTCTGACTCCGTCATTTTCAAGGTTCGAATCCTTGTAGCCCAGTTTGAGGACATCGGATATTGATGTCCTTTTTTCTTGTGTAAATTTCTTCGGTATGGTACAATAATTCAAATGGGAATATGCGCCGGAACGGAGCAAAAACAGAGCAGAAACGGCGCATTTGTGTGTAGGGAAATACAGTTTGAACGGGGTACGATATGAAGAGAAGGAGAGTACGAATCGGGATTCTCGGAATCCTTTTTCTGATGCTGATGATAACCGGTTGCATGTCGGTCAACGGGCCGGATCGTGTGGCACCGACCGAAGCCGCAGCGAATCCGTCACAGGGAAATGACGGACAACGGAAGAACACGCCCTGTCCGGTGCCGGTGAGCGTGACACCGGAACAGCCCGGGGTTACGGAACAGCCGCAGATTACGGGAACACCGCAGGTCACGGGGCAGCCGCAGGTTACGGGAGCACCGCAGATTACGGGAGCGCCGCAGGTTACGGGACAGCCGCAGGTGACGGGAACGCCGCAGATTACGGGGCAGCCGCAGGTTACGGGAACACCGCAGCCGGATTCCCATCCCAAGGTTGCGTCTTCGTATGGCATGCCGGCGATTGCAACACCGGTGCCGACGCTGCCGGCTTATAAAACGACGACGCGGCCGCAGGTGGCGGGACGTGTCGGAAGAATGAACGAAGGGGATTATTTTCGCCCGAACGGGTACGGCCGGACCGCAAAGAAAGAATTTTTGCTGAAGTACGATTCCAAGATTGTCATCGTCGATTCGGTTGTGTCCAAATACAATGAAACATGGTACTATATTGCGATTTTGCTGGACGGAACGGTTCGGTACGGATACGTGCAGGCGTCCTCCGTGGAAATCGGCATGAACCCGCAGCCGACGCCGAAGGGAGATCACCTGGTAACGGTGACACCTGCGGGAAATGAGCTGACACTCCATTACGGTGAGGACCGTGACGGTGACGGAACCTATGTGGTGGTGCTGGATCCCGGGCACGGTGGGGTTTACAGCGGGGCACATCATTACGGAACCGACGAGAAGGAAATCAATCTGATGGTTGCCAAGGAGTGCCGGAAATATTTGCTGGAGCACTATGACAATGTCGCTGTATATCTGACGCGATGCGATGATACGGTGTATGATAATCAGAGCTCGTACGATGATTTGGAATGGCGTGTTCAGTATGCGGAAACGATGCATGCCGATGTCCTGCTGAGTCTGCATTTCAATGCGGCAGCCGGCAGTGCAAGCGGAACGGAGGTACTTGTTCCGAGAAAGCAGACGGTGGCCGAACAGGACCGCATTTTCGGGTGTTATCTGTTGGAGGAAATGGCCAAGGAAGGCCCGAATACACTGGGATTAAAGAGCAAATGGAGCGAGCGGTCGCGATATCGTTATCCGGGGACGGAAGCGGATCGAATGGACGGATATCTGATCAACCGCCTGAGTGCGGAACGGGGAATTGTCAGCTGCATCATTGAGCATGTGTACATGGATGCCCGCGACGATCGGAAATACTGGGACAATGACGCCAAGGTACGCTCCTTCGGACGGGCGGACGCGCGTGCGATTGCAAAATATTTGGATCTGCCGAGAAAGCAGGCTGAGAAGGAACAGTAAATTGCAGTTCCCGGCGGAAGCAGGCTAAGAAGGAGCGGTAAATTGCAGTTCCCGGCGGAAGGTAGGCCGCAAAGGAGCAGTAAAATGCGACTCGCCCGGGGGAATCATCATTTTCCTGCATAACGAATTATTAAGAAAATGTAAAAGTGATTGACATTTTTGCGAAGATGTGATTAAATAATGAAAATGTTACCCGGACACGGGAAACGGCTGCGAGTTGTTCGTATGCGAAGAATCCCGGGGGGAAATATCTATGGAGGATCGTTTGATGGAAGAAGAAAAAGTCGAGAAAGTAAAAGGGAAGGTTGTGAAATCGAAACAGGAACAGAAACGCATCAACAAGCGAAACAGTATGTTTTGGGGATTGGGCGTGACAGTGGTATTCGGATTGCTGATGTGGTATTTGACACTTCCCGCACTGAATGTACAAAATGAAGCTCTGTGGGGAAGCATCATTTTGCTGAGCCTTGTGTATTCCCTGGTGTATGCTTTGGTGTATTCGGTTTTGGATGGCAAGACCAAATTGCACAAGAGTGCCAACGGAATCGTATTTGACGCGAATATTAAGCGGGACGTGCCGCTGAAAAAGCTGTGGCGTACGAAAGAAGGAATCGGTATTACGGTGGCAGCAGTTGCCCTGCTTGTGCTGATTGTCGGTAAGTTTTTCTCCGCAACATTCTTTCATGCAAAACAATATGCCAATATTATTCAGGTAACGAATTCGGAATTTGCGACCGATATGCCGGAAACAACGAACATCAGCAACATCGCACTGATGGATACCGAATCGGCGAAAATCATCGGTAACAGAACGCTTGGTTCTCTGTCCGATGTGGTTTCTCAGTACGAAATTGCGAAAAACTATTCACAGATTAATTACCGTCACCAGCCGAAGAAGGTTGCGAGCCTGGAATATGCGGGACTGATTAAGTGGATTAAGAACAAAAACAGCGGAATTCCCGGTTATGTTATGGTGGACCCCGTCTCCAACGATGCGCAGTACGTGAAGTTCAGCAAATCGGTGAAGTATACGGACAGCGGTTATTTTGGAGATGACCTGAAGAGAAAACTGCGGTTCGAATATCCGACCAAAATGTTCGGCTCCTATTATTTTGAAGTTGATGACGAAGGAAATCCGTATTATATCGTATCCTGCCTGAAGGCGAATGTCGGCCTGTTCGGAGCCAAGGATGTGGCCGAGGTGGTCATTTTCAATCCGTGTGACGGCTCCTCCGTTTTGTACGATGTGGCGGATGTCCCGAGCTGGGTCGATATTGTATTTGACGGTGACCTGGCAACAAAGAAGTACAACTGGTACGGTGATTTGTCCGGCGGTTTCTGGAACAGTGTACTCGGAAATAAGGACTGTAAGAAGACAACCGATGATTACGGCTATATTACGATTGACGACGACGTTTGGTATTTTACCGGCGTTACGAGTGTGACCGGCGACGAGAGTAATATCGGATTTATCATTACCAATGCGAGAACCGGCGAGTACCGGTATTACTCGGTAAACGGTGCCGAGGAGTATTCGGCAATGCACGCGGCGGAAGGTGAGGTTCAGGAAAAGGGCTACGTGGCATCGTTCCCGTCGCTTGTGAATATCAGCGGACAGCCGTCGTATATTATGGTATTGAAGGATTCCGGCGGACTGGTTAAGCTGTATGCGCTGGTCAATGTGGAAAAATACAGTATTGTTGCGACCGGAACCACGCAGAACGAAGCCATCAGCAATTATCGGAAATTATTGCAGAAGGCCAACATGGATGAGCCCGGCGATTCGGAAACGGAGACGGCCGATGTGGTTGTTTCGCTTGTGCGTATTATCGAAATCGATAAGCAGGCGGTTGTGTATCTGACCGCAGAAGACGGAACGGTTTACAAGAGCTATCTGAATACGGACGAAAGCCTGATTCTGATTCGCGAAGGAGATGCCCTCAGCATTTGTTACGATGAAACCGACATCCCGGGAATTCGCGAGATTTTCACGTGGACGCGGAAATAATCGGAGCGTTTTTTAACATCATAGGACGCAATTTCCTATAATGTAAATTCCTAATAATGAAAAAAACAACGGGCGGAGCTCAGAGGCTTCGCCCGTTGTTCAGTTACCGGAATGGTTGGAACCTGCTTCCGCGCGTGCGCACACCAAAAGCAGATCGGTCCGAAGTCGGTCGGACGCGAGAACGAAAGACGGCAACACCGCCTTACGACAACGTAATATCGCGAATGGCAACACCGTCCGACGTGGCGAGAAGCAGCGTCAGGGTTTGATTCCGATACTCATCGGGAATTGTGACCGAATATGTGTGAAAATCATTCGGACCGTCTGAAATATCGGTTTTAAACTCGGCAAACGGCGCCGGGATTTGAGCGAGCGTGCCGGGACCGGACTCCAAGGAGAGCCGGACGGACACCGGATGATCGACCGTCATGGCCGTGACGGTAAGTGTCGTCGCGGAGCCGACGGAAATGCCGCGATACAGCACAGACGACGTCCAGGCTTTGCTGATAATATAGTGCGATTCCGTCTGCTTGGAATAGTCAATCACAAATCCGACGGAGGCTTCCATGGAATCGGCCGTAAATGATGCGGGACGTGTCATTTCGGGTTTCGGAACATTCAACCGGACTTCCGTTGCAATCAGACCGTCGGCAGCGGAGGACAAGCCCGCTTCCAAGCGATACGTTCCGGGTTCGAGAATCATTTTCCCGGTTCTCGGGTTATAAACGCGGAACGGATACGGGTGAAGGGAAATGCGTACGGTTTGGGTTTCGTGTGCCTGCAGCGGAACCCGCGCAAATCCGCAGAGCGAGCGAATCGGTCGGGACCAGACGGATCCGGGAACCGAAAAATAAATCTGAACAACCGCAGTTCCCGGAACAGCAGACCGGTTGGAAACCGTTACATCCGCACGGAAGAGAGCCGCATCGATGGAGTCACACGCATCGGCAGTACACTGTTCTACTAAAGTAGAATCAAGCTGCGCCGACAGCGAATCCAGAGTGAATTCGGAGTATGACAGGCCGTGCCCGAACGGATACAGCGGGAATCCGGTAAAGTAGCGGTAGGTCATTTTCGTGGTTTCGATATCATAGTCGAAAACGGACGGAAGCTCCGCATCACTGCGATACCAGGTGAGCGGAAGATGACCGGACGGATTATTTCTGCCGGAGAGCGTTTCCGCAATTGCCGGGCCGAGCCATGCACCGGCGTGTGACGAATACACAATGGCCGGAACGACGCGGGATTCCTCGGTAATCGCATACGGGTAGCTGGAAATGAGCGCCATCACGGTAAACGGATTGCACGATGCCAGATGTACAGCCATTCCGCTCTGAACCGTCAGCGCCAGCGTTTTCCGGTCGTAACATTCCTTGGCCACCTGAACCGGATGATTGCCGGTGCAGTATACGACGACGTCGTGCGTATTGGCAAGCATGGAGGCACGTTCGGAACCGCTGCTGACAACCGAAAGGAAGAACAGGGATTTGGCATCGACTTTACGATTCGGCTTGTAATGCAGTTTGCGGTCGTCGCCGACATAAATACGTTCCTGATGCAGATATTCGTTCATTACGGTCGCATTTCCGACCTGTGTAAAATTCAGCGTTTCCCGCGTAAACCAGTCGTAGACTTTGCGGTTATGAAGTTCAAAGGAACCGTTGTCCATCATGCGTACGTAACGGCGGTATGCTACCGAAAAAAGATTGATCCAGCCGTCACCCCAGTCCTGAAGTTCAAACAGTTCGGTATCGGTTACGTCTGTTGCGTCCGCAATCAGTTCCCCGTTTTCCTTTGCAGACAAATAACAGCCGTTGGAGGTCAGAATGCTGACCCGGTCCCAAAGACTGTCCGTTATGATATCGGCATCGGGAAATTCGCGCCGCATGCCTTCCGAAACGGAAATGTCTCCGTCCGAGTAGCCGGTGTACCAGTCCATCAGATTTTCATCGGCCAGCGGTCCGACGACGGCGATGCTGTCCGGTGCAACGGATAGCGGAAGGATGCCGTCATTTTTCAAAAGAACAACCTGCTCCAGTGCGGCCCGGCGGTTCACCTGACGGAACGCCTCGCAGGAAATCAGTTCGTCCGTCAGCTCGCGGTACGGAATGGTGTCCGACGATGCGGAAACGGACCTGTCGGAGTCTGCGGACGAGGCATTCGCGGTACTGTCGGAAACTTCGTCGGACGAAGCACCGGGTATTTCCGGAAGGATTCCGAGACGGACGCGGGCATACAGAGGTCCGAAAATGGTGGAATCGATATCGGCTTCGGAAATCAGCCCGCGTGCCAGTGCCTGTTTCGCCGCCGCAATCACCAGCTCGTCGTTATCGGTCATGGTGTCGCAGCCGGCCCGAACGGCCAATTGATAAGCTTCGGAATAGGTATCACAGTATTTGTGCATGGTTACGGTTTGAGAAAAATCACCGCCGTCGCTGACCGCAAACCAGAGACCCCAGCGGTCCTTCAGAACGGTTTTCAGCTCGGGATTCAGAATCCCGGGGATACCGTTGATTTCGTTGTAAGCGGCCATCAGACTTTTGGCACCGCCGCAGCGGATGGCATATTCAAAGGATGCGTAATAATATTCGTATTTTAATCGAAGAGGCAAAAATGTGTTGCAGGTGCCACGGTCCTGTTCGTTGGTATTGGCACAAAAATGCTTTAACGTCGGGATGGCCAGCAGTACCTCGGGCTCCCGAAGCGGTTCGTCAGAATTGATGTCGGTTCCCTTGTAACCAGCCATACCACAGGTGTAGAATGTCGACATGGTTCCGGCTAAATAAGGGTCTTCACCATACGCTTCCTCGGTTCGTCCCCAGCGGGGATCGTGAACCGGGTCGACGGTCGGCCCCCAAAGACACAAATCCGCATTTTTATTGCGATTGTAGTAGGCCCGTCCCTCGGTTCCGGCAATCTGACCGAGTCGTGTCATCAGGTCGGTATCAAAGGTTGCGGCCAATCCGACGGGCTGCGGAAAAACGGTCGAGATTTTGTCCGGTTCGCGTCCGACATAGCCGCGGGCCACTTCTCCGCCGATGAAAAATTCCGGAATGTCGAGACGCTCGATTTCCTGATGATGAGTGGAAAGAAGGCGTAATTTTTCCTGCAGTGTCAGCTGCCGAATGATTGCCTCGGTCTTTTGAATCGCGGATTTTTGTGCGTTCGTATTGGACTTCATAAGTGGTTTGGTAGCAGGCGGAATCCTACGAACCGCGATTTTTGCGCGATTCCGTTGAGAACCGGGATACCGTCTATTACGTGCTCCTTTCGTATTTGGTCGGTGCCGTGCGTGCCACCGGCATTCATTTTATTATAGAAAATAAGTGCGGATTTTACAATGTGTTAAGTTACATCTTTTGCTGTCATTTTGCAAAAAAATGCCTGCTTACGGCAATGGAAACAATTGTTTGAGGAGGCAATCTGTGATATGATAAATGTACTTTGAAAATTGACAGCGGGAGATGCAGAAAATGAGCCGTTACCGATATTTACTGATTGATTTGGATGATACGTTATTGTCGTTTCACAAGACGTTTCAGGCGTCCCTGAAGACGGTATTCCGACGTCTGATGGGGCGGGATATCCGGCCGGAGGAACTCGATTGGTATGAGGAGGCCAACACGTTGTGCTGGAAACAGCTCGAACGCAAGGAAATCACGAAGGAAATCCTGAAACACAAACGGTTTGCCATGTTGAGCGAGCACTTCGGACTGGGCATGGACGATGAGATGATTTGCCAAATGAACGAAGCGTACATGGAGGAACTGAGCCGGACCGTTATTTATATGCCCGGAACACAGGAATTCGTCCGGTATGCGGCGGAACGGTACCGCCTGATTGTCATAACCAACGGAACCGACTGGGTACAGCACGGAAGGCTGTCACGGGTGTCGTTTGCCGGGGATTTGGCGGGCGTGGTCATTTCCGATGAAATCGGAGTCAATAAACCCGATCCGCGCTTTTTTGACGGTGTGACGACGATTACCGGGGATTCGGACAAGAGCCGGTATCTGGTAATCGGAGACAGCGAAACGTCGGACATTGCATTCGGCCGGGCGGTCGGGCTGGATACGCTTCGTCTGTGCGGGGCGGATGCGGAAACGGCGGCCATGTACCGGGCGTGTGATTGGGACGGAGTGATTCGGTTTCTGGAGCAGGCCAAATGACCTGATTCGGGGAAGTTTGCCCCGCATTTTCAGTATCAAATGACATGATTCAATGTATCATCTTATGTATTCAAAAAGCCGTTATTGACGGAAGAATTTCCGTTGGGGTATAATGAAAGAACGGGCTTGCCCGTGTGCGCAACACATTTGAAAGGAATTGAGAACAATGAGATACGGTTATTTTAACGAGAAGGAGAAAGAGTATGTGATTACCCGTCCGGATACGCCGTCCGCATGGGCCAATTATCTGGGTTCTCCGGAGTACGGAGCGATTATTTCCAATAATGCCGGCGGTTACAGTTTTGTCAAATCCGGCGCCAACGGACGTGTGATTCGATATCGGTTCAACAGTGTGGCAACGGATCAGCCGGGCCGCTACGTATATATTCGTGACATGGAGGACGGCGATTACTGGTCCGCATCCTGGGCACCGGTTTGCAAGCCGCTTCAGAGCTATAAGAGCGAGTGCCGACACGGGACGGCGTACACCGTCATTTCCTCGGAATATCGGGGCATTTATGCGGAGACGCTGTATTACGTGCCGAAGAACGCCACCTACGAAGTGTGGAATGCCGTCATCACCAACCGCGACACGAAGCCGAGAAAACTGGCCGTGACCGGATATTGCGAGTTTGTCAATGAAAACAATTACGAACAGGACCAGGTCAACCTGCAATACACCCTGTTCATTACCCATACGTATTTCCGCGGCAATTACATTCAGCAGAAGCAAAATGAGGGCTTCCACAATCCCAATTTCGAACGGTTCCTCGGACTTGCCGGGGCAAAGGTGGATCATTTCTGCGGCGACCGTGACAAATTCGTCGGAAATTACCGCAGCTACGCCAACCCCGTCGGAATCGCAGAGGGGCTGAACGGGGATTTGAACTATTGCGACAACTCCTGCGGCGCACTGGAATCCGATGTGGTGCTGCAGCCCGGTGAATCCCGCCGGTTTACGTTTGTACTCGGACAGAAGCCGGATTTTGAGGCCGAGAAGATTTTGGCCCGCTACGAGGAAGACGGTGTTTGCGAGAAGGAGCTGGCCGAGCTGAAGGAGTACTGGCACTCCAAAATCAACAATCTTCAGGTACACACGCCGGACGAGAATTTCAACAACATGGTCAATGTGTGGAACGCATACAACTGCTTCATCACATTTACATGGTCGCGCGCGGCATCCTTCCAGTATTGCGGACTTCGCAACGGATTCGGGTACCGCGATACCGTGCAGGACATTCAGGGCGTAATTCATTTGGCACCGGAAATGGCGTACGAGCAGATTAAGTTCATGCTGTCCGCACAGGTTACGAACGGAGCAGGCCTTCCGCTTGTCAAATACACGCACACGCCGGGCCGGGAAAATACTCCGGACGATCCCGAGTACGTCAAGGAAACCGGCCATCCGTCGTATCGGGCGGATGATGCGCTGTGGCTGTTCCCGACCGTATACAAGTATATTTCCGAAAGCGGAAATATCGCGTTTCTGGACGAGGAAATCTTCTATGCCAACAACGGCGAGAAGGGAACGGTGTACGATCATTTGAAACGGGCCATCGCATTTTCCATGAACAACCTCGGAAATCACGGCATGCCGGCCGGTTTGCACGCCGACTGGAACGACTGCCTGCGGCTCGGCAAGAAGGGCGAATCCACGTTCGTGGCATTCCAGCTCGTATATGCCGTCAAGATTTTGCGCAAATACGCCGTTTTGAAACAGGACACCGAGTATGTGGAATATTTGGATGAGATTAACCGGAAGATGACGGATATCCTCAGCGATTGCTGGAACGAGGACCGTTGGATTCGCGGATATAAGGAAGACGGTGTGGTAATCGGAAACCGTAAGGATCCCGAAGCGTCCATGTGGCTGAATCCGCAGTCCTGGTCCGTTATTGCGGACTTCGGTACGAAGGAACAGCAGGAGAAGGCAATGGATTCCGTTGAGCGCGAACTGAACACTCCGTACGGCGCCATGGTCATGTATCCGGCATACGAATATCATGCATTTGACGGGGCGCTGATGACCTGCTTTAATAAGGGATGCAAGGAAAATGCGGGCATTTTCTCACAGCCGCAGGGCTGGCTGATTCTGGCCGAAGCAAAGCTCGGTCACGGAAACCGGGCATACCGCTACTGGACCGAGGCATCGCCGGCAACGTACAATGACGACGCCGAGCACCGCGCACTGGAACCGTACGTATACGGACAGTTCGTGGAAGGCAAGGACAGCCCGTTTGCGGGACGTGCCCATGTGCATTGGCTGACCGGAACCGCATCGACGGTTATGGTAGGAACCATCGAAGGAATTCTGGGTCTGAATCCCGAGAGCGACGGTATCGTAATCGATCCGTCCATTCCGTCCGAGTGGAAGGAATACACGGTGCGGAAACTGTTCCGCGGTAAGGTATTGAACATTACGGTAAAGAATCCGAACGGCTCCGAACATGGCGTTTCCGAAGTGACGGTAAACGGCACGAAAATCGACGGTTTGCTGATTCGCGATGAAATTCTCAAGGCAGACAATGAAATCACCGTGCTGATGCGCTAACGGGCGCAGGCGGCCGGGAAATGCCGGGACAAAATTCCGTAAGTTGCCGGGACAAAATGCCGGGACAAAATTCCGTAAGCTGCCGGGACAAAATGCCGGGAAGTTGCCGGACAGCCGGCGGAGAAATCCGAACCGGAGACCCGGAACAACAATCCAATCATACAGAAAAAAGAAATCCCTTTTCCGACCGGAAGTCATGAACGACACCGACTGTGAAAAGGGATTTTTTGTTGTCGAAATTTCGCGAGATAGGGAGTATGGGTTGTTGAAATTTCGGGTTGGGTTATATGACCAAACGTGTCGATAATTTCGGCAGGATGCCGGTCAAATCCGGGAAACGTCGGTACAATCACGCCTGTCGCAGCGCCTGCAGGAAAGCCTTGGAACAGGAACGAGATACCTTCAGCGTGTGATGCGACGTCATGGTGACCAGAAGCGTGCGGTCAATATCCGGACGGAAGCTGACGATTTTACCGAGATTGACAATGCAGGATTTGGAAATCCGGAAGAAGTTCCGCCCTGTCACAAGCGGCTCGATTTCGTACAGCCGCTGCGTCATTTCGTATGTGCCGGAGCGAAGGGTGACGAACACCTTGCGGTCTTTGGCCTCAAAAAACAGAATCTGGTCATAGTTGATCCGAATCGTTTCATTGCCTTTCAGGGCAAATAAGGCCGCTCCGCCGGTGGCACTCCGGGGGGTACCGGACGATGCGAACTCCGGTGCAGACAGAGGCTTTTGCGCATCATTTGCATAGGAAATCGAATCCGGTACGGCTGCAGAGTTCCCGCTGCGAAGCCTGGCAATCATCAAAGCAATGGAGACGTGTTCCGAGAACTCCAAATCCTGCTTGCGCGGCGTCTGCGCATCCGCATATCCGATCGTGAAAAAACCAAGCATTCGCTCGTTGAAAATGAGCGGCACAATGAACGTGTTGCGAATCGGTTTCACCGGATATCCGTCCGGATAAATCTGCGTTTTCGGAAATACCTGAGCGGTTTTGTAATCGAGAGACCCGTGCAGGAAAATGCAGGTCGCATTGGCGTCATCGCTGTCGGAATACAAATTGATGCTGAAGGATTCGGCATCCGGGAACAGATACGCCAGAATTTTGACTTTTTCCACCAACTCGTCGTAATCCGAGGCCGTATATAAATGCTCGCGAATCCGGCTGTTGCGGAACTCCATGGCTTCAAAATCCTGCTTGTCGAAAGCTTCCAAATGAGCCCGTAGATTCGGCCGTTTCTTCATACCGCACCCGCAGCTGAGACCGAGCGACAACAGCGGCTTCCCGACAGGAATGGAGGGCGCGGGTTCGCCGGTCATTTCATGATAGAGAACGGCCATGGCACAGCGACCGGTATAGGCGGCATTGCTTTCCGCAGTAGTCAGCGAAAAGAGCTGGTTAAAGGACGAGGGACGGCCGTCAAAGCCCGTTACCATGACATCTTCGGGAACGCGGACACCGTAGCGCGACAGATTTTTAATCAGGGCAAGTGCCACCACGTCGGACACGCACATAACCGCATCCGGCATCGCCAGCTCGCCGAAAGCCAACTGTTTGGCCAGTTTCTCTGCACAGCCCGTCCAGTAGCCGCCGTACAGAAAACAGTCCTCGGAAACAGGCAAATGATGCTTTACAAGGGCCGTCCGGAAGCCGTCCAGACGTTTGTTGCGAGTTCCTTTTTCACCACCGAGATAATAAATGGTACGGCAGTCATGCTTCTCCAAAAGATGGTTGGTCAAAGCCTCGGACAGAACGTCGTCCGCGTCAAATGAGGGCTCCGTGAAACAGTCCGAATCCCCGTAGGAAAGTACCGGAATCCGGCACTCGGAACGGATACGCGCCTCTAACGCTTTTTGCAATTCCATGTGCGGCGCAAAGCTTCGCGTAACGAAAATGAGACCGTCATAGCGGGACCAGTCAATCAGGTCGTAGATGCGGTCTTCTCCGTTCAGGAAATGTTCGCTCAGCTGCAGCATGGAAAAGACGTTCACCCGGTAGTCGAGGGCATTTGCCTCCTGAAGAACGCCTTGAACATAACTTTCTACAATCGGTTCCCGAAAGTCGGATACACATACACAAATCTGTTTCATAAATACCTCGTGAGATCGGAGCGGGTCACATCCGAAGCCGGTTCCGGGAAGTCGCGGCAAGAGGCCGGAGAACGCACCGGAACGGGAAAACCCAAATAAAGCAAAAAAAATCATAATGAAGTGAAAACGCCACGAAGCCGAAACTCCGTGGCGTGATTCACTGTATTGTTACAAGATGAAATTACTTGTAAAGTTCAACGAGCTTCAGGAGATGCTGATAACGTTCGTTAGCAGCCTTCTCGGAGTCGCTGAAGAGCTTCTCAGCTCTCTCAGGGAACGGCTTAACAAGACGAGTGTAACGAGACTCATTGTTAAGGAATTCCTGATATGTTCCATCGCCTTCCTTGGAAGTGAGAGTGAACGGATTCTTGCCTTCAGCCTTAAGAGCAGGATTGAAGGAGAAGAGATTCCAGTAGCCGGCCTTAACAGCCTTCTTCATCTCATCCTGGCAGTGGTTCATACCACCCTTGGCAATTCCGTGAAGTTCGCAAGGAGCGTAGCCGATGATCAAGGAAGGACCATTGTAAGCTTCAGCTTCCTGAAGAACCTTAACTGCCTGTGCAGGGTTAGCACCAAGAGCGATCTGAGCAACATATACATAGCCGTACTGCATAGCGATTACAGCAAGAGACTTCTTACTTATTTCCTTACCTGCAGCAGCGAACTGGCAAACCTCACCGATGTTGGAAGCCTTGGAAGCCTGACCACCAGTATTGGAGTACATTTCGGTATCGAATACCATAACATTTACATTCTCACCGGAAGCAAGAACGTGATCGAGTCCGCCGTAACCGATATCGTATGCCCAACCGTCACCACCGAAGATCCATACGGACTTCTTGGAGAGGTAATCCTTCTTTGCAAGAACGGAAGCGCAAAGCTCGCAGTTCGGAGCAGACTTCTCAAGTTCAGCGATAAGAGCATCTGCACAAGCAGCGTTCTTAACGGTGTCGTCCTTGGTCTCAAGGAAAGCAGCGATAGCAGCCTTCAGAGATTCCGGAGCCTGATCGGCAGCAGCAATCTCATTCAGCTTAGCGATAAGCTGGTCACGAAGAACCTTCTGACCGAGATACATACCGAAACCGTGCTCAGCGTTATCCTCGAAGAGGGAGTTAGCCCAAGCCGGACCCTTCTTGGAATCCTTGTTTACGGTGTACGGTGATGTTGCAGCAGGACCACCCCAAATGGAGGAACATCCGGTTGCATTGGAGATATACATATGCTCACCAAAGAGCTGTGTAATCAATCTTGCATAAGAGGTTTCTGCACAACCTGCGCAGGAGCCGGAGAACTCCAGCAACGGCTGGTTGAACTGAGATCCCTTAACAGCAGGCATGGTGTCTGCAACGGCCTTCTTACCAACGTTCTCAACGAGGTAATTGAATACCGGCTGCTCATCAGCCTGAGATTCCTGAGGAACCATCTCAATTGCTGCAACAGGACAAACAGTGATACACTCACCGCAACCCATACAGTCAAGAGGAGATACGCTCATGGTGTACTTGTATTCGCTTGCCTTCGGCTTGGTATCAGCCAGCTTGATGTTGGAAGGAGCAGCAGCAACTTCCGCATCAGACAGAAGGAACGGACGAATGGTAGCATGAGAACATACAAATGCACAGTTGTTACACTGAATACACTTCTCGGCATTCCAAGCAGGAACGGTTACAGCGGTACCACGCTTCTCGTAAGCGGAAGCACCGGTTTCGAACTGACCGTCAGCGATATCCTTGAATGCGGAAACAGGAAGGCTGTAACCATCCATGAGACCGATCGGATCAAGAAGTTCGTTAACCATCTTAACGGTAGCAGGACGACCGGTACGCTCAATCTTCTTAGGAGCGTCAACAGCGGTAGCCCAGTCAGCAGGAACGGAAACCTCGTGAATTGCATCTACACCGGCATCAATAGCCTTGTAGTTCATTTCAACGACAGCGTCACCCTTCTTGGAGTAGGACTTCTTAGCAGCCTGCTTCATGTAGTCGATTGCTTCATCAATCGGCATTACGTTGGCAAGTTTGAAGAAAGCGGACTGAAGAATGGTGTTGGTTCTCTTGCCCATACCGATTTCGATAGCCTTGTCAATTGCATTGATGGTGTACAACTTGATGTTGTTCTTAGCAATGTACTGCTTAGCTTCAGCGGGCATATGCTCATTCAGTTCTTCGTCGGACCACTGGCAGTTGATCATGAAGATTCCGCCCGGCTTAACATCCTGAACCATCTTGTAACCCTTGATTACGTAAGACGGGTTGTGGCATGCAACGAAGTCGGCCTGGTTGATGTAGTAAGGACTCTTAATCGGCTTGTCACCGAATCTCAAGTGAGAAATGGTGATACCACCGGTCTTCTTGGAGTCATACTGGAAATAAGCCTGAATGTACTTGTCGGTGTGGTCACCAATGATCTTGGTGGAGTTCTTGTTTGCACCAACGGTACCGTCACCGCCGAGACCCCAGAACTTGCATTCTACGGTACCCTTAGCGGAGGTAATCGGAGCGGGCTTAACTTCCGGAAGAGAGAGGTTCGTAACATCATCGACAATACCGATGGTGAAACGGGACTTCGGAGCATCCTTGGCAAGCTCGGTGTAAATAGCGAAAATGGAAGAAGGACAGGTATCCTTGGAACCGAGACCGTAACGACCTGCGGAAAGGATAATATCGTTCATGCCTGCTTCGCGAAGAGTGGTAGCGATATCAAGGTAGAGAGGCTCACCGAGGGAACCGGGCTCCTTGGTTCTGTCAAGAACGGCAATCTTCTTAGCGGTCTTAGGAAGAACCTTAAGAAGAGCGGAGGAAACCCAAGGACGGTAGAGACGAACCTTAATCAAACCAACCTTCTCGCCTGCAGCGGTCAGGTAATCGATAACTTCTTCTGCAACGTCACATACGGAACCCATAGCGATGATGACACGGTCAGCATCGGCAGCACCGTAGTAGTTGAACAAATCGTAGTTGGTTCCGAGTTTCTCGTTAACTTTCTTCATGTACTTCTCAACATAGGTGGGAAGTTCATCGTAAACGGAGTTACAAGCCTCACGATGCTGGAAGAAAACGTCATCGTTCTCGTGAGAACCACGCATAGCGGGATGCTCAGGATTCAAAGCGTGAGCACGGAAAGCTTCAACAGCCTCCATGTTGCACATTTCCTTCAAATCTTCGTAGTCCCACTTCTCAATCTTCTGAATTTCATGAGAAGTACGGAAACCGTCGAAGAAGTTCAGGAACGGAACCTTACCCTCGATTGCAGCCAGGTGAGCAACAGGGCTCAAATCCATAACTTCCTGAGGATTGGATTCTGCAAGCATTGCAAAACCGGTCTGACGGCAAGCGTAAACGTCGCTGTGGTCACCGAAGATGTTCAGGGACTGTGTAGCAACGCAGCGTGCGGATACATCAAATACACAAGGAAGCTGCTCGGCAGCAATCTTGTACATATTAGGGATCATCAAAAGAAGACCCTGAGAAGCTGTAAAAGTGGTGGTGATAGCACCGGCTGCAAGGGAACCGTGAACGGTACCTGCTGCACCGGCTTCAGACTGCATCTCGACAACCTTAACGGTATTGCCAAAGATGTTCTTTCTGCCTTCAGCAGACCACTGGTCGATGGAATCGGCCATCGGGCTGGAAGGTGTAATAGGATAGATTCCGGCAACTTCCGTAAACGCATACGCAACGTGAGCAGCAGCGGTATTTCCATCCATTGACTGTTTTTCTCTAGCCATTGTTTTCGTCCTCCTTTTTAGTGACATATGCTAACAAAGGTAGCATTGCCCTCAACATTTCAATTATAGTTGAAAATAATTGTTTTGTAAACAATAAAATCGGTTTTTGTCAAGTGTCACAAGAAAATCACAAAAACCGAGTCATTTTCAATATATAATGGAAAAAAATTCAAAAAAAAGTGCGAAAATGCCCCTTCCGGTGAGAATTTCTGTTGACAAATTATCATAGGAAGCGATATACTTCAAAAAGTGTTTCTATATGGTTGAACCGGAATCCCCGCGGAAGTCCGTCAAGGCCGAGAATCACCATGCAAATGATGTGGAGACCGGAGGAGTTAGTATGGCAAAAACAGAAAAGAAAATTATCACGAAAAGGGACCTGAACAAGCTGGAAGAAGAACTGACCGAGCTTCGTGTGGTTGCCCGTAAGGAAATCGCACAGAAGATTAAGGAAGCGAGAGAGCAGGGAGACCTTTCCGAAAATGCGGAATATGATGCAGCAATGGACGAGCAGAGAGAAATCGAGGCAAAGATCGATGAGCTCGAGGAATTGCTGAAGAACGTCGAAGTGGTTGACGAGGGCGAGATTGACTCCGAGAGTGTCAACATCGGAAGCCTGGTTACCATTTTGAATTTGAATAACAACAAACAGTCGCAGTATCAGATTGTCGGAACAACCGGCGCAAATGCATTGCTTGGCAAGATTTCCAACGAATCCCCCGTAGGCCGTGAGCTGATCGGCGCAAAGGTCGGACAGGAGATTTCCGTGGAGCTTGCAAACGGAACCGTCAAGTACCGTGTCATCGAAATCCATAAGCCGGAATGATGTCATTGACATCCATAAGCAGGGGGGATGTCATTGAAATCCATATGCCGGAAAGATGACGTCGTAAGGCATTTTCCATTGAATTGTGACAGCCGGTAGGAATTCCTTGCCGGCTTTCTCTATTATCATTTTCAAAAATTCGGAGGACAGAAGCGTGGCAGAACAGAACACAAACAATCAAAATGAGGAACAGCAGGACGTCAGCGAACTGATTAAGGTTCGCCGCCAGAAACTTGCGGATTTGCAGGCGGCGGGAAAGGACCCTTTTCAGATTACCAAATACAATCAGACGCATCATACCGATGACGTCAAGAACCTGTACGAAACATTGGAAGCAGAGCTTCTGAAGGATCGGGTAGCTCCGAACGTAGAGGGAATGGAGGAACAGGAAAAGCGTGAAACACTGAAGGCCGATTACAATGAGAAGCGGGCCATCATGGATGCACAGCCGATTTTCGTTTCCATTGCCGGACGAATGATGTTTAAGCGTGTCATGGGCAAGGCTTCCTTCTGCAACATTCAGGATTTGAAGGGAAGCATTCAGGTATATGTGGCAAGAGATGCCATCGGCGAAGAGTCCTACGCGGATTTCAAGAAGGGTGATATCGGCGACATTTACGGAATTAAGGGATACGCATTCCGCACCATGACCGGTGAAATTTCCGTCCATGCGCAGGAAATGACGCTGCTCTCCAAATCTCTGCAGGTATTGCCGGAGAAGTTCCACGGAATGACCAATACCGACATGCGGTATCGTCAGCGTTATACCGATCTCATTATGAATCCGGAAGTAAAGGATACCTTCGTAAAGCGTTCCAAGATGATTTCCGGAATTCGCCGCTTCCTGGCAGAGAAGAATTTCATGGAAGTCGAGACACCGATGCTGGTTGCCAATGCGGGCGGCGCGGCAGCAAGACCGTTTGAGACTCATTTTAATGCACTGGACGAGGACGTCAAGCTCCGCATTTCCCTTGAGTTGTATCTGAAGAGACTGATTGTCGGCGGACTTGAGAGAGTATATGAAATCGGTCGAGTATTCCGTAACGAGGGATGCGATACGAGACATAATCCGGAATTTACGCTGATGGAACTGTATCAGGCATATACCGATTATTACGGCATGATGGATTTGACCGAGGAAATGTTCCGGTATCTGGCAAATGAGGTGTGCGGAACGACGGAAATTACATACGGCGAGAACACGATTGACCTTGGAAAGCCGTTCGCACGACTGACCATGAACGAAGCCGTAAAGCAGTACACGGGTATTGATTTTGATACCGTAGCGTCCGACGAAGAGGCCAAGGCCCTTGCGAAGGAACGTCATTTGGAATATGAAGAGCGCCACACGAAGGGCGATATCCTGAACCTGTTCTTCGAGGAGTTCGTGGAAGAGCATTTGATTCAGCCGACCTTCATCATGGATCATCCGGTCGAGATTTCTCCGCTGACCAAGAGAAAGCCCGACAAGCCCACTCATGTTGAGCGTTTCGAGCTCTACATCAACACCTGGGAAATGTGCAACGCCTACTCCGAGCTGAACGACCCGATCGACCAGCGCGAGCGTTTCAAGGCACAGGAAGCTGCACTGGCAGCAGGCGATGAGGAAGCCAACACGACCGATGAGGACTTCATGAATGCCCTCGAAATCGGAATGCCTCCGACCGGCGGTATCGGCTATGGCCTCGACAGACTTGCAATGCTTCTGACCAACAGCCCGGCCATCAGAGACGTGCTGCTGTTCCCGACTATGAAATCGTTGGATAAGTAAACCCCAGTGTTTATGCGGGTTTGCGAAGGGTTATCTATTATGTTTGCTGCATTTTTGCTGCAAATCCGAGTTGTTTAGCACGCTTTAACGCGCTTCTGCGAGGATTTGTCGGAACAAAACCTACAATACTTACTGAGATTGAAGGACACTTTTCTAAATTCTGAAAAGAATGAAGAAAGGTGTCTTTTTTTCGTTTCTGAAGATTGATGTTGTCCATAAGGAGGGGTGCAGTTATGCAAATACCTAAGCTGGTGGTGAATATTTGGCCAAGTAGTTCGGGCAAGATATTCGAGGCTGTCATAAAACTGACAGTGGGAGAAGCAATAAGTATATTTCCGGTGAAACTGAATGGTGGAAAAGGAGGGCTGCACCTCGTTTTTCCGAAAAACAATAGTGTAGCGGCAAGATATCGCTCGCCCATTATATTTATCAACGAGAAGGCTAAAAAAATGATTGCCCAGAGTGTGGAAAAGTCATTTCGTTCTGACAAATCCATTTGCAAAGAGTATTTCAGCAAGCAACCATTGAACATTGAATACTATGTTTATCCTGAAAAGAAATTTGATCAGGTAGGAACGGCAGTGTTGGAGATTAATCACATTTTCCGAATCTGTGATATTCGATTAATTGAGAACTCTTCCGGAAGAAGAATGGTTCTGCTTCCGGAACGATTCTCCAAAGAAGATGGAGAACTCGTGATTAATCCTATTATTGAGTTACGCGGAGAGTGGGAAGAACTCATAAAAAGAAAAATCTGGGAAGCATACGACAACGAAATAGTAAAAAGAAGCAGAAAGGAGGCAGCATGGTTAAATTGCGAATGATGGGAACGCCAGAAGAGTTAAACGGTTTTAGAAAACTGTTGAACCACATGGCTCATCGAAACGACATCGAGATCATAGAGATGTCCGGCATGTATGCAAACAAAGACACCGAGACATATTACAGAATGTACGCAAACGTACGAACAAAGCGAAAGGAAGAGAGAGAACATGACAACCAAAAAAGAATGTAAAGTTATTGCCGTTGTATCGCAGAAAGGTGGGGTCGGAAAGTCCGCTACCAGTACCCAACTTGCAGTTGGATTGGCAAAAAAGAAGTTTAGGGTTCTGATGATTGACGCAGATCCGCAGGGGACAGGAAGCATGATGCTCGGAGTTTCAGAGCCGGATACTTTGGAAGAAAGTATATCGACTATATTGGCTAAGGTGATCAATGAAGAGCCTTGGGATTTGAGAGAGGCGATAATTCATAATGAAGAAGGAGTTGACCTTCTTCCGGCCAATATTGATCTTGCATCAATGGAAGTCACACTTGTGAATACCATGAACAGGGAACGTATCTTAAAACAGTATATAGACAGTCAAAGAGAGCATTTTGACTTCATTATTATAGATGCAATGCCGTCATTAGGAATGATTACGATAAACGCACTTGCAGCGGCGGATACGGCTTTGATTCCTACGCTGGCAGAATATCCTTCCGCTAAGGGGTTGGTTCAGTTGCTTAAGACAATAAATCGTGTTCGAAAGTTTATCAATCCTAATATTTCTGTAGAAGGCATTCTTCTCACAATGATGGACGAAAGAACAAATTATAATCGGGAGATTGCCAACATGGTCAACGAGACCTATGGAGACAGTATTCCTGTATATAAGACGCCTATCCCAAGATCGGTCAAGATGGGAGAAGCCGGGGCAAGAGGAATCAGCATATATACTTATGCACCGAAATCAAAAGCTTCCAAAGCATATCGAACTCTTGTGAAGGAGGTGGCTTCAAATGGCTAAGCCGATTCTTCCAAATATTAAGTTACCGTCGATTGATGAATTATTCACCCCTAACGATGTTTTGCTTCCCACATCAGAGGGACAAATTATGCAAGTTAAGCTTTCAGAGTTACATCCTTTTCCGAATCATCCATTTCAAGTGCGTGACGATGAAAAAATGCAAGAAACCATTGATAGTATTCGGAATAAAGGAGTTCTTGTTCCAATCATTATCCGTAGCCGTAAGGAAGGCGGATATGAGTTGATTTCTGGGCACAGAAGAACCTTTGCTTGTAAGGCTTTGAGAATGGAAACCATTCCGGCGCTGCTTCGTGAAATGGACGATGATGAAGCCACAATAGTTATGGTGGATGCGAATATTCAACGAGAACAGCTTCTGCCCAGTGAAAAGGCAAAAGCGTATGCCATGAAATACGAGGCGATGAAGAGAAAAGGGTCCAATGAAGGGAATACCCTTGAGAGAATGGGGAC
>JAZUGQ010000014.1:0-74899 GCA_045641285.1 Lachnospiraceae bacterium
TATTGAAAGAATTTCAAGGTTGTTTCACTGTTCAGTTTTCAAGGTACCGATTTTCGCAAGCCCCGATATTTCAAGGCTTTGCGGTTGTTTTTGTTGCTGTCCGTTTGTGTGACAGCGAAGTTGAGTATATCACCGGAAATCAGGTTTGTCAACAACTTTTTTTATGTTTTTTTGACTTTTGAAACATTTCTTTTTTTCGTACTATATCTTGTGCCTGATTTATACTGTCAAGCACAAGTTTCCGATAATTTGCACAAACCATTACTTGCAAAACAATTCAGCCGTTCCACTGCGGCTTCGGTTCTTTGTCATTTCGCATCATCTCATTTTCTCCGTTTCTGCTGCTTCATATGCCTGCACCGTAGTTATTTGCTCATATCATCCTTGCTTTTTTGCATCCACAAAAGATCGTACCATCTGTCGAATTTCTTTCCTATTTTAATCATGTGTGCAACTTCTTTATATCCCATCTTCTTATGAAAATGATAGCTGTCATGCGTCAGGAACTCATCTTCCGTATCAGCATACGCAACGCCGGCAAGAATATTCACAATTCCCCGATCAAATAATCTTGCTTCCAGCTCATTATATAAAGCCCTTCCGATACCTTGTCTTCGATAGTCTTTATCCAAATAAACCGATGTCGTCGCGGTCCAGTTATATGCTTCGCGTGTGCTGTATGCGCTTGCATATGCGTATCCCAGAATTTTCCCATCGCGTTCATATACCAGATACGGATACTTCAACGTGTACGTTTTGATTCTGTTTTTAAATTCCTCTGCCGAAGGAACTTCATATTCAAAAGACACTGCCGTTTCTTCTACATAATAAGAATAAATTTCCGCCAATCTTTCCGCATCATCCTCTGTAACCGTTCTTATCATCCGTTTTCTCCTTGTTTTGTCATTTCCGACTCTTCCGGGGAAGCCAATGTCGGATAAATGCTTCCAAAACTTCCTTTCCAATAAAAAAGGCAGAATTTTCTGCTTTAAAAACAGCATCTTCCGGCTCACAGCCTCCGCTCATCCATCAGATCGGTAAACCGGGGCATTCGGACCTTATTTTGCGCTCCGGTCAACATTAACATTCAGCGTAACCATCCGAACATCCGAATAATGCGCCTCATGAACCCATATTTGAATCATGATCTGTCCGTTTCCCGCCAATACCGTAAAACTCTTTCTGTCTTTCCCGATGACAATATTGCCGGTGTCCTCCGCGGCTCCCTTCAACCATTTTACCGTACCGAATTGTTCGCCATGGGAATTCTCAACCTCAATAAAGTCGTCTACGGCATACTCCTCCCCAACATAAATCGTATCGATGTTTTTAGCCGTAACAACCGGCTCATTTAGCTGTGATATCCGTACATAGGTTGTCATTGTCATGATATTGCAGGCGATGATAATGCACACGCCAAATACTGCGAGCAGTCCGGCCGCCGTTTTCTCTTCCGTGCAGTCCGGCTTCTTTTTTTTAATCCGGTCGTGCCAAATGCATCCTGTCAAAATCAGAACCGCACCAAGCACATTGCCAAAGCCGGCATTGTGATTAATCCATTCGGCCCGTTCCAACGTCATTGACGGAACGGATTTACTTAGGCATACCACTGCCAGCCAGAATGTCGACAGATACCCGACGCCAAACGCAATCGCACTTTTCCTTGTTTTCGCCAGGAAGCTTCCAACCGGTAAAACTGCTGTAACAATCAATAAAATAATCGCTGCTGTCATCATTTTCCACGGCTCTCCTTCGTCCGATCATACTGCAACGTCAAAATTACCATCCGGTTCCTTTTCCGGTTTGTCTTCGGTCAGAAAAGAGGGACCTCGACCGTTGTCCCTCTTGTCCTTTCGATATCCGATTCGTCATTTCCGTGACGGTTCCCGTTCCCAAAAGGGCGCTGCGGACCGTCTCCCGGAGCCTCATTTTTTAGCCAAATGAACCGAGAATCCGCCGAAATCCTGCTTCAGATAAATCAGATACGGCTTTCCCTTCTCATCCAGTTTGATGGTATCATAACGGAGCTCTATGCCGTTTCGTTCCAGATACGCCATAGCGCGTTCAAAGGAATCGGTCATTACGGCAATGTGTCCGAGTCTGCCCTCTCCCATATATTTCATGATTTCAAAACCGCGTCCGCAGAATACGGAAATTGCGGTATCCCGCTGTTCAAATCCGAAAATACCGGTAAACAGATCCGCCGTTTTCTGCGCTTCCGTTTCGTTCTCGCTGTTAATTCCGATATGCTTCAGCTCAAAGCCCAGCATTTTCCGTACCGCTTCACGGGTTAATGCTTCGATTTTGTCAAATTCCCCGGCATTGATCAAATCGCTCTTCACCATCCAGCTTCCGCCGCAGGCAAGTACCTTGTCAAACTGCAGATATGCCTTCAGATTGTCGGCATTGATACCGCCGGTCGGCATAAACATCAAATCTCCGTAAGGAGCCGACATGGCTTTGATTTTAGCCAATCCGCCATTGGCTTCGGCCGGGAAGAATTTCACTGCCTCCAGCCCCAGCTCCAGCGCCTGCTCGATTTCCGAAGGTCCGCTTACTCCGGGCATAACCGGAATCCCGATTTCCTGACAATACCGTACCACCTTGGGATTCAGCCCGGGGCTGACGATAAATTTGGCTCCCGCAGCCACTGCCTCATCGACCTGCCCGGTGGTCAAAACCGTTCCGGCGCCTACCAGCATCGTCGGAAATGCCTTGCTCATTGACGCAATGGCATCCTTCGCCGCCTTGGTACGGAACGTCACCTCCGCCACGGGAAGTCCGCCGGCAATCAGTGCTCCCGCCAGCTTCTCCGCATCCTCGGCACGGTCGATTTTCACAACCGGAATAATGCCAAGCTTTTGAAATTCCTGCAACATCTCATTCATTGTAAGATAGCCTCGATTCTTTTATAAAATAACTTCGTCTGCCTATAAAGCATCCTTCGTCCGTTAAAACATCCTTCTTCTGCCTGCAAAATGTCCTTCTTCCGCCTCACCGGACTCCGGCAGGAACTGCCTTCCGGCAATGCCGCCACCGGCATATTCCGCCTCACCGGGCTCCGGCAGTCATCAGAATTTGCTTGCCATGCTGATAATAATATTGTTCAGCGGATTCTTGTCATATACGAATTTCAGATATTCGTTGTCCATAATCGTCGTCATACAGGTCTGTCCGAATCCGGTATTGGCCAGCGCCGTAATGCTCGCAAAGAACAGACAAACCAGTGCAACTCCGAAAATCAGACCGATTGCCGCGCCGGACAACCGATTGAGCGCATTCAAAAGCGGCAGTTTCGACAAAATGTTCAGCGCTCCGCCAACCAGATAAATCACCGCCAGAATCACTATAAACATCACAACAAATACGGCCGCACGAATCACCAGATTGGACAGCATACGGCAAACATACTCTTTTGCGTTGGTTGCTTTCAGGATATTGAAATTTTCTTCCGTATTGCAGTCCTTCAGTTTCTCCTTCAGGGCCTCCGGAAGATTCAGCTTATCGATATCCTCGTTGGTAATCGTCGCCTTTTCCTCAAGCGCATCCAGTTTCAGAAAATCGTTGACCTTTTGCTCTGCTTCCGTCATCAGCCGTTCCTGCTCCACGACCTTCTTCACCACAGGCTTATAGAACATGGCGGAAAGCGCCAATGCCAGAATAAAGGAAATCAGATGAAAAATCATTTTCACGAATCCCTGTTTCCAGCCGATTGCCACACAACCCAGCACGATTACGATACATACAATCAATAACCAGTTCATAGTTTCCCTCCTTGAGGCAAGTGCCGCCTCCGGCTTCTCTGCGTCTCTGACATGACCGGCCAAATGCGTTTCCGTGCCCTTCGTTTCCGAGCTCTTCGTTGCGCGCCCTTCGTTTCCGGGTTCTTCGTTGCGTGCCCTTCGTTTCCGGGCTTATTTGGCTTCGCCGATCAGCTTGATTTTCTCCAACAGGCTGTCGCCGATTAACGTAAAATGATTCTTTCCGTCCACGGCAAATACATAGGAAATACTTCTTGACATCTTGGATTTGAACTTGTCATTTCCGTTGATTCGATAAATGTACAGCGACGCGTCACTGTACAGAATAACATCGTTTCCTTCAATGCGAAAACCGCTGTACAGGCTGTCCAGCGCCCGGTTTTCGACAACTTTTCCGTCAAAATCATACAGCATGACGGAATACAGCGGCCGACCGGCCTCCTGTTTCTCCGTCAGCACACCGATGTACCGGTCGCTGTACGCAATCCGCTGCACGGTTCCCTCGAACGGAACGGTAATCGGCGTCACGCTCTGGATTTCTTCCATTTCATACAGAAGCATATCCATGTCGCCAAACACCGCAACCTGATCGTTAGTCACGAACTCCACGTCCGCGTACAGGCTGGATTCTTTGACTTCAAAAACCTGTTTTCCGGTCAATCCGTCAATCATGTTTTTTCCGACTTCTCCGAAATTGTAAAAAGAAATCACCGATGTCACGGTTTCATTGTCAAACCGTGCAAACGAAAGCACCATTTTCTCTCCGTTCGGAGACAACGCCACATCCACCGGGATTCCGTCGACAACCGAATCCGTCGACATTTCCACCATTTTCTTGGCTCCGTCCTTCAGATAAATGACGAGATAATCCACTGTCCCGCCATCCATCAGGACCGCCGTTTCTTCATTGGCCGATACCGCCAACGCGACAATCGGATGCTCCGTTGTTGTGCGTTCCACGCTGCCCGTACCGTCCATCATATACAAATTGCCCGTGCCCATGTCACCGACCGCCGCAAATGACCCGCAGGTCGCGGCAACGGGATTGGACATCGTATAGCTGACATTCCACAGAACTTTTCCGTCGGCATTTACCGCCTCCGCGCCATCCCGTGCATACCGAAGCACACCGTCTTTCAACGGAAGCTCCCGACACACCGAAAATGCCAGTTGTGACGATTTTTCCACATCATAACTCATATATGTTCGTCTGCTCTCGCTGCGCTTCTTCAAAACGATTCCGACAACAACAATCACAGCCACCAAAATCAGTATATACAGAAGGTATACCGGCTTGAATTTGGATTCTCCGGTATATTCCTTCGTTACCTGTTTTGCTTCCATTCGGTCCGGCTGCCTCCTTCCTCCGGGTTTCCGGACATTTACAGTTCCTTACGATTTTCCAAAGCCTTCAGAAGCGTCACTTCATCGATATATTCCAGGTCGCCTCCGACCGGAACGCCGCTGGCAATCCGGGTAATCCGGATTCCCGTCGGTTTCAGCAGTTTACTGATATACATTGCCGTCGCTTCGCCCTCCAGCGTGGAGTTGGTTGCGACAATGACCTCATTGACGTCACCCTGCAGACGAATCATCAGCTCTTTCAGCCGAATGTCCGCCGGTCCGATTCCGAGCATCGGGGAAATGGCGCCCTGCAGGACATGATACACTCCGTTGTACTGCCCCGTTTTTTCATATGCCGCCAAATCGCGGGCATTTTCCACCACCATAATGACACTGTGGTCCCGCTTGGCACTGGCGCAAATCGGGCAAACATCCCGGTCCGTCAGGGTAAAGCATTCGCTGCAGTATCGCACGGTCTTCTTGGCCTCCAGAATCGTATCGGTCAAATGAGCCACCTGTTCCGTCGGCATATTGATAATATGGAAAGCCAGACGCTGTGCGGATTTGGCCCCGATTCCGGGCAAATGTCCCAGCTCGGCAATCAGTTTGCCGATCGTTTCACTGTAGTAATCCACAATTATCTCCTATCGTCGGGAATCAGAAGCCGAAATCACCGAGGGAACTGCCGAGTCCGCCTGCGATACCGCTCATTGCGTCATTGGTCTCTGCTTCCATGTTCCGATATGCTTCATTTACGGCTGCCATAATCAGGTCCTGCAGCATTTCCACATCATCGGGATCAACAACTTCTTTCGCAATTTCGATTGCTACCACTTCCTTCTGACCGGATACGCGTACCTTAACTGCTCCGCCGCCTGCGGTTGCTTCCCATTCCTTGGTCTCCAGCTCTTTCTGCTTTTCTTCCATCTGACGCTGCATGCGCTGTGCCTGCTTCATCAACTGATTCATATTGCCCGGCATACCACCGGAAAAACCGCCTTTTTTACCCATTTTCAAGATCTCCTTTTCTGTCGTTCATTATATGAAAACGCATCCTACTGTTCGGATTCGATTTTCAACTTGTAAATTGATTGTTCACGGTTCGGATTCGATTTTCAACATCCTAATTCGCTTGTTCATGATTCGGATTCGATTTTCAACTTCTTAATTCGCTTGTTCAGCGCCTCGATATCCGCATACTTCCGAACGGAATCGCCGGCCTTCAGAAGCTGCGTATCCACAACCACCTTTCGATGAATCGTGTCTTCAATCAGCTTCTCCAGAACCTGTTTGTGGTCCTCGCTGTTCATTAACAGCTCATCCACTTCGGTCCGGAATACCAAAAGCAAATGCCCGCCCTGTCCGATGGATTTCCGACAATTCTCCACCGTCATGCGAAGCGGCTGCTTCAGACGGCGCAAAATATCGTCCCAGTTGTCCATCACCGCTTCCAAATCCTCCGGAAGCGCCGGCTCCGGCTCTGCTTCTTCCTGCTCCGGCTGCGGCTCGTCATCGCGTTCCGGTGTCAGGGCCACTCCGGTTCGCTTCAGCTCCGTCAGCTCCTGTTCCAAATGACGAATCCGTTCCAGCACCGCATCCGTGTTGACATCGGTCTGCGGACGGCACAGGCGGACCATCGTCATTTCGATTACGACACGCTTTTGAGAAGCGTACCGCAGCTGATTGGTCAGTTCGCAAAGCACCTGAATATACCGCATCAGCTCCTCGGGCGAATACACCTTCGCCTCATGACTCAGAAGCTTCATTTGCTCTCCGGAAACCTCCAGCGCATCGCTCAAATCCTCGCCGGACTGCGCGAGCAGAAGATTTCGGATATACCAGGTGAGGTCCACAACGAATCGGGACAGTTCCCTGCCGGCCACAATCATTTCATCGAGCAATGCCAGAATGTCGGTCACCCGGCCTTCGTGAATCAGGCGCAGCGCTTTGCCGAACGTCTCCACATCCACGGTTCCGAGAATTTCCAAAATGCGGTCATAGGTAAGTTCCTGCTCATAATAATAGGAAACGCAGCGTTCCAGCAGCGACAGCGCGTCACGCATGGAACCGTCCGCTGCCTTTGCCACATAACGCATCGCCTTTTCTTCCGTCGCAATGCCTTCCTTGGCGCACAGTTCCATCAGCCGGTCGGAAATCGTTTCCAGCCGGATTCGTTTGAAATCATATTTCTGACAGCGCGACAAAATGGTAATCGGAATCTTGTGCGATTCCGTTGTTGCCAAAATAAATACCACGTACGACGGCGGTTCCTCCAGCGTCTTCAACAGTGCGTTGAATGCGCCCGTCGAGAGCATATGAACCTCGTCGATAATATACACTTTGTATTTTCCTTCGGTCGGATAATACCGAACCTCGTCCACAATCTCACGGATGTCGGCAACACCGTTGTTGGATGCCGCATCGAGCTCCACCACATTCATGGAACTTCCGTTGTTAATGGCCTTGCACATGGCGCACTCATTGCATGGATTGCCGTCCACGGGATGTTCGCAGTTGATTGCTTTCGCGAGAATTTTTGCAACGGATGTTTTTCCGGTTCCGCGGGTTCCGCAGAAGCAGTACGCATGTCCGATTCGCCCGGAACGCAGCTGATTGCGAAGCGTGGTCACAACCGCATCCTGGCCTTTGACGTCGTCAAAATCGGCCGGACGGAATTTCCGATACAGCGCAATATATGCCACAGCAAGCACCTCCTAAATATATCATAAATAATACCAAAAATCCACTGTCGGAACCGGGCCCCGTCATTTCGAAGCTGCCGGCACTGTCCGCCGGAAATCCCGCTCCGGCATTTCCGGGGCATTCAATCCTCTTCAATGACATGGAGTTCCAAATAATCAAATTCGATTCCTTCGATAAAGCTGTCGGCCGTGAACCGGGTTTTGGAATGATACCGAAAATCCTTCACGTTGCTCTGAAGCCAGATCGGTTTCGGCAAATCCCATTTGGCACACACTTCATCCAGTGCCGCAAACACCTTGGCCGTCCGATTGACATCCCGGTCGTCGGAAATCGTCAGATCCCGAAGCAGCCTGTTGTCCTTACACATTTTCGCCCAAATCCGAAACATGAAACTCCTCCCGAACGTCATTTTCTTTCGCCGGAACACCTTCCGCAGGCGCTACCATTTGTTCCGAAACTGTCTCTGACGTCTGGTCGCAATTGCCGACATGATAAGATAAATCGCGGCACCGGACAGGAATCCTCCGATATGCGCCGCATTGTCCACACCGGCGCTGCGGACAAAATTATACACCAGATACGCTACAAACAGGACAATCCGTCCTTTCAAATCACCGTTCCGGTTGCTGCGGTCGGTAATCATAAACATCAGATACGCTCCAAGCAGACCGTAAATCGCACCGGAAGCTCCGGCCGAATAAACGTACTTGCCAATCAAATGATAAAATCCGGCTGATGCCAACGATGCAAAGAGTCCGGAAACCAGATACAAAACCGTAAACCGAATACTGTTTATATTGTCTTCAATAATTTCTCCGACCGCGAACAGACAAATCATATTGCCGGCCAAATGATCGAAGTTGAAATGCAGAAACATACAGGTGAACAGCCGGTACCATTCTCCCCCTTCAAACGTGAGTTCCCACGAATTGCTTCCGAATGCCAATACCGATTGCAGGGCGCCGTTACGAAGAATCACAGGAACCAGATACAAAAGCACATTGATGCCGATTAAAATACCGGTAACCGGCATGGCTCTTCGTTTTCTCGGAGCTGTCTGCCGGGTCTGGATTTTCTGACGTGCCGCGGCTTCCCGATACCGTTCGATTCGTTCCCGATCCGCTGCCGTACCGTTATTGCGGATTTGACCGTTCGTATACATTCCGCCGGGAGTTCCCGCCGTACCGGGTGTTCCGGGTCTCCGGTACATTCCGCCGGGAGTTCCCGTCGTACCGGGCGTTCCGGTTTCCCGGAAGGTCACCTCAGAACCGCCCTGAAAGCCTTCCTCGTTCCGACTGTGATTGCCGTAAATCAAATACCGTTCCATCATCGTCCGCAAACCGAGAAAATCCTCCGGCTGACCGTCATCGATAACCAGCCTGCCGTAAACCTCATCCGCAATCCAAAATGCGGTTCCCTCCGACATTTGCCGACACTCGTTAATTCGTTTTGAAAGCCAGACGGTCAGGCAATTCACGGCCGTAAATCCCTTATCCCGAAAAATTCCGCGAATGGTCTCCAGATATCGGGCATAGGTTTCCGCGTTCATTTCCAAAGCCGCATCTTCCCGAATCAGCCAAATCAGCGTTGCCGCCGTTTCCCCCGTTTCCGTATAATACAAAACGGTTCCTTCTTTGTGTAAATTTACTTCAAACAGCCCCCGCCCACGCAGAAGCAGTATCATTTTTTCCCACATTGTATTTATCCTTAACCAATAATCCGAATAACGTTCCTTGCGCGGCCGAACCCACATCCGGTCCGCAATTTTGCCCGGTTCATGTTTTTTCCCATGATACCACGCCTATATCATAGTATAGAAATGCCTTTTCTGCAAGATTTTTCGCATTTACCTTGCCATTTTTCATTCTTTAGTATATACTTGCGTTGTTTGAGTGTTTGTCGCAGAACTCCTGCCAAATGACTCACGGAAACACACTTCTGCACAGAAATCGAAAATCTTCGGCGGGTGCTCTTCGACGCAATCCTCATTTTAATGCCGAATGATTTTATGGGAGGCTATACATGGTATATAACAACATTTTGGAGGCAATGGGACACACGCCCATCATTCGGCTGAACCATATGGTTGAGCCGGGCAGTGCGGATGTTTTGGTCAAATTCGAAGGCCTGAACGTCGGCGGTTCCATTAAGACCAGAACCGCATATAATATGATTTTGGCAGCCGAAAAAGAAGGCCGCATTACCAAGGACACGATTATTGTGGAACCGACAAGCGGAAATCAGGGAATCGGCCTTGCGTTGATTGGTGCTGTCCGCGGATATCGAACCATCATCATTATGCCGGATTCCGTCAGCGAGGAACGCCGGAAGCTCGTTCACCATTACGGTGCCGAGGTCCTTCTGATTCACGATGCCGGCGACATCGGTGCCTGCATTGCGGAATGTCTGAATACGGCACTGCGCATGGCGGAGGAAGATCCGAACGTGTTCGTTCCCCAGCAGTTCACCAATCCGAACAACCCGCTGGCTCACAAGTATCACACCGGCATTGAGATTTTGGAACAGGTTGCAGGCCCCATTCACGGATTTTGCTCCGGAATCGGTACCGGCGGAACCATTTCCGGTATCGGCGAAGTGCTGAAAACCCAGAACCCGGACATTACCATTTGGGCTGTTGAGCCGGAAAATGCCGCAATTCTTTCGGGCGGTTCCATCGGAACCCACCTGCAGATGGGTATCGGTGACGGATTGATTCCGGACAATCTCAATCAGCAGATTTATTCCGACATTTTCATTGTAACCGACGAAGTTGCGCTTCAGACGTCCCGCGAGCTGGCTTCCAAAGAGGGAATCCTCTGCGGTATTTCCAGCGGAACCAACGTCGCCGCAGCCCTTGCACTGGCCAAGAAACTCGGCCCCGGCAAGACCGTCGTGACCGTACTTCCCGATACTGCGGAGCGTTATTTCTCGACCCCGCTGTTTGACGGCGAATAAATGACTGCGTACCGAAAAAAACAATAACAGGGTGAAATACGGTGCTGTTAAGAATTTTTAAAGAACATTTGTAAATGACGTTTTCAAGCGGTGTGCAACAAAGAAATAAGTAAATCGGAAACCGCACTATGACAGGTAAGAATTCAGCCGGGGCAGTAACGAAAATTGTTACCGCCTCGGCTGTTTGCTATTCACCCTTAAAATATTCCGGTTCGCTTACCAAAATTACCGGTATTTTCTCAATTCCCGGTACAAATACAATGACATCTTTTTATCGGACAGCCGCAATCACACAATATCATCATCTTTTCTTATGACGTTTCCTGTAATCGTCCCGAATCTCCTCACAGCATTCCGCAACCGCCGCATCTGCCTCGGCCCTGCTGCCGCATTTTCGGATTCCCGATATCGCGTTGGAAATCGCCGAAAAATGTACCCGTGTTCCCCGGCTGTCGCACTCATAATTCATCGCCCGGTCCGCTCCGATTCCGATTTGGCCTGCCACCTCAACGGCATCAATGTTGGCACCGAGGAACAGAAATTCCCAGCCGGATTCTTCCTTTTGACGCTCGACCATTTTCCGGACTTCCGCTCCGCTGTACCGGCGGCTTGCATTTTCCATTCCGTCTGTCGTAATAATGAAAATCGTCTTCTCCGGCCGGTCCTCTTCCCGTGCATAACGCTGCGCCGTTGCGGTATTGTGAATCGCTTCGCCGAGTGCATCCAGAAGCGCGGTACATCCCCGGACATAATACTGCCGGTCATTCATGGGCTCCACTTTGGCAACCGGCACACGGTCATACAAAACCTCCGCCCGATCATCAAACAAAACCGTGGAAATCAGCGCTTCGCCGTCCTCCTTGCGCTGTTTCTCAAGCATCGAATTAAACCCGCCGATGGTATCGGCCTCAAGTCCTCTCATCGATCCGCTTCGATCCAAAACAAATACCACTTCCGTTAATCCTTTTCTCATAATTCTGCCTCCTTTTCTTGCGGGAATCCGACACTGTCAGTCATTTTGTTCCCTTGTGAGACTCATTATACAGTATCGAAAAAGAAAAACGGTCGCTCGGAAAGCGACCGTGAAAAATTCTTACAAATTTTCGAAAATGCCCTTATTTCGGGCCGAAAACAACCGGTTCCGCCCCGGTTTCGTTCCGCACTCCGGCGTCGTTTCCGCCTCGGTTTCGTTCGGACTTCCGGCAACCGGTTCCGCACTCCGGCGTCGGTTCCGCACCGGTTTCGTTCGGACTTCCGGCAACAATCCGCCCCTGCCGTCACGCGATAATGCACGGCTGTCCGTGTTCTTCCAGCTGAATGTCCAGCTCAATCATGTCGTAAATCTCATTTTCGAGAAAATATGCGAAAATGATGTCCGTCTTGTCGCACGGTGACAGCGCGTATCCCGCCCGCGCCAGCAGGTCTTTGGATTCATCCAGATTCAAATGAGCCCCAACGCACAGGCACAGTGCCGTCAGCTTGTTCGGGTGATACGTCCGGTTATTTTTGATTTTGGAAAATACCTTCTTGTCGACAATCGCATTTTTCCAGACCTCGGCATTGTCCATCCCGTGTTCCCGAATCAGATACAGAAGATATTCCGAATACGTATCGGAAAGGTGCTTCATCCGTTCCGCCAGTTTGCTCTCATGATAAATGTCAAACGGTTCCTCACGGAAGCCGGAGCCAAGCCTTTTCGGATGCGGCCCCGCCGCTTCGTACACGCTTTCAACCGGTCCCGCGGCTTCACCCATGCTTTCAACCGGCGCAGCATCCGGCATACACTCATATGATGCCTCGTCCTCGCAGACAGCTGCTTCGTTTAAGGAGATATCGTTGTCCGGGTTATTCGTTTTGTCCGCGTCGTTCTTCTCCGCTCTTCTGTCAGACAGCGCGTTTGCGAAAAAGCCGTTCTTCCTTTTCGGGCCGGTGATTATCCCGAAGACGCGGTTTTCCCTCTGTTTCGATTCCGCCGCGCTGTTCTGCGACGCTGCCGGGTCGATATATATCCGGCGGATATATGCTTCCAAATCCAGCCGCCGCGCCTCATCAAAGGACGAGCGTCCGGTCCGTTTCGGAGTTTCGTTCCGATTTTTTCCAAAAAACATTGTCCAGCCCCCTTCCGACTATATTCCTGCCCCGTGCGGCCGCATCGTGTCACGGATGCCCTCTGCCCCCGTCCGTCACGGATGCTCTCCGTCCCCTTCCGTCCGAGGTTCCTGCCGCATTGTCCGATCCGGCTATTCTTCGGTAATCGTCAGGCCGGCAAGCATTTTCGCAAGTGTGTCCTTCTGATTTTCGTCGCTGCTGACGGTAATGAACAGTTCGTGCTCCAAATCATAATAATAGGTAACGAGCACTTCGCGTTCGCCGGTTGTATCCGTATAGAAAATGCGGATCGCCGGGTAGTTTCCGGCACCGTATACGGCATTGTCCTCGCGTTCAAAATGATAATCCGTTTCCATCGACGCAAGCGTCTCCTCGAGGTCCACCGTCGGGTCGATTGCGGACACACTCAAATAATTCGTGTACGGATTTTTCTTTTCGCCGAACCGCTCGATACAGTTGAGGTTCCGGTCCATTTGCAGCAGTTTATGTTCATATGTTCTCATATCATACACAATCGTAAACGGAAATTCCGACGAACGAAACCGAACTTTCTTCGGGCCCATTTCGCCCAGCCGCAACAGCACAAATATCATAATCAGGCAGCATCCCGCCACCGCAAGCCCGACAATCAGCCATTTTCGGCCGGATTTTCGACCCTCGGCCTTCTCCGTCGTCCCGTCCGACGTCTTTTGATTGATATCCGAATCTGTCTTCATAACACTCTCCCGAAATTCATTTGGCAGCGCCGCACCCGACAGGCAAAGCCCTGCTGTTCTCGCGCCGGTTTCGCAGTCCGCGCTACCGGCTTCTCTAATAGTATCGTAAATGACTGCGGTTTGCAATGTCATCTTTGTGAAAAAAACGTTACCGTCCTTGCAAAATGGCTTATTTTCGCAGACAGAACGCGACTTTTTCTGTTTATTTGTACAATAGCCTTTTCTTATAAAGAAGAGTATACTTACAAATATCCCTTATCGGGACAAATCCGATTTCCGTTTTCGGAGCTCTCCCGCGATTTCCGTTTTCGGAGCTCCCCCGCGATTTTCGTTTTCGGAGCCCCCCCGCGATTCCGGTTCGCGATTTCCCGATTTCCGTAACTGTTGTTTTTTTGTTCAGGGCATAAGCCCGGGTGATTGGTATGGATAAAAAATACGATATTGATATGTGCAACGGCTCCATTCCGAAAAAAATGCTGCTGTTTGCGCTCCCTCTGATTTTTTCAAGCATATTACAGCTTCTGTTCAACGCGGCCGACCTCATTGTTGTCGGAAATTATGTCGGCGAAGAAGCGCTCGGTGCAGTCGGCGCAACGGGTTCTCTGATTAACCTGCTGACCAATCTGTTCCTCGGCCTTTCCGTCGGCGCCAACGTTCTGGTTGCCCGGTATGTCGGATCCGGAAAAGACCGCGACGTGGAAGAAACGGTTCACACGTCTCTTCTCATCAGTGCGGGTTCCGGAGTGGTTCTGGCTGTCATCGGCTTCTTCTACGCCAAGCCACTGTTGATTCTGATGAACACACCGGAAAATCTGGTCGATATGTCCGCCTTATATATGCGCATTTATTTTCTCGGAATGCCGATTATGATGGTTTACAACTTCGGCAGTGCCATTCTCCGCGCCATCGGAGACACGCGCCGCCCGCTTTACTATCTGACCTTTTCCGGATGCATCAACGTCATTATGAACCTCATTTTCGTGCTGGTTCTCGGCCGCAATGTCGACGGTGTTGCCTATGCAACCGTACTGTCCCAGCTGATTGCCGCCATTTTGGTCATTCGAAACCTGATGAATCAGCCAAATGCCTGCCGCTTCAGCTTCCGGAAACTCCGGATTACCCCGGCCAAGCTCGGTGCGATTGCCAGAATCGGTATTCCCGCCGGCGTTCAGGGATGCATTTTCTCCCTTTCCAATGTGCTGATTCAGTCTTCCATCAATCCGTTCGGAGACCTTGCCGTTGCGGGAAACTCCGCCGGTTCCAACATTGAAGGCTTCATTTACGTGTCCATGAATGCGTTTCATCACACGACGCTCAGCTTTGTCGGACAGAACTACGGTGCCGGCAAATACGACCGGATTCGCAAAGTGCTTCTCTGGGGTCTCGGCTTCGTGTTCCTGTTCGGTGCCGGGCTGGACGGAATTGCGCTGCTGCTGAAAAAGCCGCTGGTCGGCATTTATACCGATGATGCCGCGGCCATTCAATACGGCTGCGACCGGATCTCGGTCATTTGCCTGCTGTACTTTACCTGCGGAATGATGGATGTTCTGGTCGGTGCGCTGCGCGGTGTCGGATTCTCCATGCTTCCGACCATCGTTTCGCTGGTCGGCGTCTGCGGTTTCCGAATCACCTGGATATACACGTATTTCCGTTCTCATCACTCGTTAAAAGTGCTGTATGCGTCCTATCCAATCAGCTGGATTATCACGGCGCTTCTGCATTCCGTCATTTATCTGATCTGGCAGCGGAAGAACCGGTATCGGATGCATCATTGATTTTTCACAATTTTTGTGATAAATTTGAACGGTAGTTTGGTCTGTTGTAGCTCATGTTTATGTATGGAGGAAGTATGAATACCGACAATAGCGAAAAAAAGCATCCGATCAAGAGCTTTTTTTCCGGAATAAAACGTTTTTTCAGTAAAAAAATTTTCAGTTATTCACTGATACAGATTTTTCTTTTGTCATTTCTTATGAATTTGATAACGGACAGCCTGTCCCGGTCGAGCCTGATCCGGTCCGTTGTGTTCCTGTTCCAGCACCCGCTGATTTTCTTAACCAACATGCTGATTATCGCGGTTTTGCTGGCTCCGGCGCTGCTGTTCCGGAAACGCTCGTTCTTTTATTTCCTCGGCTGTCTGCTTTGGCTGACCGTCGGCGTCATCGATTTCATCGTTTTGAAGAACCGTGTGACTCCGTTTAATGCCAAGGATTTTCGTATGCTGGGCGATGCCTGGAACGTCCTTTTGCACTATTACAGCGTAATTCAGGCCGTCGGGCTCGGACTGCTGATTCTCCTCGGCATTGCGCTTTTGGTCGTTGCCTACATTTTCTTCCCCAAGCGGAAGGAAAAGGTGAACTATGAAGCCGCGCTTCCGATGACGGTCTGCATCATTTTCGGCTGTATTTTGCTCGTTCTCGGCAGCCGTTCCCTGAATATCGTGAAGAAAACGTTCCCGAACATTGCGGACGGATACCATGATTACGGACTTCCGTACTGCTTTGTCTGCAGTATTTTCGATATCGGTATTTCCAAGCCGGACGATTATTCGTCCAAAAAGGTTCAGGAAGTTGTCGATCAGCTGCTGCCGTCTCCGACCCCGGTTCCGACCGACAGTCCTACAGGAATCCCTACCCCGACGGTATCTCCGGACATTACTCCGGAACCGTCTCCTGCGGTATCTCCGACCTCTCCGAATATCGTATTTATCCAGTTGGAGTCCTTCTTCGACCCGAAGCGAATCTGCGGAATCGCCTTCGAAACCGACCCGATTCCGACATTTTCCTATCTGCGTGACAAATTCACGTCCGGTCTTTTGAAGGTTCCGAGCATCAGTGCCGGTACCTCCAACACCGAGTTTGAAATTCTGACCGGCATGAACATGGCCGATTTCGGTGCGGGCGAGTATCCGTACAAGACCATTTTGAAGGAATCGACCTGCGAAAGCATTGCCTACAACCTGAAGGAACTCGGCTACAGCACGCACGCCATCCACAACAACACCGCCGGTTTCTACAGTCGGAATGTCGTATTCTCCAACCTCGGCTTTGACGATTTTGACTCCGTCGAACTGATGGACAATGTTGAGCGAAATGAGCTGGACTGGGCGCGTGACAGTGTTCTCTACGGCGAAATCCTCACCGCGCTGGACTCGACCGAAGGCAGCGACCTCGTCTTCACCGTATCCGTACAGGGTCACGGAAAATACCCCGACGAGGATATTTTGGAAAATGCCATCGACCTGACGGATGTCTATGACGCCTACAGTGATGACACGATTTACGGTCTGAAATACTATATCAACCAGTTAAATGAAATGGATCAGCTGATTAAGCGCCTGATGGATGAATTTTCCAAGCGGGAAGATCCGTATGTTCTCGTTCTGTACGGCGATCATTTGCCCGGCTTTAACTTTAGCTCGGAGGATTTGAACCGCGGCGAACTGCTGGAAACCGAATATGCCATCTGGACCAATTTCCCGATGACCGTCGAGCATCGCGACCTTCATTCGTACCAGTTGTCCGCGTTCCTTCTGGACAAGCTCGGCATCAACAACGGTCTCCTGACCAAGCTCCATCAGCAGTATCTGAACGGCATCAGCGATATGGAAGAATCCAATTATCTCGGCGAGCTGCATCTGCTCTCCTACGATATGCTCTACGGCGAGAAGTACTGCTGGGGCGGCACCTGCCCGTATCAGCCGACCGATATTATTTACGGTCTGCACGACGTCACTGTCGAGGACTACAAGGCCATTTACGACCCGAATGAAGAAGTTTGGTATCTGACCATATACGGCGAGCATTTTACCGAATATACCGACATTTATATTAACGGTCAGCGATACAAGAATACCATTCCGATTTCACCGACCGAAGTTTTCATTCCGAACGTGACTCTGCATACCGGAGACGCCCTTTCGGTTGCCATGCCGATTGACGACCAGAAGATTCTTCGCGGCTCCAATGCTTTGGAATTCGACGCAAACCGGACGTATTAATCCGGGAAATGATGTTCCCGAACGGGGTTCCGACATAAGCGGAACATCCCGAACCTGCGAAATGACGGATTTCGCAAATATCGTTTTGACCGGAGGTCTGTATGAACAAAAAGAAAATCTGCTGTGTAATTTTTGGATTTCTGACGCTGCTTGTCGGACTTGTTTTGATTGCTCTCGCAGTCAAATTCCGCGGAGAGGCGCCGACTCAGGCAGCATTTGACGACAACTTCCTGTTTGCCAACATGTCAATGCTGATTCCCGGAATCGCCGTTGCGCTGTACAGCATTTGGATTTTTATTCGCGGTACGTTTAAATCGACGGCACAGTTTCTTCTGCTCGGATTTTTCCTTTTCCTCGGAATCGGATTTCTGATGGAATGCGTGTATTTTCAGTTCATTTACTTCGGCATTCATCAGCCGCAGTACAAACTGATGATTCCCGCAGTGCTGTTTATTCTGGTGTATGATGTTGTCGTATTGATTGTATCAGCCATTTTCTCCGTAACCTATAAAGCCATGGAATAAGCTTTATGAAAATGCCGGACAAAGGAGGTCGCCATGTTCACCCATTACGAAATGGAGAAGCGGAAGAGCCGTCTGCTGTGTTTCTATATTGCACTGGCCCTGTTTCTCTCCCCGATTGTATTTCATGATCCAATCATTTCCGAATTAGAAAAGATTGACTGTGATGATTTGCCTCTTCGAATCATGTTCTGGGGCGGGCTGGGGCTTTCCGTGTTCTGCCTGCTGACACTGCTGCCGTTCTTACGGAAACGGATCAAAGTGTGGCGGCTGATTAAGGACGGCCGTTACATTTACGCACCGTTTGACGGAACTTCGACGCAGGAATCCTACAACATTTATTACGATGCGAGTGACCCCAGTCAGTCCAATCGTTACAACTACAATTACACCGCTTATTTTGCGTATAACGATGACGTCAATCAGGTTCACCGGCGTTTTTACAGGGATTACGAATCTCTTCAGTTTTTCCCGTTTCACAAAGGCGATCAGGCCCGCGTGTACGTGAAACTGTCGGATTCCGATACCTTCTACGTGTCCGAGAATCATATTGTTCACCCCGCCGGTTACAACCCCGAACCCTACCGTGAAAAGCTTACGGGGCGCCTGATCGGAAGCCTCTTTCTGACGGCTGTCACCGCGTTTATTCTCGTCAAATCCGTTCTGCTGCTGGAATACGGAGTTGCCACCTGGGCTTTGGCCACCTGCTTTGTCATCCTTCCGTTTTTCCTTCTCACAATCAGCAGCTGGTTCGTTTTGAAAAACAAAATCGTCTACAATCACAAAATACGGTAATAAGAAAGTCCGCACCGGTCGTCGCTTTCACGCAGCAACCGTTGCGGACTTTCTTTCATTTACTCATGTTCCCGAATCCATTTCATCTGCGGACTCTTCTCGTCGAGCTGCATCAGCTCGATCTTGATTCCGTCCGGATCGTGCGTCCAGCACTGCCAGTTATAATCGGCTCCCTGCTTCGGCGCATCATCCTGCGGCGCTCCCGTTTCCACGATTTTCCTCCATGCCTCCTGAATATCGTCAACGACCAGGCAGAAATGGAAAAATCCGATCTTTTCGTCCCGATAGGGATTTTCCTCGGTCGCCCCGTAAAACAGCTCGATAAACTGCCCGCCGCCCGCATACAAATACACGATCCAAGGTTCTCCGGTTTCCGGTCTCGCGATATCAAACGCCTTTTGAAAGCCCAGCGTATTTTCGTAAAATGAGACCGTTCGCTCCATATTCCCGACATTAAATGCCGCATGACCAAGTCCTGTTACCATCGCTTTACCTCCCGTTGTTTCCGGCCTTCGCCGGATTTATTTATCATTTCCCGACTTTTGCGGGAAATCCGTTTCTGTTTTGCCTCTCCCGTTTCGGCAGCTCATTTTGCCTCCGTATCCTTCGCCGGTGCGTTAGCCGGTGCGGTCCACGCCAGCCCGCAATACAGCTCTGCCAGCCCGAACGACAGGATAATGCTTCCGACAATATCGGTCAGCCAGTGAACTCCGCAAACCGCCCTGCCGATGACAACCGCCAGCGCCAAAATGATGCAAACCGTAACGGCCAGCCATTTTCCCGAAGCGTTTTTCACACGGCGGACAATCTGCATAACGGCCGTGCTCATCACAAACAGAACCAGAAGCGTATGGGATGACGGATACGATGCCTCCAGCCCGTCTTCCCACGAAAACGGCGGGCGATAGTTGAGTACCACTTTGTCGAACAGGACGTACAGACCAAGCACAATCACATAGAACACGCCAAGCAGCAGAATGTCGCGGTCCACTTTCAGGAGACTTTTGCGCCGGATCAGCTGGCAAACGCCAAGCAGGCCAAATGCCGCTATCACGGCAAACGCCGCATAGCCGAGCACTTCCGTCATTTGATACAGTGTCCGGTGTTCTCCGGTAAATGTGCGGAACGCATCATTGACGGATGCCATTCCGACATCGGTTCCTTCCCGGCCGATCGGCTGCACATCCACCTTGACCACCGATACGGTAAAAATAATAAATACGGCAAGCACCGCAATTCCAAGCATACATCGTTTTTTCATGGTTTTGTCCTTGTTGTTTTACTGAGTGGTTGTAAGTGTGGGCCACACTTGCGGAATATATATCATCACCTTGGCAGGTGCTGATATATGACGGGTAGCACTGCCATTATATTTCGCTGACGGGTAGCACCGCCATTAGTATTCGCTGACGCGAAGGCGGTGCGTAGGTCATAAGGTATCCTCCCATACTTCGTATGGGCCCCTCCTTATGACAAGTTCGCGAAGGCGGTGCGTAGATCACAAGGGATCCTCCCGTACTTGCGGAATATATATCATCACCTTAGCAGGTGCTGATATATGACGGGTTGCCTCGGCATTTCAATACCGCTTCGCGGTGCCGAGGCGTAGATCATAAGGAATCCCCCCATTGCGTTGCAATGGGTCCCTCCTTATGATATGTTACATAGCACCCCAGAGGGCTTCATTGATTTCGATTTTGATATTGGTTTCCCATTTTTCGTACTGGGTTTGAAAATATTCTCGCGACAATTCCTCGATTTTGGCTTCTTCGGCCTCCTGCGTTGCCCGCTCATCCTTCGGCTCCACACAATAGAAAATGTACAGGCCGTCCGCCTCCTCGATGATTTCGCTCAGCTGTCCTTTTCCGAGCGCAAATGCGGCTTCCCGGCTTTTGGACGGCAAATCCTTCCGCCCGACTACCTTTTCCACGTTGGTATCGTCGCTGACATCCTTTGCATAATTGTAAAAATCGTCTTTGGTTGCCGCGGTCTCCAGATATCCCTCCGCCTTCCTGTACAGCGCACTCATATCCTCCGCTGTCATCGGTACCTGATGTCCTTCGTCATCCGTATAATACTTGCTCAGGAAAATATAATCGAATTTCGCGCGCAGAACCTCTGTCTCGGAATACGTGGTGTCGGCATTCAGCGTGATGGTCTCGTAAATCTTCTTTGCCAGCACGTTATCCGTATACAGCGATCGAATAAGTTCCTCGGTAATTCCGTACTTTTTTGCGGTTTCCTCCGTCACACCGGCCAAATACTGCTGGGTATAGTCATTGACATTTAAAATATCGTCCGCATCCAGTCGGATTTCAAATTCATCCGCCATATAACAAACCAGCTTGATGTACTTGATTTTTTCCAGCAGCTGTTCCTTCATCAGTTCGGCGTAGGTTTTTCCGTCGCTCGTAAACACATAGTCCCAAATGTCCGGCCCGTACAGTGTTTCCACTTCCTCCCGCATACTCAGAAGGTACAGGTTTGCCTCCGCATAGGACACGTCAACTCCTCCGACGCGCATCAGCACGTCGTTGGTAAAGCCTTCGCTGGTCGGCAGTTCCTTTTCGCTGCCGCCGTCGTCACCGCTGCAGCCGCACAGGCTTCCGATCATGCAAATCATCAGGCAAATGCTGATTATCTTCACGATTCGTCGTTTCATGTCATTTTCCTTTCTCCGCCGGAAATTCACGGTTCCGTCTTCTTCGCAGATACTTCATTATACGGTCAAACTGCCGGCCGCACTGCCGGTCACTGCCAACCGGCGCCACCGTTCACTTTCGGTCGCACTGCCGGGCACTTTCGGTTGCGCACAAATCCCCGATTCCGCTCGGTTACTCCGCCAGCGTCCCGAATTTCAGGAGGAAGTTTTCCGCCTCGACAAAAATTTTATATATATCATTCGGAGTCGTTCTCACCGTCTCCATTTCATACGTAAATACCGGCCGTTCCCCGGTTTGAACCTGCACTCTTCGGGGATACATGTTAATCAGTGCCGGAAGCTCCTCCACCCGAAGATGGGCATCCCGATACATCTGAAGCACCAGAAATCCGCTCCGCAACGTCAGCTTTTCGACATATGCCTTATGCGCCAACGCCTTCAGATATGCCACATTCAGCAGCAGATTGACACAGGATGGCAGTTCTCCGAAACGGTCCGTCATTTCGTCCTGCATTTCCTCCATATCGTCCTTCGTTTCGATGGACGCGATTCTCTTGTACATATCCAGCTTCAGGATTTCGTTTCGAATGTACGTTGACGGAATATACGCGTCAACATCGGCATCGATCTGGGTTTCAAAGGATTCCCGGATTTCCGTCTCGCCCTTCATGGCCAAAATGGCCTCGTTCAGCATTTTGCAGTACAAATCATAGGCGACCGATTCCATCTGTCCGTGCTGTTCCGCACCGAGCAAATTCCCGGCACCGCGGATTTCCAGGTCGCGCAGCGATATTTTGTAACCGGCTCCGAGGTCGGTAAATTCCCGAATTGCTTTCAGCCGCTTCTCCGCGGTTTCCGTCAGCATCCGGTCCTTGCGATACATCAAAAATGCGTACGCAATCCGGTTGGAGCGTCCGACACGGCCGCGCAGCTGATACAGCTGAGACAGTCCGAGCATTTCCGCCCCGTCGATAATCATGGTGTTGACGTTGCTGATATCCATACCGGTTTCGACAATCGTGGTGGACACGAGTACGTCGATTTCCCGATTGATAAAGCGGGTCATGATTTTCTCCAGGTCGTGCTCGTTCATTTGCCCGTGTGCATATTCCACATTGGCATCCGGACACATCGTCTGAATCCGGTCCGCCACTTCGCTGATTCCGTTGACCCGGTTGTATATGTAATAGACCTGACCTTCCCGCGCAAGCTCGCGGTTGATTGCCTCGCGGACCATTTCCGCACTGTATTCCATGACAAATGTCTGAATCGGCAGACGATCCTGCGGCGGCTGTTCCAAAATGCTCATGTCGCGAATGCCGATCAGGCTCATATGCAGCGTTCTCGGAATCGGAGTCGCCGTCAGCGTCAGTGCATCCACATCATTTCGCAGCTGTTTGATTTTTTCTTTGTGAGTCACGCCGAAACGCTGCTCCTCGTCCACAATCAGCAGGCCGAGATTCTTGAATTCGACGTCCTTGGACAAAATCCGATGGGTTCCGATTACGATGTCCACCATTCCTTTTTTCAGGTCGGACAGCGTTTTCGCCTGCTCTGTCTTGTTCCGGAACCGGCACAGCAAATCCACGCGGCACGGGAAGTCCAGCAATCGCTGGGAAAATGTGTTGTAATGCTGCTGTGCCAATATCGTGGTCGGCACCAGCACCGCAACCTGTTTTCCGTCCAAAACCGCTTTGAATGCGGCCCGCAGGGCGATTTCCGTCTTGCCGTAGCCGACATCCCCGCAAATCAGACGATCCATAATCCGGTCACTTTCCATGTCCCGTTTTGTATCAATGATGGCCTGCAGCTGATCGTCGGTTTCTTCAAACGGGAACAGCTCCTCGAATTCCTTCTGCCACTCCTTGTCTTCCGAGAATACAAAGCCCTTCTTTTCGCGTCGTGCGGCATACAGCCGAATCAGATCTTCCGCAATATTCTTTACGGATTTTTGGACGCGCGACTTGGTTTTCGTCCATTCGCTGCCGCCGAGCTTGTTCAGCTTCGGCTTCTTGTCCGCATCGGCATCGGCGTATTTCTGCAACACGTCCAGGCCCGTGGCCGGCACGTACAAAACACCGCCGCCGTCATATTCCACCTTCACATAATCCTTCAGGACTTTGTCCTTTTCCAGCTGTACAATGCCCCGATATACACCGATTCCGTGATTTTCATGGATGACATAGTCCCCGCTTGTCAGTTCCTGATACTCTAACGGGGCCTTGCGTTCCGCGGGCTTCCGGATTTTGGTCCGCTCCCGCCCGAAAATATCGCTTTCGGTGATTACGATAAATTTCAAAAACGGATATTCAAACCCGTTTCTCAATTTGCCGTACACAATCATAACTTCGCGCGGCGCCACAATCCGGGCATCCTCCTCGGTGTAAAACGCCTCCACTTCGTAATCGCGAAGCTCCTCCACGAGATGCTTAGCCCTCGTATGCGACGGACACACAAGCAAAATGCGGTAGCCCTTCAGCCGATAGGATTTCAAATCCGCAGCCAGCGACTTCAGGTCCTTTCCGTACGAGGAAATGGACCGTACTCCGAGGTCGTACCGGTTTGCGTACGTCAGCAGGCCGTTGCCGACCAAAAAGGTGCTGAGTGCCACGGTCGTCCGGTTTTGCAGCGACGTAATGACCTTTCGGTAATCCTGTATCGCCTTCATTTGGCCGGGCAAAAGATTTCCCGATGACAGACGCCCTTCCATGCTTTCCGCATATTCTTTGGCCGCAAGCTCCGCATTTTCAGACAAACGGCTCGGTTCGTCCAGAAAAACGACGGTCCGGTCCGCCGGAAAATAATCGAAAAACGTCACGGTCTGTTTCTTAAAATAATCGATGTATGCGCCGAGATTCACATTTGCCGGAAAATACCGCACCGAATCCTCCAGTTCCGAAACCAGAACCCGCAAATGATGCTCTTCCGCATACTTTTTTTCTTCCGTAAGCTGTTTGCAGACCAACTCCGTGTCCTTCTTCATTCGGGCCAGTCCGGCTTCGCGCTCCTGCTCCGTCAGCATCAGTTCCACCGCCGGATACACCGTCACGCGGTCGACCGGCTCAATCGAACGCTGGCTGGACACGTCAAAGGATTTGATATCGTCGATATCATCGCCCCAGAATTCAATTCGGAACGGATATTCCTCTGACAGCGGATACACGTCCAAAATGCCGCCGCGTACCGCAAAATCCCCGGCCGACTCAACCTGCTCCTGCCTCCGGTACCCAAGATCCGCCAGCCGTTTTGTCAGTTCCGTCAGCGTGACCGTCGAATCCCTGGAAATTTCCAGCCTCGCCGCCGCAATTTCCGAAAATGCCTGCATTCTCTCCAGGCCGCTGTGAATCGACGTGACAACGGTCATTTGCTCTCCGTCCGCAAGACGCTTCAACACGTTCATACGTGCCTTGAGAATCGCATTTCCCTGCATTCCGGCACTGAAGAAAATCAGATCCTTCGCCGGATAGTACACGGTCGATTCATCAAACTCCCGGCAGTCTTCGTACAGTTTCTTTGCCGCCAGTTCATCCTCGGCAATGACCAGACGAAGCGGATACCCCTCCGACAGGGCACACAAAAACTGTGCCTTCTGCACGGATGTGCAGCCCGACACGAGCACCGGAGTCTGTTTTCGTTTCAAATTTTCACAAACCGCCCGGTATTCGTTCAACGCCTTCAGCGGTTCCGTAAATGTCTTCATACTCATTGTCCTTTTTCGAAAACCGCTACCCGTTAAACCGGTTCATTGCCGCTTCCGTTCCGTCCGAAAGAAGGCATACCACCGCATCCGTCGTCCGTTTCAGTGCCTCGCGGATGAGTTCGTCCTGTTCCTTCGGAAAATGTCCCAGCACATGATCGGCGAGGTCCCAGCCCTCCGGCTTTTCTCCGACGCCGATGCGAATTCGCGTAAAATCGCTTGTTCCCGCATGTGCAATAATACTCTTCATACCGTTATGTCCGCCCGCGCTTCCCTTCGCACGAATCCGCAGCTTTCCGGGCGCCAGCGCGATTTCATCGCAAATGACGATGATGTCCTCCGCGGGAATTTTATAAAAATCCATCATGGCCCGCACGCACTCCCCGCTGTTGTTCATAAACGTCTGGGGCTGTACCAGCTTCACTTTGACTCCGGCAATCACACCGGTTCCCGTAATGCCCTTGCATTCCGAGGTCCGCATGGAAATGTCAAACCGGTCTGCCAGCGCGGTGACCGCATCAAATCCGATATTGTGTCTTGTTGCCGCATATTTTGTCCCGGGATTCCCGAGCCCGACTATCATAATCATCTGTTCTTCCGCTTCTTTCTTTGTTTTGGCAAATGTCCGCCGAATCCAAGCCATGCACATAACTCAAGCCCTATACGCCGAACACGGTCTTGGCAATGTCAACGGTTTCCTTGGCATCCTTGGCGTAATAATCCGCACCGATTTCCTTGGCATATTCCGGAGTCAGCACCGCTCCGCCGACAACGACGCGACAGGACAGTCCGGCATTTCGCAGTGCGGCAATCGTATCTTTCATACTGCCGAGCGTGGTGGTCATCAGCGCACTCAGGCCGACCAGCGGCGTTCCCGTCTCGCGGGCCGCCTTAACAACGGCGTCGATTTCCACATCGCGGCCGAGATCCACGACCGTAAAGCCGTAATTTTCCAGCAGCACCTTGACGATATTCTTGCCGATATCATGAATATCGCCTTTGACGGTCGCGAGCACAACGGTTCCTTTACGAACCGGCGTCTGTCCCGATTCCGCCAAATGCTGCTTTATTTTCGCAAATGCTGCCTGCACGACCGATGCCGACAGAATCAGCTGCGGCAGGAACAGGCGTCCCGTCTCGAATCCGGTTCCGACCGTATCCAGTGCGGGAATCAGCATTTCATTGACAATATCCATGGAGTCCACGGTCTGCAGCAGAGTATCGGTCAGCGATTCTCCCTGTGCCGCAAGCCCTTTGACCACTGCCGTGTACAGGCCTGCGCCCGCATCACCGAACCGGTTGCGAAGTCCGTCCGCCACCGTATCCGTCACGGTTCCGGCATCCGTCACCGCCGTCTTTGCCGTCGCGGTCGGTGCCGTATAATCGCGATATGCTTCCATGTACGCCAACGCATTGACATCGATATTGGCAAGCATCCGGTACGCCCGCAGCGCACCCATCATCGCGTCCGAATTCGGATTCATAATCGGTAGCGTCAATCCGTTCTGCAACGCCATGGTCAGGAAGGTGGCGTTGGCCAAATCCCGATTGGGCAGTCCGAAGCTGACATTGGAAACTCCCAGTACGGTTCCGAGCTTCATTCGGTCACGAACCGTCGCAACCGCTTTCAACGTCTCCGAAACCGCCGACTGTTCGGCACTGGCCGTCAGCGTCAGGCAGTCGATCTGTATATTTTCCCTGCGGATTCCGAGTGCTTCCGCGCGGGCAACGATTTTCTCCGCAACGGCAATTCTCTCCTCCGCAAGTTTTCCGATTCCGTTTTCATCCAGCGTCAGTCCGACCACTGCGGCGCCGTATTTTTTCACCAGCGGCAGAATCGCGGACAGACTCTTTTCTTCTCCGTTGACACTGTTGACAAGCGGCTTTCCGTTATATGCGCGAAGCGCCGCCTCCACAACCTCGGGAATGTTGGAATCAATCTGCAGCGGCACATCGACAACCGCCTGCAATTCCCGAATCACACGGACCATCATTTCCTTTTCATCCACTCCGGGCAGCCCGACGTTGACATCCAGGATATCGGCTCCGGCCTCTACCTGGGAAATCGCCTGCTCGAGAATATATTCCATATCATTGTTCAGAAGCGCTTCCTTGAAACGCTTCTTGCCGGTCGGATTGATCCGTTCTCCGATGACTCTCGGCTGTCCGAACCAGACCGCACGGTTTGCCGACGCAATTCCGGTCGGTCTCGTCTCCGCCAGCTCGCGAAGTGCCTTCCGGTCCTCCGGTTCGTCCGGATTCCGTTCCCATGCACGAACCGTTTCCGTCAGTGCGCGAATGTACTCCGGCGACGTCCCGCAGCATCCGCCGACCGCCGTTACTCCGTAAGGAAGCATGGCTTTCACGCATGCCGCAAAATCCTCCGGCGTCACCCCGTAGGTATTGGTCGCCGGATCCGGCAGTCCCGCATTCGGCTTTACCACAATGGGAAGCTTCGTGCAGCCGTACAGCGTTTTTACCATCGGCAGCAGCTCGGTCGGACCGAGCGAGCAGTTAAATCCGATTCCGTCAATGCCCATATCGGAAAACGTCAGTGCCATCGATTCGATGCCGGTTCCCGTGAATGTCCGGGCATTTGCCTCAAAGCTCATGGTTACAAATACCGGCTTGTCGCTCAGTTCCTTGGCAGCCAGAACCGCCGCCTTGGTCTCGTACAAATCGGTCATGGTCTCGATTACGATCCGGTCGGCATCGCGCCCTGCCCGGATTTCCTCGGCGAAAATGTCGTATGCCTCCTCAAAGGACAGGTCTCCGAGCGGTGCAATCAGGCGTCCGATCGGACCGATGTCCAGCGCCACCTCGGTTTCCGGCTTTCCGGCATCCTCCGCGGCTTTTCTTGCATTGGCAACCGCCGCCGAAACCAGCTGTTCCACGCTGTATCCGGTTTTCGCCGCTTTATACCGGTTGGCACCGAAGGTGTTCGTGTACACAATCTGCGAACCGGCTTCGATATATCGTTTGTGAATCGCGGATACCTTCTCCGGTTCCGTGATATTCCAAATCTCCGGAACCCCGCCGACCGGCAATCCGGCCGCCTGCAGCTCCGTCCCCATAGCACCGTCCAAAATCAAAATTGACTGTTCCATCTCTTCACTCCCGTTTCTCTCGAAAATGATGCTCAATCCTTTGCATTATGGCATTTGTCATGATATGCGCATCCTGCGCACGCTTCGGCCGCACAGGCTCCTACGGGCGCGGAAAGCGCCGCATTGTCCTCGGTCGAAATCTGCCGAAGCTCCTTTGTCGTATCCTGCAGACCGATAATTGCCGTGACCGATTTGAGCGGCGTCAGCATATGGCTGTCCGTCGTCGCGAGGCCGACCCGTTTTCCGGCCTCCACCGCCGCAAGCAAATCCTCCTGAATCGTAATCGGAAGATCGCCGTACCCCGGTGAAAATCGCCAGGTCTGACGGAACAGCGGCATTTTCGTCTGAATTTCCGCCTGAATATCGTCACAAATCTGCTCCATGACCGCGCCTGCCATGGCATCGGTCAGAAGCGCCTTCGGCATATTGCCGAGCTGCAGACGCCGAATCAGCGCATCCACACCGGCTCCGAGCGTCGCCGCAATCACGGCCACCTTCGTGCAGCCGACCAAATGATTGACAATGTCTTTGCCGGTCAGCGTCAGCGCGCATTCCGCAAGCCTCACTTCCGACTCATTGACACATTCCATATCGAAAATTCCGACGCTGTACACCGGATTGCAGGCCGCCAGAAGCGGCTCTTCGCATTCCTTCATCAGCGCCAGTATCGTTTCGTCCGGCTGGGTCTCTCCGTACCCGAGATATCGGGCCGCTTCCTCCATCCGGACCGGTTTCAGTTCTACCATACCAATTACTCCGTTCCTGTTGTCGTTCGGGCATTTTCCGCGGTCAGCGGCTTCCCTGCTGCGACTGCATTTTCCTGCGCCCGCCGGGTTTTCCGCGGTCAGCGGATTCCCTGCTGCGACTGCATTTTCCTGTGCCCGCCGGATTTTCCGCGGTCAGCGGATCAGACCGGGATTGATCAGCGGTGCCACGGCATCGGTAATCTTCTTGGCCACATACGGATTGTTCATCGTGTACAGATGAATTCCCTGGACTCCGTGCGACACCAGGTCGATAATCTGGTCGATTGCATACGCGATTCCGGCCTCGCGAACGGCATCCGGATACTTCTCGTACCGTGCCATCATATGACTGAATTTTGCGGGCAGACTCGCACCGCACATCGTTACCATTCGCTCAATGGACGCCTTGCTCGTACACGGCATGATTCCCGCCTCGATCGGCACGTCGATTCCGGCCGCGCGGGCCTTGTCGAGGAAGCGGAAAAACGCTTCGTTGTCAAAGAACAGCTGAGACAGCAAATGATCCGCACCGGCATCGACCTTCTTCTTCAGATTCGCAATATCGGCATCCAGCGATTCCGCCTCGGTATGTCCCTCCGGATAGCAGGCGCCCATAATGTGATAATTTCCCTTGGTCTTCAGATATGCAATCAGATCCGATGCATGCTGAAAATCATGCTGCGGCGTACGGTCCGTATTCGGTGCCGGGTCGCCGCGAAGGGCCAGAATATTCTCGATTCCGCGGGCATTCAGCTGCTCGCAAATCATATCGATATCCTCACGGGAATTATACAGGCAGGTCAAATGAACCGCCGCCTCGATTCCGTACTTCTTTTTAATGATTTCCGCAATGTCCGCCGTCTTCGTATCGGCCGCACTTCCGCCGGCCCCGTACGTAACACTGATAAAGTCGGGCTTCAGCCCCTGCAAACCGTCCAGCGTCTGATAAATGGTGTCAATCGGCATATCACGCTTCGGCGGGAATATTTCAAATGTAAATGCGGTTCTTCCGTCCTTCATAATATCTGATAATTTCATGATTCGGTACCTTTCCCTTCTGTTTCCCGTTCTTCTGTTGTCGCGGTAAAAAACGTTATAACATAGTTATTTTATTATAACATGCAACCCCTGCAAATGCAAGAAAAAAGCGGTTCCGACACCGTCCGCGCGCCCTCTGCCGAACTGCCGGCAAAGCCTTGCGTGCACCGTATCGGGACCGCCCTTTTCGGGTATCCTTCCGGGGCGATGAGCCTCGTTCCTCATCCGTCATTTACGGATTGTCGGACCGAAGCCGATCCCCTGTTATTTGACATCTCATTTCCGGGATTTGTCCGATTATTCCGGAATGCCGTAATGCTCGATGACGTAATCCATATCCTTGTCACCGCGGCCGGACAGGTTAATCAAAATGGAGCCCTGGTCCATCGTCTGAGCCAGTCTCATGGCATGTGCAACCGCATGAGCGGACTCGATAGCCGGGATAATACCTTCCATGCGGGACAGCTTGTAAAATGCGTCGATGGTTTCATTGTCATCCACGGTATCGTAAATGACACGGCCGTTCGTCTTCAGGAACGCATGCTCCGGGCCGGAAGACGGGTAATCCAGACCGGACGCTACGGAATATACCGGAGCGGGCTCGCCGTTTTCGTCCTTCAGCATAATGGAATTAAATCCGTGCATAATGCCTTCGGTACCGTACTTCAGGGATGCTGCGTGATCGCCAAGCTTCGGACCGCGGCCGAGAGGCTCGACACCGTAAATCTGAACCGGATCGTTCAGGAATCCGGCAAACATTCCTGCCGCATTGGATCCGCCGCCTACACAGGCCGTTACGGCCGTCGGCAAATGACCGGTCATATCCAGGAACTGCTCTCTTGCCTCAATTCCGACAACCGACTGGAAATCACGAACCATCAGCGGGAACGGATGCGGTCCCAATACGGAACCGATGCAGTACATGCAGTCCTTATAATCCTTTGCATACGCTGCAAATGCTGCATCGACAGCTTCTTTCAGCGTCTGCAGACCTTCCGTAACTTCCACCACGCGTGCGCCGAGAATCTTCATTCTGGCAACGTTCGGAGCCTGTTTCTTAATATCCACGGCACCCATGTAAATGTCGCATTCCAGGCCGAAATACGCAGCTGCGGTGGCCAGCGCGACACCGTGCTGACCGGCACCGGTTTCCGCGATAATTTTCTTCTTACCCATGTATTTTGCAAGCAGTGCTTCACCCATGCAGTGATTCAGCTTGTGAGCGCCCGAATGGTTCAGATCCTCACGCTTCGCATACAGCTGAACCTTGCCCTTGCCGATGCTTGCGGACAACCGCTCCAGATGCGAAATCGGAGTCGGACGTCCCTGGAATTCCTTCCGGATCCGACGCAGTTCGGCAATGAATTTGCGGGACTGGCAAATGGTGAAATACGCATCGGTAATTTCCGCCATTGCCGCTTTCAGTTCGTCGTCCACATAGCATCCGCCGAACCGTCCGAAAAATCCGTCTTTATCCGGATAATTCTGAAAATAAGTTTCGTAGTCAACATTGTTTAAAATCATACACTCCATCCTTTCCGTTCCCTGTTTCGGGAACAACACCATACCGTTATGCTGCCGAAAACCGTAGCCGGTTCTCGTCGGAGCGTTTATTCACAGGCTGTTTCCCATGAAAAAACGCCCCTGACAGCTGTTCACTGTCAAGGGCGAATAAATATTCCGCGGTGCCACCTTGATTCATGGTTTCCCATGCACTTTCGGGATACAGACATATCCCCGGCAACTAACGTATGCCCTACGTCACACAATACTCTTTGCATTTCCTGTGTGCCCTCAGAAGTCCATTCCCGTCGAACCGTTCGTACCGCAATCCCACCGTCTGCGGCTCTCTGTAACGCTGTCATTCGTCGCTACTTACCCTTCCTCAAAGGTTTTCAATCGCTTCCGGTCTCATTGCCGGCAACGATTTCTTATGAAATTATCAACACTATATACCAACTCGATTCGAAAGTCAATAGGCATTTTCATTCCGTCAAAAAACGTGCCTGCCAACGATCAATTCATCTTCCGCTGTTTCTTCAGCACAAGTGCAGCGGTGCCGGCAGCAGCCAGCAGGGCAAGCAGTGCAAAAAGTACTATCGGCGCTTTATCTCCGGTAGCCGGTAACGCCATGACGGTAAATGTTGTCTCTGCGTATCCGTCGTCGGAAACAATCTTCAGGGTATGGACACCCTCCGCCAGTTCGTTAATGAAGGAAGCCTTCAGCACGATAACCGTAGATCCGGAACAACTGTCAAAATCATCTTCGTCGAGCTTCTTTCCATCCGCTTCCACATACAGGAATTTGCTGTAATCCGCATCGGATACGATTTTTCCGCTGTCCTCATTCCGCAAAATGATCTGATTCGCACCTTCGATGATTTTGTAACCGACCGGTGCAGGTGTCGGAATCGGGGTCGGATCCGGGGTCGGGTCAGGAGTCGGATCCGGGGTCGGGTCAGGCGTCGGGTCGGGCGTCGGATCGGGCGTCGGATCGGGCGTCGGATCGGGGGTCGGGTCAGGCGTCGGGTCAGGCGTCGGATCGGGCGTCGGATCCGGAGTCGGGTCGGGCGTCGGGTCCGGAGTCGGATCGGGCGTCGGAGTCGGCTGATTGATTTCCTTGAAGCATGCCTTAATTTCCACATCACCGGTGCCGATGGTGAACCGGTCATTCGTTACGGTCACACCGCCGCTGATTACTTCCCAGTGATCGAATTCATAGTTATCCGCAGGAGTTGCCGTCAGGGCAACCTCGGTATTTTCCGGGCCGCTTGCGGGATTGGCGCTGCCGGTACCGTGTCCGTCATTTGTAACAGTGACGGTGTATACCGGAATCGGAGCCAAGTAGCCATTGCCGCCAAGTGCTTTCCATGCCGCAAGGTCGGCGATCGGCGTGGTTCCGTCCTCATCCTCAAACAAAGCGCCGCAGGCATCGGTACTGTCCTTGCACTCGTAATAATCCCGGAAGCCCGCTGCCGTGGTGGTTGCCGGCTGACCGTTAACCTTCGTAAGATGATGGATATGAGGAATTTCCTCAAACTCCGCCGTTACGGTAACCTCGCAGGCAGGCATGGTGAAGGTGTACTTCGTCTCGTCCGAAGCATCCTGCGTCACGGTAAGGGGATCGCCGCCGGCCGTCGGAGCCACCGTCAGAACATTGAGCTGATAGCCCGTGTCCGGTGTGACAGTGATGGTAACGGTTTCGCCTTCTTCAGCAGTTTCTTTGTCGATGGTGAGATAACCGTGATTCTTTTCTTTGTCGTCTGTCTTTGTGCCGTTCGTGACATCGTACGGAATCGACAGACTAAGAATCATCGTATTGCCGGTCTGAATATTGTAGTCAGCCAGCGTGCGGTTGTCCTCCACCTGTTTTCCGCCATACGTCAATGTCTGCCATGCGGGCGCAAAGCCTTCTTTATCCTGTATTTTCGCTTTGATATTTTCAATCGTATCACCGGGTTCGACCTCTAACGTGAGCGTCTTGCCCGTCGGCATTTGCACAAGAAGCAGCATCGGGGCTTTCTCAAACACTGCCGTTACGGTAACCGCACAGGCAGGCATGGTGAAGGTGTACTTCGTCTTGTCCGACGCATCCTGCGTTGTCGCGATGGGATCTCCGCCCTCCGTCGGAACCACCGTCAGTGTTTTGAGCTGATATCGGCTGTCCGGCACGACAGTGACGGTGATGGTTTCCGTTGCGATTGCCAGAGTCTTGCTGACGGTGAGATAGCCGTGATTCTTTGCGTTGTCATCCGACTTGGTACCGTTTGTGACGGCGTAGGCATTCACGACTTCCAACTCCTTGCTGCTGTTGAGAATCATCGCGAAGTCGTCCGGACCGTCATAGGTGAAGAAATCGTTCAGATCCGTGCCGCCGCTCTTCTCGGAATAACCGCTCGTCAGAATGCCGGTATCGTTGGCGTCGGAGGACATGTTCGCATGGGTGATGCGGATTTCCGAACCGGTGAGCGCGCCGTCAATGCTGATGGCACTATTGGTTGCCAGGTTGATCGGATAGCCGGAGGCATCACAGGTATTGTTTTTGATAATAACCTTGCCGGAAAGGTGCATTTCGCCCCCGTTGGCTATGCCGCCCTCAAATTTTGCCGCTTTGTTGCCGGTAATCTCAATCGTTTTGCCTTCCGCGGCAAGCAGTTTTATCGTACCCAGGGATTTATTGCAAATACCACCCGCGCCGCGGGCATCGTTATTGCAGATCCGGCCCTCGGTCATTTCGAAACAGCCATAGTTATAAACACCGCCGCCAAGATAGCCGGACTGATCTCCCGTAACGTGATTCGACTCAATACTGCCGCCGTTCATATAAAAATGAGCTTCCAGGTGTACGGCCACACCGCCACCCTGTGCGATTGCACTGTTGCCGGTGATCGTGCCGCCGCGCATAACAACATTACCGCCGGTCGTGTACACACCGCCGCCGTATTGCGCGTCATTGCTGCTGATCGTGCTGTCTTCCATATCAATTGCACCGTCGTACGCGTATACACCGCCGCCGTATTGCGAGTAGTTGCCGGTGACCGTGCCGTCAATCATATTGAAAGTGCTATTCTCATGTACATACACGCCGCCGCCGTCCTTTACCGCACTGTTTCCGGAAACGGTGCCGCCGAACAGGTTGAACACGGCGGGTGCACCGGATGAACCGACGCAATACACCCCTCCGCCCTGGTAAGAGGCCATATTTCCGCAGATTGTGCCGCCGGACAGGTTGACCGTGCCGCTATTGTTCACTGCGCCACCCTTCTCGGCACTGCCGCCGGTGATGACGCCGCCTTTGGAGGTGTAATCGGATGTCCCGCTGGTTTTCAGCGTCCACAGATCCATTGTCGTGCTCTCCGTGCTCCTGTCATAATAACGCACGGTATCGCCGCAATCGTAAATATTGAATGCCTTCTTGCTGCTGACGGTGATATTGCCCTTACCGTTGAGGTTCAGCACATGATCATTCAGACAGAGACTGACATCTTTATTAACGGTCAGTGCTCCGGTACACTCGATGTCCGCTGCCAGATAGCCGCTACCGCCATTTGTGAACAGGTTCTGAAGATCCGCAAAGGTCTTGACTTCTTTCTCAAAGACAAGGGCATCGGTACCTGTCCCATGAGTGTGAGGGAGAGAGGGATTCTTGACGAGAATGACCTGACCGACGAACTGATCAAGGATCTCATATGGCTCCGTACTTGCGTTGAAATGCAGAACATAACCTTCAGAAGTAAAGTAGAAACCGTCATCCGTGTCACCCAGGCTGCCTATCGTCTCAACATAACCCGTGGGCCCCAACGTCAGAGTATTCCCGTTTTTACCGGTGATGATATAAGAATGTGTGGCAGAATCATAATTATATGAAGCATTTGCCGTATCAAACAGGTCCGTCAATTCCTTCAACGAAGCGATATGCCATCCGTCAGGTATCAATTCGGCTTCGGTATAACCCTCTCCGGTAAGTTCATCATAGTAAGGATACTGCTGAGTATTATCTATCTGCCACAGATAAATCGGAGTACCGTAGTTCTGCACCGTCGTTGTGGAATAAACCGGGCCGTCTTCCCATAACCGGACGCCTTCATCGGTTGCCCGCGCGGGCACGGCAAACACTCCCTGCAAAACCGTCAGCAGGACTGTCAGCAAAACAAACATTTTAAACTTCTTCATAAAATAACCTCGCTTACGTGCAAAACGGGTATATACGCTATACCCGTTTTTTTATGCTTTATTCCCGGCTGTATTCCCGGTCGAAACAGAACCCCTTCTTCCGACCGTTTTCATTTCGAAGCAGGTTGCCGGCTGCCCGTTCCGACCGGTCCGTTCCCTATAAATCGTACCGGTTGGCCTTCTCGTCCACAATCATTATCTTTCCTTCTCCGACCAGACGCTGATCCCCGTGAATCGTATCGCGGCTTTCCACAATACAATTCTCAATATATGTATTGTCACAGATATGCACATCATTTAAAATGATGGAATTCCGGATCGTTACATTATTGCCGATATAAACCTTTTTGAAAATAACCGAATTCTCCACGGTTCCGTTGACGATGCTTCCCGAAGAAATCAGACTGTTCCGCACAACCGCGTTGGGGTTGTATTTTGCGGGCGGCAAATCATCCACCTTCGAGTAAATGTCCGGATACTGACGGAAGAAATAATCCCGGATATCCCGTTTCAGGAAATCCATATTGGTTCTGTAGTAATCCTCAACCGTAGCGATATTGCTCCAGTAGCCCTCCATAAGGTAAGCGCAAATCTTCTTGTTGGTCTTGTAGCGCATCAGAATTCCGCGGACAAAATCAAAATTGTTATCCGCGATGCAGCGCTCCAGCAGCTCAATCAGAAGACGGCGGCGAACGACATAAATTCCGGTCGATACCAGACGGGTATCGGACTGTAACGGCTTCTCCTCAAAATCCACAATCCGGTCCTCACTGTCGACGGTAACCGCGCCGTACCGGGAATTGTCCTGTCCCTCCGGCAAATTGGTTACGACCACGGTGATGTCCGCCTGCGTATCGATGTGGCGGTTGATGACCTGATTGTAATCCAGCTTGTAAATGCCATCGCCGGATGCAATCACAACATACGGCTCATGGCTGTCCTTCAGAAAATCCATATTCTGATACATGGCATCTGCCGTGCCGCGGTACCAGAACCCGTTTTCCTGAGTAATGGTCGGCGCAAACAGGTACAAGCCGCCCTGCTTTCGTCCGAAATCCCACCATTTGGAAGAATTCAGGTGCTCGTGTAACGAACGAGAACTGTACTGCGTCAGTACCGCAACCTTCTGAATGTGGGAATTTGTCATATTGGATAACGAAAAATCGATGCTTCGGTAGCTTCCCGCAACCGGCATGGCCGCAATGGCGCGACGGCTCGTCAGCTCCTGCATCCGGTTGGAATTACCACCCGCTAAAATGATACCGATTGCTTTCATTGACCGTCACCTGCCTTTATCAGACTTTCACCGCTTTCCAGCGCCCCGTTGCGATAATCGTCATCCGTGGTTCCGCCGCAAATTACGGTGTTTTTTCCGATTCTCACGTTGTGCGGAATCGTCGATGCCTCCCCGATGGTCACCAGACCGTCGGCATAAATATTCGGTTTCCAGGTGTTCGGTACTTCGTCCCCGATACCGATGCGGCAGTTCTCGCCGATCACGACATTTTCCGCCACAATCGCTTTCTCGATGCAGGTTCCGCGCCCGATGACCGTACCCTTCATGATAATGGAATCCCGGACAACCGCACCTTCCTCAATCGTAACGCCCTCACCGATAACGGAATTGTGAACCTCGCCGTAGACCTCCGTGCCCTCTCCGATGATGGCGCGGTTAATGACGGCCGTGTCCGCAATATACTGCGGGCGAATCATTTCGCTCTTCGTATAAATCTTCCAGTATTCGTCGTACAGGTCAAATACCGGCACGATATCAATCAGTTCCATGTTGGCCGCCCAGTACGAACTCAGCGTTCCGACATCCTTCCAATACCCGTTGAATTCATATGCAAATACACGGTCGCCGCGATTATGACAATACGGAATGATATGCTTTCCGAAATCGCAGCCTTCCTGTTCCGACAGCGAAATGAGCGCTTCCTTCAGAACTTTCCACGTGAAAATGTAAATGCCCATGGACGCCAGGTTGCTTCTCGGATGCGCGGGTTTTTCCTCAAACTCGCGAATCCGCATGTCGTCATCGGTAATGACAACACCGAACCGGCTGGCCTCTTCCCACGGAACCGGAATGGTTGCAAGCGTAATGTCCGCGTTGTTCCGTTTGTGGAAATCCAGCATTTCCTCATAATCCATCTTGTAAATATGGTCTCCGCCCAGAATCAGAACATATTCCGGATTGTAATACTCCATGAACCGAAGATTCTGATAAATGGCATTGGCCGTACCGGTATACCACTCCGCATTGGTACTTTTCTCATACGGAGGAAGGATGGATACACCGCCGATATTGCGGTCCAAATCCCACGGAATACCGATTCCGATATGAGTATTCAGCCGAAGCGGCTGATACTGAGTCAAAACACCGACGGTATCAACGCCGGAATTGATGCAGTTGCTTAACGGAAAATCAATGATCCGATACTTACCGCCGAACCCCACTGCCGGCTTGGCGACGCTTTGCGTCAATACTCCCAGACGGGACCCCTGTCCTCCCGCGAGAAGCATGGCAATCATTTCTTTTTTAATCACGTTACCACCTCTGAAATCCGGTCGACCGCCACACCCAATGGCCGCCGGATGTAATTTTTGATAATGATGTATTATAACATATAACGATGGAAAATGAAATACATTTTGAATTGTAAAAGCAAGTTTTTTTCTGTCCTGGCCGCAGGTTTTCGACGATTCCGCCGCCCCGATTGACAGGCATTTTGTCTGTTCTGCGTCCGAACCCGAAAATTCTCCCGCAAAATAACGTAAAAATGCCCGAATTTTTCCAAAATCGGCGTTATCTCATTGTTTTTTCGTTAAAACATGCTATTATATTGTAGGTTGTACGGACGCGGTCCGTGCGACCGGAGATACGAAACGGCAGCAATGCCGAATTTATCCGTAGTTCGGAGGATTTTCATGTTTACAATAGATTACAGCAATCCCGTGCATGTGCACTTTATCGGAATCGGCGGAGTCAGTATGAGCGGACTCGCCGAGCTTCTGAAGTCCAAAGGGTTCACCGTCAGCGGTTCGGACCGTCAGGCATCCGTACTGACCGACCGCCTGACCTCGCTCGGCATCCGGGTGGATATCGGACAGAAGGCCGAAAACATCACCGACGATATCGACGTCGTCGTTTACACTGCTGCCATTCATCCCGACAATCCGGAGTACCGGGCCTGCGTGGACAAACAGATTCCGCTGATGGACCGTGCCGAACTGCTGGGACAGATTTCCAGGACATACCCTGTTTCCATCGGTGTCTCGGGAACCCACGGAAAGACCACGACAACGTCCATGATTGCCCTGATGCTGATGGAGGCCGGACTCGACCCGACCGTATCCGTCGGCGGAACGCTGGCGGCAATCGGCGGCAATCTTCGAATCGGTCAGTCCGGAACGTTTCTGTACGAAGCATGCGAATATACGAACAGCTTCCTGAAATTTTACCCGACCGACATCTGCATTCTGAATATTGATGAAGATCATTTGGATTTCTTTAAAGACCTGGACGATATCCGGCATTCGTTCCGTCTGTTTGCGGAACGTCTTCCGAAGGACGGCCGCCTGATTATCAACGGCGAACTGCCGCAGCTTCCGGAATTCCTGGCCGGCCTTGACGTCGATACCGTGACGTACGGACTTCTCCGCGACGGGGAATCGGCCGAATCCGCTCCGTATACGTTTGCCGCCGGCAACGTTTCCTACGACGAACTCGGACATCCTTCCTACGACCTGTATGTCCGCGGCAGCCTTGTCGGCCGCATCGGTCTCAGCGTTCCCGGAATTCACAACGTTGCCAACAGCCTTGCCGCGATTGCCGAAGGGTATTTCCGCGGAATCGACATCGACACGATGAAGGCGGCACTGCTTCGTTTTACGGGAACCGATCGCCGGTTCCAAATCAAGGGTACCGTCAACGGGGTTACGATTGTGGACGATTACGCACATCATCCGACCGAAATCCGGGCAACTCTGATGGCTGCGAAGTCCTATCCGCACAAATCCGTGTGGTGCGTGTTCCAGCCTCACACCTATACCCGTGCCAAGCTTCTCCGCAAGGAATTCGTGCAGGCGCTGTCTCTCGCCGACAAGATTGTCATGGCCGACATTTATGCCGCCCGGGAAATCGACGACGGAACGGTATCCTCTGCCGATCTTCGCGACGACCTGCTTGCACTCGGCAAGGAAGCATACTATTTTCCGGATTTTGAAGAAATCGAAAAATTTTTATTAAAAAATTGTGTTAACGGTGATTTGTTGATAACTATGGGTGCCGGAGATATCGTTAAAGTCGGCGATTCGCTGTTACGAAAATAACTTATCCACTTTATCCACAACCGGACGGTGAATTCCGGTTGTGGATTTTTTCATAATCATCCACCGTCTGCAGGATTGCTTCGAATTTTGCGCAAATGCCTTGTTTCAACGGTGTTTTCGAAAATTCTGCGGGCCGACTGACGCGACTGTTTGAAAAAGTTATCCACTTTATCCACATTTCGATTCTACAGTTTGCGACAGCCTTTGGGGCTATTTACAATCCCGATTTGATTGGTTATAATGAGTCTCGCATGTGACCCATGACGAATCGGAAAGGAGACCCCGCTTATGTGTACCATTTGCATGAAACCGAAGACGAAGCGTACCGGAACATCGGTTCCGAACCGTTTTATCGATACTTACATGCTGGATGCGGACGGCTCCTTTATTCGTGTTTATCTGTATCTGCTGCGTCACTACACGGGAAGCAATCCCGACCGCAGAGACGCCGCAAGCCTTTCCGTCCATGTCATGGCAGACCGCCTCGACTGTATGGAAACGGATATTATTCGCGCATTAAAATATTGGAAACGCAGAAACCTGCTCGATTTTACACTGAACGATTCCAACGAAATCAGCAGCATTTTGCTGGAAGACCTGTTTGACGAAGAGGACGAGAGTGCGGACGAGTCGTACGACACGTTCGAAAGACGGGCCGAATCGGGCGAACGCAACCGTATGACGGCAGAGTCCGGAGAATGCTCCCGCGTGACGGCGGAATCCAGGGAACGCTCCCGCATGACGGCGGAATCCGACGTTTCCCTCATGACAGCGAAGTCCGCCGGCAGCAGTGACGGCAGTCATTCGCTTCGCGACATGGCAAAGGCCTATGAACCGTCCGACGAAGCAATGGAACGCTTTTCCGGCGATCCCGCGTATTCGGACATTCCCAATATTGTTATGAATTACCTGGGCGGTCAGGTCAACGCACCTCATTTCCGCGTCCTGATGCTCGCCTACGACCTGCTTCATTTTCAGCCGGAACTGATTCTGTTTCTGTTCGAATACTGCGCCGACCGCAAGAAAACCAATCCCAGCTATATGCAGGCGGTTGCCATCGGTTGGGCGGAAAACGGAATCGAAACGGAAGAGGAAGCCAAACAGCACGTCCGCGAATATGACGATTTGGTCATCGCCGTACGCAAAGCCTTCGGCCTGAGCGGTATGCTCGGTTCGGCGGCTATCGAATATATCGAAACCTGGGGCAAATGCTGGCACATGTCCGTTGATCTGGTCGAGGAAGCCTGCCGCAGAACGTCTCTGCAGTCGGCCAATCCGAAGAGCTTCCCCTATGCCAACAAAATCCTCGAAGACTGGCATGACAAGGGCATTTCCGATCTTGCTTCTCTGAAAGAACAGGATCAGCTGTTCCGGGATTCCAAACAAAACGGCCCCTCCGCTGCCAGACCGTCCGGAAGCAGAACGACCGGCAGCAGCAACAAATTCAATGATTTTTCTCAGCGTCAGTATTCCGAAGACGAATGGCAGGAAATCGAGCTGGCCATGAGAAACAGACAATAACCGAGTCAAAGAGAAGGAGGTCCGCATGGGACTTACTACCGAGGAATACCGCATTCTTTCCCGTGAATACGAAGAGCGACGCCTCGCCAACGAGCATGAGCTCCGGAAGCGCAAGGAAGCGCTTTACGAACGGATTCCGATGCTGTCCGAAATTGACGGTCAGCTTGTTCACGGCTCCGTTCAGGCAATGAAGCTGGCCCTGAGCGGCAACACCTCGTCTCTGGAGGTCCTGGAGCGAACCAACAACACGCTGATTCAGCAGAAGCGCGACTGTCTCGTTCGTAACGGCTATCCGGCCGATTATCTGGATCCGATTTACACCTGCCCGCTCTGCAAAGACACCGGTCTTGCGGACGGCGTTCCGTGCCAATGCTTCAAGCAGGCCGTTATCGATCGCTTCTATATGGACGACGGACGGCGAAAACTGTTGGAAAAGGAAAATTTTTCGACATTTTCCCTTGATTTTTATTCAAAAACGTCTATTGACCGTTCCACCGGAAAGTCGTACTATGATATAGCAAGGAATTGTCTCAATCAGGCACATTCCTTTACGGACCGGTTCGGAACGTCCTACGAGAATCTTCTCGTCAGCGGAAATACCGGCGTCGGCAAGACATTTTTAACAAACTGCATTGCCGAAGAGCTGCTGCGAAAAGGCTATACCGTCCTGTATTTGTCCGCATTTCGCCTGTTTGAAATATTCGAACAATACCGTTTCGGAAACCGCGAAAACAGCCAGCGGGCCATGCAGGATTTTGATACCATTCTGGATTGCGACCTCCTGATTATCGATGATCTCGGTACGGAGATGTCCAATTCCTACACGACCTCCCAGCTGTTCATTTGCCTGGAGGAACGGGATCTGCGCAAGAAATCGACGCTGATTTCGACCAACTTAACCATGGATGAGCTCGGCAAGCGCTACAGCGAACGAATCGCATCCCGTCTGTTCGGCTTCCGTTATATAAAGCTGTTCGGCAAGGATATTCGAATCCTGCAGAGTCTGACCTGATGAGCATTGCGGAGGACCTCTCCGTTATATATAACTGCCGCGTCCCGCACCGATGTGCCGGGTTCGGCAAAAACAAATGAATTTCCCCGGAGGTGCTTATGTCACAGGAAGAAAAGTTTGTTGACAGCAGTTCATTTGCTCCGCTTGGCATTATTGCCATGGAGAGCAGCAAGGAAATCGGAAAAACGGTGGACGATTACATCGTTTCCTGGCGCATGAACAGGGACCACAAGTTCCTCGAAGAGCCCGGTTATGACAAATACCGTCGTGACACCTATCTGATCGAATCCAAATGCCCGAGATTCGGAACCGGCGAATCCAAGTGCATCATCAGCGAAACCGTCCGCGGTATGGATGTTTACATTCTCGTTGATGTTTGCAATTACAGCCTGACCTACAAGGTTTGCGGGGAAATCAATCATATGTCCCCCGATGATCATTTTGCCGATGTCAAGCGTGTTATCGGTGCCTTAAGCGGCAAAGCACGCCGAATCACCGTTGTTATGCCGTTCCTGTACGAAAGCCGTCAGCACAAGCGTTCCTCCCGGGAATCGCTGGACTGTGCCGTTGCTTTGCAGGAGCTTACCAATTTGGGTGTGGATTCCGTCATCACCTTCGACGCACACGACCCCAGAGTTCAGAACGCCATCCCGATTAAGTCTTTCGAGAACGTTCAGCCCATTTATCAGTTTACCAAGGCTCTTCTCCGGAATGTTCCGGATATCCGCATCGATGCCGATCATTTGATGATTGTCAGCCCCGACGAAGGTGCCATGAGCCGTGCCGTATATTTTGCAACCGTAATCGGTGCCGACATGGGAATGTTCTACAAGCGCCGCGATTATACGACCGTTGTGGACGGCCGGAACCCGATTGTCGCACATGAATTCCTCGGAACCGACGTTGCCGGCAAGGATGTCATCGTAATCGACGATATGATTTCCTCCGGTGAAAGCATGCTGGATGTTGCCCGTGAATTGAAGGAACGGAATGCCGGACGGATTTTCGTCTGCTCCACCTTCGGTCTGTTCACCAACGGCCTCAAGGAATTCGATGCCGCTTACGAGCAGGGACTGATTTACCGTGTCATCACGACAAACCTCATTTATCGCCGTCCGGAGCTGTTGGAACGCGAATGGTATATTACCGCTGATATGAGCAAATACATCGCTCTGCTGATTGATTCCCTGAATCACGATGCATCCATCAGCGAATATCTGAACCCGACCGACCGCATCCACAAGATTCTGGAGCGTCACAAGAAAGGCGAGAAGATTTAAGTATTTCCCGTCTCGCCGGATAATCAATGCCAAAAAGCAGTTTCAGTCTGCTCACACGATATGCAAACAGGGCCGTCGCCTCCGCATAGCAATATGCCGGGTGACGACCCTGCTTTTTATGTAGAAAAAAAATCACATTTATCCTGTGAGCATATTGAAAAACTTCCGCTAATCGGATATCTTATATAAGATGGTCGTAATTTGCCTACTTGCAAATTCCTTTTCCTTCCGATCCGATAACAAAAACAGGATACAATTCACAAAAACGGGAGATATCTATGCAGCATAATCCAACCGATGATTTTTTCAAAACACTGAATCAGATTCGTACACCCAAAGAGCTGGAACAATATCTTGCAGAATTGAAAAACTCCAAGCAGGATAAGAATCTGAGCGAATATCTCAATTACATTATCCATATAAACAAACTGGAACTGAAGGATGTTGTCACCGGAAGCGGATTGGAACCCCATTATGCGTACCAGATTATTAACGGTAACAAATCGAATCCGTCCCGTATCAAAGTAATCGCACTATGCATTGCCTGTCATATGACGACGCAGGAAACGCAGCATGCCCTGACGCTGTCTCACAACGGCATTCTCTATCCGCGCGATACGGGCGACGCTATCATCATTTTCAATCTCAACCAGAAAAACTGGTCGGTTGATTCCATTAACGTGCAGTTGCACAACGAAGGTTTGCCGATTCTGGAATAACCTGCATCAAGCCCTTATATATCAAGGGTTTGATGCGGTATTTATCAACACGTTTTGTCCAGCCTCAATCTTGTTTCAAAAAAGATTAAACCGCTTCAAGTCCTTATATATCAAGGGTTTGAAGCGGTTTTTATCAACACTTTTTGTCCTATATCTCTTATTTTATCCCGTTGTCCTGAATTTGCTTTATTAATTTTTAAAATTCTGTTTTTTCTTCCATACCGTTGTTCCGGCAATCACACCTCCGTTGATAAGCAGAAGCGTAATCCAAACGGACAGGCTGCCGTTATCGCCGGTCTTCGGACTCGTCGGATCAGCCGGACTTGTCGGAGTCGGCGTTCCTGTCGGCATCGGCGTTCCCATCGGTGTCGGTGTTCCGCTCGGTGTCGGTTCTCCTGTCGGCGGTACCGTTCCCGTCGGTGTCGGTTCTCCTGTCGGCGGTACCGTTCCTGTCGGTGTTACCCCGCCCGCAGGTGTTCCGGAATTCTGTGTCCATTTTGCAAAAATTGTTGTATCTTTAGTAATTTCCGTATTAAAATCAAAAACCGTTTCGCAGAGAGCATCGACAAACCAACCGGCAAAGCTCCACCCGGCTGCAGTCGGATTTGCGGTCGGTTTGGTTGCCGTACTGCCTTCTTCAACCGTCTGTGAAGCAGGTGCCGTACCATGACCGTTCATATTAAAGGAAACCGTATATTCTTCCGGCACCGGCGGCACAACCGCCGCTTTTACGATAAAACGCGCCCAGGCACTGCCGTCCTCAGATATGATTCCGATAACATGTTCTCCGATTCCGAGTGTTTCCAGATAAGTCGGTAAAAGCCGGATTCGGGTAGAGCCGCTCTCGGCACTGTAATACGTAATCAAAAGTGTGTCATCATCTACCTTAACACTGTCAAACACATTAAATAACGCATCGGAGACAAATACCAGTCCTGTTGTACTTCCCTTGGTCCATTCACTGTCCGCACCGGAAATCATCGTATATGTTACCGGGTTCTTCGTCCATTTTGCAAAAATCGTCGTTTCTTCGATAATTTCCGTTTCAAAATCAAATTCCGTTTCACAGTCGGCATCCTCAAACCAGCCGCCAAAGGACCAGCCCTCCTCGGTCGGGTCATCGTCAGGTTCGATTGCCGTATCGCCCTCGTCAATTGTCTGGGAGGCGGGTGCAGTACCGTGACCGTTCATGTCAAACACCACATTCACCGGATGATAAATGTCAGTATATTCCAGCACATCGGAAAGCAGTTCACTGCCTCCCGCAGTAACGAACTTAAACTGATAACTTCCGTTCTCGGTTATCGTATAGGAATATCCGATTTGAGGCCCGTTCTCCGAACCGATTGTAACACTCTCCTCCGAATTATCCGTAACGAACAGCGAAATCGCATCTCCGATATCGGCCCAATCGGTATCGTTGACATTGACATAACAGCCTTTGAGAAGCTTGATATAAGGCTGTACAGGCGAACAATCTCCGGGTACTATGAGAATTTTATCCTCCGTACATCTGCCGGAATATACATCGTCCGTCGCAATGGAAATATCGTATTCGCTGATTAAATTTTTATAGGTTATTGTAACCGATTTACACGGTCCGAGATAATCGGATTCTCTGACCGTAAACTTATAGGTTCCGTTTTCGGTCACTTTGAGCTTAAATCCGTATATATTATTTAGCGTAATTGCGATTCCGCCCTCGGGAGGGTCATACGTACAGGCATTTGAGGAATTCAGTTCCTGTTCCTCTCCCCCGTTTATGCTGACACTGCATTTGAAATTTTTCGGTGTTGCAACATACAGATTGTCATACGGAATCGCCGAACTCAAATTCGCATCCATAACTTTAACTTCAAACGGCCGAATTGTAATTGTCAAATGGTCCGACTCAATCTCACCGTATTTTTTTGTTGCAACATTTGTTCTTCGCAAAACAGCCCAGACATCGACATCTGTCTGAAACGCAACATCCGGAAGTACCGCATATTGCCATTCTCCGGTTTCTCCGTAAGCAATCACGGAAATATCATTTTCGGTCTTCATATACCAGTAAGTTATATATTCGTATTCCGCGTAATCATAGTCACCGAATTCCGGAATAATAATCGGTCCTTCCGACATCAGAAAAATGCCTGCGGTTCCGTACGCCGTAAGCTCTTTGTGAGACGGATCTCCGAATTCATCGGCCGGTTTGGAAAATGCATTTGCATTTCCGTAATAGGAAACGTCAGCCGGTTCTTTCTTCACTACAATCTTCAGATAGGCATCGGATTCATCGGTTATTCGATTCATGAGAAGCCATTTTCCGTTATCCCCTATTATCAGCTTGTATTTGTCGGAATCCAACGAGGTATCCTTCTCGGAATAAGTATCATCCGTACAGAACATGGCATCCGTAACGGTATAAATCATTCCTCCCGCCCGGTTAGTAGAGGGCATCTCAAAGGCAGCCCAACAGTTACTCTCCATAACCAGACCGTCATCGAAGTCGATGACATAACCCCCGCTCGACGGGCAATACTTTCTTATTATGCCGTCTTCCTCTACCGGGTTTCCCTGCTCGTCAACTATTTGAAAATGAAGTACTCTCTTGTAAATCGGATACAAATGAATACATCTGTAATCGGACAGTTCTCCTAATAGCGTATCCATATACGGAACATCGGGAATATAATTTTGGGCCGTTTCTATTGCAAAAATATACTCGGCGGGCGATTTATTGATCTTGCCTTCCGACCAACCGGCAACATCAATCCCGTTTAAATCCTCATTGCGTCTGTCTTCATTATATTGCTCATAAACATTCTTTCCATCCGTATGATAGCATATATACTTCGTTTGCGCCTGTAAATCGTAATTCTGTAACTCTACCGCAGAATCATATGATGTATCATCGACTCCGACAACCTTAAGGCCATTCTCCGTAACAACCAAACGATATTTCCCCGTTGAATCGGTAATTCTAAAATTACGTGAGTTCGGTAATTGCCCGGCCCACCATACGGTTTTATTAACCGGATCGAGTTCCAGTTTTCCGTCTTTAATATGTAAATACATCTTTTTAGAGGTATATGCGCTTTGTTTAATCAGAAAATAAATATATACATAATCATTCCCGTAATGTTCAAAATGAATTGCGCTGGCCTTCATATGTTCCGGACTGTTTGGAAATCCCGCAATTAAAAAGTGTAATTTTTTCTTGATATCATATCCTGCATACTTTGTCCGAAATGCTTTTAATGCCGTTTCGGCAGGTCCTGCCGTGTTTTGTACGGTTCCATCCGAAAGTACAAAATAATTTTCCGCCAAATCAGACAAAATAAACCATTCTGTATTTGAGTTGGTTACTCTTTCCAAATACTCTCCCAATGACATCGCCGCTTCGGTATTATCACCGTTCATAGGCTGTTCGAAGAGAAATCCCTGGTTAAACTGGTAATAATAAAGATCATCCTCATCAGCGGTATCCGCTTTCGATATAGTCACCATTCCCAACACCAGAATAGGTACCACAATCAATACACAGAAAAGAATCCGTTTTACGTTAATGCTCTTTTTCAATGTATTCTCCTCCGTTTTATCATCCGTATACTGTAAACATCCGGTTACTTTTTATACTCTGTTTCAGCTGTTTTCAATTTCGGTGCCTGTTTGCCGCAAACAAAAATCAATACTGTCCTTCAATGCATTAATCTGACATTTCAGATAATACTCGTCCTCAAACAGCGCATAATGAACACAGGCACGAACAAAGGTAAATATCAGTGCGGTAATTTTCTGATACGGTATTCCTATTCCGGTCTCCAGAAATTTTGCGTATTCCGTATAACGCTGATTCACTCCGGTAAAAAATTCCTTCCCGTATTCGCGATATTTCGGATGCGTATACACCTGATACATCAAACGATATTTTTTCCCGTGTTTCTCCGCCGTCCAGTAAGGTATTTCCTCAATAAAACGCTCTATTTCCCGCACATCGCCGGGCGCTTTTCGCATAAAATCGTCTTCCACCTTCTGCATGCAATATGCGGTGGACTGTATAATCAAATCATCCAGGTCCTTAAAATAAAAATACAGCGTTCCGGAGGATACTCCGCATGCCTCCGCAAGTGTCTTGATTCCTACGGTTCCAAGACCATATTCCGCATAGCACTCGAAACATTTTTCCATAATTTCATTCTTTTTCGCGATTTTTTCTTCTTCGTTAATGGTTCGCAATGTGGTTCTCCTTTAATTGATTGTTCAATTAAATTATAGTGTATTCTACCCCTCTGTCAATACTTTCGCATTAAATAATTCCTTATGCAAACCTGCACCGGCAATTCGCCGCCTTATAGGCGACGAAATACCGGCATATACTCCAGAGGAGCGGCTGCCGTAACGGTACGACCGCCGTCAAACAGTTCTTCGGTCGATGTCAGCTGCCAGGTTCCGGCAGGCAGATAAACCTCCCGCTCAAAACAGTCCGGATGCAGAATCGGCGCCACGAGATAGTCGGGACCGAACATGTACTGGTCCGTCAGTTCCCAGCATTTGGCATCCTCCGGGAATTCGTAAAACATCGTCCGAAGAAGCGGCGATCCGTTCTCGCTTGCCTCCCGGTACAGGTCCCGGATATATTCGTGCATGTCCTGCCGAATGTCATAGTATTTTCGCATAATGCGGTAGTTGTCTTCGCCGTAGCTCCACAACTCGTTCGGCTGGCCGGTGTGCAGATAGCCGCCGCCCCAATCCCGGTCATCCAGTGCCGGAATATCGTACGGTCCGCGGTCTCCGTGCATCCGCAATACCGCCGAATACACCGCAAACTGATACCAGCGAATCAGCAGCTGCCGAAATTCCGGGTCGTTGACATCGTCCGTCATAAACCCACCGATATCGGTCGTCCACCACGGAATTCCCGCAAGACCCATGTTCAGACCGCACTGCAGCTGATCCGCAAATGCCTCAAACGTGGACGGCACATCCCCGGACCAGACAACATTTCCGTACTTCTGACTGCCGGCCCATGCACAGCGCAGAAGGTTCACCGGTGTCCTGTCGCTTTGCCGGCTCATCGGATCGTAGAAAATGCGGCTGTACATCTGCGGGTACATATTGCTGCAGGACAGCGCCGGCCCGATGCAGTAGCGGTAATGGTCAAAATCATATACTCCGTAATCCGGTTCGGAATTATCCAGCCAGAACCCGTCAATTCCCAAATCGGCATAATTTTTCCTGCAAATGTTCCATACATAGTCACGCGTTTCCGGATTGAACGGGTCGATTTCCACACAATCTCCCTGATAATCATAGGTCTGTGCCGCACCGCGCTCGGTCCGAATCAGAAGTCCCCGCTCCGTCATTTCATAAAAATTCTCGCTTCTCCGGTCGACGGACGGCCAAACCGACACAATGACCCGGATGCCCATGGAATGAAGCTCCTCCACCATTGCCTTGGGGTCGGGCCAGTACGTTTTGTCAAATTTCCAGTCTCCCTGCACCGTCCAGTGGAAGAAATCAATGACGATCTGGTCGATATGAATGCCCTCCTCACGGTACCGTCTGGCCACGGACAGAACCTCCTCCTGCGTCCGGTACCGCAGTTTGCACTGCCAAAGCCCCATCAGCTCCTCGGGAAATTCCGGGGCCCGCCCGCTGACTGCCGTATATTTCCGAAGCAGTTCCTTCGGCGTGTCACCCACGGTAATCCAATAGTCCATATCCTTTGCGGAACGGGCAATCCACTCGGTGTAATTCTTGCCGAACGTCGCCGAACCGACCGCCGGATTGTTCCATAACAGGCCGTACCCGAGCGAAGAAATCGCAAACGGCACCGAAATCTGCGAATTCCGCTGCGCCAGTTCGAGCGTACAGCCCTTCAAATCCAAATACGGCTGCTGATACTGTCCCATTCCGAACAGCTTCTCGCCGTCATGACTTTCGAATTTCACCGCCAGCCGGTACTCACTGCCCCCCGGAATACCCTTCCATTCCCTGTTTACGATTTTCAAACAGCGGCTCTCTTTGGACAGCGTTCCGCCGTAACTGCGATAATATTCCTGCAAAATGAGCTCATCGTCCCGGTAAAACCGCAGCACGCCGGCGAAGTTGATTTCCGCCCGCACACGGCCGTTGACGATTTTCGCCGACGGATTTCCGTCCGGATCCGTTCCGATTGTGACTACGGCATCGCTTGCTTCCGGCGTTTCGGTCAGCGCCCATGTGCAATCCGAAAATCCGGTCTGCATCGTCGCCCGGACACGCAGCGAATCCTTGCCCCATGCTTCGATTCGCAATGTTTCTCCCTGATGCTTCGCCGTCAATACCCCATTGTTCCGTTCCAATATCATTTTCCTGCCTCCGAGTTCTGCCGCCCGCCGGCGGCCCTGTTTGTCCCAACCGCCGGCACCTGCTTTCCGCTTGCCAAGGCGGCCCTGTTTTGCACAAAAAGCCGACAGTCTCCGATGGGACCGCCGGCTTTTCGAACTTCATTTATTTGTTTCTGATAACCCCGATAATTTTCTTAACGGAAAGCTTTTCTCCGGAATACAGCGCAAGTCCGCGGTAAATACGTCCCGCCAGAATGCACATCAAAACGGAGCATATCAGAATTTCCGCCATGGAAATAATACCGACTCCGACAGAAATCTTTCCGACCATCATTTCGCCCGTTACCGTGAACGGAGACGTGAACGGAATGTACCGCAAAATCGACATCATGTGCTCATTTTCGTTCAATGCCGCAAAGTATCCGATCAGCCAGGAAATGAGCATCGGCAGAACAATAATCGAATTGGCCGACGCCAGCTCTTCCGGCTTTGTCACAACGCTTCCCGCGATACCTGCAAGACAGTAATACAGCCACAGGCCGAGGAAGAAAATCAACAGACCGACAATGACAACCGGTATGGAGAACGCCATCGTACCGGCAACGGCACGAATTGCATCCAGCGCTTTTGCGACATAATTGGTGTAATCCGGATTGATCATACGGGCAATTCCGCCGCCGACATAGTATCCCAGCACACCGCATACAATCCAGGTCAGAATCTGCACAACGGACATTACCATTCCGCACAGAATCTTACCGAAAACCAAATCGGACGGCTTCACGTAGGTCAGCATGGTTTCCATCAGCTTGCTGGTCTTCTCCAGCGAAACGCTTCTGGCAATGTCCTGGCCGTACATAAGAATCATGAAATACATGACAAATCCGGTCAGCAACGGGAAAATAAAGCGGATAAATGTCGCCGCAATACCGGTATCCTCGCCGATAACGATACTGGAACCGACAGCCTGAACACGCACAAGCATTGCCTGCATTTCATTGATGTCACGTTCCGCCCAGGTCTGTACCGCCGTCCCGAGTGCCGAACCGATTTCGGTTACCGTACCTTCTTCCCATGCACAGTTATCGAGATATACAACCGATACGCAGTAACCTTCTTCCGTTTTGCGGACGGAAGCCGGGATCGCATGGATTTCATCGTCTTCCCCGACTGCATCGGCTTCTTTCTTACTCAGTTCCGCAAGACTTTCCTTGCCTTTCCATTCGACCGAAATATTCGACGATTCCGAACCGCTCAGACATTCCCGAATATCCGCAATCAACGTCTTTGCAGCGTCTCCGTCCGGTTCCGGAATATCACAGTCATTGACAACAATCAACCGGCAGGTTACGTCTTTGAGGTCGCTTTCCGTCGGTTTCTTACTGCCCTTTGCTCCGATCAGCATGGTAATCAGCAGTCCCAAAAACGCAATCACACCGATTGCGATTGTGGAAGCACGATAACCTTTTGCCCGCACCATCTGTTTGCAGGAAAAGGAAAATACAGTGCTTATTTTCTTGTTATTCTTGTAGGAGTTACTCATTCTTCGCACCTCCCTTTTGTTTTCCCTTTATTCCAAGCAGCTGCTTAAAGGTAATCCGGTTTCCGGTATGCGTAATCAGGCTTTCGTATACCGTAGCCGTAAACTTCACAAGCAGCGCATTGCAAACAAGCAAAATGGCAATCGCAATCAGGCCCATCGTCACCGATGTGGTTCCGATCAGCATGGTTCCGGGCACCAGCATTGCCGAAGACATCGGGAACAGTACCAACACTCTTGTCAGCACGCTTGTTGCCGAGGACTGCATGGCAAAGGAACCGATCATTGAAAGAATCATTCCGATCATTGAAATGGTCGTAAATAATTTCAGACTGTCCTGCAATTCCTCCATCTTACTAACCGTCGCACCGCAAATACCGGCAATAATCGCATAGAACAGCATACCGAGTGCCAGTGTCACAATGGCCAATATGAAGTTCACCGCGGACAGGTTTGCAAAAATATTTTTCGGAATTACGGAGGATATATACGTCGTTTCCGTGTCAAACAACAGACCTGTCAGTTTGTTGGACAATACCGTTGCCAGGAACAGCAAAACGAACTGTCCGACGGAAGATACCAGCATCGCCAGAATCTTACCAAACAAAAGCGCCATCGGCCGAACCGATGTCAGCAGGAACTCCGCAACCTTGGTCGACTTATCGGTAACAATTGCGGTTGCAATATTGGTCGCCGCAATTATGCAAATCATCGACACAAAGAACAAAACAAAATAAACGATGGTCCACTCACTTTGGGTAATACCGTCATCCTTGACGTTCTTTTCGGAAACCGTACCGTCGGCCTGCAAATAATTAATAACAACATCATATTTGTAATCCAGGACCTTCAGTTCTTCTTCCGACAATCCGCTGAGTACGATTTTATGCTCATCAAACTTCCGGCAAATGCTGTCCGCCAGATTTCTGCATTCATCACCGTCCAGATCTCCGCCGCCGTTGCGGCAAATCTCCGCCGTCAGCCCCTTCACTTCATTTCCGTAAAAATGAAGGATTACGTTCTTCGATTCCTTGCCCTCTTCTTCGAGGATTTTGCACAAATCATCAAAAGTTTCGGTGCGCGGAATCCACTCGACTTTTTGAAAAGACGCATCGTCCAGCGACGCAAAATTCATACCCATCAACAGCATGGTCTCGTCGCAGATATAAACTTTTTTGATGGAAGATTCCCCTCCGCTTGATTCCGAGCTTCCGCCCGAAGCGTCACCTTTTATCAACTGCATAACCGGTGCGGTCAGCAAGGCAAACAACAGAAGAATCGCGACCGAAATGATGTATGCCTTACTTTTTACGGTCTGAATCAGGGTAAACCGAAATACCTCACCGGTTCCCCTTAACTCACTCTTCTTCATTTACGGCACCTACCTTTTCCACGAAAATCTCATGCAGCGACGGCTCTCTCAGGTCGAAGCGGATAATTGTCGCTTTCTTGCCAATCAGGAAATTCAGGAACTCCATTGCCTGCTCTTCTCCGGCAACACGAAGCTGCGTTTCCGAAGGCGTCTCTTCGATAATGGAAATCGGGTTCTGCGCATGTACGGAATCGTATTCGTCCAAAAGCGGCTGCAACGGCTGTTCGCATTTTACAAACAGGTTGACACGGCCGTAGCTCTTCTTGATTTCGTTCAGATTTCCCTGAAGAACCACTTTACCGCGGTTCATAATCGTGATGTCACTGCAGAACTCCTCAATCGTCGGCATCTGATGGCTGGACATGATAACATACTTGTCCTTCGCAATCTCATCCCGGATAACTTCCTTAAACAGGTCGGTATTCACCGGATCCAGACCGCTCATAGGCTCATCGAGAATAACAAATTCCGGATCGGCCAGAAGCGCTGCCATCAGCTGAACCTTCTGCTGATTTCCTTTACTGAGCTGCTCTGCTTTCATGCTCGGGCCGATAACCGTCTGGGTTGTGCTCTGCGTTCCCTTTGCTATGCCGATTCCCTTGCGGCCCGCGGCACGGACAACCTTCGGCGGGAAAATGTACTCATCCAGCTGAAGTCTTGCGGACCAATACCTAATCTTCTCCATTGCCGCACTTCTGCCAACCCCTTTCAGCTTAGCAAAATACAAAAGCTGATCAAGCAGCGAATATTTCGGATACAATCCTCTTTCTTCTGCCAAATAACCGATATTCATCTTCGTCGGTTCCATCGGCTTTCCGTTCCACAAAATTTCCCCGGAATCTCTGGTTAGCATTCCCAAGATCATTCTGATGGATGTCGTTTTACCGGCACCGTTGGTCCCCAACAACGCATATACACCGGGTTTATCCATGTGAAAACTGAGATGATCGACAACAACTTTGTCTCCGTAAGATTTCACAAGGTTTTGAACTTCAAATGACATACTTTTACCTCCGTAATGGAAACATATTTTTCGACAATCAGAAACATTATAGCATTGTTAAATGTAATTTACAAGTAGGACATGAATTTTTCACGGTTTTTCCGTACATGGAAAAACCGCCCTGCACTTACGCACAGAGCGGTCTGACTCATAAATTTTCTCTCTCCGAAAAATCTCTTATTCCCCGGTTTTCTCGTTGGAAAGCGTTTCGTCTTCCGACCAGAATAACTCGTCAAGAGAGGAGCCGAGCGTCTTGCAGATATTTCTGCAAACGTTAATGGTAGGATTATAATCTCCACGTTCAATCGCATTAATGGTCTGTCTCGACACACCGACAATGCTTGCAAGCTCCTGTTGTGACATATCCTTGCCGGCACGTGCTGCTTTCAGTTTCAGGTTTTTCATCTTATATCACTCCTTCTCTGAATTGATGTTGTTCATCATGAACACGTTTCCGTTATCTTCAAGGAAGATTAACTCAACAATATTGTATTTTATTATTTGCAACTTGTCAACTGGTTTTCACATTAAAAATGACGATTTTCTGTTGAAAATAACCTCTTTTTTGCAAAAAATTCGGCAATTTTCACGATTATTGATATTTTCCGCCGAAATATTCCTTCATTTGCGAATCCGAAAGTCTGAAATACTCTTTCAGATCTCCGAGGATTTCCTTGTCCCGTTTTCCGTCCGCAACATACGAATACAGACTGTTCATGCTCTGCTTCCAAGCCGAAACGGTCCGTCCCCACTGCTCGCGGTCGGCTTCGATGTCGCCTTCCATCAGCGCCGCGAAGCGGTCGATTTCCTTCGTTATGGACTCTTCGTTCAGAACGTTGTTCATCTGATATGCGTAGCGCTTCAAAAATGCGTCGCGCCCGTTCTTGTTTTTCAAAGCACTCTGCATCACGGTCAGGAACGTGTCGCTGCCCTCGATGGTGCCCTCGATTTCATTTCCCTTGTGACTGAAGAAGCCCCAGTCCATGTCGTAAAACATCCAGCGGAATTTGCCGTCATTTTCAGAAGAACGGAACACACGGATGTTGGCCAGATCGCGGTCGCCCATATACGTCCGGAAAATGAACCAGTCAAAGAGGCTGTCCATGTCCGCCATTTCCGTCAGTGCCTGATAATTCTCATCCTTCGACATGTCATTGTTCCGGCAGAAGGAAATCATGGCGTTGTATGTCTTGATGGATCCCGCCTCGCAGTTTCCGTTGCATTCGATGACATCCACGGAATCGGCGGACACGTCGTAATGCGTTGCCACGTAATGTTCGTCAAAATGCTCCCGGATAAAATAGATTCCGAAGAACGAATCTCCCAGATACATCACAACCGGTTTGCAGTTCTGTACGGCCAGCGCCGAGCTGCCGAGCGCGAGATGCGTCATAAATTCGTCCCGAATCATGGATGCCGCCCAGTCCTCGCTGCCACCCTTCAGAAGCAGGGAATCGAACTCGTCCGCTTCCATATCGTCAAACAGCTTGTAATGAAGCTTTCCGGCGCCGTATTTGGAACGGAATTTCACCGTAAAGTTCTGCTTCTTGCCCTTGCGGCTGTCATTTCCGTGAAGCTTCAATGCACACGGAACCGAGAATTTCTCCTCGCCGTTCTCGATCAGCGTCATCATGATTTCCGCTTCGTCATGCCCCTTTATGTCGGTCAGCACCCCGTCATCGCCGGTCAGCGTGTTCTGCGGTGCCTTAACGACCAGAATGGGAAGCGTATGGTTCTTATCGATTACATAGGTAAATGCCGTCATATCGCTTTCGCGGCCGTCCTTCACCGCAAAGGTCCGGATGGTCGTTACATCGGTCACCGAAATGCCGTCCTTATATACCTTTGACTTGGTTGTCGGCCGGCTGCCGTCCGTCGTATAGTAAATGGTTCCCTCGCCGAACAGGGTAACCGTCAGCGGCTCCGTATAACAGCCGGATGCAAAATTCGCTTCCGGCACGGACGTTCTCTCGGCGTATCCGCTGCCGTTCGCCGTTCCGGGCGTTGCGGAATCAAAATACAGCCATTCCCCGTCTTTTCGGCCGAAACTCGTGTTTTTCGGCAAATCCTTCGGTACCTTTATGCGGTCGCAAAATCCGTTTTCATCGGACAGATACACCTTTTCGCCGGACGAACTGATTTTAAAGGACGGCCGGTTCTCCTCCCCGTCCCCGTTGCAGTACAAAAGATACCGTTCGCCTGCTGCCAGCGTCACATCGGGAAGGCGGAATTTCTGCGGCTCGTTTTTCGAGTCGGAAATCCAGTACTGCCCGAGCGAAACCGGCTCCGAAGACCCGTTTTCCAGTTCAATCCAGTCGCAGTAACTGCCGTCCGGTGCCGCAAAGGTATCATTGGACGATACGGCTTCGCTGAACATCAGACCGGTCAGCGGCATGCTGTCCCAGTCGATTTCCGGCTCATCCGGGTCCGCAGTTCCGGTAATTTCGGGATTTGTTCCGCCGGGTGTCGGCGTCATCTCCACCGTCCCGCCGGGTGTTCCGGTGGGCGTTTTCTCCTCCTGCGTCTTTGTTCCTCCCGGCGTCGGTTTCTCATTTTCCGGCGCCTCCGCGACCATGGAACATGCCGTCACGGCAATCATCATAACAGCCATCAATACACAAGCCAACCATTTCTTCATGCAATCAATCCTTTTCCCGTCCCTTTTTATTCCATACCGAGTTCCGCCGAATCGAGCATCACGGTAAACGGTCCGTCATTGAGCAGACGTACCTTCATATCCGCACCGAACTCTCCGTGCCGTACCGTAAAGCCGTACTCGCCGGCCAGCTTGTCCAGCACATACCGGTACAGCCGTTCCGCATGGTCCGGATTCCCCGCCCGCACGAACGACGGCCGGTTTCCTTTCCGGCAATCCGCATACAGCGTAAATTGCGATACAACCAAAAGACTGCCGCCGACATCGGCGACAGACAAATTGGTTTTTCCGTTTTCATCTTCGAAAATGCGAAGCCCCGCGAGCTTCTTCATCATTTTATCGGCAATCGCCTCGGTATCGGTTTCACAGGCGCCGAGCAGCACCAGATACCCTTTTCCGATTTCTCCGATTACCGTTCCGTCAACGGAGACCGAAGCCTCCGAAACTCTCTGTACCAAAAATTTCATACTCGTTCCTTCCCGATTTGCGGAATTTGTCCGCATCCTTCCGGTTCCCGCGCACGCAGCGTCCGTCCGCCGACTTCCGCTTACTGTTCGCGGAACGTCAGCACGCCGCCTTCCATGCTGTCGACGATGGCAAGCGATTCCAAATGAACTCCGAGATCCCGAATCTTCTGTCCGCCGACCTGGAAGCCTTTTTCAATGGCAATTCCGCAGCCGCACAGCGTTGCTCCGGATTCCCGCACAATGGAAATCAGACCTTCGAGCGCGCAGCCGTTTGCCAGAAAATCATCGATAATCAGGACGCGGTCCTCCGGTCCGAGAAATTTCTTTGCCACAATGACATCATACACCTTGCCTTTGGTAAATGATGTGATTTTCGTCGTATATAAATCTCCGTCCAGGTTCTTGCCCTGCGTCTTCTTGGCAAATACGACGCGGCATCCGAACTCTTCCGCCGCGATACAGGCAATTCCGATTCCGGACGCCTCTATCGTCAGAATTTTATTGATTCGGTCCTTCTCAAACAGGCGCTTCCATTCCTTTGCCATTTCCCGAAACAGCGCAACATCCATCTGATGGTTCAAAAACCCGTCAACCTTCAGAATATTGCCTTCTTTCACGACGCCTTCCCTGCGAATCTTATCTTCCAAAAGCTTCATATCACGTTCCTCTTTTCTGTCACTGACGTAACGGCGCGATGCCGCAAACTGTTCGGTTACCGAGTGGTCATTTCCACCGTATGATACGGAATCTTCAACTCCGTCAGAAGCTCCCGTTCCCGGTCGCTGCAGGTGAAAATGAGTACCTGCCGGTTGGTTTCCGCAAGCATGGACAACGTGGAACTCAATCGACTTCTATCATAATACACAAAGCTGTCATCAAAAACAAGAGGTAAATGCTCGTCCTCATACATTATATCGGAAACCGCAAGACGAAGCGCCAGATACAGCTGCTCGGTCGTTCCGGAACTGAGCTTGGTAATATCGGTTGCCCGGTACGAATTGCCCGTCCGAACCGTCAGCTTCTCATCCGCCGCAAGCTTCCGGTATGCCCCCGCCGTAATGCGGTTTGCCTGTTCGGACAGCGTTTCGTTCAGTTTTCGTCCGAAACTGTCATGAATATCCCTTGCCAGAGACTCAATCGTGTCCATCGCCAGGCACAGTGCCAGCATCTCGGTCCGGTCATGTTCCGCTTCTTTACGGCATTCCTCCAGGTCCCGTTCCGTCTCGGCGAGCTCCGTCTCCAGCGACGCACCGTCCTCCACCTGCTGCGACAGACGCGCAATCATTTCCGTCAGAGAATCCCGTTCACGGGCCAGATCCGCCTTTCGGTTCCGGCACTGAACGCTTCTTGCAAGCAAATGACTTTGAATCGCGTTGACCTGACTGCCCGTCAGCTCCGGAATCGGTTCAAATGCCCGGAATTTCGACAGAAGCGTTTCCCGTTCCGCATCCAGCTCTGCCTCCAGTGCCATCAGTTCCGTTTCCTTCTCGGTAATCTGCTCCTCGGCCGCACTCAGCCGGGTCCGGTCCGAAATCGCACGGTCCCGCTCGTCATGCAGCTCATCTTCCGTCGGAAGTGCCGCAATCTGCGCCGCCAGTTCCCGCTGTTCCACGGTTTCTCCGCTCATCAGCCCGGTCAGCCGGTCATTTAGCTTCTTCTGACGGATATTCAGTTTCCGACGCATCAGAAGCGTTCCGCCGAGAGCCGTAATTCCGAGTACCGTCGCAACGGTCAGCCAAACGGTGTTCCCCGGAATCCGAAGGCAACCGGTCACGGCAACAACCGTAAAAAATACCGCAGCGGCAAGCAGCAATCCTGCTGCCAGAGCCGGCCAGACAAGCCTCTTTTTCTCCTGCGTAACACGCTTCAGCCGGGCTTCCGTTTCCGACCGTTCGTACTCGGCCTTGGCATCGGCACTGGCTTTCCTGCGAAGCAGTTCGTCGAGTTCTTCCTCCCGCGCATCGATTGCTTCCACACTGCGCACGGTACGGGCCAGATTGTCACGAAGTGTCCGGCGTTCCTGCAAATCCTCCGCCATGCGATCCCGCTTGGACAGCTTCTCCAGGTACGCTTCATACTCCCGTTTGCAATCGGAAAATGCGTGCTCCTCCGAGAGTTCCGCCTCCTCCGACAAAAAGTCCAGCTGCTCCCCGATTTTGTCCCGTTCGTATTTGCGTGCGGTCAGCTGCTCCGCTTTCCGGTCCAGCTCATTTTGCTGTGCCGTCAGCGTGTCCATGCGTCTGGCAAGCTGCTCCTCCTTCTCGGAAAGATTTTTCCTGTCCAAAAGCTTTTTCTTTTGAAGAAGAACGTCCAGAGCGCCGTTGACGTTCAAATCCTGTTCGCGGGACGTGCTCAGATTGGTCAGATAGTCCGTCAGCATCGGTGCCAGCTCATCATTCGGAGCAATTCCTCCCTGTGCCACCGATACCGTATTCAGGTACCCCGATTTGGTCAGACCGGAGCCGAGCGCCGCGAGCAGTTCTCCGGTCACCGGTACCTCCCGCATCGACGGATACTCCAGCACCTGCAGAGGTTCGCTGTCCCCGAGAAAATCCCGGATCACACGGTACGATACCCCGTTCACCTCAATATCCATGGCCCCGCGATACGCACCCGGCGTATCCCACGGTTTGTATTTTGTAAACAAATCATCGCGTGCACGACTTTTCGTCAATCCGAACAGCATCGATGTCAGGAACTGGCGAAGCGTTGATTTGCCTGCTTCGTTATCGCCCTGAATCAAATTCAGACCGTCGGAAAATGTGTATTCCTTCTGTTTCAGTTTCCCGAAATTCTCCGGGTACAACCCATTAATCTTCATAAATCCTCCATCCGGACAATCCCGTCAAGATTCGTAATGTCTTCCGTGCCACCGGCCGTAACGCCGGGTTGCGTCGATTCTGTCCCGTATCCGCCGTACCGTAACGCCGGGTTGCGTCGGCTCCGTCCCGTGTCCGCCGTACCGTGTCACCGGTCTCAGCGCCGGTCTCCGAGCAGTGCCGAAAGGCCGTAATCCAATGCCTTTTGTGCCACCTCGTCAAATTCCCCGCGGTCTTTCAGCGCATCAATGAACATGCCGACCAGATTATCCGCATTGTCGGCCCGAAGCCGTTCCAAATCGTACTCCGGCCGCGTCATATCCAACACCTCCGTAATCGTTCCGAGGCGCCGGATGGCCGACACATCGAATGTCATCTCTGCGGCTCTGCATCCGGTCAGGAAAATGCGGTACATGTTCTGTTCGCCCTGTTTTTCAATGATTTCGGACAGCCTGTCGCACAGCTCTGCCTGTGTCATATCCGCCGTGCAGGGAACCGTTATATCCCGGTATTCACGTTTGGAAAACGGCACAAAGGATGCAACGGTCTCATTGCTGCCCGACACCTCCGTAATCTCCACCGACATATAGCCGTGCGGCCCCGTTTCATTTCGGTCAAGCGGCTCCGGCGAGCCTGCATAGGCCATCGATTTGGTAATCATCTGCGGCTTGTGAATATGACCGAGCGCCACGTAATCCCATCCGTTTGCCGCAATCCGGTCAAAATTCATCGGTGCGTTTTTCGAATCCCCTCCGTGCGCCAGCAAAATATTAATCCCACTGCCGAGCGGTCTCTCCGCATCATAAACCGCTTCCTTCACATCGCGCGTGTGATAGCTCAGGCCGTAAACCGTCGTCTTCAACTCCGGAAATGTCACATGTCCCATCGAATCGTCCAACAGCATGGTCACTGCATCCGAACGGTCCGGCGAATCGGGAAGCCACCCGTTCTCTCTCGCAAATGCCGGATAATTGGAGCGTGCGCCGGCATAATCATGATTTCCGGCAATCAGCACAACCTTCGTCCGAAGCAGCTGCCCAAACCGGTATGCCAGCTCCTTCAAATCCTTCTGCCGCGGCTGCATGTGGAACAAATCCCCCGCAATCAGCAGAAGATCCACATCTTCCGTATTACATATATCGATAATCCGTGCAAATGTGTCCGAAAGCTCGGCCGCCCGTTCCTTTCCGATCGGCAGCTCCTTTTCGGGCTGCATCAGCAAATGCATATCCGCTATGTGAATCAGTTTCATACCCGGTGTCCTTTCTCATTTATCGCAAATGACCGTCTGTCTTTCAGTATACCCCTTCTTTGGAATAAAGCATAGCAACAATTTTGATTTTCGTCATTTTTCCCGAAAATGCCCTGTTTCCTTCCCTATAAGCCTGTCGCTTGCGACAGCCCCGCGCCGAGCGCGGGTTGCGAAGCAACCGGTTTCCTTGCGCGCGAGTGTGCATCCTCGCGGAGCGTTTTTTTATCTCATAGGACATTCCTATGAGATAAAAACGCTGCTCCGGCATATCCCCGTTATCGGAGAACCGATAGCAGGAAATGTTCCAATGCCGGAACAGCGTTTATCATATTGTTTCATTTTGACAGCCGGGTCGGTTTCCGAACCGCATCACCGGCACTTTCCGCTTATTTTCCGAAAAGCTCCTCCCGTAACGAATTCATCTGACCCTCGGTTATCGGAATCAAAGCCTGGCTCCATGCAAAACTGCCGTATTCCGTTACAAAGATTTTCTCCTTCGGAATATCGTAAGTCGAAAGAATCAGCTTCATATCCTTCGATGTTACACCGGAATATGCTCCCATTTGCCACATTTCCTGCGGTATCGTACGTTCTTTGTCAATTCCGTCGGTCGCATAATTGCCGGACACCAGCCCGCACCGGATGTTTCCGTCCTCCAGCTGCCAGACAAGTACGGTAAGACCCTCTTCCGTAGAAAGACCAAACCATTCGCTTTTCTGCTCCTTTAATTCTGCCAGAGCATCATCATCAGCAGAGGCTGCCGAATAATTTTTGATTAAAACCAATACAATTCCCAAAGCCACTGCAAAGCCAAGCGAAGCAACAACAATTCCTACTGTTTTTTTCTTGTTCATATCAATACCTCCGTTTTGATTATTTTTGTTCTGCATACATCAAGGATTATAATATTTACGAGTTGCTGGTGTCGTTGAAGAGTCATTATAATAATAAGGACAATTGCCAGGCGTATGTATATATAATCCCGCAGATCCCCATTTTGAAGTAAGTGTTAAATTGTAACCGGAATGATATGTCTTACCAGTTACTACTGCACTATGTGTAATTACATTAGAATTATAGTATACAACATTTCCTCCAACATTAACACTGTTAAGCGTTGTTTCGGTAAATCCATTTGAATTAAACGTTTCTACCCAACAGGTATATTTATAATCATTATTCCACGCATAGGAGTGACAATTATATTCTACTGTTGGTCCATATCCGTTCACAGGTTGCAAGCCATAAGTTGCATAGAATTGATTATTCATCTGTGTTTTAGCCGATGATGATACATCGTTAAGATATCTTAACCTACAAACACCGTCATTATACAACCAATATTCCACCGATTTGCATTGATATCCGGTCATCGAATATCCATGTACATTATGTACTGTTCTTTCAACGCTTTCAATTGCTGCACCCCTAAATTCACGAAATTCTATCGGATATACATCGCGATTATTTTCTTGATCAATACTTTTCCCTTTTTGCAAAATATTATTAATTGCTTCCATTGCTTCTTCTTCGGTCTTTATTTTTTCATTGAAAAAATCCTCATTTGTCGCAAGCAACAATAATACTGAATTTGGCTTTTGTTGTAAAAAATCAATATATCCATTCCCTGAATTTTCATCAACCTTTAAAAAGCTATCTTTATGATTCTCTAGATAATCATATAAACATTCAACTCTATCTTTTCGCAAACAAAGTTCCTGCAAACAATCGCAATAGCTCTTAACATTATTGTAACCTTCTTCAACACTATCATACGCGTATACATTAAGAATAAATGGATGAACAAGCACTGTTTGAATCAACGCTTCCGTTGACATTGATTTAAGCTTTTCTTCCGAAATAGAACAAGCTTTTATCATTTCCGAGAAATCATCATATAACCAAGAACTACTTCCAGGAAGCACAGGAAAAACATATCCTTTATACCCTTCTGGATAATATGCCGCCTCAATTTCTTGATCTGTTATTAATTTGCTGTCTTCACTTGCTCTGACACCGTCACATTGAATAATTCCCATTCCAACAATCATCATAATGATAGATAATATTGTTGCTAAATATTTATTTTGTTTGTTTCTTCTGTATCTCTTATTCATTAACTCACCTTCTTTCTTTTCAATATTGTTATAAATAGTTTCAATAGCAATTATTAATTTCTTAATTCACCTCCTCATTTGGCTTTTTATAGTAAGACGTCTTCTATATTGTCAGCTAATCCTTTTATAGATTAAACATATTGTATTTAGTAATATGCTCTTCTTACCCAAATATAAAACAATTCACATCGCCAGAATCTTCAAAATTGTTTTTTCTAACGATTTGTATTTTATCAATAGTATATTCGCCTACGTCTACCGTTAGAATATCACATCTTGTTTACCTTTGCAAGTGTTTGTTGTATACTTTTTTTATTTTTTTTCCAAAAATTATTATTTGTTTTCAAATCCTCCGAAAGTCTCCTGCGATTTAATCAATTCGCTCTCCGTACGGAATATTCTTTCTGATTCCGCATACATATCCGTTCCAATACACATGGATATCGCATTCTGCACTTACATATTGCGAGGGATCCTCCAACACAGGCCATCCGTATTCGCGGATGATTTTCAGCACTTCATCCGTCATCTCATATTCCGTCGCTTGAAATCGACAGTTCTTTCTCCGGTTGCATCAATAAATGCACATCCGCTATATGAATCAGTTTCATGCGTTCCGTCCTTTCATCGTCCTCCGTACCTCCGCACACTGCGTGCGGCATTGCCGTTCCCCCTGCAGGTCCGGACAGAGTTTCCACGATTAATATAGCATGATTTTCTGTAAGGGCAATAGAAAAAGGGGCAGGCACAAGGCCTGCCCCACTGCAAAAATACTTTCTTACTTCACATCTTCATTTTTCTGTCACTGTCATATTCCTTTATTCGACATCCCCACCGCCGACCCGACTTTGTCGAGCCTATTTCTGGGTGGAATGAACAACTCCGGACCAATAGAGGGAAATATCACATTCTTTACTGATGAGGTACAAATCAAAAGAAAGCGCCTCTTTAGGAGGATAATCATTCCAGTATTCGCCCAATGCAATTTCGGGCACATATCGTTTCAGCTGCTCCTTTGTCACAAGCACCGTAATGTATCGTTCGCCGCTTAGACGTTGACCGGTATCTCCTACACATCCTTCCTCCAAAACCGGCCATCCAAGTCCTTTGAAGCATTGCATCACCTGTTCAACCAAATTATCATGCAAAATCTGACATGCCGCTTTTCCTTCTTCACTTATACTCCATTTTACAAATTCTTCTTGTTCCTCATCATTGTGAAATTCTCCCAAAAAGCCACGCAGTTGCATACATTTGTGCCTGAACACCTCATCCGCCGGATGAACAATAATCGAAACCCTTAAATAATCCGAATCCTCGATTTGATGAAACGCACCCCAGCCAAGATAACTCTCTATCACACTTTCAGTTCGTATCCAATCTTCAAGTAGATAATCATGATAATCAAAAACCGCCTCCGATTCCAAAACATCGTACACCTTATGTCCGCAATACTCTCCGATTATCTTCGCCTCATTATAATCATTATATTCTTCAAGCGGAAGAATCTGCAAAATCTGAGAATCCTTTGAGAGCAAAAGCATTGTCGAATACGGTATTTCAAGTACAAGCATAGTCGAGGTTCCAACCTTCACCCGCGTTTCTGTCAGCTCCGGATATTTTTCAAAAAAGGATGCCACTTGTGTATCAAACCATTTGCATGCTATGGGAGCCCGCAGTTCAGCGCATAACATCCAAACTCTCTCCTGTAGGTCTCCCGTCAGACCGGGTACTTCCGAATACTTGCGACTTTTACCTTCACTAATTAGATATTCCTCCGGAAATAATTCCTCAAACAGTTTCTTACCTTCTGCTACCACATCTCCGAAGCTAATCTGCACTCTCGCACAACGTGCAGTTCCGTCCAGTTCTTTCAATGATGCATCAATCTTTGCCCGATTTTCGGCCGTTACCCCTTCCGGTGTCGGCTGCGGTTCCTGCGATGGTGTTGCCGTTGGTGTCTCTACCGGAAGAATCTCGACCGGTCCCTGCTCCGGTGTTGTCGTTGGCATCCTTGTCGGCATTTGCGGCTCCGGAGTTGTGTCCGTTCCCGTCGGAGTTATCGCCTTGGTCGGTTCTGAAGTTGGTTCCGTTCCCGTCGGAGTTCCCGCTACGGTCGGTGCTGATGTCACCGAATCCGGTAACTTATTGGTTTTGGTCGGTTTGGCACAGGCCGTTACAATCCATGCAATCCCGACAATCCACATCATCAATTTCATTTGTTTTGTTCGTTTCATAACACAGACCTCCTCTCTATACCAACAGTAAGTTTCTTTAACATTCTTATACATCCTCCTCTCGTACTTATTGATAGTTCCATTGTTAATTCCCCATTGTCTATTGTATATCCTGCCAGGCATTCACCTCCTTAAAATTGTTACCGTCCCGGCCATTCACTCTTTTGCTCCTAAATATTTCCAAATATGTCTCTTTTTTTCACCATCACATAAATACTTCTTTCAAATGCAGGTAAATTTTATTGACATTCCGGTCGTTCTATATTATAATATCAACTCAGAAATCAATTATTATTCTGTAACCTGCCGGCGGACGATTTCCGCACGGCCGAAAACATACATTTAGGAGGGTAACATGAGTTCTTTTTCCAATTTTTCCAGATACCGCAACGTTGGTGAACATGCCAACGTCAATAACGTCAATTCGTATGGTCTTCCGTGCTACTCCCTGTTTACGTCCACGGGGGTTCTGTCATTGCATCAGCATACGGAAATCACGGACGAAATGGAAAACGTAGTGTATATTTCCAACTCAAAAGTTCTGTCGCTGCATGACAAAACAGAGATTACAGACCGCTACTCCGCTCCGGTTTCTTACATCGAACGAAAGGTGTTTTCCCTCCATGCCCGTCATTTTATTACAATGGCAAACGGAATACAGTTCGAGTTGTCCCGAGAATTGTTTCACCTGTATAATGATATCATCAATATTGATGGCCTCGGTTGGCAGCTGAGAGGCAATATCTGGGGACTCAATTTCGAACTTTGGGACGGCTGCGGCAATCTGATGGCAACCATCAGTCAAAAAATGTTTTCCATTCACGACAAATACTGCATCGACATTTACTGTCCCGACGCAGAGCCGATTGTCGTAACCATTTTGATTACACTTCAGCACATGATTCGCGACCGTTCAAATTCCGGTTCGGGTTCCTCCGGTTCTTCCAACTAATCTGTCAAAATCCAAGCAGGACCGGTTATTTCAAAAAGCAAATTGTAGGTCCGGATGTCCGCAACGACTCCGGAATACAGTTTCGCCCGGTCCGGCTGCATGTTCGCTGTTTCCGTCAGGTCCGATGTTTTGACCGTGGAACTGTTTCCCTGTCATGTTATACGATTTGTCTATTTCTACCATACCACTGTTCGAATACCTTGTCAATTCGTTCTGTATACTTTTTTTCAAATTGTCTAACATTATTCCTGTTTTTCATTCCGTCAGGTCATGCATTTTTCCCATTGACTTTCGTTTCGACCGGGAATATAATGCAGGTGCATAAAGGTATTGGAATACATGTGCTGCGAAGGAAGATTCTCTGACCTCAAAGCCCGATTTATATTCTCTGTTCTGCCGGGGCGGTCCGCCAACCCGAAAGACAGCGTTATTTTTATGCCAAATATCATGTGAAATGAGGTATTTTTTATGAAACGTATCATTGCGCTTCTGCTGTGCATGGCTATGCTGTGCGGCATGACGGCCTGCGGCAAAGAATCCGCCGACAACTCTTCCAAAGCGGACACTCCCGCTGCCAAAGAAACTCTCAACGTTGCTGTTTTAAAAGGACCCACCGCGCTCGGAATGCTTCCCTTGATGAGCGAAAATGAGGCCGGTGCCTCCGCTGTTGACTATCATTTTACTGTCGCAGGCGCTGCCGATGAAATTACGGCCGCCATTATTAAAGGCGATATCCCTGTTGCTGCCGTGCCCTGCAATCTCGCCGCAACACTGTACAACAAAACAAAGGGCGGCGTCAAAGTGGCCGCAATCAACACCCTCGGTGTTCTCTACATTCTCGACACCGGTGATTCGGTTCAGTCTGTTGCCGATCTGAAGGGCAAAACCATTTATTCCACAGGTGCCGGCACCACTCCGGAATACACTCTCCGCCATCTGCTGTCCTCAAACGGAATCGACCCGGACAAGGATGTCTCCGTTGTCATGCTGTCCGAGGCTTCCGAAGTCGCATCGAAAATGGCCGCAGCCGACGAAGAAATCATTGCCATGCTGCCAATGCCGTATGTTATTTCCGTACAACAGCAAAATCCGAATACACGAATTGCCATTGACGTTACCAAAGAGTGGGAAACGGTTAACGGCTCCACGGTTGTCACGGGTGTTCTGGTGGTCAACACGGATTTTTACAACAAAAATCCGAAGCTTGTTCAGACGTTCCTCGCGGAATATGAAAAGAGCACCGCATCTGCTTCGTCGCAGGTTGAGGCAACCGCGGAACTGGCGGAACATTTTGACATTTTCAAAGCCGCCGTTGCAAAGAAGGCCATTCCTTACTGCAACATCGTGTACCGTGCCGGCGATGCCATGAAATCGGATGTTGCCGCATATCTGAAGGTCCTGTTTGATTCCAACCCCGCATCCGTCGGCGGTGCAATGCCAAACGATGACTTTTATCTGGTTCCGTAATTAATGAAAATTTTACTTGACATTTTCGGACGGATACAGTATAACATTGTTAGACGGTAATTCACATTTACCCGATATTGTTGGCAGTTTTTATTTAGCTTTTTGCGTCCGGTTGTACCGGCAGGACTTTTGACAACGTTTCCGAATGGCTGTCCGGATGCATTTATTTGGAGGAAATTACTGATGTTTGACAATGATTTACTGAACAAATTTTCCGATGCATTCAATGAAATGCTTGGCGATCTCGACAAAGGTCTTCGGGACGGTGTCGATTATCTGAAAGATAAAAAGAGTCGCAAAAGCGACTGGGATGAAGTATTCAACAATAAGGATGAAGCTTCGGAGAAAAAGAGTTCTCCTTTCGAGAACCTCAAAAACAGCGAGTTTTTCAATTTTGAGAATCCGCTGAACCGGTTCCGCAGATTTCACGCCGATGTTGTTCGCAAGGACGGAGCGGTATTCATTCATGCGGAACTGCCCGGCTACGAGAAATCCAACATTAACGTGGATTACAAGAATGAGGAAATCATCATTCGCGCCAAAAGAAACCTGGACAACAATCCGGACAAGAGCTTCATGGAATCCAACGACCGCTATTACGGCGACGTAGAGCGTTCCTTTAAAGTCGGCAAGATTGATGTATCCACGATTCGCGCATCCTTTAACAACGGAGTATTGACGGTAAGCTGCAAGCTTCCGGGTGAAACCTCCGAAATCAAAATCGAGTAATTATTTTATTACACACACAGTAAAACGGGACGTTTGGCAAGGGTAGCCACGTCCCGTTTTTCATTTACCAAACCCTGTCGCCGGGTTTATTTTTCTTCATGGACCCCGTCATGGGGCATTTTCATTACATAACCCTGTCGCCGGGCATTTTTCTACACGGCCCTGTCGCCGGGCATTTTCCACGAGATTCTACAACTCCTTCGTTTCGGCCAACCGCCGCAAAATGCCGAGCAGCAGCTCCCACGTGCGTCGAACGGAAGCGATTTCCATCCGCTCCGCCGGCGTATGAATATCCAGGATATTCGGCCCGAAGCTGACGGCATCCGTATCCGGCATTTTCTCGATAATCAGGCCGCATTCCAGCCCGGCATGTATGGTCTGTACAACCGGGTCGCTGCCGTACTGTCTGCGATACTCCTCAATCCAAATGGGCCGCAGCGCCGAATTTTCACGATATTCCCACCCGGGATACGCACTGTGACGAACCGCCGTTCCGCCGCACAAGCGGGTCAGCGTCGCGATTCGGTCGCCGAGAAGCTCTTTCTTATACGAAACCAGACTACGCACCGAACTGTCGATTATCACTTCCGACTCTTCGGTCCGCAAAATACCGACATTGTTGCTCGTCTCAACCAGCCCGGCCGGTTCGACACTCATACTCTCCACGCCAAACGGAACCGTTGTCAGGAAGTTCAGCACTCCGTCCAGGCAGTGTGCATCCCACGCCGGCAGATCCGTGTCCGGCAGCTCCGTGACGGCAAACCGCAGCTTCGGCTCTCTCATGGCATACGCATTGCAAATGCGTGCCGCTGCCGCCGATGCCGCTTCCCGTACCGCATCCGCCGCATCTTCCCGGACTCCGATTACCGCCTCCGCCGAAGTCGGAATGGCATTGTCCTTTTCACCGCCCTGCATCGATACCGCAAAAATGTCCGCCGCAGACCGAAGCGCGGTCAGCATTTGGCCCAGCAAGAGAATCGCATTGGCACGGTTCTTGTCGATTTCCGTGCCGGAATGACCGCCCCGACAGCCTTCTGCGGCAATCCGGAAGAACCGTCCCTTCCGGGTACTCCGGGTCAGCGGGAACACGGATTTCTGCGTCAGCCCGCCGGCACATCCGACCAGCAAAATGCCTTCCTCTTCCGAATCCAGATTCAGCCACCGACGTCCTTTGACATGCTCTGCCTCCAACGCCGCCGCACCGTCCATGCCGGTTTCCTCGTCAATCGTGGCAACCAGTTCCAATGCCGGATGAACGATGTCGTCGGAATCCAGAATCGCCAGACCGTATGCCAGCGCAATTCCGTCATCTCCGCCGAGCGTCGTGCCCTTTGCATACACATACCGGCCATCCTCCGTAATATCGGTGTCCGGCCCGCAGTTCAGCAGATCCACCGGGCATCCCGGTTCCTTCACCGCAACCATATCCATGTGCCCCTGCAAAACCACACCGGGCGCCGCCTCAAAGCCGGCCGTTGCGGGTTTCCGGATAATTACGTTGCCGCACGGCTCCGCAATGTACTCCAGCTTCCGGCATTTTGCAAATTCCTGCAAATACCTGCTGATTTGCCCGGTATGTCCCGATCCGTGCGGAATTTTGCAAATCTGTTCAAAAAAGTACCAAACCCGTTCGGGTTGTAATTGTTTCAACTGTTCGTCTGTCATATCGCCCAACTCTCCGTTTCCCAATATCCTTCCCCGGCTTTCCTCCGGGTCCTGTTTCATAGTATACCGAAACCGCGGTTCCGTCAATGTACGGATTGCGCTTCCGTCCGCAAAAATTCACCCCGGCCGGCACAACGAAAAACGGGAAGACCGTTACGTCTTCCCGCTTTTCTAGAAAGTGTTAATAACAAAGGTGAATATTATCTTCTGTCATCTCTTTACAGTTCTGATTATATCACGTTCTTCCCTGTTTCGCCACGATGACATTTCGACTCCACCGACGAGTCTTTCAATTTTTTTGATTTTTTCCTATTTGTTGACGTATTCTGCGACATCAAAAACCAAAAAACCAATAAGCTTCGTTTTTCCGTATTCGTCCCGTGTCATCTTCCCCGAGAGGGCTCCGTCGTGCATCGGACATTGCCGGCTGGGATTTCGTACTATATAAGTGTTTTTATGATCAGTATTGGAATCGATGTATCCAAGGGTAAAAGTACCATATGTGCTATGAAGCCATATGGTGAAGTTGTTTTCCCACCCAAAGATTACAAACACAATAAAACTGATCCGGATACGGGACGAGGCGCAGAAGCCTCCGAAGCGTTCCCACCGCGACAGGGACGAGCGATAAGACAACAGACACCTACACCGCTGTCTTCGGCGGTGCGTACATAGAAACGAAAACGCCCCGTACGGAGCCAAGAAGATTCTTGATTCCGAGCGGGGCTGCATTGTTTTATGCTTCTTCTGTATTGTTTTCCGATGATTCTTTTGCTTCCGGAGATTCTGCGTGTGCTGTGTCTCCTTCTGCAGCTGCTTCTTCCGCCCGCTCAGCCGTATCGGATTCTGCAACGGGTTCAGCTGGAGTTTCTTCGGCTTTGCGGAATGCAGTACCGATTTCTGCATATTCATCGGCAATATCGATCAGCTTGGCTATGGCGGCTTTTTTGCTTTCCGCGGAAGCGATACGATGTACTTCAAAGGCGGAACGAAGCTTGTTCTCGTAATCCGTCAGGGCATCTTCGGCAGTAACACCCTCTGCACCGACGGCAATTTCATATTCGATCATGATCTGTTTGAGTTCTTCCTCATACTGTATGTAGCTCAGATTGATCTCTTCGACAAATGCCTTGATCTGAGTGCGGGACGCCTTTTTATAGCGTTCGAGAAGCTTTCTTGCCTCTTTTCCGAAACCTTTCAGTTCGGCTGCCATAGCATTCTTTTTCGCACGGTAAACGGCTTTCACTTCGGAGAGCGAATCCGCTTCTGCCTTTGCCTCTGCTTCTTCGATATCAAGATATATTTTGCCGAGCTGTTCCTGCGTCTGCTCGCTGACGCCGAAACGCTCGCTGAAGTTTTCAAAAACGCTCTTTTTCAGGAGCTTGCGGAATTTCTTTTCTGAAAGCGCCTGACGGTCATTCTTCAAGGCAATCCCGACGGCGGTATCGGAGGGCTTCAGCTTTTTGCCGCTGTCCTCCTCATTGTTCTCCTGCGGCTCGGTTTCCGCCGCGAGCATCTCACGGTATGTTTTCAGCTTTTCCGTTTCCTCTTCGTCAAGGACGGGCCACTTCGGATCCATATTTTCAAGCTCGTTTAAAACGATACGGGAAATGACAAGTCTTGCATACCACTTATGATCGGCAGGAACGACATACCACGGCGTATCCTTTCTTGCCGTGCGGTTGATGCAGGTCTCGTATGCCTCCATGTATTCATCCCAGTATGCGCGTTCGTCGATGTCCCCGGAAGAGAATTTCCAGTTTTTCTTCGGCGTGTCAATACGGGAGATAAACCGTCTTGCCTGCTCGTCCTTGCTGACGTTCAGGAAGATTTTTACCACGCGGATGCTGTTTTCCCACAGGTATTTTTCAAAATTGCGGATCTGCTCATATCGTTTGTCGATCATGGAATCCAGATCGATGCGATCAGCATACTTATTCTTCTCGTAAATCCTGTGGATTTTCTGCACTAGCACATCTTCGTAGTAGCTGCGATTAAAAATGCTGATCGAGCCTTTTTCCGGGATCGCATCCCAGAAACGCCACAAATAGTCATGGCGATTTTCTTCGGCGCTCGGCACCTTGAAGCTGTGTTCCGAGACACCCTGCGGGCTGAGGCAGGAAAGGACCGCACGGTGTGCGCCGTCTTTTCCGGCAGCATCCATAGCCTGGAAGATAAAAATGATGCCCTCTTTCTGTTCAGCAAACAGCTTCTGCTGATATTCGTTGATCTTTTCGAGATTTTCGGTGAATTCCTCTATTGCCTCATGCCGCTCGGAAAATTCACCCTTATCGGCACAGTCGAAGCCGTGAACATTGAATTTTCTTCTTCCGTCATATTTGTAATTTTTCATGTGATGCTCCTATATTGTATTATTTATTTTGCAGAAGTAACTCATATTTTTTCGCGTATTGGGAAAGATGTTCTGTAAATCCTATATTATCCTTTTTTAACGCCTGAAGAGATGCATGAAGATTAAGATTGCCGTCATTCATGTCGATCACACATCCCGCAATGTTGGAACAATGGTCTGATACACGTTCAATATTGGTGAGCAGATCAGACCAGACAAATCCCGCTTCGATTCCACATAGCCCCTGCTGCATACGAAGAATATGGTTGGTACGCAGCCGCTCTTTCAAACCATCGATGACCTGCTCCAACGGTTCCACCTGCATCGCCGACTGTGCATCGTTATTCAGAAAAGCAGCGGTCGTCAATTCAATGATTTCTCTGAGTCCCTGCACAATAACGGAAAGTTCCTTATCGGCAGATTCGGAAAGAGTGATTTCCTTTGTCCTTAGTTCTTCCGCTGACTCAACAATATTAACCGCGTGATCCGAGATTCGTTCAAAATCTCCGATTACCTTCAAAAGCTTTACGGCTTCGTTACTGTCTGCAGCACTGATACGCAGCGTGCTGAGTTTAAGAAGATAGGTGCCGAGCAAATCTTCATAATGGTCGGACTTACCTTCGTCTTCACGAACACTTTCCGCAAGCTCGGGAGAATACTCCGTCAGACAGAGTAAAGAGTTTTTCAATGCCGTAGTGGAGCATTCGGCCATATCCATTGTAATCTCACGGCAACGAGCCAATGCGATTGGCGGCGTAGAGAGAAGTCTTTCATCAAGTTCCGTAATAACATCGGGATTCTTATCACTCGGAACGAGACGGCATACAAGCTTTTCAAGCCATCCGGACGCCGGAAGCAGTACCGCGGTACTTAACACCTTGAAGGCTGTGTTTGCGATAGCGATACTGAGCATGGTAGCCGACGAATCCAGAACTGGTGGATGGAAGATCAGATCGACCACCCAGAAAACGACAAGCCATATTCCGGTACCAATCACATTGAAGCAAAGGTGCGCCATCGATGCGCGTTTTGCCTCTTTGTTGGCGCCTACGGAAGACAGCATAGCCGTAGCACAAGTACCGATGCTACTGCCCATAATGATCGGAACCGCAGCACCCGTGCTGACCTGACCTGTCATAGCAAATGCCTGCAAAATACCGACCGACGCGGAACTTGACTGAATAATCGCAGTTAGGATTGCCCCCGCAAGTACACCGAGAATCGGATTTTTGAAAAGCAGGAACATTCTTGTAAACGCCGGGACT
>JAZUGQ010000015.1:0-29344 GCA_045641285.1 Lachnospiraceae bacterium
TCTTCCAATAAGGCATATCTGCTCCTTTCCGGCAGATAGTAATCGATACAGATACATTCTACCAGAACAGGGCCCATTGCAATAGTAAAATAGACTTTTTTAGGGAGTTTCAGTTGTCAAAGAACGGATTTAGTTTTTCAATCTAGGTTTGTTCTGATATCAATATATCACCTGTCAAGGGTTATAAATCGGTCTTATAAAGTCTTTTTCAATGTTTTTTGAAATTTATTTTGTTTTTTTACGTATTCGTTTTGAGCCGGTACGTATTTGCTCAAGCCGGTACGTATTTGCTCAAGCCGGCTCGTATTTGTAAATGACGAAAAAACGGCACAGTCGGATGTCCTCCGTCTGTGCCGTTTTCTGTATTCTTTGAAACCGATCCGTTAATTTCAGCGTACTCGTTATATTCTCCGGGACCGGTCCGTCATTTTGCAGCATACTCGTTAATCTTCGCCAAATCCAGCTTGATCAGATACGTCGGATAAAGGATATCATTCATTCTGCTGTCCTTCGGTGCCTGATTCTTCTGCTGCGTCTGATCCGTTTCTTCCGGCTGTTTTTTCTGTTCCGCATCATACCAGAAGACAATCTCTCCCAGTTCCTGCAGCAAAGTGTCATTCACCGGTCGGAATGCGTTGTCCGTTCCATACCACTCATACGTCTCCGGATCATATTCCGTTTGTCTTCTGAGCGTCGACCGGTTCTGATTATTGACGTCCGTTCGTTCAATATCCCCGACATAGATGTACTCAATGTCATATTTCTGAATCAGCCTGCAAACCTCTCCGATATCCGTTGAGGTATAGATCGTGTTGATATCCTGCTGGCGCACCGAGATGTCTTTCGGACACTGTCTGTCTCCTTTGCATCTCCAAAGCCACTCATGACCTGTCCAGCCCAGTACGGTCGGATGTCCGGTAAAGGTTGAAATACGGGTATAGAACGTATACGCATTACCGTAGTTTTCCAAGATAACGCTGTTGTCCGGAATATTCTCGTTAATGAACGCAATCGCTTCCTGATCGGCCTTATTGTGCTGTCCTATAAACTCCGTTCCGTCCAATCCCGAATAGTAATTATGGCTTCCGAATCCGTTCTTGACCGCATTGTTAAAATACGGAAGCGTTGACAGTAACAGAATCAGCATAACCAGTCCAAAGGTTTTCACGACTCTCTCACGCGTCATGGTCACGCACCGCGTGATAATATATGCCATTGCGATTCCGAACATGATAAAGGACTGATACGTCAGCTTAAACATCGTATTGGCACGCTTAAAATCTTCCCCGTAAATATCCTTCACATAAACGATTTCCGGCAAAATAAGCAATCCGATTGCACACAATCCGATAACCAGAACAAACAGTTCGCTGATATCCAGCCCGTCCAAAAAAGCAGCAACCGGATTCTTTGTTATCGGCAGCGAAGTATCACATGCCGACGAAGGAGCCGGATGAAACTTCCGACGCTGTCTGTATTCATACAGACAAATGACGAGAAAGACAAGCACGCAGCAAACGGGAAGTCCCCACAATACAAGCAGCTGTGTCAATGCCGTATGCTGATCTCCGCAGAGCTTTACCTCCGTCGATATCGATTGGAATTTCAAACGGAACGGCAGGGTTACAAGCAGCATGGTCGCTCCAAAGAGAGCTGCTTCTCCCGCTGTCAGAATCCATGCTTCTTTCCGATATCGGTACACAACCAGATTGGAAAACAGAATCATGGCACCGCAAACGACAATGTATATCGGGAAATCCCATGCATTTACCATATAAAACATTCCGACCAGAAATGCGGACACAACCAGATTGGGGTGGAAAATCTCGCGAAGACGCGACTGCCGCGTTCCGACAGAGTCATCCTTTAACGGATAACCGTAAATCCGAACCGCATCCATTTTGGCCTTACGTTCCATAAGCCATGCCAGCATCAGTCCAAGCACCGTCATTACCAAAACGGTATTCAGTACATGGGCATGAAGGTCTCCGACAATATAGGAATAAACCGGAAACTCATGGATAGTCTTGTCCGGAACGTCCGGCATATATCCGATAAATCGGGTGGAATTGGAGTAAACATAGGGCTTAACGGCCGGAATGTGATTCATTTTTCGCAATTTCGGCAAAATATTCCGATACAGCGGATAATGCATATTTCCGGCAATGGTTACCGCCGCCGCTGACAGAAATCCGGCAATGACCGCAATCCAGCAAAAACTATGTTCGGGCACACAGCTGTCCGTGCCTCGGTAATTCTCCCACAGCCCGTCCGTTTCCTCCACATGGGATTCCTGACGGTTTGCGATAAACAGACGCATCAGATTATTTCCGATGGAATAACACAATGCAAACCCGAGGGCTGCCAGCGTCATCATGGCAATATTGTACGCATGGCTCACCGGTACATCCGACACCTTTGTCAGAAAGGCTGCCAGATAATGTCCGAAATAGTAATAATTAATCGGCTGACCGGCATACCATACATCGTTCGGCGGCATATAGTCGGTTTTGAAAATGCTCAGCAAATAGCTGTAATCCATCATGCGCTCGGTTCCGTAGGCTTCCGGATTGATTCCCTTCAGATAACACCAGATAACCAGCGCTCCAAAAAAAATCACCTCCGACACGATGATGGCGGGATATTTGTTTCTCAGCAATTCTCCCGGAGACGTCTTTGTTTTCGGCTTCTTTTTCCAATACAGCACGGCCGCCGTACAGTTTGCAAAAAAGCATATAACAAGAATCAAAATGCAGTTCGTTCTGCTGAATTTCATCCAATGCAGCGATGACAGGACCCACATAATCCAGCCTGCAATCGCAATTCCCAGAGTCTTTCCGAAAATATATCCGGCATCATGAAATCGGGAAAACAATATCATCGCCAACGGTAAAAATGCCAGACCGATTAACAACAGAGAGCACCACCAGGCCGTAACATAAGAAAAATTCTCGGAGCCGATAAATCGTAACCCGAAGTCAACAAACAGGCACAGCACACCGAGTGCGACTACCGTCACGGTGAACCATCCTTTTCTATCCTTTTTCATAGGTTTCCTTTCCTTCCGCTCAATCCTTTACAACATTGTTGTAATTACTGATTTCCGCAGCACGCTTTGGTGTACTCCCGATTGATTTTAATCATATAGGTCGGATATTCGGTCGTATCGATCTCCCACCCTGTCTTTTCCGGTACGGTATTTTCTCCGGCAGTTTCCGTGTTATCGTCCACGGTTTCTGCGTTATCGTCCACGGTTTCGTTGTCTTCCGACAAGTCATTTTCCCGGTCATCGGGATTGATTTCATCCTCGTCCACGATCGGGAACAGTAGTTCCATGTTGCCCTTTTGGAACTCCACGGTTCCGAGGCTGTACAGCAGCTGATCGTTTACCTCACGACAGATGAAATATTCGCCGGCAACATTACGGCATTTGCCATAGTATACATCGGCCTGTTCACTGACATTATCAACTCTTCGCTCGCCATCGACACGTTCGCATTCACCGATATAAATATAATCGATATCATACTGTTCAATCAGCCGGCATACTTCCGCGACATCGTCTGATGTATAGATGGTTTTGACATCCTGCATACGCTGCCGAACCGTATCGGGAATTCCGTTAATCGCTTCTCCGCTGCTTCTCCAAAGCCACTCGTGCGTTTGCCAGCCCATCAGCGTCGGGCGGGCGGTAAACGCCGAAATACGGTTGAAGAACGTATAGCTCAATCCGTTATTTTCCAGAATGATGCAGTCTTTGTCCAAATTGTTGTTGATATAGTCGATTGCCTCGGCATCCCGGCTGTTGTATTCCGAAAGGAACCGGGTTGCGTCCAGCGTTTTCGGCGAATGAGTAAACCAGTTCTCGGTTGCATTGTTGAAATAATCAACCGTCAACAGGAAGCACAGAGCTGCAATCAATCCGACAATACGAACCCCGGATTTTTTCGTCAAAAACAGGTACTTAATCAGGATGTAGGCCATAACCAGTCCAAACATGATAAATGCCTGATAACTCAGCTTAAACATCGTATTGGAGCGCTGATATGCGCCGTCATAAATATCCTGAACATAAATGATTTCCGGAAGAAGCACCAGTCCGAATGCGCACAATCCGAGGATTATCACATACAAATCGGATGTTTCCAGCCAATCCAGAAATCCCGGAACTCCGTTATGCGGTTTTCCGATTTCCGTATCGCATCCCTCCGGAATCACCTCGTTTTTCTCTTTGCGGCGAACAACGTATTCATAGATCTTGAGTCCAAGATACGTCAGGAAACATCCCAACGGAAGTCCCCACAATACCATGAGCTGATAAAACCGGGTATGATGTCCTTCCGTGCATCGCCGGATTGCCGATGCAATGCTGTCAAACCGTGCCATGAACGGTGCGGACGTCAGAATTACCATAACGGCAAACAAAGCTCCCTGAAATGCGGTGGTCAGCAGTGCTTCCACCCGGTAACGGTACAATACCAGATTGGAGAACAGAATCACGGCACCCGCAACGACAATATAAATTGCAAGGTCCCATGTATTGGTCATATAAAACAGTCCGACCAGAAATGCCGCCGTGACGATCTTCGGATTGAAAATTTCACGGATTATTCTCTTTCTCATCGGGGTTTCGTCGGTCAGCGGATATCCGAACTTCCGTATCGCGTCGGCCTGTTCCTTGCGGTCCGAAAGCCATGCCAGCAGCAGTGCCAGCACCGTAAGAACAAATATCGTATTGATTACATGTGCATGCAAATCACCCAGTACAAACGAATACACGGGGAATTCATGAATTGTCTTATCCGGCACATCCGGAACATATCCGATATATCGTGTTGCATTCGGGAAGAAATAGGCGGCTTCTTCCGGAAGATTCTTCATTTTCAAATATTGCGGTCTGAAATAATAATAAATCGGATAATGCATGTTTCCGGCCAAGGTTACCGCCATTGCGGAACACAGACCGGCTATCATGGGAAGATAACTGAACACTTGTCCTCTCTTTTTCTTTTTATTCAGATAATCAGACGGCAAAGCCCAGAAGGAATTGCTTCCTTCTTTCTCTTCTTCCCGGTCCTTCAGACAAATGCGCATCAGATTGTTTCCGATGGAATAACACATGGTGAAATCCACGGCTGCCAAGAACATCATCGACAGATTATAGCCGTATTTTACGGGAATTCCACCCAGTTTCACGAGAAATGTCATGAAATACTGGCCGAGATAATAGTAATTGATGCTCATTCCGGAGAACCAGACATCGTTCGGGGGCATATACTCCGTATTGAAAATGGTCTGCATAAAGCTGTAATCCATCACACGTTCGGTTCCGTATGCAGCCGGATTCATTGTCTTCAGATAGCACCAGTACGTCAAAACCGCCAAAAAGATCACTTCGGAAATCAGTGCCGCGGAGTGCTTTTCCACCGGGAACACGTCCTGAAAGCTCTTACCGCGGTTCTTTTTCTTTACCGCATAGGTATAATACACCATGGAGAGCAGGAAGCAGAGAACAACCGCCAGAATGGAATTCAACCGCGTAAATTTCAGAATACGCAGCGACGACAGGAACCACATCAGCCAGCCTGAAATTCCCAATGCAATCGTCTTGGCGAATATCCATCCGACATCGTGAAACCGTTGAAACAGCGTTATGGTAAACGGCGCACAGGAAAGACCGACCAGCAATATGGTCAGCCAGAATTTCAGCACTTCAAGATAGTCCTTTCCTCCTACATATAAAAAACCGAATGCCAGTGTCAGCATCAGCGCAATCACTGCCAGATAAGTACGGCGCCGTACTCCGTTCCGATATTGTTTCATGTTCTTGTCTCTCTTTCCGAAATTATTTTTCTGTTCGAACGTCCGTATTCTTACTGTACGGCTTCCGTCGGCAAATAACCGTTTTCAATTGCCTCATTGAGTTTCTTGGCATCATAAATCACCGTATCCCCGAATATCGCGGAACCGCAATAATTCGGATCGGTCTCCGGCCGCACATCTCCTGCCACCTGGAACAGGAACGGAATCAGTGTTTCATTAACCTCGTAATTCTCTCTCACTTCATCACTGATTACGATATATCGAATGTTATTGTCATGGACAAGCTGCAGCAGTTCCCTCACGGAATTCGTAGCATACATTTTCATTACAAGCTCCAGTCTGGCCTTCTCGTCATACCCCGCGGACGAGGAGAAATACGGCCATCCGTAAAAGAGCATGGCACCTCCGTAAACATATTCGTTCAAAGCGTACGGTGCCGACAGGAAAATGTCCTGTGCGTTGGCGTTGGCTTCCACCCACAGGGTGATTTCATTATCGTCCCGTAATACCAGATGGTAGTTGGATTCCCAGTCATTTTTCTTCACAACCATGGTAAAATCATACAGTCCGGATATCGTCAAAACGAACAGCAGCATGCACATAATCGCTTTTGACAAAATGCCCTTGATGTCCGCGATTTTCACCAGTACGATGGCCGCCGGAACATCCAGAAGCATCAGACTCATCATGACATATTTGTGATTGACCGGAAGGTCCGGGGTCAGCGAAACCGTAAATGCCAGAATAAACGGTGCCGTAAATGCGAACCAAATCCAACGGTCGGCCTCGTCGGAAATAAGCAGCGCCGCAAGCAATACAAACGGCAGAATACCGCACAGGGTCATGATATACTCTCCGACTCCCACAAACGTTTTCGTTTTTGCAAGGAATCCGAACACAAACTGAAAGTTGACAACCGAACCGTCGATAAAGAATGCGGTCGTAAGAGACGTCATGACAACCGTAATGGCGGCAATAATCGCATATTCCAGACGATGATCGGATACCCATGCCAGCAGGAACAGCACACACAGGCAACCGATTACGCAGGCTCCGTTAAAGAAACAGCACAATCCGAGAACCATGCCCATGGTAACCGTTTTCTTCCAGGAACGCGGAAGCCAGCCTTCCGGGGACAGAACGGAATATTTCACCGCCAGAATCGCCTTTTCCACAAAGGACATCGATTCATTTGCTTTGCCCCCCGTTTGTTCCGAACTCTCCTCCGGCAATACTGACTGCTGTTCAATGGCCATTATCGCCAGGTCTTCTTTCAGTTTATCGTCTTCCGCGGCCAGTTTTGCCTTGATTCGGGCAAATGCCTCATAGACGCACGGCAGCACAAACAATACCAAAAGAAGAATGACACAGAGTCCGATTGCCAAATGCCGCTGGTTGCAATATACATTGAGGTTCCACAGCCCCCAGTCATCGTGTTCCGTGATTCCGATAAAATCCCCGTTTTCGCGAAGAAACTCGGCGGTGGAAACCTTTGTTATCTTGGGATCATTTTGAATGAGAAAATCAAAAAACGCGTCGCTGCTTCGGAATGCCAGCAGAAGAATCGACAGCACGCCGGCCGCACACCGTCCCGACACTTTCAGTGCCAGCGTATACAGAAGCCAGAATACGAAGGTCAGACACAGGATGCTCGGTACGTTGAATGCGACATCGATACGCATACCGAGTGCTTCCAGATTTCCGACAAGAAACTGGAAAAAGAAATGATATTTGACATCCGCCCCCGCAAACTGTGAATACGTGGTCGGGAAATTATTTCCGATGGAAAACGACCGTGCCATTCCGATATGAACGGAGAAATCACTGAAGATCGACCAGCCGGCATATAATGCATGATCGCGGTATCCCAGTGTCCAGCACATCAGAAATGCGGAAAACATAACCGTTGTAATCGCCAGTATGATCTCGCCCGGTTTCATGGAAAATGACATCCCGGAGAACATATCGCGCCTCTTCATTCGTATGATGCCCCAAACGGAAAATGCCGCGCACATCGGCATGACAATCGCATCCGCAACCAGAATGGCATTCTGCGAGCCGCACAAAGCCGCCAGATACGCGGTAAAATACGTTATCCATACCATGACGAAGGTTCCGATTACATACCATAACGGAAGCACAAAAAAGACCGGGGACAGAGTTATTTTCTTTCCTCGATACGTTAATTTTGTGAAATCAAACAGTTTCGGAAAAATGAGCGAGCAAATCACCATTCCCGTAACAAAGCTCAAAAGAATATATATGATTCCAAGCATATTGAAGCACTCCTGTCATCGAAACTATGCACGCATAATGCTTTTTTTACATACCTACACAAATTACAGTATAACACTATTTTCATTCTGCCGCAACAAAATATAGCATTTTCCCAATACATGCCGGTTACAGCGTCACACGGTCCGACAGGACTTCCGCGACTTCCTCATCCGTCATATGTTCCACGGTTTCTTTTGCCGCCGCCAGGCTCTCCGCATCCCGAATCGGATCGGCCAGCCGAAACGCAAACTCCCCGCTTTGCCGGATTCCGAAGAAATCTCCGGGTCCCCGCAATTTCAAATCTTCCTCCGCAATCGCAAATCCGTCTTTTGCATTCAGCATAACCGACAGTCTTGCCTTGGATTCCTCGGAATCCGTTCCCTGAATCAAAATGCAGTACGACTGCAGTGCGCCGCGTCCGACCCGGCCGCGCAGCTGATGCAGCGACGCCAGTCCGAAGCGCTCGGCATTTTCAATCAGAATCACGGTTGCGTTGGCGACATCGATTCCGACCTCAATAACGGTTGTGCTGACTAAAACATCGTATTCCTTTGCCGCAAATGCGGTCATTACGGTGTTCTTCCCGTTCGGACTCATTTTCCCGTGAAGCACACCGACGGAAACGGTTTCCGGCAATTCGGCACGAAGCCGTTGTGCATAATCGATGACATTTTCCGAATCGGACCCGTCGCTTTCCTCAATCAGCGGGCAAATGACATAGCACTGCTCTCCGGCGGCAATTCGGTCCGCCAGGAATTTGTATGCGGTCGGCCGGTATGCGGTATTGACGACGCACGTCTTGACCGCACGGCGGTTTTTCGGCATTTCGTTCAATACCGTGAGATCCAGATCCGCGTACAGCATCATTGCCAGTGTTCTCGGAATCGGCGTTGCGCTCATCATCAGGACGTGAACAGCCGACCCCTTTTCCTGCAGTTTTCGTCGTTGTTCGACACCGAACCGATGCTGCTCATCCACTACCGCCAGACCCAGTTTGGCAAACCGGACGGATTCCGTAAACATTGCGTGGGTTCCGACCAGAACCTGCACGGCACCGAGAGCCAACGCCGTTTTTACGGTTCTCTTCTCTGCCGCCGTCTGAGATCCGGTCAGAAGTCCGACCGTAATTCCGAACGGTTCCAATTGTTTCGTCAGTTCCGCAAAATGCTGTCTTGCCAATACTTCCGTCGGTACCATCAGGCAGCTTTGCCATCCGTTTTCCGCCATCGTCAGAATGGCCAGTTCCGCAACAACGGTCTTGCCCGAACCGACATCCCCCTGCAGCAGTCTCTGCATCGGATGCAGTCCCGACAAATCCCGAAAAATATCCTCATATGCATTCCTTTGTGCCCCGGTCAGCTGATACGGCAATCCGGCAATCAGCCGGTCCGCCCATTCGTGCGTCGTCACGGGATAGCGGTTCGGCTCCTCTTCCGTCTGCTGTTTCATGGCACGGACGGAGCTTAAAAACTGCACCAGTTCATCATACGCAAGACGTTTGATTCCTTCTCTGGTAACCTCTCCGCTCTTCGGAAAATGAACCTCCGTCAGCGCGTCTTTCAGCTTCATCAGCCCATACTGTTTTCGCAATGCCGGCTTTACGGGATCCGGAATGTCGCAGGACGCCAGTGCCTCCGTAACCGACTTTGCGATGGCATTGGTCGTAATCCCGGACGTCAGTCCGTAAATCGGCCGCAGACTTTTCATCAGCAGGCGGTATTTTTCGGGTGTATACAATTCCGGCTGCAGCATCACCGTTTCCTTTCGGTCCCGGATGATTTTGCCGCGCAGCATCATATGCGTGGCCGGTGATAACCGCCCCCGAAGATATTCCTGATTGAACCATTTCACCGTCAGTTCTCCCGACGAATCCCGAAAACGGGCAACCAGCAGAGTTCCCCGACCGGTCCGAATCACCTTCGGCGAGGCTGCAAACATACCGTGTATCGTTACCAGCTGTCCGTCCCGGACCGTTCCGATCGGAACCTCGGGATCATAACTCTCGTATCGTTTCGGGACATACCACAGCAAATCCCGCACCGTAGCAATGCCGAGCTTCTGATACAGTTCTCCTGTTTTTGCACCGATTCCTTTGATTTTCAAGACGGAATCCGACAGTTCCATAATCGTCCTTTCCCGGCATTTTGCCCGCACATAAAAACGTGAAAGCCGATCACGGTCACCCGCAATCGGCTTATACTCTCATTTACTCTACCGAAACAACATAATAGTAAATCGGCTGTCCTCCGCAATGAACCTCGGCATCCACCATCGGATACTTGGCGCGGAACCGGTCAGCCAGTGTTTCGGCCTCATCCTCCGTAACATCGGCACCGTAATAAATACTCAGCAATCCCGCTTCTTCCGACATCATGGTATCGATCATGGACAGTGTCGTTTCGTACACATCCTTGGAAACCGCAACGATTCCCTCATCGGAAATTCCCATAATGTCGCCTTCGTGAATATCATGTCCTTCAAAGCTGGTATCACGAACCGCATAGGTGACCTGACCGCTCTTCACAAGCGAAACGGCTTCCTTCATGGCTTCCATATTGTCCTCCGCAGAGGCATCCGGAATAAACGCGATAACCGCGCTGATTCCCTGAGGAACCGTCTTCGTGGGAACAACCACAATCGTCTTGTCTTCGACCAGACTCTTTGCCTGCTCGGCCGCCAGAATAATATTCTTGTTGTTCGGAAGGATATAAACCGTATCCGCATTCACGGCATCAATCGCCTTGAGCATATCCTCCGTACTGGGGTTCATGGTCTGTCCGCCTTCAATCAGATAATCCACACCGAGTCCGCGGAAAATCTCATTCATTCCGTCTCCGATGGAAACCGCGACAAATCCGTACGGCTTCCTGGGCTCGGGCTTGTTGTCCGCCTTCGGAGCATCCGATCCGTTTGTGCCCATAATAACCCGCTCGTTATGTTCTTCCCGCATATTGTCAATCTTCATGCGGCTCAGCTGACCGTAAGTCAGTGCCTTCTGAATGGCAAGACCGGGATCATTGGTATGAACATGAACCTTAACGACATCATCATCCGCCACGCAAACGATGGAATCACCGATGGATGACAGATACGCCTTGAACGATGCTTCGTCCGCAACCGTGAATTCCTTTTCCAGCAAAATGATGAACTCCGTACAATATCCGAACTTAATATCCGCAGTGGAAATGGAATCCGATGCAGCACCGCGTTTTGCGGATGTCTGCGAAGCCGATGCCGTCTCTTCAAAACTGTAATCGATTTCTTTTCCGAGGAGGCAGTCCAGTGCGCCGCGAACGACTTCCATCAGACCCTGTCCGCCGGAATCGACAACACCCGCTTCCTTCAGAACCGGAAGGAGCTCCGGAGTATACTCGAGCGTCTTCTGCATATGATCGACGATCTGCTGTACGAAGTCTTCAAACGATTCGCAGGTATCCTGAATCTCCGATGCCTTCTCGGCGCCGGCCCGTGCAACGGTCAGAATCGTTCCTTCCTTCGGCTTCATAACCGCATTGTATGCGGTATCGACCGCTCTCTGAATACTGTCAACGGCAATCGGAACGGTGATTTCATCATACTCTCCGATTCCCTTGGAAAAGCCTCGCAGCAGCTGCGAAAGGATTACGCCGGAATTTCCTCTGGCGCCCTTCAGGGAGCCGGAAGACATTGCCTTTGCCAGGGTTTTCATCGAACCGTCTGCGGTCTGATTGACCTCTTTTACCGCCGATAAAATGGTCAGCGTCATATTGGTTCCGGTATCGCCATCCGGTACCGGGAACACATTCAGTTCGTTAATCATTTCTTTTTTGGATTCCAGATTTTTTGCACCGGCGAGGAACATTTTCCTCATCAGTTCTGCATCCACTGTTTTTAAAGCCACTTTACTTTCCTCCTTCTGCCAACCGCAAAGCGCAGTTTGACCGGACCGGTTCTCCGGATCCATGGCAGCTTAGTCGATAACACGTACTCCGTCTACAAAGACGTTTATTTTCTCTACCGGCAAACCGGAAAATTCTTCCACGCGATACTTTACGGTCTCGCACAGGTTCTGACATACCGTTGCGACATTTGCTCCGTACGACACAATGATATGCAAATCAATCCGAAGCTTATTGTCCACGATTTCCACGTTTACTCCGTGAGACAGACTCTCACGGCGCAGCAGCTTGGCCAGTCCGTCTTTCATGCTGACAGCGGACATTCCGACCACGCCGAAATTCTCTATTGCGGCAGAACCCGCATACTGAGCAATGACATCACGATCGATAAATACTTCCCCAAAACTGGTTTCCAAATTACCATCCATGGTCTTCCTTCTTTCCGCATCGGTTCGCTACCCCATTCTTGCCAAACCGACGCACCAAATTAAGATATGACTATGCACACCTTATATGATTATAGTACAATTTATCGCAAATTGCAAGGTGTTCCGGGAAGAACGATTTCCGCTGCGGCTTCTACGGTTCCGTACCCGTTTCCGCAACGAAAAAAGAGTCCGATAAACCGATTCCCTCGGGCATCAGCTTATCGGACTCTTTTATTTCAATTCAATCACTCAGGCACGCTCTACAAGACCGGATCTGAGACATGCGGTGCATACATGCATCTTCTTAACGGAACCGTTAACATTTACATGTACGGACTTTACATTGGACTTCCACATTCTGTTCGCTCTACCGGAAACCTGACTTCTTGTAATACTGATCTGTCTTCCGAATAATGAACCTTTATCACAAATATCACACTTTGCCATGATACAGCACCTCCTTTAGCAAATGGATTGGGTAAAAAACCCGAACATTGATATATTATCAAACTTCAAATTAAAATGCAAGAAGAATTTCATCAAATTTTGAAAAATCTCGGATTGGCTTATTTTTCCTCGGTTTTCTTGTCTTCTTTCATGATTTCTTCCGCCAATGCGTCGATGACTTCCTCGGTCACCTCACTGCCGGATTTCTTCTTTCCGATCAGATTCTTCAGGCGGTCGATCACATCCGGAAGCATCTCGAAAATCCGGGACATGGTATCCTGATCCTTTACCGTAATCAGGCGGGTGTTGCCATCGCGGATAATCAGTACCGCGCAAGGGGACATCTTGCCGCCCATTGCACCCGATGCACGATTTTTGGCATCTTTGTTAAATGCCCCCGCACCGACACCGAACGCAACATCCACAAGCGGAATCAAAACCGTTCCGTCACTCAGCGTCGTTGCCTCTCCGACAACACTCTTTGTGGATACAAATCCTTCCATTCCGCTCAACAGACTCTGTACCGTTTCGTTAAAATTAACATCTGCCATAATCGTATTCTCCCTTTTCTGATATATAGTTTATCGTTTCCTGCCGCTTGAAATTGTCCTATGCCGCCTTGTGCAGGATTTCCTTTGCTTCCGACGGTGTCGCCGTCATGACATCCTTCACATGCGTTGCTTCTTTCCATACCTTACGTATCTTCTTGTCGAAAACAATCCGAAGTGCCCAGACAACGATTCCGAACAATCGAATCTTTCCTTTAATAAATCCGTTTCCGCGGATTACCAATTCCTGCTCCTCCACATTCGGAATCAGCGTTATATACGGAGTATACCACGGATACAGGTTCGCAATCAATACAAAAATGAGTGCCGTCTTCTCGCAGTCCCCGAGTCCGAATTCCACCTCCAGATCTCCTTTTCTCGGGGCGATGGAACGAAGTATCGATTTCAGTGCTTTCCACACTTTTTTCAACGCATACGACGTGGTTTCTTTTTTGATATACTCAACCGCCAGATTTTTCTTTCTGCTGAACAGTTCCAGCATACAGTCGGCGGTATCTTTCAGGTTCTTCAGGGTCTCGGACAGTTTTTTCTTCGGCTTTTCGGGAACTTCGTCCGAACTTTCCGGTTTCTCTTCGTCCCCGTCTTCGCCGGTTTCGCCGCCGTCCGAACCATCCTGCTCGGCGTCCGAATCCTCGTCCGACTCCCCGTTCTGCTGTCCGTCCGACTCTGCGTCCGACTGCCCGTTCTGCTGTCCATCCGACTCTGCGTCCGACTGTCCGTCCGACTCTTTATCCGTTTCGTCCCGGGATTCCGCTGTTGCTTCGTCCGGCCCCGTACCGCCGGATGCGGTACCGTCCGTTTCGTTCACCGGTTCGCCATCCGGTTTCCCGTCCTTATGTTCTCCGGTTTCGGAATCGTTCTGTTCGTCGTTCTGTTCGTCGTTCTGTTCGGCATCGGTTTCTGCCTTCTTTTTCTTTCCGACCCGAAAACCAAACACCCGAACTCCGACATCCGTTTCCACCGGTGCCTTCAGCGTCACCCGCACACTGATTGCATGAAGCAGCCAGGTTGCCTTGGCAATGCCGCTGTAATCCTCCTTGGATTCGGCATTCAGATCCAGCCGATACCGAATCGGCACAAACAAAATGAGTGCTACCAGCAAGAGTATAAGGCCGATCAGAGACAATAACACAATTCCGATAATTTTCAATATCAGCCATACAATGCTCATACATCAGCCTCCTCTCCCACCTATTCCAATCGGATTCAGCCGTACACCGAGCGCACGTCAAATCCGTTTCCGGCTTTCGCCATGTCCTCCACAATCTGCCGCACCAGTTCCAGTGCGGACGCTTTTCCCTTTGCGATTCCGATGACCAGCACATCGGTCGATTTGGCTTTCATTTCCGCATATAATGCAGCCAGCGGTTCGATTTCCATAATGCCGTCGGTGGTTTCGGAATGAACGATGCAGTACAAACTCCGTTCGGCCCGTTTCGGGTTTCGCACGGCCCGAATCATCGCGCCGAGCTCCTCCTTCTGTTCCTCCACGGTTCTTACCTGTTTACTGATTTTCAGCATGACACACCTCCGTCAGACGCCGGGGACCGGTTTTCTTACAGCGAATCAAACAGTTCCTTTCCCGTTTGAACGGCAAACCGTCGTTCTCCGTCGGTCCTGCAGGCATTCAGCGACTGTAACATATAATTCATGATTTCGGTTCTGTTATCAAACCAGACGGGAAGTTCCGCCAATACGGCGCCCATGATTTCCCGTGTCAAAAATTTCGGTTTTCCGTCCAATGAGCGATTGATTTCTTCCGTCAGTTCTGCGGTCAGCGATTCCGTTTCTTCCTTTGTCAGCAAATGACAATCGGAATCCTCCAGTTCCGCAAATGCCGATGTGGACAGCAGCCGGGTTACCTTCATAACCGGGATATATGCGTCCGCCTCGTCCTCCGGCATCGAATCAATGGCTTCCTGAAGACGTCCCGTTTCCTTCTCCACCAATACGGACAACGGTTCAAAGAACTGCTCCATATCGTCGTAAACAGATGCCATAACCGACTGATACTCGTCTTCCGAAGGGGCATTTCCATCCATGGCCCGGCTCAAGAAATCCAGCTGGGACAGCACTGCGGGGCATGCATCCCCGACAACGGACGAAGCTTCCCGAACATCCATCGGAAGTCCGTTTAAAATGGTAATCGCCGTCAGCGGATTGACGCAGCGAACCAGCATTTCCAAAAATTCGCTTTCCTGTTTCAGCTCCTCGCACAGCCGGCCGGCGGTTTCTTCCGCTTCCTGCCGTTCTGCCGGTTCGGATGCATTGACAACGGCCTCCGACAGAGCGGAAATACGGTTCCGAAGGTCCGGTTCCGCGATATCGCAAACCAGTGCCGCAGACCGGAGACGATATCGAAACGACTCAAATCCGGAATATTCCTGTCCGTTGTAAATGGACGCATAGCCGGAAATCAAATCAAAGAAATGAGCCTTCGTCATTCGCGCCGGAAATGCCGAAACCATATACTGTATCCGAAGGTTGGTAATGACGGGATCGTCATCGGCGAACATGCTTCCGAGCAGGGAACGGACTTCCTCGTCCACATTCATGGCCGGTACCGTCAGTGTTTCGGACGCCAGCTGCCGCTGTACCGCTTTTCGGTAAAGCATTGCTTCCGTCAGTGCGTTGTTTACCGTTTCTTCCCGTTTCAGAAGCTTCTCCCGGAAGGTCAACAGACGGTCCGACGCCGCTTTCCGGTCGTCCTCGGTCATTTCCCGAGCCGCTTCCACGACGGGCTTGGCCAACGCAATCCATTCCTGCAGCAGAGCTTTGTCACCGCTTTCAAACAACGTTTCCGCCGTCTCACGGTCCGAAATCCCGGACAGTGTCTCGATTCCTGCCGCCAAATTCAGCCATGCCATATCGTAAAATCCGCAGCACAGCCGATGTTCTATGCTTTTCGTACTCATATCGTCAAACGCCTACTCTTTCTTCGTAAAATCCAGATCAATTTCGGTCACGTCGCCCTTTTCCGTCTTCATTTCGTCCTGCATCGTCTGATTCAGGTCCGCTCCGACAACGGTTCGAATCACATGCGTATGGGTATATAAATGATCCGAGCAATACTCGAAATTTCCTTCACATTTGGAACAGAACCGGAATTCCAGTTCGTCACTGTCGATTTCCGTCCGACCGCACACCGAACAGCGATGTCTGGAAACAACCTTTCCGACACCATCCACAATCGTCGTCTTGCTGCCGGCTGCCTGTCCTTCGCGATATTGTTTGTCATACTGTGCCCGACGCATCCGGTTCAGTATAGCGGACTGCTGATTTCTCGTTTTTCGTGTGGCAAAATAGAAAATAATGAAATTCAGCATTGCCATCACAATCGGGATCACCAGCACCAGTGCCATGAAAATGTCCGGCGAAGAAGTCATGATTTCCACGATTTTCCAGCCGTAAATGACTCCGTACAGCACCGCCAGCCATTTGACTTTAATCGGAACGGCAAAGAACAGCAGCAGCTGGACTTCTCCGAACTCGACTGCAAACGCCATGAGCATGGCCGTATTCATATACTCCAACGGAACCACAATGGAAATACCGGTTCCGTACTGTCCCAGCGTCAGGAAATAGACAATCACAACGCTCAGAATATTCAGGACAATTCCGGACAAATAAAACAGATTGAACCGGAAGCTGCCCCATCTCATTTCCAGCATATTCCCGATAAAATAATACAGATACATACTGATCAGCAAAAACAGAATATCCACAAACGCGAAGGTATCCGTTCCCACATTCTCAATCGGCTGAATCAAAAACGTCACCAAACGCCACAGCTGAACTTTCCGGAACGTTTTGTCCACGTCCAGCATCAGCCATTCCCCGTAAAAACCCGGACTGATCATAAAGAGAACAAATCCGAGCAGATACAACAACATAATATATTTCATCAGACCCCGAATGGAGAATCGTCCGAATTTTTGTTCCAGCTTTCTTAACATAACGTTCCTTTCCAACCTCACCGGCAAACCACTACAAGATTTTGTGTATCGAACCGGTGCATAATACAACAATTATATTTATTATAAAGATTTCTCATAGCATTGTCAAATACAATGTGGTATACTGACAGCAGATTTTAGAAACAATTAATGATATGGAGAACGTATTATGGCATTGGATGGAATTACCGTTTCCTGTTTGGTTCAGGAATGGCAATCCGTTCTGGTCGGCGGTCGAATCACCAAAATCAGCCAGCCCGAAGCAGACGAATTGCTCCTTACAATAAAGAATTATGACACCTACCGGCTTCATTTGTCGGTCAGCCCGTCACTTCCGCTCTGCTGCCTTGTTTCGGACAACAAGCCGGCCCCGCTGACCGCTCCGAACTTCTGCATGCTGCTTCGGAAGCATTTGAACAGTGCCCGGATTCTCGGTATCGAGCAACCGGATTTGGAGCGTATTATCCGGTTTCGGATTGAGCATCTTGACGAACTCGGCGACACCCGGATCAAATGGCTGATTGTGGAACTGATGGGCAAACACTCCAATATCATTTTCTGCGACGAAACGTTTACCGTCATCGACAGTATCAAGAGGGTCTCCGCCATGGTCAGTTCGGTCCGTGAGGTTCTTCCCGGCCGACCGTATTTCGTTCCTCATACCGATGAGAAATGCTCTCTGCTGCGCGATACTCCCGACAGCCTGGTCGAGCGTATCACCGCTCTTCCGACGGAGCTCCCGAAAGCCATCTATACGACCGTAACCGGAATCAGCCCCGTTCTTGCCAACGAGCTTCTGCACCGGGCCGGTTTGGACGGAACCCGTTCCGGAGAGTCCGTTACCGCAGCGGAACGTGCCGCCCTTGCCGATTCTCTGGCCGCGCTTCGGGACCGTGTGACGGAGCACGCATTTTCCCCCTGTATGATTCGTAAAGACGGCATCCCGACGGAATTTGCCGCAGTTCCTCTGACCGTATATTCCGATTTCGACGACTGCACTTCGGAAGACTTTTCGGACATGAGCACCCTGCTGTTGACCTACTACAGTACCAAAGAAGCGACCACTCGCATCCGTCAGAAATCGGCGGAATTGCGCCGTACCGTTCAGACTCTCACCGAACGGACCGCAAAGAAACTGAGTCTTCAGGAAAAACAGTTCCGGGATACCGAGAAAAAAGACCTGTACCGAACCTACGGCGAACTGCTGACCACCTACGGGTACAGCGCCGTTTCCGGTTCGAAATCATTTACCTGTACCAACTTTTATGACAACCGGGAGATTACCATTCCGCTCGACGAAGATCTGGGCATCATGGACAATGCGAAACGCTATTACGAGAAATACCAGAAGCTGAAGCGGACCGGCGACGTGCTGATCGGGCATATTGCCGAAAGCCGAAACGAACTGGAGCACCTGGAATCCGTCCGGGAAGCCCTGGAATATGCCGCCGACGAAGCGGATTTGGCCGATATCCGAAGGGAGCTGACCGATTCCGGCTATTTGCGCCATAAGAGCGGTGACAAAAAAGGCGATAAGCGGATTGCCAAGAGCCATCCGTACCACTATCGGACGGCAGACGGTTTCGACATTTACGTCGGTAAGAACAATTATCAAAATGAGGAACTGACCCACCGTTTTGCCACGGGAAACGACTGGTGGTTTCATGCCAAAGGGGTTCCCGGTTCCCACGTCATTCTCCGTTCCGGCGGTGCAACGGTGCCGGATTCCGTGTTCGAGCTGGCCGGCTCGCTCGCCGCATTTTACTCGAAGAACCGCAATTCCGACAAAGCGGAGGTCGATTACATCGAGAAAAAACATGTCAAAAAAATACCCGGGGGGAAACCCGGATTTGTCGTGTACCACACCAATTATTCTTTGATGGCCGTTCCGGCGGAACACCCGGAACTGCTCTGTCAGGAAGGACGTTAACATGATTACTGCCGATTTTCATACTCATACCTCATTTTCCACAGACAGTGAATCCTCGCCGATCGACATGCTGAATCGGGCCGTGGAACTGGGGCTGACGACCTATTGCATAACCGATCATATGGACTGGCGCTTTCCGGACGGAGAAGACCTGTTTGTGTTTGACCCGGACCGATATTTTGCCGAGTTGAACGGGCTGCGCGAACGCTTTCACGGAACGCTCGACCTTCGGATCGGTATCGAACTCGGGCTTCGGAACGAACCGGATTTGGTAGCCCCCGTAACCGAACGGTACGAAACGCTTCTTCGGGAGTATCCGTTTGATTTTGCCATCGGATCCACGCACTGCATCTGCCATGTCGATCCGTATTATCCGGACATTTGGAACACTCTCTCACCCGATGACGTAACCGGGCGCTATCTGGATGCGCTGGACTTTAATGTCCGGCACTACAACGGATTTCAGGTATGCGGGCATTTGGATTACATCCTGCGATATGTTCCGAACGGCCGATACGCCAATATATGGAAATTCGCCGATCGAATCGAATCGGTACTCCGTACGCTGATTCGTAAGGACATTGGGCTCGAGGTCAACTCCAATGCGCTTCGTTCCGGCTTTTGCATGCCCAACCCCGGTGCTTCGATTCTGCACCGGTATTACGAACTGGGAGGTCGTCTGCTGACCATCGGTTCCGATGCACACCGCCCGGAGGATATTGCCGCCGATTTTGACCGGATTGCCGATTTGCTTCGTGCTCTCGGGTTCCGGGAATATGCGACATTTAAAGACCGCAAGCCGGAGCTTCACGCTCTGTAAAATGACTCATCCGAATTGCATGCCGAACAGGACCGTATGGCGTCCTTTCGGCATTTTTCTTTTCTCCAAGTTGCCCGACGGTTTTCGATAAAATGCGGATTGTCGGGCCGTTTCTATCCTCTCAGTCGCTTGACGGTATCCGTAAAAATGCGGATTACGCGATCGATGTCCTCTTCCCGAACGGTGTCCGATACGGTAAATCGGACGGAACCGCGAATATACTCTTCCGGTACGCCGATTGCCTGCAGGACATGCGATACTTCGCCGGACGCGGAGGTACAGGCCGAACCGCCGGAGCAGCAAATTCCGGCCAAATCCAGATATACAAGAACCGAAGCCGCTTCCACTCCCTTTACCGACACGTTCAGCGTTCCCGGCAGTCTCTCGACCTCGCCGGCATTGACCAAAACATCCTCAAGGCCGTTGCAAATGCCTGCCTGTAACCGGTCGCGAAGCCGTGCGATACGGGCTGTCCTCTCGGCGGCCTCCCGGTTGCTACATACGAGTGCCGCAGCCATTCCGACAATTCCCGGAACATTTTCGGTCCCCGCACGAAGCTTCATTTCCTGCGGTCCTCCATGGAGTATCGGAGTCATCCGGGTTCCTTCCCGAACGTACAGAAATCCGGTTCCTTTCACCCCTCCGAACTTGTGAGCCGCCGACGACATCATGGTAAAATGACTTTCGGACACCGATATCGGACGATGCCCGACGACCTGGACCGCATCCGTAAACAATGCGATGTCGTGTGCGTCCAGACAGTTTCCGATGTCTGCAATGGGCTGAACGGTTCCGATTTCATTATTGGCATACTGAATCGCCGCCAGTATGGTATTCGGGCGAATGGCCTGTTCCACCCGGTCCGGCGTAACCACACCGTTTCGGTCCGTTTCGAGCACCGTCACCTCAAATCCGAATTCCTTCAGCCACCGTAACGATTCCAAAACCGCATGGTGTTCCGTTGCCGTCGTGATAATATGATTTCCTTTCGCCCTGTTGGCAAATGCAAAGCCCTTAACGGCAAGGTTGTCCCCTTCGGTCCCGCCGGATGTGAATACGATTTCATTCGGATGACAGCCGATTTCCCCGGCAATGACCTGACGGGCACCGGCAATCGCTTTCTTGGCTTCCAAGCCCTGCTCATGCAGGCTGGACGGATTCCCGTACCGGTCCGTCCAGTACGGTTTCATGGCTTCGATGACCTCCGGTCGAACCGGCATCGTGGATGCATTGTCCAGATATACTTCCATACTTCCTCCGTAATCCGTATTGTCAAAAAACATGCCGCTTGCGACATGCTGCGCCGTTTTTGCATCGCATCGCGACAAAACACCGCTGCAAAAAGCGTACGCATCCTCGCGGAGCGTTTTTGCTTTATAGGACGTAGCTTCCTATAAAGCAAAAACGGCCACCTCATCAGTTTCCCTTTGAGGTGGCCGGTTTCATTCTGTTATACCGGGTATGACTTTGTTGCGGCATCCGCCTTGGTTACGTCAACCTTAGTTTCCTGTGCCTGACGGTATTTGAAGAATTCCGTAGCAACCTGCGGGAACAATGCATAGGACAGAACATCCTCTTCCTGCTTTACCCACTGCTTGCACTCTTCACGGAACTTCGGAAGCTGCGGCTCAATCAAATCTGCAGGTCTGCAGGTAATCGGTGTTACATCGCCGATGCACTTCTTCTGAACTTCCTTATTGAAGGGCTTAATGGTCTGACCGAATTCACCGGACAGAATCTTCTTGGATTCCTTTGTTACCATCTTGTAGCGCTCACCCTGCAATACGTTCAATACAGCCTGAGTACCGACAATCTGAGAGGACGGGGTAACCAACGGAGGCTCACCGAAGTCCTTACGTACTCTCGGAACTTCTTCCAATACAGCCTCGAACTTGTCCTCAGCACCTGCTTCCTTCAACTGGGAAACCAGATTACTGAGCATACCGCCGGGAACCTGATAACGAAGCGTGTTGATGTTTACACCGAGAACCTTCGGGTTCAACAGACCGCTCTTCAGACACTCCTCACGATAAGGACGGAAATGCTCTGCGATTTCGGACAACAGAGTCTGATCCAGACCGGTATCATACGGAGTTCCCTTAAAGGTCTCAACCATAACTTCGGTTGCCGGCTGGCTGGTACCGAGTGCCAAAGGAGACATTGCACAGTCAATGACATCGCAGCCTGCTTCAACAGCCTTCATGTAGGTCATGGAAGCAACGCCGGATGTGTAATGGGTATGCAGCTGAATCGGAAGGCTGCTTCCGTTCTTCAATGCGGTTACAAGCTCGGTTGCCTGATACGGAACCAAAAGACCTGCCATATCCTTGATACAAATGGAATCCGCTCCCATTTCCTCAATTCTCTTTGCGGTCTTTTCCCAGTATTCCAGGGTATATGCATCGCCCAATGTATAAGACAATGCGATCTGTGCATGACCGCCTTCCTTCTTGGTTGCCTTGACTGCTGTTTCAAGGTTGCGAAGGTCGTTCAGACAGTCGAAAATACGGATGATATCCATACCGTTACCGACGGATTTCTGTACAAAATACTCTACAACATCATCTGCATAATGGTTGTATCCGAGAATATTCTGTCCACGGAACAGCATCTGCAGTTTTGTGTTCTTGAAGCCGTCTCTCAGCTTACGAAGACGATCCCACGGATCTTCCTTCAGGAAACGAAGACAAGCATCAAATGTTGCACCACCCCAGCACTCAACGGAGTGATATCCGACCTTGTCCATTTTCTCAATAATCGGGAGCATCAGTTCCGTAGGCATTCTGGTTGCAATCAGAGACTGATGTGCGTCTCGCAGAATCGTCTCTGTAATCTTCAACGGTTTTTTAACCTGTTCTGCCATAAATTTCCTCCATTCAGCATCTTTACGATGCATTTATTTGATCCTTCGATCTTACTGCCGGAGCCCGTCCAAACGGGCCCCGACATGATTATTCATTAGACTCCGAATACTGCCATGAAAACACCGGCAGCAACGGCCGTACCGATAACACCTGCTACGTTCGGGCCCATCGCATGCATCAGCAGGAAGTTCGTCGGATCTGCCTCGGAACCGACCTTCTGAGAAACACGGGCAGCCATAGGAACCGCAGAAACACCGGCCGAACCGATCAACGGATTTACCTTACCGTGTGTTGCCTTGCACATAATCTTACCGAACAGAACACCGCCGGTCGTACCGACTGCAAACGCAATCAGACCAAGTGCAACAATCTTCAGGGTATCAAACTTCAGGAATGCTTCTGCACTGGTGGTTGCACCGACAGAGGTTCCCAAAACGATAACTACGATATACATCATTGCATTGGAAGCAGTTTCCTGCAGCTGACGTACAACACCGGACTCGCGGAACAGGTTACCGAGCATCAAGCAGCCTACAAGCGGTGCGGTATCGGGAAGAACGGAAACAACAACGAGCGTTACAATAATCGGGAAGAGAATCTTCTCCAGCTTGGAAACCGGACGAAGCTGTTCCATCTTGATTTTACGTTCCGCTTCCGTCGTAAAGAGCTTCATAATAGGCGGCTGGATAATCGGAACAAGGGACATGTAGGAATATGCGGCAACCGCAATCGCACCCATGTACTTCGTCTGTCCGAGTTTACCGGCCAGGAAAATCGACGTCGGACCGTCAGCACCACCGATAATGGAAATGGCTGCTGCCGCCTTGTCGGGGAATCCCATAAAGATTGCCATCAGATATGCGCAGAAAATACCGAGCTGAGCTGCTGCACCGAGCAGGAAGCTTCTCGGATTTGCAATCAACGGACCAAAGTCAGTCATTGCACCGACACCCATGAAAATGAGGCACGGAAGAATTGCCCATTCATCCAGCTGGAAGAAATAGAACAGCAAACCGCCGGCCTGCTTCGTATCTTCCGTCTTAACACTGTCTTTGCAAACGAAGTCAGAAACTTTTCCCTCATACTTAACGTACTGAAGGACCGTTTCTTGGGCATCATTCATGTACATCTTAATGATTGTCTTTTCAAACAGTTCATCGTCGGACAAATTCTGTTTACTGACATCCGCTTTTTGGACTGCATCTACAAAGTTTTCTGCCAGTCCATACTGCATAATCTCACTATAAGTATCGTAATCTACCATGTAGTACGTTAATTTGTCTTCATCATACTGAAAGAATTCAACCTCGTCCTTGGAGTTGACCGATGCGATCTTGCCACCGTCCTTATCATAGAACGTGTATATATGGTCAATCGGTTCCGCCATAATGGACGGATACATATTAACCAACAGCATACCGAAGGAAATCGGCACGAGCAGCAGAGGTTCATAATCTTTCTTAATTGCCAAATACATGAAAAACAGAGCGACACCGATCATCAGCAGATTGCCCCAGGAAAGGGATGCAAATGCGGTTGACTTCGCCAGGTTTCCCAATGTATCCAAAATATAATCCATATACGTTAACCTCCGATAAATAATGTAACAACCTAAACCGTAACCTGTTCTTCAGATTAGTTCATTGTTGCAAGAACTTCACCGGATTCAACGTTCTGACCAACCGTAACATTGATGCCTGCTACAGTACCGTCCTGAGGAGCAACAATATCATTTTCCATCTTCATTGCTTCCAGAACAACGATAACATCACCCTTCTTTACAGCTGCGCCGGCTGCTGCAACAACCTTCAGAATCTTGCCGGGCATCGGAGCGTTTACCTTAACTGCGCCCTGAGCGCCTGCGGGTGCAGCCTTTGCTGCAACCTTCGGAGCTGCTGCCTTCGGAGCTGCAGCAGGAGCTGCAACGACACCGTCAGCACCATTCTCTTCTACACTGACTTCATATACATTGCCATTTACCGTAATTGTATAGTTCTTCATAATATCCTCCTGATTCAGGCCTTCTGCCATTTTGATTTATTGATTTTGCGAATGGAACGAACAACCAATCCACCGGGCTGAACGTCATTTCCCAATGCCTTCTCGTATTCATAGATCGCTGCGGTAATAACCGCTACCAGTTCGGTATCATCCGTGGTATCCGGTTCTACGGGCGCCGGAGCCGGAGCAACCGTTTCCGTCTTCTTTTCGGAAGCACCGAATTTATTGACAAGCTTCAGCAAATCAATTACATAGCTGATTACCAGAAGCATGAAAAATACGATCAGAATACCCATGGCGGTGTTTTCCAGTGCTCTTGTAACAACGTCACCGGTAACCGCGAACAGTAATCCCGTCATAGTGTACCTCCTTGATTAAACCGTGCCGTGCTTTTTGGACGGACGAAGTTCCCGCTTTGTGCAAAGCATTTCAAATGCATAAATAACCTGTGCACGAATTTCATCGGCAGCGATAATCGCATCTACGTAGCCGCGCTTTGCAGCACTCTCGCAGGTATTGTAAGTATACCGATACAACGCTTCCTTGTCCTTCATTGCAGCGCTCTTGTCTGCTGCTGCCGCAATCTCATCGGCATATACAATCTGTGCTGCCAAACCGGCATCCATTGCACCGATTTCCGTTCCTTCCAATGCGAATTCAAGATCGGCACCGAGGGATTTGGAGTTCATTGCAATATAAGCGCTGCCGTATGCCTTACCGGTTACAACGTTGATCTTCGGAACCGTAGCGCTTGCCAATGCGTAGGACAACTTGCCTGCAGCGATGGAAATGGACTTGTTCTCCGATTCTTTTCCGGAATATCCGGTTACATTCGTCAGAGTCAGTACCGAAATGCCGAACGCATCACAGAACTTAACAAGAGCCTCTGCCTTATAGCAGCCGGCCGTTGTCAGAACGGCTTCATAAGAAGCAGCCTTCTTGCCCTCAGCATCGAATTTTACGGAACGGTTTGCAATGACACCGACGGTAGCACCGTTCAGCTTAATGAATCCGGTTACCATTTCCGGTGCATAATCCGGCTTGATTTCCACGAAAACGCCGGAATCGGAAAGGTCGCGAAGAGCAACTGCAGGATCTGCGATTTCGGATGCGAAATCGTTCATGGCACGATTCAAATCATCCTCGCACATAATCTCATCATCATCTTCATTGTTGGAAGGCAATACGGAAACAAGATCACGTACATCACCGAGAACGTCTTCCTCGGTCTCGTTTACCATATCAACAACACCGGTAGCAGCCATATACTTTGCTGCAGCGGTATCCTTCTTGCTCTCGTTGTTGCCGGTAACGGCATTCGGAGCATTGACGAAGAGCTTCGCATTCTTCTCTTCCATTACAACAAAATCACTCATGGCAGCAAGTACTGCAAGTCCGCCGCCGCAATTACCGAAAATAGCGGTAATCTGAGGAATTACACCGGATGCCATCGCCATTGTCTTGTACAGACGGCCAAAGCCTGCCAATGCATCGGAACCTTCCTGAAGGCGCATACCTGCACAGTCAACAAGACCGATTACAGGAGCTCCGGTCTTCATTGCAAGACGATAAATGTTTGCAATTTTCTTTGCGTGCATCTCTCCAAGGGTACCGTTCAAAACTGCAGCATCCTGACTGTAAACGTAAACAAGACGTCCGTCAATTACGCCGTAGCCGGTAATAACACCGTCACCGGGAGCATCTGTCTGCTGCATATTGAAATCCGTGCTGCGCTTGGTCACAAGTGCGCCGATTTCAACAAAACTGTTGTCGTCCAGCAAGGTTTCGATTCGTTCCCTTGCAGACAATTTTGCTGTACTACTCATGTTCAGCCCTCCATTAGATATAATTGTAACTGTCCGCCTGTTCAAAGCCGTTGCCGGATGCCCGAACCAACCGTTCGGAATACTTCCTGTCACCTTTGTCAGACGTACAGATATCTTTGGTTATTTTTGGCAAACCAAATTGCACCAAATATCATTATATAGTACCCCCTCTTAAAATGCAACACAAACTTTCGATTCCCCGGTATTCTCTTCAACCCCTCACAGAAAATCGCTTATTGCTTGCGATATGCGGCGTCGCTTTTGCGTCGCGACAGCAAAAAAGCGGCTGCCCAAACCAGGCAGCCGCTCTCATCTACTGTTCTTCTTCGGTTATATGATATTCGCTCATGACAGAACGAATCGCGTCGTATGAAAAGCCTTTTCGCATGAGTGACGCATACAGTTTTTCTGCTTTCGAAGCCGAAATACTGCCATCCGGAAATTTCTTCTGAATCTGCTTTCTGACTGCGGCCTGTTCCGGATCATCATACTCCGCATTCTCGTCATCCTCATTACCGGCCAGAATGTTATGATACCGTAATTCTTCCCGGCAATCCGCACGGTAATTCTCATACGCCGCTTCAATCAGTTCCTCCGGAACCCCTTTCATCAGCAATACCTGCTTCATCTCCCGCCGGCTCTTGCTCTTTCCGTGAGATCTCATATAGCTTTCCGCATATCTCTGTTCGTCAATATAATGCAGCGATACCACATATGCAAGAATCTCCCACGTTTGCTGCTCCGTATATCCGGTAAGCGTCAGCTTATCATGCAGTTCTTTTGTTGTTCTGTCCTGAAATTCCAAAAGCTCGATTGCTTTCCGTTTTCCTCTCGGAAGGATGAGTTCCTTCTCGATTTTCTCCCATATAACGGGATTCAGTTCTTCATCCTGCCGAAGATTATAAAACGTGATATCTCTGTTATCCAGGAATCCCGCCGGCTGTCCGTCAATCCAAATCACCGATTGCCGTTTTCCTTTCGGGACAATATCTGTAATTATCATGCTTTCCGATTCATTCCTTTACGGCTTATTTCACTTCCGGTCATACATTCTTCCGGCCTGTTCTTCCGGCCATGCATTCTCCGGGCCAGGCTTCCGACCATGCATTCCCCGGTTTACGCTTCTTCCGTCTTCTCCAATACCGTTTCGCGAATCTTGGCGGCAATTTCTTCCATGACATCCGGGTTCTCACGCAAATACTGTTTTGCATTCTCGCGTCCCTGTCCGATCTTCTCGCCCAAATAAGCAAACCATGCACCGCTCTTATTCACAATGCCGTGTTCGCATGCCAAATCCAAAACATCGCCCTCTTTGGAAATTCCCTGACCGAAAACAATATCAAACTCTGCTTCTTTAAACGGAGGTGCGACTTTATTCTTGACAACCTTAACCCGGGTTCTGTTACCGACAACATCCCCGCCGATTTTCAGCGATTCAATCCGGCGTACATCCAGACGTACCGAGGAATAGAATTTCAGTGCACGTCCGCCTGTCGTAGTCTCCGGATTGCCGAACATAACACCTATTTTCTCACGCAGCTGATTGATAAAAATCACAATGCAATTCGTATGGCTGATAATCGGAGTCATCTTGCGAAGAGCCTGTGACATCAGTCTTGCCTGCTGTCCTACATGGGAATCCCCCATATCACCGTCGATTTCCGCCTTCGGAACCAACGCGGCAACCGAGTCGATAATCACAATATCCACCGCACCGGAACGCACCAGTGTCTCCGCAATCTCCAGTGCCTGTTCTCCGTTATCCGGCTGGGAAATGTACAGATTATCCACATCGACGCCGATTCCTGCCGCATACACAGGGTCCAAAGCATGTTCCGCATCAATAAATCCTGCGATGCCGCCTCTCTTCTGTACTTCGGCAACCGCATGCAGCGCAACCGTAGTCTTACCGCTGGATTCCGGTCCGTAAATCTCTATCACACGTCCTTTCGGGAATCCTCCGATTCCCAATGCTATATCAAGACTCATGGAACCGGTCGATACCGCTTCCACGTTCATGGCCGTTCCGCTGTCTCCCAGCTTCATAACAGCCCCCTGTCCATATGCTTTCTTAATCTCAGACAATGCCGATTCCAATGCTTTTAACTTCTCTTCGCTAGCCATCTCGGTAATTCCGCCTTTCCGAACATTTGTTCTGTTTTTATATTATACTCTTTTCTTTCTGTTGTCAACATAAAGTTAACGGAAATCTTCCGTTTCCTTTCCGCATGCAACTCTATTGTACCATATAAACTCCGGAAATCCATTCGCAGTCTGACCAAAATGCGACTCCGTATTTTGACCGTTCGGTTCCGTATTCCGTCGGGATGCCCGCCTGTTTTTGCCATACTGCCGAAATGATCTCTCCGGATTTGGTACATTTGCCTTGAATGAAAAACTAATACCCTACTGAAACACCGCCTAATAACATAAAATCGAATTATGAGCCTTCTGGAGGCCAAATTTAGGTATCACCTTTTTAAAAAAAGTGTTATAATCAAAGCATTCCAAATGCAATGGTTATT